>CAYRSS010000044.1:0-35141 GCA_964426945.1 uncultured Phycisphaeraceae bacterium
GATCGCCGTCTTGCCCACGCCCGCCTCGCCGAGGAGCACCGGGTTGTTCTTCTGCCGACGGCAGAGAATCTGGATGATGCGCTCGATCTCGTTGGTGCGCCCGATGACCGGATCAAGCTTGCCCGTGCGGGCCACCTCGGTCAGGTCGCGCCCGAACGAATCGAGTGCCGGCGTCTTGCTGTTCGCCCGCTTCTTCTGCTCGCCGGCCGGTCCGCTCGATGCGGCTTCTTCGCTTTCCATGTTGGCCCCCAGGAGGTTGAGCACTTCCTCCCGCACCTCTTCGAGCTTCAACGTGAGATTCATCAGCACCTGGGCGGCGACGCCGTCCTGCTCACGGAGCAGACCGAGCAGGAGGTGTTCGGTGCCGACGTAGTTGTGATTGAGATTACGCGCCTCTTCGATGGCGTACTCGATGACCTTCTTGGCCCGCGGTGTCTGGGGAAGCTTGCCCATGGCGACCATTTCGGGGCCGCTCTTGACCAGCTTCTCGACCTCCATGCGGACCTTGCGCAGGTCGACGTCGAGGTTCTTGAGGACGTTGGCGCCGACGCCCGAGCCTTCCTTGACCAGGCCGAGGAGGATGTGCTCGGTGCCAATGTACTCGTGGTTGAACCGTTGCGCCTCCTGGTTGGCGAGGGCCATGACCTTTCGAGCGCGGTCGGTAAATCGTTCGAACATCTTCGGCGCACTCCTCTGGCGGCCGGCGGTTGTCCGCCCGGCCGCGGTTGCACACTGACGGTTCTCGACGGTCGCCGCCGACTCGGTCCGGTCCGGCAGTGGGCGATTCGCACTCTCAGCGCGGCGGGTGATCCGGTGTCGGCACAAACCCCGTGATTATCGGCCGGATCGCACGGGATTCTAGCACTGCCGAATGCACCCAGCAACCGACGCAGCCCCTTGCGGCGGCGCGTCCGCTGTTCGCTTATCGACACGCGGCGGGCGGCTGGTGAGCAGGGCCCGTAATCGGCGCGGCAGGGGGTGTACGTCCGATCATCCCGCGTCGGACCCGGCGCCGGATGGGCGTGCGGCGACGGCGCATGGCCCGTCGCCTTGCGGCCACCGACCCCCGATCTATCATAGGTGCCGGTCGGAGGGCGGAACGGCCCCGGAGCCGCACGGCATGGCCGAGTTCAACACCAACCTCTGGGCTCCCTGGCGGATGGAGTACATCCGCTCGCTTCGCGAGGAGGAGCCCGACGGCGGCTGCTTTCTCTGCCGATACTGGGCGGCGCCGGATGCGGACGCGGCCCATCACGTCGTCTGGCGTGGGAAGACCGCCTTCGCCTGCCTCAATCGCTTTCCCTACACCAACGGCCACCTGCTGATCTGCCACGCGGCGCACAAGGGCGACTTCGGCGAACTCTCTGTCGACGAGCTGACGGAGATGAGCGCCCTGCTCCGCGACGGAGTCGCCCTGCTGCGCACCGTGCTGACGCCGCACGGATTCAACATCGGCTACAACCTCGGCCGCTGCGCGGGCGCCGGCCTGCCCGGCCACCTGCACGCCCACATCGTGCCCCGGTGGAACGGGGATACCAATTTCATGCCCGTGCTCGGTCAGGTTCGGGTGATCCCGGATTCGCTCGACGCCATCTGGCAGGAACTGACGACTGCCGCGGCCGCCCTGCGACTGCGATAGGGCGGTGAGAATGGGCGATGCAGGGCTCGAACCTGCGACCTCTACCTTGTAAGGGTAGCGCTCTGGCCAATTGAGCTAATCGCCCGCTCGGCCACGAAGATACCACAGGGAAGGCCGCGCGGGAAAGCCCGGTGCGCCCCGCGGTTGACCCGATTCCGACGCTCTACTACCGTTGTCGGCGCCATGGACGCCCCGCGCGCGTGGGGCCGCCCACCGGCGGAACCATGCTCGCACGGGGATTGAACACCATGCCCGTCACGGACGACCAGACACTGCTCCAGCAGGCCGAAGCCGGCATCTCAGCCTACCTCAACCAGGAACGCGATCAGGGCCGCATCGCAGGCACCTACTACGACGATGCCGTCGCAAAGACCATGCCGAATCTGCGCAAATGGCTCACGGCAGCCGAACTGGACCGCATTTCGCCCAACCTTCGCGACGGGCTGCGCAATGCCATTCGCGACAAGCAGTGGACCGCACTGACCAACGCCTTTTCCCGCGAAGTCGCGTTCGGCACCGGCGGCATCCGCGAGAAGATGGGCCCCGACCGCGACGTGATTCTCCGCCTCAAGAAGGAAGGACTGCACGCCCCGATCATCAAGGGCCCCAACACCATCAACGACGTGGTCCTGCAGCTCACCTCGGCAGGTGTCGCGCAATTCGGCCGCCAGCGCAAGCCGCCGCTTCGCCGGATCGTCATCGGGTTCGACAGCCGCGTGCGCGGGGGCGATTTCGCTCGCCTGATCGCGTCGCTTTTCCTGGCCTACGACTACACGGTCTTCCTGTTCGACGAGGCCTGCCTCTATCCGAGCGTGACCTACGCCGTGCCCACGCTGAAGGCGGACGTGGGCGTGTTTATCTCGGCCAGCCACAACGACCTGCGATACAACGGCTACAAGCTCTCGTGCATGAACGGCTCGCAGTTCGACCCGGCCGAGCGCAAGAAGCTCTACGAAGAGTTCATCACCAAGGTCAGCTTCAGCGACATCCGCACCGTGGCATTTGCCGATGCGCCGAAAGAACGACTCTGGTTCCTGGGTGGAGTCGCGGCGAGGTCGCCGCGCAAGATCACCTCGGGCGAGAACGCGGGCCTGCCCCTGGCCGATCCGCTGCCCGAGGCGGCCGGCGTTTACGCCGGGCGCGAAGACCAGATCATCGACCTGCACACGATGCACATCAACCACGTCAAGGAGTTCCTGCTTCGACCGGAGATGATCGCATCCCCCCGGCGGCCGCTATCCATCGGGTTCTCTGCGTTCAACGGCTCTGGAAGGAAGGCGGTGCCCCGGCTGCTGGCCGAGGTGGGCTTCAAGGATGTCAAGCGGATCATGAAGCTCGATCCGCTCGACGGGACCTTCCCCGCCTTCTGCAGCGACCCCGGACGCGAACAGCAGCCCGATCCCGGCGACTGGCGCGCGGCTGACGTCGCCGTCAAGGCGTTCAAGGAGGAGTACCCCACCGCGTGGGATGGCGTGGATCTGCTCGTCGGCACGGATCCGGATGCGGATCGCTGCGGCGTGATCGTCAAAGTGCCGGCTGCGCAGCGCCCCGCCTACCGGCATCCGGCGACCGGGGCGGAGCAGGACTACTCGCTCCTCTCCGCGGACGACTGCTGGTCTCTGATTCTCTGGTACGCGTTCAACTACGACGTCGAGAAGCACGGCGCCGTGCGTGACGCGGCAAAGAAGTTTATCGTGTTTTCGCACACGACGACGGACCTGCTCTCGCGGGTGGCTCTGAAGTATGGCGTGGGCGTCATCAAGACATGGGTCGGGTTTGCCCAGCTCGCCGCTGCGACGCGCTGCGTCTGGGATCTGCACGTTGGCAAAGATACCGACGGCCTCAGCGAGGGCGGGCGCCTGCCGCGCTACGAGGATGGCCGGCGCGATCCCGCGGACAAGGTATGCAACCGGACCATCCACTCGTGGGAGGGGATGGAAAGCCGCGAGCGATGCTTCAACGTCGGGGCCCTCGAACAGAGCAACGGCTTCTCGCTGCTTGGCGGGCTCCCGCCGGACGAGCGCTCCCTTGGGGCCGGCGGCCACGTCCGCGACAAGGACGGCACCTTCGCAGCGGTGCTCGTCGCCGAACTGGCGCAGTACGCGAAGGACATGGGCACGAACCTGATCGACCTGTGCGACGAGAAGCTCTACCTCGATCCGGACATCGGCCTTTACGTGACGTTCTACGAGCCCGATCCCATCGACGGCGAATACGAGGGGCTCGCCGGCTACACCAAGAAGCGCGGCATCCTAGACCGGGCCGAAGACCTGTTCGCCAACTATCACCAGCGCGGCGTCACCCTCGGCGGGCTCCCCGTGAAGGCGGCGACGGTCTACCGCACCGGCAAGTACGACGCGCTCAACTTCCCCGGCTTCCCCGACGAGGGCTACCGCTTCTTCTTTGACGACGCGAAGCAGTCGCACCTGACGATTCGCCCCTCGGGCACGTCCAACGCGCTGCGCTTCCACGTGCAGCTGTTTGGCGGCCATCCCGATCGCGCCTCGCTGGTTCACCGCAAGGCGGAACTGCGGGCCCAGTGTTCGGCGGTCGTGGCGGACATCCGACGCCTCATCGGGGCGGAAGCCTGATGCCCCCGGCTCTCGCGGGCTCTGCCCATACAACGCGCTGCGCGCAGCCCGGCGGGAGCCCTGATTCCCGGGGTCGGGAATCACGCCGCGGCGGCCGGATCCGCCCATGACGCGCGACCTGGCGGGCACCTTCGTAGCCTTCGACCTCGACAACACCCTCATCGAGTTCGAGGCCGACGCCTACGAGTCGATCGTGAGGCGTTTCCTGGCTGAAGGCGACCTCGGGCTGCAGGTGGCTGAGTCCTTCGGCCTCTACGAGCGCGTCCGCGCCTGGGGCAACGCGATGGAGCGCCTCGGCCTCGCCAACCCCGTCCACCGCCGAGGACATCCGCACCTCCTTGCGCTGGTTGGGCTGCTCTTCGGCAACCTGCCCTTCGGCGGAGAGTCGGCCCGGCTGCCGGAGTCGCGCCGACGATCGCTGATTGAGACCATGTCGGAGTTGGCCGATCGCGAGCGGTCCTCGCGTCACGGTGACCCTGCAGATTGCCTGCTGGCCGAATTGGAGCTTCGGGCCACCATCGCGAGGTCCCAGCGGCTGCGCGATCTGGCCGAGCGGACGCGACACCTCGCCGAAGCGGAGGAGTTGCAGGCGTGGGCTGCCCGCTATTCGGCGATCGAGCGCGGGCTGCCCCTGCGAGACTTCGACGAACTGTTTGATGGCCTCGAAGCGCGCGGCGCTCGCTGCGTCATCATCACTCATGGTCTGGTCGAGACGCAGTTGGCGAAGGTGCAGCGCCTCGGGCTGCTGGCCCGGCTCAGCGAGCGCGTGCTGATCACGGAGCAGGCGGGAGCAGTGGAGGGTCGGGCCGCGCTCGACGAGGCGCTGGATGAGAAGCTCGACGATTGCGTGCGCGGGCGATGCGCTCCCGATGCCGACCTAGGCGAGATGTGGCTGTTCCGCTGGGTTCTGACGCAATGGTCACGAAAGACGCCGTCGTTCTTCGCCCGATGCCTTCACGCGATGCACTCTCGTCCCGATCGACCGGCGAGTGGGCTGGCCGAGGCCATGGTGGTTGAGCGCGCCCGTTGGCAGGCGGCGCCGATGCGGTTCGCCATGATCGGGGATCGATACGACCTGGACATTCGCCCGGTCAGGGCGTTGCTTAAGCCCGGCGAGGGCCGAACGCTCCTGCTCACGCAGGGCAAGTACGGTCCACAGCAGAGCCACCCCGTCGCTCCGGCGGAACTTGCGCCGGACCACTTGTTTCCCGATTGGACAAGCCTTGCGGACTTCCTGAGGAGCGCCGGCGCGCCTCTGGGCGGCGCACCGATCTCGGCCCCGCCGAATTGCCTCGCGGAATTGCCGATCCCGCCGGAGCGGTTACGCGAGGGCTCGCGCAGCCGCTTCCAGGCCATCCGACTGGTGGCAGGCGTCGTCGCGGCGCAGCGGAGGTAGGGGGCTCTGCCGTACGGCGTGATCTACGGCTTCGGCGCGGCAGCCGCCGGCGCGTCGAGCATCGCCCGCAAGGCGTCCGCCTGTTGTATGTCGTCCAGCCGGTCGGCGTATCGCTGCACCAGCGCAGCCGCTTCCTTCGGCTGCCCTGCGGCCTGCATCGCCGACACCGCCGCCCGCAGCGTCGCATAGGCTGGGCCCTCACCGGAGAGCGACAGGGCACGTCGGACGTGGTCGAGCGCCGCCGCCGGGGCCCGGCCAGTGCGCAGCGCCGCCTCCGCAAGCGCCGTGTGCGTGCTCGCGGTGGGATGAAGCTCTGAGACCTGATTCGCGATGGCCGCCGCCGCTTCCTCTCGTCCCGCCCCCAGGAGAATCTCGTAGTATCGCATCGCCCGGCTGACGAATCCGTCGCGATGGAAGGTGCGAAAACGCTCGTCGCCCGCACCGCGCCGCTCGTCTGACTTGTGGACCTCGAGCGCAAACTCGAAGTGGCGGATTGGATCGATGATCGTCATGGCCTGTTCGTAGCGACGGGCCGCGATCAGCGAGTCCACCAGCCCATCGCGCAGAAGCCGCGTGCCCACCGCATCCGAAGCTTGCGATCGCAGCGTGGTGTACAGCTCGACGGTGTCGTCGACCGCGCCAAGCTGCGTGTTGAGTCCGGCATATAGCGAGGCCTCGGTCGCGCTGGCCTCGCCGGCGGCGACCGAAGTTCGCAGCGCATCGCGTCGCTGAACCAGCGCTGGCCTGGTCGGCGGATGGGCCTTCAGCAGCGGGCCGATCTGTTGCACCGCCAGCAGCCGAGGCCCCACGTCGCCGTGCTGAGCCCCAAAGCCGCCGTCGATCAACTGGAGATACTCGCGCAGGGCCTCATCGAAGGCGCCCGCATCGACGAGCGCCTTGGCGAGGGCAAGGCGCGAGCCCGGCTCGCCCGCGCTGCGTTCCGTGGCGTCGCGCGCTGCCTTGACCGGATCGACGAGGCGGGCCTGCAACAGCGGAATAAGCGACGCCGCACTACGGAAGCCGACGATCGGCTGAGACACCGCTCCCGTCGGCGAGATGACCACGATGGTCGGTGCGCCGGAGATCCCCAGGCGTCGGGCTGCTTCGGCGTCCGCTCCGAGGCGGATCTCCACGGGGATCATGTGGTCGGCGATCCACCGGCGGGTGGACTCGTCGGACCAGGTGTATTCGGCGTAGCTTGCGCACTGCGCGTTATCGTCCTCGCTGATGTAGACCATGACGCTTCGGCCGGTTGACCGCGAGAGGGTTCGGGCCTCGGCGAGCGTGTGGGCGGTGAAAGTGGGTTCGAGCTGCCCGCGGCCCTCGGCGGGTGCCGCGGGGGGTGGCGGCGGCGGATCCTGTGCGGACGATTCCCGCGGCCACGTGGCGATCGTCAGAGCGAGCAGTGCGACGGCCATGCGGCGCGTGCATCGCGATGGGCCCGAATGGCCGGTTTCAGTGCTCATCGATCGGTCGCCTTTCCCTCTCGCGGACTGCGCGGTGTTCAGGGCCGGGCGGTCGGAGTCGGCTCCGACGGGACCGGGTTGTTCGCATCGCGGGCCAGCTTGCCCTCTTCGGTGCGGCTCCAGACTGCTTCGCCCGACTCGCGGCCGGGGAATGCGGTGAACTCGCCGGCCCACAGGACGTTGGAATCGCTCCCCCAGCCTGTGAATACCCAGTAGGCCTGCTGCCGGGCCTCGAGCCGCAGACGCACATACAAGCGGCGGGCATCTGGCCGTGAAACCGTCACAAGCCCGGCGAACGACGCGGAACGCAATTGAACAAACCCGAGCCGTTCACGATGCCGCATCGTCTCGCGGCCGACGCGGTAGGTCCGCGCCGATCCGGCCGGCGGTTCGGCGAGTTGCAGGGATGCATAGAACTCGCCGCCGTAGGGCTTGCCGAGCAGCGAGGCCCTCGTCTCGCGCAGGGCCACGCGAAGGTTGCCGTCGTCGTCCAGCCACCACCAGGCCGCATCGGGTCTCACCTCGCGCACGAGTGGCCCCGTGGGCGGCAGGCGGCGATTTCCGAGCGGCACGATGTGCAGCGAGCCGGCCGGGCCGCATCCCGTCATCAGCGCGCAGGCGGCTGCGAGAAGCAGCCGTCGCGGCCACCGCGTGCGGCCAAACCAGGCGTAGCGCGTCACAGCGGGAACTGCTCGCACAGCTCGCGGACTTCGCCCCGCGCGCGCTCCACAGTTGCCTTCTCTCCCTTGCCCCGCAGGACACGATCGATGATCTCCGCGATGGTCCGCATCTGCGGTTCGCCGAGGCCCCGCGTCGTGAGGGCGGGCGTGCCGATCCGCAGGCCGCTGGTCTGCGTCGCGGGACGTTCATCGAACGGAATCATGTTCTTGTTCACAATGATGCCCGCCTCGCCGAGCCAGTCCTCCGCCTGCTGGCCGGTCACGTCGGGATAGGCCGGTCGCAGATCGAGCAGCATCAGGTGATTGTCCGTCCCGCCGGAGACGAGCCGGTTACCCTTGGCGGTCAGCGCTTCGGCCAGCGCCCGGGCGTTGGTGAGGATCTGCTTCTGGTACACCGCGAACTCGGGGCGGAGCGCCTCGGCGAAGGCGACCGCCTTGGCTGCGATGCAGTGCATCAGCGGCCCACCCTGCGTGCCGGGGAAAATGCGGGAGTCTATCTTCCTGGCCCACTCCTCCTTGCAGAGAATCATCCCCCCGCGCGGACCGCGCAGCGTCTTGTGCGTGGTCGTCGTCACGAACGCGGCGGTAGGCACCGGGCTGGGATGCAACCCGACCGCGACCATCCCGGCGATGTGGGCGATGTCGGCCATGTGCAGCGCACCGACCTCCGCGGCGATCTCGCTGAAGGTGTCGAAGTCAAGCGTCCGCGGATAGGCCGACGCGCCGGAGATGATGAGCTTGGGTCGGTGCTCGCGCGCCAGGGATCGGATCACGGCAAAGTCGAGCTGCTCGCTCGTCCGATCGACGCCGTAAGAAACGATCCGGTAGAGCAGGCCGCTCATGTTGACCTTCAGCCCGTGCGACAGGTGCCCGCCGTGCGCCAGGTCGAGTGAGAGAATCGTGTCGCCCGGCGACAGGCACGCGAGATAGACCGCGGCGTTCGCCTGGCTTCCCGAGTGTGGCTGGACGTTGGCGTGATCGGCGCCGAACAGGCGCTTCGCCCGGTTGCGGGCGAGGTCCTCGACGCCGTCCATGTTGGCACAGCCGCCGTAGTACCGCTTGCCGGGATACCCTTCCGCGTACTTGTTGGTGAAGACCGAGCCCAGCGCCTCCAGAACAGCCTGCGAGACGTGGTTCTCGGAGGCGATCATCTCGAGCGTCTCGCGCTGCCGGCGGACCTCGGCCTCCATGAACGGCATGATCTCCGGGTCGGTCTCGACAATGCGGGCGAATGACGTTTCGGACGCGATGCTCATCGAATTACCTCGAGGCGGTGGAACGCGCTGGATACCCGCACTTACGGTAATGGCGCAGCGGCTGATTGGCAAACCGGCAGCGCCGCTCACGGCGACCAGAAGGGCGCCTGGGGTTCGCGATAGGGCCGGCCCGCCGCGTACAGGCTTATTCGGGCAGCGATGTCGGCGGCCTGCGCCTGGTCGCCGGCGAGGGTCGCCGCGGCGAGCGCACGGCTGGCCGCCTCCTGGGCGCGGACGAAGTCGCCCGTCTCCGCATAGGCTGCGGCAAGGGCGTCCATGATCGCGGCGTCGGGCGAGCCGGCGAGGTCCAGCGCTCGCTCAGCGTGTCGAACGGCCGCTGGTCCGTCGCGGAGCCCGTCCTGCGGCGAAGTCGCCAGCAGCCAGGCCAGCGCGTGATACATCGCCGGGTCGTCGTCAGTTCTCTCCAGCTCCTGGCGCAGCAGCGCGATCGCTGACTCCTGGAGCCCCGTGCCGGCGAACGACGCTGCGCACTTCACGACTGCGCTGCGCCGTCGCGGGGTGGGCTCCTCGGCGGTTCGCCCGAGGTAGTGCAGAAAGAAACCGGCAGCGGCGCGCGGGCTGCGCAGGGCGTAGCTGCGCTCGGCTAACCGCAGCAACTCGTCGTCCGCTTCGTCGGCTCCGACGGGCGGCTCGCCGCCGACGCCGCGTGCGAGTTCTTCCACATCCACGCGGTAGACGAGGATCGAGAATCCCGCGCGCCGGTCAGGCTCGCGCTGGCGTAGCACCGCGCAGAGCCGCGCGAATCGCAACTCGTCAAAGAGCGTCCAGTCGCCGTCCGAAAGCAGGTCGGGGCTGCGGGCGACGGTGGACACGAGCTCGCGGTACACAGCCTCGGTCGCCGCCGTCCAGGCCGTCACGCGCAGCGTCGTGATCTGTTGCAGCAACGTTGCGCTGATGCTGTACACACCCGGGGTGAGCGGTCGCTGCTCCTGAGGTCCCCACGTCAGGGTGCTTGGCAGCATGCGCGCGTTGAGGCCCCAGAACGGCGGCAGCGCTGTCCCGAAGTACGCGAGGTACACGGCAGACGGCATGGCCTCGGTGTGCGTCAGGTCCGGCGGGAACCCCATCTCGTCCAGCGTCGAGCGCAGCGCGGGCAGGTCCTGACCCCAGTCGAGCGAACTGTCGACGACCAGCCGGTAGGCGTCATCCGGACCGCCCGCGGCCGTGTTGAAGAACGAAAGATAGTGGGGGTGGATGCTGAGCGAGGCTGCGGCGCTGAGCGCGACCAGCGCCGCCGACAGGCGGCCGGAGCTGAGCCACCGCCAGCCCCGTCCGACCGCCGCTCTGCCCGCGAAGATGTACAGCACCGGGAGCACCGGCAGCAGATGCCGATGGCCGATGCTCAGCCCCGCGGCCATCGCCGGCAGCAGGTAGCCGACGAGGAGTACCCACAGCGGCGCGGAGGTCACGCCGTCGCGCGACGGTGCGGGACGAGAGGCCTCGGCTGATTCGCCGTGGGTCGCTCGCCCCGGTCGTGCGGCGAGCCCCAGGATCGCCAGCAGCGGCAGGGGTGTCTTCATGAGGAAGATCAGCGGAAGGAAGTACCACCAGCCTTCCAGCCGATACTCACCGAGGAAAAACGCAGCGTGGTAGCGCGTCGCGTCCAGCGTGTACGTCAGCCCGTACAGCCACGCCTCCGGCAGCAGCCGCAGGTCGCGCGCCGCGGAGATGATGGTCCCCTTCCAACCCGTCCGGTTGAGCAGGTGATCCCACGCCTGGTCGGGCGGCAGGGCGGTGCTAGCCGTCGGGTAAAGCACCTGTCCGGCGGAGTCGGCCGGGGTCATCGTGTACCGCATTCCGTAGCACACCCAGATGACCGCGCCGACCAGCAGCACCTGCACGACAGCAGCCCCAGCCCATGCGGCGAGACGGTGTGTCAGCGCGCGGAGTTCGATCGGCGGGCGGGCCGGCAGGACCAGCGTGACCGGTTCGCGTCGCCACAGGGCGATCGCGGCGAGCGCGACCAGCATCGGGGTTGCCAGCACCGCGGAGAATTTCGACACGGCCAGCAGCGCAAGCGATCCGGCACTCGCCGCGACGGTCGCCAAGGACACGCGGCGGAGCAGCCGCCACCACGTGGTGACGACCAGCAGAAACGCCAGTGCCGTGACGAAGTCCGCCGCGACCAGTGGTCCATGCGCCAGCATGGTGGGCGAAAAGGAGAACACACCCAGCGAGACGAGCCCCGCCGCCCGTCCCCACAGCTTGTTCGACCACCACCAGACAAGCACGCCGAGGACCGGCATCAGGACGGCCATGGCGGTACGCGATCGGATGAGGACTTCCCAATGATCCGGCTGACCGTGCAGCAGCAACACGCCGTACCCGTAACCGTCGGACTCCCGCCACTCCGGCAGATCGAAACCGGGGAGCTCGATCCCCCTCGCCAAGACCGGCAGCGCCGCCAGGTAGTGCGGCAGCGGGGGGGATTGGGGAAGGAGCCTGAAGTCGCCTGTCCGGAGGTTGGTGACTCCCGCCGCGAGGTGGGCGGGTTCGTCAAAGGTAGGGGAGTGCTGGTCCGCGGCGTGCAGCCCGAGCAGGAGGTTCGCCAACAGCAGCGCAGCGATGGCGAATCGGGTCCGGCTCATGGGCGGAGCCTATCGCCGCCGCCGCGCCTGTCCAGCACGCGACCGCTCCTCCCGATTGGCAAGTCGTGGGCGGCAGCCAACCCCCCATTTGCGGGCGTTCAGGTGCGGTCCGACTGAGGTGTTTGGAGCATCCTGCGATAATCCCGGAATACTATTTGCCTTCCCACTCGTCGCGTGCTAGCGTTATCAGACCATGCGGCTCGGTTGCGCGACGACCGTGCCGGAGGCTCGGGCGTGGGTTTCGGCGGTTCCGTTCGATACGCTCTTTTCCTTATCTTTCGCATCATTCTCGCCGATTCGCTGTCCCCTTCTTCCGGCTTCTCGCGGTGCGACCAGTCGCCTCGTGGCCGGTCAGTTCTCATCCCGCGCGACGGGCGGTCTCGTCGAAGACCCCCGCAGCCCGAGGTGCGATGGCCGGTGTCTGGACGACCCTGGTTCCCCTCGAGGAGTCTCTGTCATGGCAAGATTCTGACCACCCGTACTCTCAGTTATACATAGCTGACCCGCCTCGGCGGCCGGCTTCCGCCTCATCGCGGCCACGGCTGCGGTGATGGTGCTGCTGCGCCCATCCCGCGCGGGATCCGGCCGCGATGCAGGGCCTTTGGCCGGCCGGGGGGCTGCACGCCGACGGCGGGATGGTTCGGATTCGCGCGTAAGAACAGCCGCGGGTCGCGCACCTACCCATAGGGAAACCTTGGGGTGACAGCCCCCGCTGTGCCCCGAACGGAGAGAGATCATGATGAGATCACATGCCCGCCGCGGCTTCTCGCACGCGATTTGTGGAGTTGTCGCCGTCTCCTGCCTTGTCGCCGCCACGCCACCCGTGGAGGGAGCCTGGCTCTCGATTGTGAACCTCGACACCTGGCAGGGAGGCGAACCAACGCAAGAAGACCTCCGCGGCGTCACCCTGGGGCTGGGTCAGACGGCACGCCTCGGGATCGTGCTGGAGCTGATGGACGGAACCTACGAGGACACGGGCGCCTACGTGGAGAACCGCGTCAAGAACATGATCATGTACCTCGACGTGCTCCGTTGGCCCCAATCGGTGCGGGTCCTCGGGGTGCAATTCCATGCCCTCAACGATGCCGGCGAGCTCTGGCTGGTCCACAGCTACCCGTCCCAGGCCCTGAGCAACTGGCTCGCGAACCCCGGTGGGTACCCCACGCCGTTTCTCGATAGCTATGCCATCTCCGCTTACGACCAGCCCGGCGGCTTCTGGAACCCCGGCCACACCGGCGTTGGCAACAGCTACTCCGGCAATCGGATCATCCTCGTCAGCGAGATCGTGATCGAGGCGGTGACGTGCTGCGACCAGGTAGGCTCGGTTGTGTTCAGCACCTCGCTTGCCACGATCGGCAACGGGGCCGGACAGGCGATGCTCCCGCAGTTCGGCGAGTTCCGCGGCCACGGCGGCCACTCCATCCACGCCCGCGCCGGCTACCTCTACCTTCGCAATGGCCGCAGCCAGTTTGAGGGTTTCGACATCGAGATCGAGCCGGGTCAGGGCGGGGCCTGCTGCGAGCAGGAGGGGGCATGCCGCCATCTCAGCGAAGACTTCTGCCGCGCGCAAGGCGGCCGTTTCTACGGGGTCGGCAAGGCCTGCGCCACCCAGGTCGCTGAGGACATCATCGTCGAGCCGGGTGGAGACATCTTCGCGCATGCCATCGGCGTGAAGCTTGATTGCCCGGAGGACGGGCGGAGCGTCCAGTGCGAGGATCGGCCTTACCACGTGGACACGTGGGTTTCTGATCCTCACGAGGCGATGTGCCATCAGTTCGGTGTGGCCGGTTCGCCGCCGCTTCCACCGGGTTTCTTCGGGCCCGGTTCGCTGGCGTGGTCCGGGGCGGTATGCCTCCGCGGTGCGCCGCTGGGCGTTACGTCGCACGGGTTCTTCGGCGAGGCTGATACCCTGATCTACCGGCCGCAGGATCCCTTCGCCGCCTGCGAGGCTCCGGGCGCCGAAACGCGGTCCACTGCGATCCGGCCGCTCGCGCTGCGGCTGGAATCGATCCAGCCCGTGATTGTGAGCTACCAGAACGGCGACATTCAGGCCTGGAATCTCTCCGTAGACCTCTCGGCCACCTACTTCGACGCCGACACGACCAACGATCCGCCGTGGGGCACGCTCTGGGCCACGAAGGCGCATTGCAACGGCGGCACCTACACCTCGCTGCTGCCCATTCAGCCTCGGTTCCGGTTCACGCGAGCCGACGCGCCGAGCGTGGTGCGCGAGCTCGACACCGGCCTGGCCGGCATCGCACCCGTCCTGCTCGACGCGCGGACCATGCCGCGCCCCTGGGTGAGCCGGATCGGCGACACGCTCTCGACCGGCAATCCCGTCTGCAGCGACTTTCACCCCGGGCTCCGTGAGACCGAGGTCGACACGCACTGCGACTGCAATTCAAACGCGGTCCACGATGCCTGCGAGCCTGACTGCGACGAGAACCAACTGCCCGACGCGTGTGACATCGCACTCAACCCGGCGCTCGACTGCAACGTCAACGGCGTTCCTGACGAGTGCGACCTCGTCGAGGGCACGAGTTCGGACCTCAACGCCAATCAGGTGCCCGACGAGTGCGAGTGCCTGACCGATTCGGATTGCCCCCCGACATCGTTCTGTGCAGGCCCCATGCAATGCGTGAATAATGCCTGTCGTCCCGGCGGCTCCCCCTGCGCAGATGGGCAGTTCTGCGACGAAATCAACGACGCCTGCCTCGACTGCGTGGTGGACTCGAACTGCATCGACGCCGACTTCTGCAACGGTGTGGAGCGATGCGTCGGCGGTGCGTGCGTCGCCGGTGACCCGCCATGCGCGGCGTTGGGGATGGAGTGCCACGAGGGACTCGACCGGTGCGTGCAGTGCCTGAGCACGGCGGACTGCGTCGACGACCTGTACTGCACCGGCGTGGAAAACTGCGTCAACCACGAATGTCGGACCACCGGACCTCCGTGCGGCCCGGGCTGGGTCTGCGACGAGGGGCTCGAGACCTGCGTCTGCGACGACGACGGAGACTGCGCCGACGGCCTGTTCTGCACCGGCCTCGATCGGTGCATGGCCGGTGTCTGCGTGTCGGCAGGGGATCCGTGTGTCGCGGCGGATCTGTTCTGCTCGGAGGAGGCTGATGGTTGCGTCGAGTGCCTGGCCAGTTCGCACTGCAATGACGGCCGCTTCTGCAGCGGTGTCGAGGCCTGTGTCGCCGGCGAGTGCCGCACCACGGGGGACCCGTGCACGCCACTGGGGCTCGTGTGCGATCCTGCTGCGGACGCGTGCCGATGTGACGACGACGGAGACTGCGCCGACGGGCTCTACTGCAACGGCGTGGACCGCTGCGCCGGCGGCTTCTGCGTGCACGACGGCGACCCCTGCACCGCGGGTGGACAGTACTGCGTCGAATCGTTCCGCGAGTGCGTGGACTGCGTCATCAATGCCCACTGCACCGACGGCTTGTTCTGCAACGGCGGCGAGGTCTGCCTTGAGAACGAGTGCTACAGCGTCGGCAGTCCCTGCGAATCGATGGGGCTGGACTGTGACGAAGCCGGCGACCGGTGTACCTGCAACGACGACGGCGACTGCTCGGATGGGAACTACTGCAACGGTGTCGAGCGCTGCCAGAACGGGAGCTGCCTGCCCGGTGCGAATCCATGCCTCGCGCAGGGGCTCGCCTGCGACGAATCGCTCGACCTGTGCTACGAGTGTCGCCACACGGCCGACTGTAACGACGGTCAGGTCTGCAATGGCTTCGAGACTTGCGCAGCCGGGCGATGCATCCCTGGCGAGGATCCCTGCGGCGAGGGAACGCACTGCAGCGAAGCCACCCAGGGCTGCGTCGCGTGCACCTTGGATCAGCATTGCGACGACGGGCTGTTCTGCAACGGCGTGGAGCACTGCGCTTCCGGCCAGTGCGTGAGTGGCACCGGCCCCTGCCCGGCGGGGCGCTGCGACGAGGCGGGGGACGCTTGCCTGCCCTGCGTATCGGATGACGACTGCGACGACGGCCTGTTCTGCAACGGGCCGGAGCGATGCGTCGCCAACGCGTGCGTCGGCGGCGATGCCCCGTGCGAGGGACAGCCGTGCAGCGAGGTCAGCGACGCCTGCGTGGCCTGCACCGCGCGCATCCACTGCGACGACGGCGACGACTGCACCGAAGACGCCTGCCGCGGGTTCGTCTGTGAGCATGTCATCCGCGGTGAGTGCCGCGACGAGCAGGCCGGCCGCGGCCCGGACACCGACGGCGACGGCGTGCCCGATGGTCGCGACGACTGTCCCGGCACCTGGAGCGACGTGGTCGACGAACGCGGATGTTCCTGCGACCAGTTGGATCCCGACGGCGACGGCATCAGCGACTGCTTTGACGAATGCCCCGGGACCCCGATCGGTGAATCGGCAGACAGCGCGGGATGCACGGCCGCCCAGCGCGACGCCGACGGCGATGGCGTGGCAAACGCTACCGACGCGTGTCCGGATACGCCGCGGGGAGTGGCCATCGACGTGCGCGGCTGTGCAATCGGGCAGGCGCCCGCCGCCGCGGACGGTGCCGAGGCGACGGCCGGTCGATCCCGGTCCTCCTGCGGCATGCTGGGTTGGTTGCCGCTCGCTGGCCTCGCGGGGCTTCTGGCTCTGCGGGGCGCGCGGCGGGTCAGCCGCGGCCACGGCGGCCGGAGCTGAGTCCTCGGCGTGCGTGATTCTCTCTCCCCCGGTCCGGGGAGCCGGCGTCTCGGGTCGCCCGCTGATCCCGACGGCGCGACGCGCTCCCCGGGCAGGGAGGCGGGAGGGTCGCTTTGAAACTCCTCCCAGCTCGGAGGGTTCAAGGGTCGGACGTGTGGGTCCCTGATCCCGACGACACTCCGGGCGGCAAAGGACGGCGGGGAGGGTGGGCAATCACCCTCCCCGTCGGCACCTGGTTGACAGACTCGCAGGCTCCCGCCGCTGCTGACGTGGCCCCCCGTGGGGTTACAATACACGCGGCGTCGCGCGGGTTGTCCTCGGCGGATCGACCGGCGACCCCGTAGGTTGCTGCATGCCCTCCCCTTTGCGCGTCCGCTTCACCCGCCAGCGTGTGGTGATCAACCTGAGCTTCGCTACGGCGGGCAAGACCCTGCTGTGCGTGGCGCTGGCCGTCTCCGCCGGGCTGCTACCGATCCCCGGGCTGACCCCGGCCTCACGCACCTGCCTGGTCATCTTCGCCGGAGCTGCTGCGCTCTGGATTACCGAGCTCATTCCGGCATACGCGACGTCGATCATCGTCATGGTGCTTTGCGTGTACCTGCTCGGCAGCCCGGACGGGCCGTTGCACCTCGAACGGGCCGGGGCCGACAGTTGGGAGATGTTCGTCAATCCCGTTGCGAGTCCGGTGCTCGTGCTCTTTTTCGGCGGGTTGGTCCTGGCGCAGGGGGCCACGAAGCACGGGTTCGATGTGCGGCTCGCCCGGGCCTTCATCACGCCCTTCGGACGGCAGCCTTCCATGCTTCTGCTGGGGGTACTGGCGACGACCGCGTTGTTCTCGATGTTCATGTCGAACACCGCGACGACGGCCATGATGCTCGCGGTCACCCGGCCGCTGGTGACCCAGTTCGAGAACCGCAGCGGGCTGCGCCGGGCGCTGGCCCTGGCCGTGCCGTTCGCGGCCAATATCGGAGGCATGGGGACCATCATCGGCACACCGCCGAACGCGGTCGCCGCCAGCATGCTCGCGAGCATGGGACCGCAGTACGAGGTTTCGTTTCTTCGCTGGATGATCATCGGTGTGCCGCTGGTCGTCGTCCTGGTGCTGGTTCTGTGGGGCGTCCTCCTTGTGTCGCTGCGCCCCGGTCGCGAGCCGGTCGAACTGAAGCTTCCCGAAATCATGGAGGTCACCCCGGGGCTGGCCATTGTCGTACTGACCTTCGTGGCGACGATCCTGCTCTGGCTGACGCAGCCGCTGCATGGGCTGCCGTCGGCCGTGGTGGCGATGCTTCCCATCGCCGTGTTTTTCGCCTTCAACATCCTCGACCGCAGCGACCTGAAGGCCATGGACTGGGACGTGATGATCCTCGTCGCGGGCGGGCTCACGCTCGGCGTGGCGCTGCAGGCGACCGGGCTGTCCACGTGCCTGGTGGCGCTGATCCCGTTCGGCGCGCTGTCCACGGCGCTGCTCATGGCGGTGATCATGGTGGTGGCCGTGTCCCTCTCGAATTTCATGAGCCACACGGCTGCCAGCAACCTTGTGATGCCGATCGCCTGTTCGATCGCCTTTCTCGATCCGCGTCTCGGCGCCATGAGCGTCGCCCTCGCCGCTTCGCTCGCCATGAGCCTGCCGGTGAGCACCCCGCCGAACGCCATGGCGTTCGCCACCCGCGAGCTGACCCTGCGTGAAATGGCGGTCCACGGGACGCTCATCTCGCTCGTGGGGGCCGTGGTGGTGCTGGGTACTCTGCTTCTGGCCGGTCAATCCGTGCTCGTTCGCTGAGTCCTGGGCGCTCTGCCACCGCGGCAGCCGGCTCCGGCCGCCGGGTAGCGGTCTATAATTCGGAAGGGGGGCGACTGGCGCCCCTCTGGTCACTCCGTAGTCTGGAAGGAGGCAGCCATGCAGGCGGCGCTACTGTTCAGCGGCGGGGGGCCGATGGTGATCCTCACGAGCCACGAGGGGCTGGATAGCGAAGCCTTCCTCGACCGGCTCGCGCGGAAGGGCATCCGCAAGTTCATCGCGTTGCCCGTACCGATCGACCTGGTCCGTGAGAAGTACGGGGTTCATTTCGAGATCGTCTGCCGGGATCTTCACGAGACCGACGACCTGAGGGTGCTCGATTTCGACGGCCACCGGGCTCTGGAGCTCCTGCCGTTCGACGGGCTGGGACCGCCGGTTTATCATGAGTGGTCGGAAGCCGGTCTTGGACCGATCCGCACTTGAGGCCGGCGCCGGCATCGGGACCGGCGTCGGGAGGCTCCGCCGCTTGACGCAGGGTTCCTTCGTATGTCGATCGCGTCGATCGCCTGTGCCATCCTGTGCATGATGTCGGCGGCTGGGGCCGGCGACGGCGCGTTCCCTGCGGGGTTCGCACCGAGCGGCCCGTTCGGGGAACTCCTCCGCGCCGGCACATTCGACCCCGGCATCCGCGTGGTGATCAATGCGCCACCGATGGCTGCGTTCGACCGGAACAAGTCGGTCCGACTCGTGGTCTACGCCCTGCCCAACGGCAACACGATCGAGTGGACCGCCGGCCGCCGGATCCGCGAGGGGGAGGACTGGCACTTCGAGATTCAGCACATCGCCGCGCAGACCAGGCTGCTTCGAGAGCTGGACCCTTCCTCGAGAGTAGTCGTCGCGTACGTCGAAGCGGCCGGGAGGAGCTGGCCCACCTGGCGGCGTAAACAGGAGGGGGGCAGCGGTCCGATCGCCGCGCTGGTGGATTCGCTCCGGCGGGACTTCGCAGCCTACGACGTATCCATCGAGCTCGCCGGGCACAGCGGGGGCGGGAGCTTCATCAGCGGGTTCATCAACGCCGCCGACACGATTCCCGACTGGGTCACACGGATCGTGATGCTCGATTCGAACTACAGCTACAGCGACGAGGAGGGGCACGGCGACAAGCTGCTGGACTGGCTCCAGCGCGACCCGCGTCACGTTCTGTGTGTCATGGCGTACGACGATCGCTTCGTCGAGTTGAAGGGGCGGCGGATTGTCAGCGACACCGGCGGGACGTTTCGCGCCACGCAACGCATGCTGGATCGTTTCCGCCGCGACCTCCACCTCGAGCTGACGCTGCTGGAGCCCGGCGCGATTGGCCCGATTCTCGGTGCGGAGGACGCCGCTCCGCCTGCCGCCCAGCCCGCTCGAGTGCAGCGCTGGCGCGGGCTGGGCGGCCGGTGTGAGTTCGTGCTGCATGAGAACCCGCAGCGGCGCGTGCTGCACACCGTCATGGTCGAATTGAACGGCTACGCCTGGGCGATGTCGCTGGCCACGCCCGCCGCAAAGCGGGCACCCGCCGTCTACGCGCCACGGGCCTACACCCAGTGGATCGAAGATCCGCCCTGAACCGCCGTCCGGTCAGCCGACAGCGCTGAAGTAGCAGTCCGCCGCCTTGTCGAACAAGTCGCGCGTCATCTTCGGCTCGATACCGAGGTACGAAGCCGTGTTGAGGATCTGCAGCAGCAGGTCGCGCGGCTGGCAGGCACGGAAGGGTCGCTTCTTCGCGCGGTAGTACGTCTCCACCAGGTAGTTCACCGCGTCCTCATTCCAGGCGATGGCGAATTTGTCCGCCATCACCTCCATGATGCTGCGGAACTCAGCCTCGGCTGGATCCTCCACGCAGATCTTGTAGGGGATGCGCCGCAGGAAGGCATCGTCGACAAGGTCCTTGGGCTCGAGGTTCGTTGAGAAGATGATGAGTTGATCGAAGGGAACCTTGATCTTCTTGCCGTTGGAAAGCGTCAGGTAGTCGAACCGCTTTTCCAGCGGGATGATCCACCGATTGAGCAACTCCGACGGGTTCATGCGCTGGCGGCCGAAGTCGTCGATGACCAGCGTGCCGCAGTTGCTGCGGAGCTGGAGCGACGGCGAGCTGATCTTCGACACGTCATTGTAGGACAGTTCCAGCGCTGACATCGTGAGCTCGCCGCCGACGATGATGGTGGGCCGCTTGATGCGGATCCACCGCGGATCGCTTGCCTTGCCGGCCAGCAGTGAGGCCTTCTGCTCGACCGGCTCGTGTACCTCCGGATCGAAGAACTTCACGATCGCCCCCTCGACGAAGATGGCCTGGGGAATCCAGATAGTCGAGCCGAAACACCGCGTGATGCGCTCGGCGATCGAAGTCTTGCCGTTACCGGGGAAGCCGAACAGCAGCATGCCCTTGCCCGAGTTGATCGCCGGGCCGAGCCGATCGAACATCTTGTCGTTGACCAGCAAGTCGCTGAAGGCTGCTTCGAGCTGCTCGCGGCGCGGCTTCTCGGTGGTGATCGACTGGGCGGCCACGGACTTGATGTACGCCTCGAGCGTGACCGGCGCGGGACCGACATACATGCTCTCCGTCATGTATCGCTTAGCGACCTCGCGGCCTTCTTCCGTGAGCGTGTAGTTGAAGTCGCCCATCGTCGATGTGCCCGCGTACACCGCGTGACGTTTGTTCTTCATCTCGGTCAGTGTTTCGATGACCGGTTTGGGCGGCATGCACACCGCGCCGGCGCACCCGCGCCCCGTGCTCTCGCCGCGTGACAGCAGGTACTTGTAGACGAGCGCCGTCAGCAGCGACGCCGGCACGCCGGTTTCCTGCAGCGTATCCAGCGCGGCGGGGAAGAACGCTTCCTCGCGCGGCGCCGCGGTGTCGGTCGACTGCGGGGCAGCCTGCTCCTGTTCCATCACGTCCTGCGGTTCGGTCAGCAGTTCGGTCGTCATGCGCTCCTCGGGCTGGCCTGGGTCCAGAGCCGGGTGGCACGCCGGGGTGCGGCGGCGGTCCGGCCGTCGATCGCCTCGGCCGGCGATCCTCAGGGTTCTCAACGGCAGTTTGTCAGGGGGGGAGACGTGCAAAAAGCTAAGATATCCCGCGGAGGCTGAAGCGCAGCGTCCGAGAACCGCGCCGCCGCGCGGACTGTGCCGGCTGTGTCGTCTGTGGCGATGGCGTCGGGTCGTTAATAACCGCCGCTACGACGACCATCGCGTTGACTCGGGCACGTGGAAATGCCTACAACGGATGGGAAGTTCCGGCTGCGCCGCGTGTGTACCCGCGGCCCGGCCGCAAGGGGGGCGGCGCCTCGTGGCCGCCTGGGGGAGGGGGAAACAACATGTCACGACTGCTTGCCGCGCTGGTCGTTTCGGTCGGCGCTGTTTCGATGGCCGCCGCTGCGCCGATTCTGTCGATGGATCAGATTCCGGTCGTGGTCGATGCGCTGCACATTCCGGACGGTTCCTGGGACGAGGATGACGACTGGGGCTACTCCGGCGCCAACATCTGGATGGACGAGCGCTTCGTCACCGCGCCCAACATGAGCGTCGAATTCCTCCACATGATCGACGTGGACGAGGACGCCCGCAGCGCACCACTGACGCCGATCAACGCGAACAAGGCCATTCTGAACGACTCGAGCTTCTTCTGGACCGATTTCCACATCGATCTCATCCCGACCCAGGGCTCGCTCGGCATCTTCAACGTCACCGCCCAGCCGAGCGCGGCGTTCCTGAACGTGATGACCATGGACAACGGCGACGGCTCGTGGTCGATCTGGTGGGACAACTTCAACGACAGCGGCACCGGCGTGGCCATCGGCGGCTCGACGACGCTCCAGTTCCACTTCGAGGTGGCTGGCGACGTCTCGTTCAAGATCCGCCAGACCCCGACGCCCGAGCCCGGGTCACTGGCACTCCTGGCCCTGGGTGGCCTGGCGCTGCGACGCCGCGCCCGCTGATCCGCGCACCGCACCGATAGACAGCCTCCTTCGCGACCGGCTTCCGCTTGGCGGAGACCGGTCGCCTTTTTTTCGGCTCGCCGCAACGTCAGATGGCGATCCCTGGGCGGTTATCGGTCCTCCGTCGTCGGGTCACCGCAAGCGCGCGGGCGGGTGCGTCGAGAAGATATCGTAGGGTAGGACGATGCGCTCCGCGCGCCGCGCGCGGTACCGGTTCAACGGGCGGGGCGCGAGGTCGCCCGGCGACAGGTCGACACCCCAGTATTCCACGCTCACGAGGTCTGCCGTCTATGTCTCAGCCGCACACGTTCGATCATCCGCAGAGAACGCCTGCGGCCCCGCAGCGAGAGCATACGGCCGCGCCGGGATCCGGTGCGGATCCGATTCGCGACATCGTGCTGCCTCGCCCGCGCACCCGGCGGGCTTGGCCGGCAGCGCCGCTGTCACCCGCGCCGTCGCAGGCTCGCGCCGGGGTCGCGGCCCCACGGCCGGTCGCCGGCCTGCCCGCGGGAATCGTCCTGATCTCGTCGATGCAGTTTCTGATGGCGGGGTTGGTGGTCGTGGTCGTCCTGCTGCTGAGTCCCGTGCGCATCGGCGTCAGCGGCCGGATGGCGGAGCGCCTGGTGACTGCCTGGCCCGCGCTGCTCATGATGACCGCGGGCACGGGCATGCTGCTGCGGTGGACCTGGGGCTGGCGCCTGACGACCGCGATCGCGTGGTTCCTGCTGGGTAATCCGGTCTGCGAGTTCGTGCTGGGGCTTATGCGTGGCCAGTTGGCGGTGACCGCCCCCGGCGTCGCGCTGTTTCTCGTCGCGCTCGGTGCGGTGGCCTACCTCAACAGCACGAAGCAGATGAGCGTCTTCGGCATCGGAGATCCGGAGTCGTCCGGGCGGAACCGGCCGCTTCCCGCGATGGCCGGGCTGTGCGCCGCCGCGATCCGTACCCTTGCCTCAGCGCTGGCCTAGGTCGCTTGTCTTGGCGCCTAGGCCTGTCGGCGGACGATGCGCATGATCGCCGGCATCAGCAGCAGGGTGGCAAACAGGCACGTGCCCAGGCTCACGACCACGAGCCCGCCGAGCCTCGCGTTGGCCGGCACCTGCGACAGCATCATCACGCCGAATCCCATGGCCACCGCGACGGCGTCGATGGCCACCGGCGGCCCTGTCGAATCGACCGTGCCCACCACCGCGTCGTGCAGCGACACCCCCTCGCGCCGCAGGGCGCGGAAGCGCTCCATGACGTGTATCGCGTAGTCAACGCCCATGCCGAGCGTCATGCCCGTGAACATGCTCGTGGCGACGCCGAGCGGCATGCCGGTCGCCCCCATCATCGCAAAGTTGAGCAGTACGGCCATTGCGCAGGGCAACGCACAGACGATTCCCCATACCAGCGAGCGGCCCAGCAGCACCGTCAGGAGCAGCACGCCCACCAGCGCCCCGCTGATGGACCGCACCTGGGTCGTGACGATGGCGTCGATGAGCGTCTGGCTGACGGCCACGTCGCCACCGAAGGCCAGGGAGATGCCCGCGGGCGTCAGGTGGCGGCGCTCGTAGTCGCGTATGGCCGACATCAGCCGGGCTGTATCCGCGAAGTTGGCGTCCTTCATGTAGATCGTGACGAGCCCCTGCGCGAAGCGATCATCGACGATCTGGCGTAGGCGCGCGTCGCCGCGGATTCGCTTGTACTGGTCCCACAGCCACGAGGCCCGGATCGGATTGTCCGGCACGCGCCGTTCCTCCTCCTTCTGCGCCAGGGCCATGAAGCCTGTGGTCTGGATGAACCGCGCCGGGCCGTGGGCGTCGCCCACCGTGTCGCGGGAACGCCCGGCGACGAACCGCTCAAATTCATCGAGGATTCGCAGGTAACGAGGGTCGGCCAGCCGGGTCGACTCGATGCGGTAGCGCAGCGGCGTGCGGGACGGCGAACCCAGCAGGAATCGCGGGGTGCCGTCCTGACGCGGCGTGGTCGCGATGATCCGGTCGCCCTGGCGCTCGACGGTTTCGATGCGAGACACCCACGTTGTCGACCGGCCTGCGCCGCGCGGCGCGTCGGGCGGGGGCTCGGGTGCGTCGACGAGGCTCGCGCTGAAGCGATTGCCGACGAGCAGCGTCTCATCGTCGATGATGTCGCCCGGCAGCGACAGCTCGAAATCCTTCCAGTCGTCAGGACCGAGCAGTCCTTCGTGTTCGTAGTACCCCGTGTCGACCCGCACCAGCAGCACATGGGTGCCGAGGAAGCGATCGTTGAACCGATGCGTGGCGCGGTAGAACTCGCTCTCGGGGGCGAAGCCGTTGATCCAGCTATCCTGGATGACCACCTGCCGCACGCCGAGGGGGGCGACTGCGACGAGGGCGGCACCGATCACCACGATGCCCCATCTCCACGCGATAACCATCCGGCCAAGGCTCGCAAAGCCGGAAACCGATCCCACGCCGGCTGTGGCCGGGATCGCGCGTTTGCGTCCCAGGAACCGCGATTCGGAGATCAGCGCCAGCTGTGCGGGCACGACGGTCAGCGACCACATCATGCAGAACAGCACGCCCAGCGCGGTAAACACACCGAATGCCTGGACCGGGGCGAGCGGCGACAACGCAAACGAGCCGCAGCCGACGGCCGTGGTCAGCGAGGTCTTGACGATCGGCGGGCCGATTTCGGCGAGCGTTCGCCGGATGACGGTCAGCCGATCCTCACCGGCCGCCAGCCGCAGGTTGTGCACATACCGCGAGAACAGGTGGATCTCGTCGGCCACGCCGGAAGCCACGAGGATCAGCGGCAGCACGGCGATCGTCAGGTAGACGGGCACGCCCACGTAGCCCATCACGCCGAACACAAACACGAGGCACGCGCCGATTTCCATCAGCGGCAGCAGCGCGGCTGTCACGCTGCGGAAGCACACGACGAAGGTCAGCCCCATCAGCAGCATTGATATCGGAAGCAGGCCGATGTGCCGGGCGATGAGCAGGCGAAGCTCGTACAGGCTGCGCGGAAAGTACCACGCCTCGTCACCCCGGCGGCCGAACTCGTGGCCGAGGGCGAAGCGCGGGACGCCGAGATCCTCGAGGATGTGCGTGCCCAGCAGCGCCTCGGCCACCGGCGCGCCGATGATGCTGATCGTTTCGGGGATGTCGCCGCGGCTCTCCACGACCCGGCGGATCGCGGTGTACAGGGCGATACGGTCGCTGCCCGCCGGCGCGCCCACGAAGATGGCCGTGCAGCAGGGCGCCGGTTCGTCCTGCGAGACGACGGTTCCTGAGTAGAGGCGAATGGCTTCGATGTCGGCGCGGAGCTGGTCCAGCTCGGCTTCCGTCTGCGGCATCGGGTCGAGCAGCCGCCGCATGTTCAGGGTGCCGGGGTGAACGCGAAAGTTGTACTCCGTTTCCAGGCTGACGAGCGTATCGGGGTTGATCCCCGGAATGGCGAGGATGTCGTTCGTCAGAGCGCGGACAAGTTCCAGCGTGTGGACGTTGAAGATGCCCCGCTCAGCGTTGTTCGACTCGATCATCACGACGATCGGATCCTCGACGCCGAACTGGCGGCGAATCTCCTCGTCGATCGTGATGGCCGGGGCATCCTGCGGCACCAGGGCGTGACCGTCGGTGCGGATCTGAAGGCGCAGCGCCCCAGGTGCCGCCGCCAGGGTGATCAGGAGGGCGAGTACGATGACAAGCCGTGGATGGCGAACCGAGAATCGGTAGAAAACGTTCACCGGGCGACCCGCTCTCACGCCTTGCCCGCGTGCTCCTTCGCGGACGGGGCGGCGACATGCTACGCAGAACGCTACGGCGTGAAAAGCGCCGCGGGATCGCTGCCCGGCTGACGGCGGGCGGCGGGGGAGTACAATGGCCCGAGCATGTGGCGCATCGCCTGGTACAACCTGACGCGCGACCGGGTCCGTTTCGTCACCGCCGTGGTGGGGCTCGTGTTCGCGGTCGTACTGATGGCCGTGCAGGCGGCGATCTTCCTCGGGGCGGTGCGCAACTCGTCAGTTCTGGCCCGGCGCATGGACGGCGACCTGTGGATCGTCGCCAGCGGCACGTCCAACTCGGATTTCTCCCTGCGCATGTCGGCCCGGCGTCGCTACCAGGCGCTGGGCGTGTCCGGCGTGGAGCGGACGGGGCGGTACGTCGTGGGTTTCAACGTGCTGCGGTTCGCGGACGGCCGCCGCGAGTCGGTCATCGTCGTGGGCGTTGACACCGACCACCCGTGGCTGCCGCTACCCCTCGACACGCTGCGGATCAGGACCAACGACGGCAGGGCCGTCCTGTTTGATGTTCGTGAGCGCGACCGATTCGGCACGGAGGGGCGCCAGCTGGAGGTTGGTACGCGCGGCGAAATCAACGGCCACCGGGTGTTTGTGGGCGCGTTCGTGCCCGACATGGCTTCCTTCGCCATCACGCCGTACTGCTTCACCTCGTACGAGGCCGCGCTCGATTTCACCTGGGCACAGGCCGACCAGACGACTTTCGTGATGGTCAAGTGCGAGCCGGGCGTAGAGCTTGATCGGGTGAAGGCGGATCTGCTCGCGAGGATTGACGACGTCGAAGTGCTCACCCGCGACGAATTCGCGTCGCGCTGCGCCAGCTACTGGGTCTTCGGCACGGGCATGGGATTCTCGCTCATGCTGATGGCCGGATTGGCGCTGGTCGTGGGCATGACCATCGTCGGCCAGACCTTCGTGACTGGTGTACTGGTGAAGTTCCGCGAATACGGGACCCTCAAGGCCCTCGGCTTCCGCAACCGCTTCGTGGCAGGCGTGATTCTCGCGCAGGGGGTCATCGTGGCGCTGCTCGGCTACGTGCTCGGCTGCGGCGGCAGCCTGCTGATTTCCAGGGTGTTCGGCGAGGGCGGCACCGCGGTCAGCATGGCAATGCCGCCCATGCTGTTTGTGGTGCTGCTGCCCCTGACGCTCGTGATGTGCGTGACTTCAAGCATGGCCGCGGCATGGCGCGTGTTCCGGCTCGCGCCGGCGGAGGTGTTCCGATGAGCGAACCGATCGCACGGCTGCGCGCCGTCTCCAAGAGCTACGGCCAGGGGGCCACCCTCGTCCGGGCTCTCTCGGACATCGATCTCGAGGTGCGCGCCGGCGAAGTGGTGCTCATCGAGGGCCCGTCCGGCAGCGGCAAGACGACGCTGCTTCACCTGCTTGGTCTGCTCCAGCGACCGGATCGTGGCGAGGTGTGGATCGGCGATCGCCGCCTCGATTCGATCCGCGAGTCGCGCATGCCAGACGAACGGCGGCAGCATGTGGCCTTCATCTTCCAGGGCTACAACCTGCTCGAGTCGCTCAACGTCGGCGACAATGTCGCGGTTGCGGAGCTGTTGCGATCCCGGTCTGACTCCCGCGCGCCGGTCGCCGACGCCATGACTCGGCTCGGCCTGCGGAAGCGAGCGGCCCATCTTCCCGAGCAACTCAGCGGCGGCGAGAAGCAGCGCACCGCCATCGCCCGCGCCCTGGCCTCGCGCGGCAGGCTCGTGCTGGCCGATGAGCCCACGGGCAATCTCGACTGGGAAAACGCCCAGCAGGTTGCGCAGGCCCTCTCCGACCTCGCCCATCGGGAAGGGCGGGCCGTCGTCATGGTTTCGCACGACGCGCGACTCCATGCCTATGCCGATCGGGTTATCCACCTGCTCGACGGGCGAATATCGAGCGACCAGCGCGCGAGTGCGTCCTCGGCCGCCCGCCCGTCCGTACCCGCATCGCCACCGACGGAGAAACTGGCAGACCTGCTCGAAGCGCACCCGACCGTGGGACTGGACGCCGGGACCCGGACCGCTCGCCCGCTCACCCGGTGGCTGGTGGGGCCGACGCTCGTCGGCTTCCTCGCCGCGATGGTCTGGTTGGCGGCCTGGCTGGCTGGTGCAAGTCGGCAGTCGGCAGCCACGCCGGGCGGTGTCGACAGCCCCGCCCCCGTGCCACCCACACAGCCGACGCCGTTCGTGGCCGCCGCGCCGGGCGTCGTCGAACCGGCATCGCAACTGGTCGCGATTCGCTCCGAGCGGCAGGGGCGCATCGCGAGCATTCTCAAGCGAGCCGGGGACCGCATCGTCCGCGGCGAGCCGCTGGTCATTCTCGATGATTCCCTCGCAGCAGCCGCCGTGCAGCAGCGGAAGTCCGACCTGGTGCTGGCGGAGGCCAATCTCGCCCGGCTCCTCGCGTGGGATCGTCCCGAGGAGCGGGCCAAGGCGAAGGCGGGCGTGGACCGCGCCCAGGCGCGCCTTGATCGCGCCCGGCGCGATCTGCAGCGGGTCCAGTCCCTCGCCGAGGGCAGTTCCGCGCCCCCGGTCGAAGTCAGCCTCGCGATTGAAGAAGAGCGGCTGGCCGCGGCGGGCCTCGACGAAGCCAGGCAGGTGCTCGCCATTTCCGAGGCCGGGCCGATCCCCGAGGAGATCGCCGTCTCCACGGCCTACGTCGAGCAGGCCCGCGCCGCCCTCCAGTTCGCGCAAGCCGAGCAGGCGCTGCGGACCATCGTCAGCCCGCTCGACGGCCACGTCATCTATCGCCACCTCGAGCCCGGCGAGGTCGTTGACCCCGAATCGCCCGTGCCCGTGCTGAGCGTGGGAAACATCGACCAGGTCCGGATCCGCGCGGAGGTTGATGAGGCAGACATCCTTCGCGTCTTCGAGGGCCAGCGCGTCCTCGCCACCGCCGAGGCCTTCGCCAATCGCAGCTTCGCCGGGCGAGTCGTCCACCTCGAGCCGCTCATGGGTCGCAAGAGCATCCGGACCAACCGGACGACCGAGCAGCAGGACACCAAGGTTCGCGAGGTGCTGATCGAAATGGAGCCCGGCACGCCCGCCTGGCCGATCGACCTGCAACTCACCGTACGGTTCCTGGCCGAACCGGCGGACGCACCCAGGGGCGGCCAGCCGGTTCCGAGCCCGCCCGGGCGTGAGCCGTGACCCCCTCAGTTCGTTGAAGAACCCGGCCTCCCGGCGGCCGCCTCGGGGCTCCTGGGGCGGTGGCCGGGGCTCCCCCGAAGCCGCGGCCGATAAGTTCCGGTTTCCTGAAGTCTTGCTGTCTTTTAGACGCGAATCGGGCTATACTGGAGCGGCACATCGGGACGGTGACAACCCGCCGCGTGCCGGCGGGTCGGGGAACTATCGCCAGGGACGGGCCGCGCGCGGCGCGTGTAAGAAGCAGCCCGCGGCGCACGTTCAGCTTTCAACCGGCCTTGGTGGCCGGGGGCGGAAGGGGTCGTCAATCGGCATGGAGCCCATCTGGGCCATCGGAGCAGCAGGTTTGGGCGGTGCGGTCGCGGGCGCAACCGGACTGTGGCGCTACGCTTTCGCTCCGTTCGGCATCCGCACCGGCGGCATGACCGTAGAGCGGCTCGGCCTGTCACCCCGCGCGGCGGACGTTGAGCGGATCGACGGCGTCCTTTCGTCGTTTTCCGAGGGATTCAACCGGATGATCGCCAGGCCGTCGGCCCGGGCCTGGTCTGACTACTGCGACGGCCTGCCGGTGTTTTTCCGGCCTTTCGCCCAGGAAGGGGCGGCGATGGGCTACGTGCTGCGGCGGCTGGGCCGCTACAGCGCCAAGGATTTTGAAGCGAGGATCGTGAGGCCGCGGCCGGAGTTCCGTTACCTGTATTATATCGGGCTGGGCTTCTGGGCGGGAATGCGAAACTACTCGCCGAGCCAGTTGACCGACCTGGTTGAAGGGCTGGATCCGCTGCATGGCTACCTGGTGTACGACGGCTACGGGTTCAAGCACGCGTTCTTTGACTATCGCAAGCAAGGTGAGAGCGGCCTTAAGCCGCTGGAGCGTTTGACGGGGTACGCTCGAAACGTGGCGTATCAGGGCGTGGGTCGGGCGATGTACTTCCTGTTTTCGGGAAACGTCGAGATGTTGATCGAGCGCGTCGACAGCCTGAGAGAGCATGCGGCGGACGCCGCGGGCGGCCTCGGACTGGCGTCTGTGTTTCTCAACCCCGATCGACTGGGCGTGGCCCAGGAACTCGGCCGCCGACTGCCCTCGGCTTGGCGCGATTCGTTTCACCTCGGGATGTGCTTCGGCCTGAAGGCTCGATCGATCAACGACGTGGACGAGTTCGCCGGGAACATGCGGCGGGCGGAGCCCGCGACGCGGGATGCGGCCCTGGCGTCCATCCGCGAGTGTGATCGGGTTGAACTGCAGGTGCGGGCGGATCGCGGCGCGGAGTCGTATCGCGACTGGCGCGAACAGGTCACCGAGTGGATGACCGCGCGGATCGAGTTTCCCATGGCGAGTGTCAGACCGGCCCCGGCCGCCCCGCAACAAGCGGCGGCCACGGTGCAGAGGAGGTAGAGAGTCATGCCTGCATTTGAAGCTGGAAAACGCGAGATCCTGAACTGGGTGGCCGAAACCCTCCAGATCCCGGTCGAGCGGATCGACCTGAGCAAGCCTTTCGCCGAGCTCGGCCTCGACTCGCTCGACGCCGTGCACATGATCGCCACCATCGAGTCGATCATCCGGCAGGAGCTTCCCGAGGACGTCATGCAGCGGTTCCACTGCCTGGGCGACATCTTCGGGCTCATGCAGGAAAAGCTGGCCGCCTGAGCCCGCGCACAGCGCGGGCCGGCGCGGCGGCGGGATCGTCGCTGCCGCCGGCCCGTCCACGGTCGCGCAGGCCTCCCCGCCGGTTTTCGGCGCAGCACCCTTTCCCACCTCCGGTTATCATCCCGCCATGGCCGACGACATCGTCATCAGCGGCATGGGCGTGATCTCGCCGATCGGATCCGACGAATCCTCGTTCTGGGACGCGCTCACGGCGGGCCGATCCGGCGCCGCCCCGATCCATTCTCTCGACACCAGCGAACTGACGAGGCGCATCGCCTGCGAGGTGAAAGAGCCCGTCGAGTCTCAGCGGCCGATGGGCCGCGCGTCCGCACTCGCGGTCAAGGCCGCTCTGCAGGCGACGGCGCAGGCTCGCCTCGCGCCGGAGGCGCTCGCCGAGGCGCGCACCGAGGTCATCGTTGGCACGACCATGGGCGAAACCCAGTTCATCGAAGACCGCCTCTTTGAGCCCGCCGAGCGCTGGCTGACCGCCGAGCACGTGGGGGAAATCGCCACCGGCCGGCCGGGCTGCATCGCCCGCAATGTGCGCGAAGCGCTCGGCATGGGCGGCATGGGATATGACCTGTACGGGGCGTGCGCGGCGGCCAATCTCGCCATCTCGACAGCCCGGCGCCACCTGCTCGAGGGGCGCTGCGACGTGGCGCTGGTGGGCGGGGCGGACGGCTTCTCGCGTCTGGCGTTCATCGGCTTCATGCGGCTGCGCGTCATGGCGGCTGAGGTTTGCCGGCCATTCGACGAGGCGCGAGACGGTCTGCTCGTCGGTGAGGGGGCCGCGATGTTCGTGCTGGAGCGCGAATCATCGGCCCGCGCTCGCGGGGCAAAGATCCGTGCCCGTGTCGCCGGTTGCAGCATCGCCTCGGAAAACTACCACCCGACGCGGCCCGCGCCCGACGGAGACGGCCTGACGCGGGCGACGCTCGCAGCGATCCGCCAGGCCGGGCTGACGGCTTCAGACGTCCAGTATGTCTGCGCTCATGGCACCGGCACGCCGCAGAATGACATGATCGAGGTGAAGGTGCTCCACCAGTGCTTCCCCGGCGGGGTCGCGTTCAGTTCGATCAAGGCACTGACCGGCCACACCATGGGCGCGGCGGCGGGCGTCGAGGCCGCCGCGTGCGTCCTGATGCTCGAAAATCAGAAGTTGATCCCGACGTGGCACCTGACCAACGTGCTGCAGCCTTGCGAGATGGACCCGGTGCAGGGTGCCGTCCGCGAGGCCCGGGTCTCGAATATCGTGAACAACTCCGCCGGGTTCGGGGGGTATAACAGCAGCATCGTGCTGTCGGCTGCTTAAGCTGAGAAACCGCAGAGGACGCGGAGCAGTGGACGCAGAGATCGGGGAGACGCGCATGCGGCCTGCGGTGTATTCACGAGGCGATTGGGCGGTGGTCTCCGTGCTCTCTGCGTCTTCGCTCCGTGTGCTCTGCGGTTCCTCTTCCGCTCCGGTGTTCCGGGGCATCTCGCGATCGTGCGACGGAGTAACGTCTGATGCGTGACCCGCAGCGTGTGGTGATCACCGGCCTGGGGCCGGTTACGTCGATCGGCATCGGCGCCGCTGCGCTGTGGGAGGCGATGAGGGCCGGCCGGTCCAATGTCGTGCGGCGACGGCTGCTCGTGGATGTGGCGTCTGCGGCGCAGATCCCCGTCGCCGCCATGCCGCAGCTCTCCGACGTGCCGGGGCTTGACGCGCTGGCGTCATTCCTCTCGGGGCAGGGGTGCGAGGCCTACCGCGACCTCGGCTACTCGCTGCTGGCGACGCAATTGGCGCTGGCCGACGCGAAGCTGGCTTACGACCGCGATCACAACACCATCGGCGTCGTCCAGGCGTTTGAGGCTCCGGGCATCGAGCGGGCGGTCTCGCAGTTGTTTGAGATCATCAGCACCCCGCTGCCGATGGACGCGCCGCCCGCGCTCTACGACGTGCTCGCGCCGCGCTTCTACAACGCCCAGCCGTTTCTGTACGTCCATCTGGTCAGCAAGGCCTTCGGCCTCCACGGCTTCGCCACCAGCGTGCACAACGCATGCTCATCGGGCGCGTTTGCGATCGAGATGGCGGCGGAGCGGATCCGTAGCGGCGCGGCCGACGTCATGATCGTCGTCGGCGGCGAGTCGTTCGACACGGCCGTGCGGCTGGAGTGGTTCCGGCGGCTCGACCTTTACGCCGACGAGCAGATTATGCGGCCGTTCGACGAGGACGCGGCCGGTTTCTACGTCGGCGAGGGCGCGGGGGCGATCGTGCTCGAGTCTCAGGCTCACGCGGCCGCCCGCGGGGCGACGGCCTACGGCGAGTATGTCGGCGGGGCGTTCGCGCAGCAGGGCTGGAAGCAGGCGTATCCCGACGTCCGCGCGGGCCGTCTGTGCGATGTCATTGCCCGGGCAATGTCGTCATGCGGGGTGGCCGCCGGGGATCTTGACCTGATCGTGCCGCACGGCGCGGCGACGACGCTGTCGGACAAATACGAATCGACCTGTTTTGCCCGGGCGCTGAAGGGCGAGAAGACCGCAGCCGTGGCGACGGTGTTCAAGCCTTATTTCGGCCACATGCTGGCCGCCAGCGGCGTGGTGGAGGTCATCGCGACGATGCTCGCCATGCGTAACGGCCACATTCCGGCCACGCTGCACACGCGGGCGGAGCGGGCGCAGTTCGCCGCGCCGCTGATCACGGGGACGGGCGTGGATCGCAGCGTAAAGACGGTGCTGAAGCTCTCGACCGGGTTCACGGGCCACGATGCGGCGGGGGTGTACCGGGCGGTGTAAAGCCCGCATGCGGGTCTCGCTCGCGCTGCCCCCAACCGCTCATCGGCGCTGCGGTGCTTACGGTCCGCACGGACCCATCAGCCGCTGGTGATCCACGTCGCTGGTGTTCTGATCGAAGACGATCGGGTTTTCGTGCGAGTCGTTCAGAAAGACGTTTGCCCTCAGCGGTGCGACGTAGAGCGTGGCGCCAGGCGTTAGGGTCAGCCCGTTGCAACGTTCGTGGGGGATGGCGATCTCGATGTTCTCGCCGCTCTCCGTGGTCATCTCGGCCCGGAGATACGGGCCGGCCGCGTTGATGTGCCGGACGGTTGCCCGCATCCACCCCTCGCCGCCGGGGCGGTCGGAGACGTCCCAGTCGTGCGGGCGCACGAACACACGGGCGGTCTGCGTGCCGCGTCCGTTCTCGTGGGGGAAGCTGACGGCCGTGCGCGAGAAGTACAGCCGCCCGGTTTCGGCCCGACCGTGGAATACGTTGACCTGACCGAGGAAATTCATCACGAAGGCGGTGGCAGGGTTGTGGAAGACGGTCTCGGCCGAACCCACCTGCTCGATCCGCCCTTCGTTCATGACCACGACCTGATCGGCCACCTCCAGGGCTTCTTCCTGATCGTGCGTGACGAACACGCTGGTGATGGGGATCTGCTCGTGAAGCCGGCGCAGCCACTGCCGCAGCTCGCGGCGGACCTTGGCGTCCAGTGCCCCGAACGGTTCGTCGAGCAGCAGCACGCGGGGCTCGACGGCCAGGGCACGGACGAGGGCGATGCGCTGGCGCTGGCCGCCGGAGAGCTGGTGGGGGTAGCGCTGCGCGAGGGTGTCGAGCTGCACGAGGGCGAGCAGCTCCATGACGCGGCGGGTGATCTCGGCGCGGCCCGGCCGCAGTTTCCTCGGCCTCACGCGGAGGCCGAAGGCGACGTTCTCGAAGACGGTCATATGGCGGAAGAGGGCGTAGTGCTGAAAGACGAAGCCCACGCGGCGATCGCCCACGTGGCGACCGGCGACGTCGCGGTCTTCGAAGAGAATCGGGCCGCTGCCACGGTCGGGCTCTTCCAGGCCGGCGATGATGCGCAGCAGCGTGGTCTTGCCTGAGCCGGAGGGGCCCAGCAGGGCGACGAGCTTGCCGTCCGGGATCAGCAGGCTGACGCCGCGCAGAGCCTGAAACGTGCCGAACGTCTTGCGAATGTCGCGGACCTCGATGCTCATGGGGCGGGCTTCTCCGCGGTGACGAGCCGGGCCACGCGCTCCGCGTGGCGGGCCTTCCACTCGACAATCGACTTGAGCCCGAGCGTGATCAGTGCCAGAAGCGTCAGCAGCGACGCCACCGCAAAGGCCCCGGCAAAGTTGTACTCGTTGTACAGAATCTCGACGTGCAGCGGCATCGTGTTCGTCCGTCCGCGGATATGGCCGGAGACGACCGACACCGCTCCAAACTCCCCCATGGCTCGCGCGTTGCATAGGATGACTCCGTAAAGCAGGGCCCAGCGGATGTTCGGCAGGGTCACACGGCGGAATGTCTGCCAGCCGGACGCGCCCAGCACCATCGCGGCCTGCTCCTCTTCGCTGCCCTGTTCCTGCATGAGCGGGATGACCTCCCGCGCGACAAACGGAAACGTCACGAAGATCGTCGCGAGGACGATGCCGGGCACCGCGAAGATGACCTTTAGATCATGCTCCGCCAGCCACGGTCCCAGCCAGCCCTGAAGCCCGAACAGCAGCACGAAAACCAGTCCCGAAACCACCGGCGGTACGGCGAACGGCAGGTCGATCAGTGTGATCAGCACGCTGCGGCCCACGAACTGGAACTTGCCGATCGCC
>CAYRSS010000045.1:0-34665 GCA_964426945.1 uncultured Phycisphaeraceae bacterium
CAACGAACTGCTCACCGTCCCCAACAAGTTCGACCAGATCATGTTCGCGCAGGTGGATCAGGCGGCGGACATGGGTGCCGCGGCGGTGGGGGCGACGATCTACTTCGGCTCGGAGGAGAGCGGCCGGCAGATTGTCGAAGTGGCCCAGGCGTTTCACCTCGCGCACGAGCTGGGCATGGCCACCGTGCTGTGGTGCTACCTGCGGAACAGCGCGTTCAAGAAGGACGGGGTGGACTATCACGTGTCGGCCGACCTGACGAGCCAGGCGAATCACCTCGGCGTGACCATCGAGGCCGACATCATCAAGCAGAAGCAGCCCGAGAACAACGGCGGCTACAACGCGCTGCCCAACTACGGCAAGACCAGCAAGCTCGTCTACGAGAAGCTCTGCCCGAACCATCCGATCGAACTGACCCGATGGCAGGTGGCGGGCTGCTACATGGGGCGTATGGGGCTGATCAACTCGGGCGGGGCCAGCGGCAAGAACGACTTTGCCGAAGCCGCGGTGACGGCCGTGATCAACAAGCGCGCCGGCGGCATGGGCCTGATCTCCGGCCGCAAGGCCTTCCAGCGCCCGATGGAAGAAGGCGTGAAACTGCTGCACACGATCCAGGATGTGTACCTGGACAAGTCGGTGACGGTGGCGTGAGGCAGAAGCTGTCGGCTATCAGCTGTCAGCTGTCAGCTGTCAGCCAGGCGGTGAGATCGCTGTCCGGCGGTAGCCTTGATCCGGCGTTCTCTTCTCTGGCTGACAGCCGATAGCTGACAGCTGATAGCCTGGTCATATCTTCTCCACGCTCGTCTCGCCCAGCATCTCGTCGACCACCATCTGCGAGAAGTGGCCCGGCACGACGTCCACCGCCGCTGCCGTGGCGACGGCCAGGGCGTAGTGGTAGCTGTCGCGGATGCTGCGCCCGCGCAGTTGCGCCGCGATGAAGCCGCCCATCAGCGCGTCGCCGCAGCCGACGGTGCTCTTGATCCGCTCTTCGTCCAGGTGCACCTGGCCCAGCAGCACCTCCGATCCGCTGAAGAGGTAGCCCGCATCCGCACCGCAGGTGACGATCAGCACGCGGAAGTGTTTCGTCAGCGCCCGTCCCGCGTCGACGAGTTCGTCGTCGCTGAGCAGGTCGTCCGCGTCTTCGTCTGTTTCGGCGGTGATCTGCCCGCCCTTGACGGCGGTTTCCTCCTCCTCGGGCTCCCCCGCGCGGACCATGGCGGTGAATTCCTCGCGGTTCGGCTTGACCAGCCACAGGTGACGATCGCGCAGGGCGTGCAGCAGGTCGCCCGGCAGGTCCACCGCCACGTGGGCGCCCTTCTTGACCGCCATATCCACGAACTCGATCGCCCGCGCCGGCTCGATGTTGGGGGGCGTCGAGCCCCCGATTACCACGAGTCCGCCGCTGCGCGTCAGCACGCGCATCTTGTTGCCCAGCCGGGTCATGTCGCCGTCGGTCGGGGTCGGCCCGACGTCGCGGACGTGCGTTTCGACATGCGTCTCGCGGTCGAGCAGGGTGAGGTTCTCTCGCGTGCGACCCGCGATCGAGAGGAATTGCGGCTTGACCAGTGTCTCGCCAAATGAATCCTCGTACATCGTCATCTCATCGCGACCGACGAAGCCCGTCGCGATGCTGGGTACGCCGAGGATGGCGAGGGCGCGGGCGACATTGACTCCCTTGCCCGCCGGTACGCGGGCCAGCGTCCGGCCGCGCTGATGGCCGCCGATGTGCAGATCGCTGACTTCGATAAGCCGGTCGACGGCGGTGTGCATCGTCAGCGTGACGACGGTCTGAATGGTGCTCTCGGGCACGGGCATGGGTCTGGAGTGTCAGCCAACGGCGGGCGAGGTCAAGGGCGAGGGGCCACCCGCAGCCCGAAACTGGACCGGCGGGCGGCGCCGTCGGTATGCTGCCTGCATCCCGGGCTTCGTGCCGGACCGGGGTCACCTGCCCGCGCGGCCTCGCCGCCCGGAGCCGCCGCATGAGCCTGCTCACCGTCGCCGCACTGTCCGCCGGCATTCTGCTCGTCGCGTACCGGGTGTACGGCCGGGCGCTGGGCCGCCTTCTTCGTCTCGACGGCGACGCCGACACGCCCGCAGTCGCGCAGCGCGATGACCTCGACTTTCACCCGCTCGCGCCGGCCCCGCTGTTCAACCAGCATTTCTCGGCCATCGCCGCCGCCGGCCCGATCGTGGGGCCCATTCTCGCGGGCGTGCTATTCGGCTGGGTGCCGGCGCTGCTGTGGATCCTGATCGGCTCCATTCTCGTCGGCGGCGTGCACGACATCACCGCACTGGTGGCGTCGGTCAGGCACCGGGCGCGCTCCATCGCCGAGGTTGTGCGCGAACACATGAGCCGGCGGTCATACGTCCTGTTTCTGCTCTTCGTATGGCTCGCGCTGGTCTACATCATCGTCGCCTTCACCGACATCACCACGCTCTCGTTCGTCGGCCTGACCGAGCTCGACAATGGCGAGGTTGTTTCGGGGCCGGGCATCGCGACGTCGTCGCTGCTCTACCTGGCGCTGCCGGTAGCGATGGGGCTGCTGATGCGTTTCGCCCGGCTGCCGCTGACCGCCGCGACGATCATCTTCCTGCCGCTCGTGGGGCTGTCGATCTGGGCCGGTCAGCACATCCCGCTCGACCTGGCGGCGCTGCTGGGCGTGACCGACACCCGGGCGCACAAGGTGTGGAACGTGCTGGTTCTGGGCTACTGCTTCGTCGCGTCGCTCGCGCCGATGTGGATTCTGCTGCAGCCGCGCGGCCACCTGGGCGGCTATTTCCTGCTGGTTTCGCTGGCGGGCTGCGCGCTCGGCCTGCTCTTCGGGGGCGAGCGCATCGCCTATCCGGCGTTTCGCGGCTGGGAGGTGGATGGCGCGCCGCTGCTTCCGATGCTGTTCATCACCATCGCGTGCGGGGCGTGCAGCGGATTTCACTCGATCGTGGCCTCGGGCACGACCTCCAAGCAGCTTCGCCGCGAGACCGATGCCCGGGCGATCGGCTACGGTGCGATGCTGCTCGAGGGCATGGTGGCGGTGGTGTCGCTCTGCTGCGTGATGCGGCTGACCGGCGATTCGCCGCTGGTGCAGGGGGGGCTCAAGCCCAATCAGGTCTACGCCCACGGACTCGGCAGCTTCCTTGGCGTGGTGGGCATCTCGCCGACGCTTGCCGTCTCCTTCGGACTGATGGCGTTCACGACCTTCGTTTACGACACCCTCGACGTCTGCACGCGGCTGGGGCGTTACATCCTCGAAGAGCTGTTCAATCTCCGCGGCCGGATCGGCCGGGCGGTGGCGGCGATCGTGACCGTCGGCGCGCCGGTGCCGTTCCTCGTCTACCAGTCGCTCGACGCCCAGGGCCGCCCCGTCGCGGCGTGGCGGATCTTCTGGGAGCTCTTCGGTGCCAGCAATCAACTGCTCGCGGCGCTGACGCTCATCGGCGTTACGGTGTGGCTGTGGCGCACGCGGCGATCGGTGGCGCTGCTTGTCGTCACCGTGCCGCCGACGATCCTGATGTACACCATGAGCACCTGGGCGCTGATTCGCATCATCGGGCGCGACTTCGCGGCAGCAGGGGCGGCCACGACCAATCCGGTGCCTTGGGTGGCGTGCCTGCTGGTCGCGCTGGCCGCGATGATGCTGGTGGACGCGGCGATTTCATTCCTGCGCCCAGCCACGCCGGGCAGCCCCCTCGCCCCGACCCCAGCGTGAGCCCCGTGCTGCTTCTCCGCCCGGCCACCCTGTGACTCTATCCTCGCTCCGCCGTAGCCCGGCCGCGACTCCGCCGTGGCTCGGGCTTCCAGCCCGAGCTCCTCGTCGTCCCTGGCGCAACCACCCACCCCGCAAGCCGCTGATCGATCCGGCCACTATCATCCCAGCCGAAGCGGATCGCCCGACCGCGTCACCGTCGGGTACGCCGCCCGCAGGAGTACCGCTCGCCATGACTGATGCGAATGCCACCGCCACGCCACCGGCCGATCCAGCCCCCCGACCTGCGGGGCCGCGGCTATCGCCTTTTCCGCCTCGACCCGACGTCTTTGTGCTCCACACCGAACAGGTGATTGACCGCCCGATCGACGAGGTCTTCGCCTTTTTCGCCGATGCGGCGAACCTGCAGACGATTACCCCTCCGTGGCTGCATTTCAAGGTGATGACCCCGTCGCCGATCGAGATGCGCGTGGGGGCCCGGATCGACTACCGACTCCGCATCCGCTTCGTGCCGATGCGCTGGCAGAGCGAAATCACCGCGTGGGAGCCGCCGCACCGCTTCGTCGATGAGCAGCGCCGCGGCCCGTATCGGCTGTGGATTCACGAGCACACGTTCGAGTCGCAGGGCGGCGGTACGCTCGTCCGCGACATCGTGCACTACAGCACGCCCGGCGGTGGATTGGTCAACCGGTTCTTCATCCGCCCCGACCTGAAGCGCATCTTCGCGTTCCGCAAAGAAGCGCTCGAAGACATCTTCGGCCGCGGCGCGCCGGCCGCGGCCGCGCGACGGGCCTGATCCGGGCGGCGGCTATCGGCGACCCTTGCCGCGGCTCTTGGGCTTCCGGCCGCGGCCACGCGGCTTGGGTCCGGGCCGCGGACCGCTCCGCGCCTTCGGGCGGCCCTTCGGCGCCTTGGTCGAGCGCCCGGCGGATCGGCCGCCCTTTCGGCTCCGGCGGCCGGGCGGGGTCTTCTCCAGCTTTCGCACCGGCAGCTCGACGGGGGTCAGCTCAAGCTCGCGATGGCTCACGTCCACCCGCGTGATGCGAACGACGAGCGGGTCGCCGATCGTGATCATCATCCCCGTCCGCTCACCCACCACGCGGCCGTGCTTCGCGTCGACATCCCACCAGTCGTCGGGCATCGCGTCGAAGCGCACCACGCCGTCAACCAGGTAGCGCGACAACTGCACGAACAACCCCATGTTGGCCACGCCGGTGACCACGCCGGGCAGTTCCTCGCCGACGTGCTTCTCCAGCAGGCGCAGCATCATGACGCTGCGCAGCTCGCTCTCGGCGGCCTCGGCGCGGCGCTCGGTCGTGCTGCAATGGTGCCCGAGTTTCGACAGGTCGTCCTCGGTGGGTACGTCCTCCCGCTTCACCTTGCCCTGAAGGCAGGCGTCAAGCAGACGGTGGATCGTCAGGTCGGGATAGCGGCGGATCGGCGACGTGAAGTGGGTGTAGTGTTCGCTGGCCAGGGCGTAGTGCCCCAGCCGCGCGGGGGCGTACTCGGCCCGCTGCATCGAGCGCAGCACGGACAGGTTCACGACGAACGACTCCGGCTTGCCCTTCACCCGGGCGAGCAACCGCTGCAGTTCTTCCGGCTCGGGCGCCTCGGAGATGTCATGGCCCAGCAGCCGCAGGAAGCGGTGCAGCGACTCGAACGACGCCGGGCTGGGGTCGTCGTGCACACGCCGGATGGCAGGCAGGTCGCGCTCGACGAACAGCCGCGCCACCGCCTCGTTCGCCTCGACCATGAACATCTCGATGATCTTGTGCGAGTAGCTCGTGTCCGTCGGCGCGACGTCGAGCACTTCGCCGGCGTCACCCACCATCAGCGACACCTCGGGCAGGTCCAGTTCAAGCATGCCGTCGGCGATCCGCCGCTTCTGAATGACCCGGGCGAGTTCGTCCATCTGCTGCAGCAGCTCGACAACCTCTTCCGGCAGGTCGTCGGCGGGGCGGCGGCCTTCGATGATCTCCGACGCCTGTTCGTAGGTCAGCCGCTTGGTCGAGCGGATCAGCGTGTTGGCAAAGCGGGCTTTCTTCACCCGCCCGGCGCGGTCGTAGGTGATAAACGCGCTCTTGGTCAGCCGCGGCTCGCCTTCCTGCAGCGAGCACACCCCGTTGGAGAGCACCTCCGGCAGCATCGGAATGACCAGTCGGGGCAGGTAGACGCTGTTGCCGCGCTCGCGGGCCTCGGTGTCCAGGGCGCCGCCCTCGCGGACGAAGTGGGCCACGTCGGCGATGTGCACACCGAGTTCCCAGGTCGCGCCGCGCCGGGTGATCGAGATCGCGTCGTCGAAGTCTCGGGCGTCGACAGGGTCGATGGTGATGATGGGCAGATCGGTGAGGTCTTCGCGGCGGCCGGCCTCGGCTTTGGGCTTGTACGCCGCCGAGACCGCCCGCGCCTCGTCGAGCACCGCCGCCGGAAACTCCTGCGGCAGGCCGTACTGCTCGATGATGCTGAGCGTGTCGACCCCCGGGTCGCCGCCGCGGCCCAGCACCTTCACGATGACGCCGCGACCCTCCGGCTTTTCGTCGGGGTACTCAGTGATCTCGACGACCACCTGGTCGCCGGCCTTCGCCCCCTTCGCGCCGGGGTCGGCCACGAGGATCGGAAAGTGCACCGCCTTGCCGTCGGGCAGGACGAACCATCGCTTGAGCTGCTGCTGCAGTTCGCCGACGAACCGGTTCTGTCCGCGGCGGACGATTTCGACGATCCGCCCCTCGAAGAGCATCTTGCCCTGGCGCTTGCCCTTCTTGGACACGCGGGCCACGACGGTGTCGCCGCTCACCGCGCCGCCGGCGTGGTCGCCGGGGATGTACAGGTCGCCGTGCGAGTTGGGGGTGTCGGGAATGACGAAGCCGAAACCACGGGCGTTGCCGCGGTAGGTGCCGGTGATGCGCCCCGTGGGCTCGGGCAGCGTCAGTACGCTCCCCGTACCCAGCACCACGCGCCCCGCCCGCATCAGCGCCTTGCACGCCGCGTGAAAGTCGCCCAGCTCGGCATCAGCCACCCCCAGCGCGCGGGCCAGGTCGTCCAGCTTGTGCGGGCGGTATCCCTTCGCCGCGACAAAGCGAAGGACGCGATCGGAGAAGGCTGCTTTCGACACGGGTATTCCTGGCTGCCGGGATGCGGCGAAGGGGGCGAAGCGCGTCGGGGGACGGCGGCGAAGCGTATGCTACCCGCCGCTGCACGTAGTTGCGACCGCACTCGATCCACTGCGGGCGCATGATCGTCGTTCGGTGGTGTGGTTCGGCTTCGGGCAAGGCGCTATGACCGGCGGCCCGCGCAGTTGTTGCGCTGCCGCCGCAGTCATTGCCTTTGTTTTCGGACCCGATTCAAGTTTTTTTCGGCCCCGCGTCGATAGCCTCTCTGGTCACAAACTTCCCAGATTAACAGGCGGCTGCCTCCAGTCTGGATGTTCTGTGAAGATCGGCAAAAACAGCGCGTCGGGCGGAGCGCCGGCGGGAGTGAGAGAACAAAGTCTGGAGGCATCGGCTTGCTCGCGGCGAGACGGAGGGTCGCCGCGGCGATGAGCCCAGCCGGCCCTTGGCCGGCCCGATGCCCCCGCCCGGAGCGACCCTGATGCCCGCTGCAAGCTCGACCCTGCTTGATCGGTACCTGACCGCTGTCCTGGCCGGCAACCGCATCGCCTGCCGCGACCTCATCGCCAACGAGGCCTTCGAAGCCTTCACGGCCGAAGAGGTCTACCGCGAAATCCTCTGGCCGGCGATGGAGCGCGTCGAAAAGCACTACCGCACCGACCGCATCAACGCCGCCTGCGAGCACATGGCCGCCCGCATCAATCGGTCGGTGGCGGACCAGGTTCAATTGCGACTGACCCGCTGCGAGCCGACGGGCAAGCGTATGCTGGTCGCCTGTGCCGAGGGCGAGCCGGAGGAACTCGGCGCCCAGATGTGTGCCGACCTGTTCGAGGCCCGGGGCTGGGAGGTCTACTTTATCGGCGGGGGGGTTCCGAATGACGAGGTGCTCAACCTCGTCGGCCAGCTCCGTCCGGACGTCCTGCTGATCTTCGGGACGCAGCCTGCCGGGGTGCCGGGTGTCCGCCGGCTGATCGACCTGATCCGCGAGGTCGGCGCGACGCCGACGATGAACATCATGGTCTCGGGCGGCGTGTTCAACCGCGCCGACGGGCTGTGGAAGGAAATCGACGCCGACCTGTTCGCCAAGACTGCGCACGAGGCCATCTCCGTGGCCGACACCGCCCTGCCCCGCACGCCGCGCCTCAAGGTGCCCGGCGCGCCGAAGAAGCGTCGCCGGCGCCGCCGCGCGGTGGCCGCCGCGGGCGCCGAGCAGGGCTGAAAGCCCTGATTTTCCCGCTGAAAACAGCATCTTCGGGCTTCCGCCCTGGCGATGCGAAGCCGCCTTCGCTGCCCGTGCGCGGCGGCTGCGCCCCGCGCGACGGGCCGGTTTCCTCCGGCGACGGCCGCGTCGGGCGTGGAGGCGCCGCGCTCGGCAAACCGAAAAATGCACGAATTCAAGGGAAAAAGCTTGATTCCATTCCGGTCGGCTACTAGATTCATGCCGAAATCACGCGAAAAACGGCGTGAGATACCCAGGAAAGGAATCTGACCATGGCGAAGAAGAGCAGTGCGAAGTCGAACGGGTCCGGGCCGAAGACGAAGTCCCAGGTGTACACCGAGCTCGCCGCGGCGACCGATCTGTCGCGCAAGCAGGTGGCGGGCGTCTTCGAAAGCCTCGCCTCGATGCTGAAGAAGGATCTCAGCAAGAAGGGCCCCGGCGTCGTCAACCTCGGCGGCCTGATGAAGATCAAGGTTGTCGACAAGCCGGCGACCAAGGCCCGCATGGGCAAGAACCCGTTCACGGGTGAGGCCATGATGATCAAGGCCAAGCCGGCCCGCCGCGCGGTGAAGGTCACGGCGCTCAAGTCGCTCAAGGACCTGGTTTCCGGCAAGAAGTAAGCCGACTTCGCGACCTCACGGTCGCTCCAGCGTCATGCGGATCGAGCGACAGCGCCCCAATCGGGATGCTGTCGCTCGTCGCATTTACGGCGCGCCGCGCTGGGGGTCATTCGGCTCCGCAAGCGGCGGCACGGCGCCGGGCAGGTGCTCGGCCAGCCACCGACGCCACGCCGATTCGATCTCGGCTGCGGTGCGCGGCGCCGTGTCGACTGTCTCGCGCGGTCGTTCGGTCAGAATGTAGAGCGCGTCATCCGCGCACTGCGCTACGACGTGGCGCGGCTCGACCTCGAGCATCGCTCCCGCCGGAACGGTCGCCGCCGACTCCGGCCGACCCATCACCGACGCCAGCACCTCGCCCGCGTAGCGATCGCGCTCGGTCACGTCCTCCACCGCCGCCTCGTTCGCCAGAAGCTGCACCAGCCGCGGTACGCAGTGCGACTCCTGAAGGTCGATCAGGGCGTGAATCACTTCGACCAGCACGGCGGGCGGGCCGGGACAGTGCAGGGCGTTGACCAGAAGCTGGCGGGCGTTGTCGTCGCCGCGAAGGGCGAGCGCATGCGCCGCGATGCACGCGCGGCGCACGGCGGACGCGTCGGGCTCCCCGTCGCACACCACGACCATCGCCCCCGCGACGATCGCCTGCGCCGCGGGATCATCGCGACGCGCCAGCGCGCGGATGATCAGACGCAGGTCCGCCTCGCCCAACTCGCGCTCCGCCGCGCGTCGCAGTAGTGACGTACTCCGCGGGGTCTCCACCTTCGCGAGAATGCGCAGCGCCCGCCGACGGAGGGCTTCGTCGTCGCTGTCCGCATAAGGCGCCAGCCGCGCCACGGCGCGATCGCCCAGCGCCTGGAGACGCAGCGCGTAGCCGTGCGCTTCGGTGTCGCCGGTTGCCGCGACGAGCTGGCGCGTCCACCACCACGCGTAGATGTTCGGTCGCTGCCACACCAGCACGAGCAGGAAGACGGCCGACAGAATCAGCGCGACGGGCAGCAGGCGCGACGGACGCTGCGAGGCGGGAGCCGGCGTGTCGTGGGCTTCGGTGTTCATGACGAGGCGATCCGCGGGATGGAAAGCTCAGACCCGGCCGCCAGCGTAGCCCGGCGGATCGCGCGCCGCCAGCGGCGGTCAGCGGTAGCGCCCGGCCACGAAGCCCGCCAGCGCCATGAGCTGCAGAAAGCACGCGAGCAGGAGGCGAGAAATCGCGACCGACGCATCCGATTCGTCGAGCAGGGCGGCCCCGCCCCACACGCCCGCCAGCAGGGCGAACATCTGCACCAGCGTCGCCGCCAGGCGAATGAAGGAAAAGTCGTCCTGCCGCCCACGGCGCGTCATCCGCTCGAGCTGGTCGTCGATCCGCGCGAGCGCGCGGGATACCTCGGCCAGCGGATCGGCACCGGGCGGGGCGTCGTCGGCCGCAATGGGCGGGGCGGTCTGTTCGCTTGGCGGCGCAGATGCGGCTTCGCCCAGGATGATGTCCGCCGCCGCGGCGAGGTCCTTCGCGACGGCGGTAGCGCCAAAGCCATCGCCCGGTTCGCCGGAGCGGATCAGGATCGTCCGGCAGCCGGCGCGAGCGCCGGCCTGCACGTCGCGCTCGCTGTCGCCGATCATCCACGACGCTGCACAGTCGATGTCCAGTTCCGCCGCAGCCTGCAGCAGCATCCCCGGGGCGGGCTTGCGCAGCTCGCTGGCCCGGGCGAATCGCGGCACGATCGCCTCGGGTCCGTCGAGGTAGGGGCAGTAATACGCCCCGTCGAGACCCGCTCCTGCCTCAAGCAGCAGCGTCTCTACCCGCGCGTGCACGTCGCGCAGCGCCGCCTCGTCAAATAGCCCGCGGGCGACGCCCGACTGGTTGGAGACGATTACCGCCAGCCGCCCGGAAGAGCGGAGCCGCCGGATGCCCTCGGCCGCGCCGGGCAGCAGACGAACCTGCTGGGGCGAGCCGACGTAGCCGACGTCGTCGATGATCGTTCCGTCGCGATCGAGAAAGACGGCCGGTCGTGGCATGGTGCCGATGGTGGTACCGCAACACGGGTCGCCGTGTCCAGCCTTTTCCGGCGGGGAGCCGTGGGCGTCAGGACAGGGTTTCGATCACCGCTTGCCGCAGCAGCGGCAGCAGGATCTCGTGATGGCCCACCACTTCAAACCCGCGGCCGCGGGTCACCGGCCGGGTCACGACGTTCTGGTGCGGACGGTAATGGCGGATCATGTCGAAGTTGGCGGTGACCATCGCGTCCAGATCTGCGCCAAGGTTCCGCGCGACCGACACGGCCTTGAGGAACACCTCGGGCATCACCACCGCCGAGCCGATGTTGAGCCACACGCCGCCGGCCGCGCCTGGCTGCTTCGCGCCCAGGTCCGCCACGACGTCGCACAGCAGGCGGAAGTCGAGCAGCGACGCCTCGCCCAGGTCGGCGGCGGCCAGCCCCCCCGACATGTGCACCGTGTCCGTGCCGAGAGCCACGTGGATCGTGGCGGGGATGTCTGCCTCGCGCGCGGCGGCAAGAATGCTCAGGCCGCGGTGGGGCGCAGCGCCATCGAGGAGCATCGCGCCGGTCGCCGCGCCGAGGCCGAGGCTGTCGCGGCGGGCACGTGCCGCGGCGGCGTCGAAGAAGCTCATCGTCTCGCGCACCATGCCGAAGCTGCCGTCGCGGATGGTATCGGCCACTTCCTCACTGGTCGCGCCGATCGTGGCCAGCTCGACGTCGTGGATCGCCAGCGCACCGTTGCCGGCGACGGCCGTGATCACGCCGCGGCGGATGAGGTCGACGAGGATCGGCGAGCATCCGACCTTGACCACGTGCGCTCCGAGCGCGGCGACGACGGGGCGATCGGCCCGCCGTGCCGCGACAATCGCCGCGACCACGCCGCGCAGCGCCGCCGCTCCCAGGTACTGCGGCATCGAGTCGATCAGTTCGGCGGCGGAAGCGCCCGGCGGGGCGGGGCGCGCCGCGCGCTCGGTGTCGGCCTTGTGCGCGCGCTCGGCGACGCTGTATGTTCGCAGCTTCGACAGGTCGACGGGTTGATACTTGCGGGGCATCAGGATCGCTCAGTTGCGCTGCCCGGCGGGTGAAGCGGCCCCGGCCGCGGCGGCCTCCAGGGCGGCCTGCAGCATCATATCGCCGTCCCCCTCGAAGTCGATCCGGATCGCCACCACGCGGATGCGCGCGTGGGCGAAGCGGCCCAGCGCGGCCAGCTTCACGGCGTCCTTGGCGGTTGTCAGCAGCATGTCCGCCTCCGCCTCCCGAGCCAGGCGCAGCAGGTCGTCCACATCGCCCGCGCAGTAGCGGTAATGATCAGGAAACCAGCGGTGCGACACGACGCGGGCGCCCAGCGACAGCGCCGTGGCGCGGAAGGCGGCCGGATTGCCGATGGCCGCGAACAGCAGGGCCCGCGCCCCCGCGGGGGAGTCCGTCACGGCGTCCCCGGCGAGGTCGGTCAGGCCGGTGACGCGATGATGGCACCGGATGACGGGAACGTCCGGCGCCTGGGCCGTCAGCACGCGATCGATGCGCTGCAACTCCTGCGTGGCGGCGAGATCGGTTCGTGTCAGCACGATCAACCCGGCCCGGCGCAGCGCCGTGACCGGCTCGCGCAGCAGCCCGCGCGGCAGGAGGTGGCCGTAGCCGAAGGGACAGGTCGCGTCGATGAGCACGATGTCGAGATCGCGGGCAAGCCGTCGGTGTTGGAAGCCGTCGTCGAGGACGATCGTGTCGGCCCTCTTGGCGCCGATCGCCCGCTGCGCCGCCGCGACGCGATCGGCGCCGGCGACATAGGCGATACCCGGGCATTCTCGTTCGATGAGCCGTTGTTCGTCGTTGGCGCCGTCGCGGCCGGCGCGATAGCCGCGGGCGACAACGGCCGGGTTGCGCCCGAGGCGCTCAAGGCGGCGGACGATCTCGACGACCAGCGGGGTCTTGCCGGTGCCCCCGACGGTGAGATTGCCGACGCTGACCACCGGGGCATCCACGCGGATCACGCCGCGCCCCGCGTCATACCGGCGATTGCGCGCGGCGATGATCGCCGCGTAGGGCGCCTCGATGACGCGAAGCACCGCGCGCAGCGGCGCGGCCCACAGCCCCGCCCGCCCCGAGAGGATTCGATGATGAAGCGCCAGATCGGTCATCAGACGGTGCCGATGTCCTTCGCGGCCGCTACGGATCGGTGAAGGCCGCCGCACAGCAGGTTACGCAGTTTTCTTCCTCCGCCGTGACGGCCTGATGATACTCCAGCAGCGTCACCTCGGCATCGGCCAGCGCCTCGGCCAGGGCGAAGATGCAGCCCGCGCTGCAGATGCTCGTGGGGTTGCCTTCGCGGGCGACCGCCCGCCGGAAGGCCTCCGCGCCGGCCGAGCGGAGCGCCTCCAGCGCTTCCAGGTCGCGCTCGCGGACCTCGGCCAGGTGGGCCGCGTCGAGGTCGCGATTCTGCTCGAACGCCCGCCCGACATGGCTCAGGTCCGCCCCGGCGACGATCAGCGTGTCAGCTCCATCCTCGCCGATAACGGTACGCAGTGTCCGGGCGAAGGCCCGCAGATCGACGCCCCGGCCGTCAATCGGGTCCGTGCCGGTGGGGCCGCAGGGGTCAGGACACAACACCGGCACCAGCGTGAATCCGTCCGCGCCGTAAAGGTACTGCAGCCACGCGACCTGGAGCTCGATCGAGTGCTCGCGCTGGTGGTCCAGCTCGCACCGCCGCAGGTCGCCGCACGTCTCCTCGAGCCGCTCGATCAGCTTGACATCACATGACGTCCGACCGAGTGGCGTGACAAAGTCCTTGCCCGTCGCCACGACGCTGAGCGACCGGCCGAAGTGGTTCGTACCAAGGACCACCACGCGTGTCGGTCTCGGTCGTTCGCGCAGCAGGGCGTAAGTGGCCGCATAGCACGGCCGCCCGCGCGGATAATCCAGGTGCGGCGCAATCACGCCGCGCAGGGCGCCCGGCAGCGCGCGCTGCGCCGCGCCCGAAAGCATGTCTTCGAAGATCCCCCCTGACGCCGTGATGCCCAGTTCCGCGCCGTGACACATCTCCCGCGCGGGCCGCGCCCGGTAGTCGGCGACGAGAGTGTCGTAGTGCTGCTCGAACGATTCGCCCTCCAGCAGGCGGGCTTCCTCGAGGTGCGTCAGGATGCGCTCGAACATCTCGGCTGCGATGGCCTGGCCGTGGCGCTCGGCGAAGCGCGTGCGGATCTCGTCGCAGGTCGCCAGCCCGTCCATCATGGCGAGCAGCTCCAGTGTCGCCGGCGAGACGGTCAGCATGGCGGGGGAAAGCCCGGCGCGATCGCGCACGCCCACAGCCTGGCCGTCCCGCCCGGGCTCATCGACAAGGAACGCCTCCACCGGACGGAGCCGCGGCCGAAACTCGGGGGTCCAGGGCATGGGACTATTATACGGCGGATCGGCGGGGGAGCTGAACGGCCTTCGCCCCGGCGGGGCGGGTCAGCCCAGGGCCTTGATCGCCGCAACGGCCATTCGGTCGCACTCCTCGTTCTCCGGGTGCCCGGCGTGGCCGCGGACGTGTTCGAACGTGACGGTGTGCTTCTCGCAGAGCTCCTGCAGGCGCTGCCAGAGCTCGACATTCTTCACCGGCGGGCCGTTGCGGCCGCGGCGCCAGTTGTTCCTCACCCAGCCGGGCAGCCACTCGGTCATCCCGCGGATGACGTATTCGCTGTCGGAAACGACGTGCACGCGCCACGGCTTCTTCGCCGACAGGGCTTCGAGGCCGCGGATCACCGCCAGCATCTCCATCTGGTTGTTGGTCGTGCCGCGCTGGCCGCCGGAGAGCTTCTTCTCGCGGCCGGTGCCGGGGTGTTTGAGAATCGCGGCCCATCCGCCGGGCCCCGGGTTCCCGCTGCAGGCCCCGTCGGTGTACAGTATGACGTCGGGGCCGGAGGCGGTCACGAAGCGGCTTCCCTGCGGGGCTGGTATCCAGACGCGGCGCGATTATGGCGAGGGGCGTCGCCGGGCACAAGCACGCGCCGCGCGCTGCGCCTTCGTGGCTACGGTGCGGCAGGGAGCTGCTCGATCTGGGCGACGATGTCCTCGGGCGCGGGGCGGTCCTGCACGCGCTCGGCAAGCCAACGCCAGACAATCCGGCCGTCGCGGTCGATGAGGAAGTGCGCGGGGATGGCGAGATCCTGCCCATCGGGCCCGGCCCCCGCGTGGAGGATGTCATAGCGACGGATGACCTCGGCCCCGCGATCGACCAGAATCGGAAAGCCGAGCTTGTTGCGACGGACCACGTTCAGCGAGTCGGAGGCGTCATCGACGGAAACGGCCGCGATGCGCCCGCCGTGCTTTTCAATCGCCTGGTTTGCGACTCCGAGACCTCGGAGCTCTGCCACGCAGAACGGTCACCAGTGGCCGCGGTAGAAGATCAGCAGCACCGGCCCCTTGGCCAGTTCAGCGCTGAGCGTGAACGGCCGACCTTCCTGATCAGGCAGGGTGAAGTCGGGCGCCTGGGTCAGCGGCGCGCCCGTGCCCTTCGGCACCGCCAGCAGGAAGAAGAACGCGAACACGAAAAGCCCCACCAGCGCCGCCTCGATACCCACCAGCACGCCGGTGAGCCGTCGCGGGGCGCGGATGACGCAGTAGACACCGAGGCCCAGTCCGGCGGCCATGAGCAGCCAGGCGATCGCGCCCGTCGAACGCAGCGTCGCCTGTTCCAGCAGCGAGCCGTAGACAAATGGCCCCAGGATCGTCAGCAGCAGGGCGATCCACGGCAGCCAGCGCGGGGCGGCGGGGCGCGGGACAGGTGGCACGTCGGTCATGATGGTTCGCCGGATGGTCGCGATCCGGCCGCCCGTCGGCCGGACGCCGGAGTATAGGACGAACGCCACGGGGTGGCGAGCGGGCTCGCAACTGCCTCCTCACAGCGGTGTACAATCACGGCATGGGTACCGACCCCGCGATGATGGATGCTGCGCTGCCGGCGGATGTCGCACAGGTTCTGCACGAGGCAGCCCGGCGCGACGCGTCGGATGTGCACCTGGTTCCGGGCTATCCGGTCACCTACCGCATTCACGGCACGCTCACGGCCCCCGACAGCGGCACGCTGCTGGCCCCCGCCGAGCTGGAGCGCATCGTGGCGGCACTGGTGCCGCCGGGGCTCAAGGCGCGCCTGCCGGAGCGCAAGAACGTCGACTTCTCGCTCGCTGTTTCGCACGAAGGGCGGCCGTGCCGCTTCCGGGCGAATGTCTACTATGCACAGGGCGAACAGGCGGTGTGCCTGCGCCACGTGCCCGAACAGATCCCATCGTTTGAATGGATGGGCTTCTCGCCGGGTCTTGCCGAGCGCCTCGTCGCACACCGCAACGGCCTGGTCATCATCACCGGCGTCACCGGCTCGGGAAAAACCACGACGCTCGCGGCGCTGGTCGACCTGCTCAACCGTCGCGGCGATCACCGGATCATCACCGTCGAAGAGCCCATCGAGTACGTCCACCGGCGCATCTCGACCAGCATGGTCACTCAGCGCGAGGTCGGGCGCGACGTCGAGTCGTTCTTCGAGGGACTCAAGAGCGGCCTGCGCCAGGATCCCGACGTGATCCTCGTCGGCGAGATTCGCGACCCCGAAACAGCACACATGGCCCTCTCCGCCGCCGAGACGGGACACCTGATTCTCTCCACGCTGCACACCAAGGACGCCAAGGGCGCGGTGACGCGCTTCGTCGACCTCTTCCCCCACGAAGCCCGCGACGACGTCCGCACGCAGCTTGCGCTGTCGCTGCGGACCGTGATCAGCCAGCACCTGCTCCCCTCGATCCGCCCGGGCGAGAAGCGGGCCCTGGCGATGGAGGTGCTCCACGTGACAAACCCCGTGCGGATCGCCATCAAGCAGGGCAAGGTCGAGTCGATCGAGTCGGCCATCCAGACCGGCAAGCGCGACGGCATGGTCACCCTCGACGACGACCTGGCCCGCCTCGCCTCCGCAGGCCGGATCAGCGTGGAAACCGCGCGACACTTCGCGAAAGATCCGCAGGGGATGGGGATCTAGGGAATTACGAATGACCAATTGCGGATTGCGGATCTTGGACTGCCCAGCGGGCGGAGCCCGTCGAGGAGCCGTTATTTCAATTCGCAATCCTGAAGCCGCAAGTCAGAAATCTAAAATCTCAAACTTCAGACTTCAAGTCTCAAATCTCAAATTTGAAATTTGAAATTTGAAATCTCAAATCTGAACTCTGAAATCTCAAACTGCCAATCCGAAGTCTGTAGTAACCGATCTAAACCTCAAGCCTGACGCATGATCCAGCCAGGCCAGCACCCTGTGCGGCTCGCCGCTTCGAAGCTCCCTCGCCGGAACGCAGCAGGCTGCCGTGAAGGTCACCGCTCGAAGTGCGCATGCGAGTGAAGCGTGCAGACGCGCCGGGCACAAAGCCCCTGCGCCCGCTAGTCGCCCGTGATCAGAACGGCACGCCCGATCCGCCGCTGTCGCGCACGCCGATCGGTTCTGCGCCGAGGTAGCGCTGCTTGAAGTGCGAGAGCTTCTTGTTGAACGTCAACTCGACCGTGCCGACCGGGCCGTTGCGCTGCTTGGCGATGATCAACTCGGCCAGCCCGCGGAGGGACTCGTCCTCCGGGCGGTAGTATTCCTCGCGGTGGATCAGGAGGATCACGTCGGCGTCCTGCTCAATGGCGCCGCTCTCGCGCAGGTCGCTCATCATCGGCCGCTTGTCGGCGCGGCCTTCGGGCATACGGTTGAGCTGCGCCATCGCGATGATGGGGATTTTCAACTCGCGCGCCAGACCCTTGAGGCTGCGGCTGATGGACGAAATCTCGACCTGGCGGCTCTCCGCGCCCGGCCAGTGCATCAGCTGAAGATAGTCCAGGTAGACCGCCTCGATCCCGTGCTTCTGGTAGGCGCGGCGGACGACGGCCCGCACCTCCATCGCGGTCATGCCGGGCGTGTCGTCGATGTAGAGCGGGGCGTGTTCCAGCTCGGAGCAGGCGTGGAAGAGCTGCGCCAGATCATCCTCCGACAGCATGCGCCGCCGGATCTTCTGGCCGTCGATCTGCGAATGAGAGCAGAGCAGGCGCTGGGCGACCTGGTCAGCGCCCATCTCCATCGACAGGAACAGCACCGGCCGCTGCTCCACGCAGGCGGCGTGCTGGGCCATGTTCAGGCCGAGGGCGGTCTTGCCCATCGACGGCCGCGCCGCCAGCACGATCAGGTCGCCCTTCTGGAAGCCGCCGGTCAGTTCGTCGAGGTGATGAAAGCCCGTGGGCAGGCCGGTTACGCCCGTGTCGGGGTCGCCCAGCATCTGCGACAGGCGCTTGAGAATGATCGCCAGCGGCTCGGACTGACCGCTCACTCGGCGCGAGGTGACCTCGAAGATGCGCTTCTCGGCCGCGTCGAGGATCGCCCGGGCGTCGTCCGCCCCGGCGTAGGCGTCGTCGTTGATGGCGCTGCACGCCTTGATCAGGTCGCGCAGCATGCCCTTGTCGCGGACGATGCGGGCGTAATGCTCGGCGTTGGCCCAGTCGCCGAAGCTCTCGGCGAGCTGGATCATGTAGTCTTCGCCGCCGACCTCTTCCAGGAGGCTGCGTCGGCGAAGCTCGTCACGGACGACCAGCAGGTCGATCGCCTTGCCGGGCTGGTCGTAGAGGTCGAGCAGTACCTCGAAGAGGCGCTGATGATCCGGCCGGTAGAGCCAGCCGCTCGCCTCGCGCCCGATGATCGGGATCACGTCGGTGATCGCGTCCCGGCTCATCATCATCGAGCCGAGCAGCGCCATCTCCGCGTCCGCGTCCTGCGGGGGGAGCCGATCCGTCACCGAAGGGGCACGATCATCCGTGCCGTCGCGGTGACGCTTCTTACTGCGCGGCTCCGTCGCCATCGGAAGACTCCTCGGTGGCGGCGCGGGCCTTCTCCGCGGCCTCGGCCTCCAGCTCTTCCGCGGTCTTCTCGCGCACGATCCAGACCTTGACCATCGTCTTCAGGTCGTCGTCCAGCCGGACCTCGACCTGGGCGCTGTCCAGGGTCCGCATCGGCTCGCGGAGCATCACATGCTCGGCGGTCACGTCGTGGCCCAGGGCGTTGAGCGCCTCGGCGATCTCGCGGCGGCCCACCGAGCCATACAGCACGCCCGACTCGTTGGCGCGGGCGGCGATGGTCACCTCGGCGTCGGCCATCCGCTCGCACGCCGACTGCAGGCGGGCACGCGTCTCGGCCAGCTCGCGCTCGGCGATCTTGCGGGCCTCCGCCAGGGCGCGGATGTTCGACTCCGTCGGCTCCTGGGCCAGCCCCTGCGGCACCAGGTAGTTGCGGCCGTAGCCTTCCTTGACGTTCACCACGTCGCCGACGATGCCCAGCTTCGCCACGTTCTTTCGCAGTAACAGCTTCATGATCGTCCGTCTCTATCCTCTGGCCGGCCGGCCTCGCGGCCGTCGGCGAATGTCACATGCCCGGCTCCGGTCACCCGGCGAGCCGATCGTCGCCACCCGTCAGAACGGGATGGCGTCGTCCTGCGGCGGCTCGTCGTAGCCGCCGCGCTGTCCGCCGCCGCCCGACGCGGCGGGGAAGGCGTTGGCCGGCGCGTGCGACGACGCGTCGGCGTCCTGATTGTACCCGCCCCCGGCTCCGCCTTCACCCCGGCCGCCGAGGAACTGGAAGTTGTCCACAATCACAGCGTGCTTGCTGCGCTTCGTGCCGTCCTGGGCCTGCCAGGTCTGGTAGTCCAGCCGGCCTTCGACCAGCGCCGACTTGCCCTTGGCCATGTACTGCTTGAAGATCTCGCCCCCCTTGCCGAAGAGCGTGCAGTCCACGAAGCAGACCTCTTCCTTGACGTTGCCCTGCGCATCCTTGCGCCGATGGTTGGTCGCCATGCCGAACTTGCACACGGCCATCCCCGAAGGGGTGTACGTCAGTTCGGGGTCCCGGGTCAGGTTGCCCATCAGGATGATGCGGTTGTAGCTGGCCATGAGCCTCTCCAGTTGGTGTCTCGCGTCCGGCGGCCGACCCTAACCGTGCCCCGGCCGCCTCGGGAGCATTGCAGCATCCCGCCGGCCGAAAGGCAAGCAAAACCTGAACAAAAACCGAACAACAGAGCGCCCGGTCTCGTGGCGCAGGGCGGCCGCGGCCCGATCAGGACTCGGCCACGGGGGCGCGCTGCTCAGCCGGCCGCGGTCCGCGGGGGCGATCCCCGCCGCGGCCACCGCCGTCGCGGTCCCAGCTTTCCCGGCGGGGCCCACGGGACTCGCGGTCGCCGCCGCCCTCGTCATCGCCGCCCGGCGCCTCGCGCTGCACGAGCGAGAGCTCCATCAGTTCGGGCGTGATGTGGTCGGCCCGAAGGACGAGCAGGCGGAGAATGTTCTCCGAGATCTGCGCGTCGCGCTCGAACCCGACGATCTTCTCGCCCGGGGCGCGGAAGTACGTCAGGACGTACACCCCGCGCTTGCGGCCCTGAATGCGGTACGCGAGGCGGCGCTCTTCCCACTTGCGGCAGAAGAGCAACTCGCCGCCGGCGCGGTCGATCAGGCGCTTGACCTCGCCCTCGCAGGCCTCGAAGTTCGCTCCGAACGTCGGATCGAACAGAAACATCGCTTCATACTGGTACAAGGTGTCTGCTCCCATGGCTTCGCAGTCGCTGCCTGTGCGGCGGGCACTGCCCGCCGGTGAAGTCAGAATCAGTCTCCGTCACACTCTCACGGGTCCGGGCGGCCTCATCCGTCGCCGTTGAAGCGGTTCATCGCCGTTGCCGCCCCGTCCGTGATCCACGTTTCCGTCGCATCGGCCGCCCGCTTGCGGGCCGGGCCGATGACCGCCTCTTCCTCCGGGGTGAACCGGCTCAGCACATACACCGACGGCACCCCGAACGGCTCGCCGATACCGATCCGCAGGCGGCACCACTCGTCGCTGCCCAGCGTCTCGATGATGTCGCCCAGGCCGTTGTGTCCGCCGCCCGAGCCCTTCGTCCGGATTCGAAGCCGCCCCAGCGGCAGGGCGTGATCGTCCGTGATCACCAGCAGGTCGCCGGCCTCCAGCTTGTAGAACCGGCCTGCCGCCAGAACCGCCCGCCCGCTGCGGTTCATGAAGGTCGTCGGCTTGAGCAGCACGACCTTCTCCCCGCCGCACTCGCCCTGGGCAAACCAGCCGTGGAACTTCTCGGTGGTCATCGACAGGCCCCAGCGCTGGGCCAGGATGTCGACGACGTCGAAGCCCACGTTGTGGCGCGTGCCGTCGTACTTCGCACCGGGGTTGCCCAGGCCGACGATCAGCTTCATCAGCCAGCTCCCGGCCGAACCCTCTGTCAGTCCGCGGGCTCCTCTTCCTTCTTGCCGCGGGCGATCACTTCGGGCTGCTGCGGGGCTTCCTCGCCCGCCGTGACAGCCTCGGCGATCTCGGCCACGTGAGCGGCCGCCTCGCGGACCATCGCGACGCGCTCCTCCGGACCGGGCACCGCGGTCACGCCCGCCGGCAGCGCCAGGTCCTTCACCAGCAGCGCCTCGTTGAGGTGCAGGTGACTCACCAGCGGGTGCAGCGTCTCGGGGATCGCGGTGACCACGCACTCGACTTCGATGTCGGCCATCAGCTGGTCGAGCACGCCGCCTTCGCTGACACCCTTGGGCGTGCCGCGGAGCTCGATGCCGACGCGGACGCGGACCTTCTCGGTCAGGTCGACGCGCATCAGATCCATGTGGATCGGCACCGCGCCGAGGTGGTCGTACTGCACCTCCTTGATGAGGTAGGCGTTCTTGCGGCCACCCATGTTCAGTTCGAGCGTGCGAGCGCCGTGGTGCAGGGCCACCACGACATCGTGGCGGTCCAGCGTCACGGCCTCGGGCGCCTCGCCGTGACCGTAGATGATCGCGGGGAGCTTGCCGTCTTCGCGAAGCCGGCGCGCGAGGCGCTTGCCGTGCGGATCGCGCTTGTCTGCCTTCAGTGATACGGTTTCCATGCTTTGCTCTTCTTGCTCTTTACTGGGTTTACGTAGCCCGTCACGCAGCCGGGCCGCCGCGCCTTCCGCGCGGGGCCGCCTGTCCTTGAGCCCGTCATCGCCCGAACAGGGCGCTGACCGAGCGGTGTTCGTGAATCCGGCGGATGGCCTCGCCCATCAACTCCGCCACCGACAGCACTGTCAGGTTCTTCAGCCGGCCGCGCACTTCCGCGGCAATGGGAATCGTGTCGGTGACCACGATTTCGGAAAACTCGCAACTCGCCAGCCGATCAACCGCCGGCCCCGCCAGCACGCCGTGCGTCACGCCGACAAACACCTGCTTGGCGCCCTGGCTGCGCACCAGCTTCGACGCCTCGCACACCGTGCCCGCGGTGGTGATCATGTCGTCGAACATGAGCACGTTCTTGCCGGCGACATTGCCGATGATCGTCACCGCGCGGGTTTCGGCCCCGCTGAGGCGCCGCTTGTGAATAATCGCCAGTTCGCCCCCGAGACGCGACGCGAAGTCGCTGCCGGTCTTGATGTTGCCCAGGTCGGGCGAAACCAGGACCGTGTCGGGCAGGTTCTTGCGGGCAAAATGATCCGCCAGAACCGGCGCCGCCGTCAGGTGATCCAGCGGAATGTCGAAGAAGCCCTGGATCTGGTCGGCGTGCAGGTTCATCGTCAGCACGCGGTCGGCCCCGGCCGCGGTGACCATGTTGGCCACCAGCTTGGCCGTGATGGGGGTGCGGCCTTCCGACTTGCGGTCCTGCCGCGCGTAGCCGTAGTAGGGGATCACCGCGGTGATCCGTCTTGCGCTGGCCCGCCGCAGACAGTCGAGGAAGATCAGCAGTTCCATCAGGTTGTCGTTGGCCGGCGGACAGGTCGACTGCACGATGAAGCAGTCCTTGCCGCGGACGTCCGACTCGAGCTTGACCAGCATCTCCCCATCGGGAAACGGCGTGGTCATCGCCCGGCCGCGCTCAGCGCCGAGGTAGAGGCAGATCTTGTCGGCCAGTTCGATTCCCGCGCGGCCGCCGAAAATCAGCAGGTCGCTCGAGTCGTTCTTGTAGTCCGCATTGGTGGACGGCCTCATGATGCGGCTCCGCAGGACTGCACGCTCCCGACGACCGTGCCGTCGGGGATGGTCTCGCCGGCGGCGATCTGCGCGAACGGGCCGACGCGACAGTTGCCGCCGATGCGGGCCCCCGCGCCGATGAACGTGAACGGGTACACCACCGTGTCCCGTCCGATGGTCGCGCCGCTCTCGATCCACGTGTTGTCGGGGTCGACGATCGTCGTGCCCTCGTCCATCACGGCGGACTGGATACGATCCTGCAGCACGCGCGACACGGCCGACAGGTCGAGCCGCGAGTTGACGCCCATGGCGTCTTCCGCGGGGACGGCCTTGATCGCCGAGGCTCCCGCCCCGGCGGCCCGCAGGATCGCCACCGCGTCGGTGATGTAGTACTCGCCCTTGGCATTGTTCGGCCGCACCTGGTCAAGGGCCTCGAACATGTGCCGCCGGTCGAAGCAGTAGTAGCTCGGGTTGACCTCGGTGATTTTCTTCTGGTCCGGCGTGCAGTCGCGGTCCTCGACGATGGCGTCAAGGTTGCCGAATTCGTCACGGATGATCCGCCCATAGCCGACGGGGTCGTCCAGAACCGTTGTCGCGATGGTCACGGCGTGGCCGAACTCGCGCCGGGCCTCCAGCAGGCTGGCCAGCGTCTCGCGCCGCACCAGCGGCATGTCGCCCGCAATCACCAGCACGCTGCCCGTCACCGCCTCCAGCGCCTCGCGGCAGAACAGCACGGCGTGGCCGGTGCCCTTCTGCTCCTTCTGCTCCACGAAGACCAGGTCACGCTCGTCGCGGAAGCGGGCGATGACGTCGTCCTTGCGGTGGCCGACGACCACCACGATGCGGTCCACCCCGGCCTCGCGGCAGGCGTTAATCACGTAGCCGAGCATCGGCCGGCCGCACACCTCGTGGAGCACCTTGGGCAGGTCGCTCTTCATCCGCGTGCTCTTGCCGGCGGCCAGGATGACGGCTGCAGTTTCCACGATGCCGAAACCTCTTGCAGTTACAAGTCCGCCCGGGCGGATCGCCACGCGACCCGGCCCCACCGGGACAGGCCCGGCCCGGGGCCTCGTCAGGGCCGCGGTCAGACTCACTACCCGGCCAGGACTCGAACCTGGAATACCAGGACCAAAACCTGGTGTGTTGCCAATTACACCACCGGGCAATGCGCGCGCGACGCCCCCGGGGGGCACCGTTTGACGCCAGTCAATAGAACTGCCGAAGCCTGCAAAGAAGGAGGCGAGCCCGCGGCAGCGGCTTCAGGGGCGAGACTTGAACGCTCCGCCGCAGCGTGGAGCGCCCACCAGCCCGCCAAAGCAGGCTCGTCCCAATGGCCCTGAAGAAAACCGGCCCAGCCCGGAGGCGGACCGGCGAACCGGGAAGGTTATCACAGCCCCACCGCCCGTCAAGGCGGAAACGTCGAAACGCCAACACGCCAAAACGGGGAAAACGTCCAAAAGTCCAAATCGGGGGGGCGGGGGCGGCATGCCCCGGCCCTACGGTGGCGCGCCCTCGCCGTACCCGGCGTGGGCGTGCCACCGCGGCCACGCGCCGGGACGCCCGCTCGCCGTAATCGCGCGATCTTCGGCCCCAACGGGGCCGCCCCGTGTAGCCCGGGGTTGGCCGCGCAGCGGCCTACCCCGGGTCCGCGGCCACCACCGACCCCCAACCCCAACGGGGTTGCGTCTCCGCCGGGCGCGCGGGGTTATGGTGCCAGCCGGCGACGATGTCCGCCAAAGTCGCAACCCTTACAGGGTTGAATCGCGAAGGGACGGTCGTGCCCCAGGGTAGGACGCGTCGCGGCCAACCCTGGGCTCTTTGACGGAACGCCGTTGGCGTTCGATGCGCAGCCGCTCCGTGCCCTCTGTGGGTCCTCATTATTCCGCGCGGCCCGATCACATGCCCGCGCCGAGTACGGCGAGGGCATGCCGCCCTCGGCCAGAGTGTACCAGACGCGATTTTGGACTTTCGGCTTTCGACTTTTCGGCCTTCAGCCCGCCCGCGCTTCTCGCCGCTCGAACCAGAAGTTGAGCATGAGCAGGCCCACGCCGACCACCAGGCCGGAATCGGCGATGTTGAAGATCCACGGCCACATGTCGCGCCCGCCCAGCCAGGGGACCCAGCCGGGGAAGGCCGGGACAAAGCGGATGAAGTCGCGGACGACGCCCTGCTGCCGGATTTCGGCGATGTCTGCCCGGCGGTATACGCGGGGGTTCTCCCCTTCGGGCCAACTGCCGACGCGGATCAGGTCGGGGGTCTCATCGACGATCCGGGCGATCAGCCGAGGCTCGCCGGTGTTGAGTTCGATGATGTCGGCGACCATGAACGCGCGGTCGTAGAGGTTCCCCATCGCCCCGGCCAGAATCATCCCCAGGGCGACATGAAGGCTGCGGTTGCGGGCGGTGCTGCCCGCGAACATGGCCACCACGAACCCCAGGGCCAGCACCGACGCGGCCACGAACAGCCAGACCATCCCGGTCAGCGAGCCGAACACCGCCCCGTCGTTGAGCGACCGGTGCATCTCGATGAGGCCCGGGATCAGCGCGCGGACCTCGGACGGCCCGAGGTGGTGAAAGATCCAGCTCTTGCTCCACAGATCGAGTGAGAGCACGCCGATCGCGAACACCCACAGTCGGGCGTGTGACGCCGGGTCGCGCAGGGCCGGCCGCGGCGGCGGGGAGGCCGCCGACTCTTGATCCGGAGCCGCAGGGGTGACGGGAGAGGTCGATGTCACGTCGGTCAGGGCGCGCGCCCCTGTTCGCGAAGGCGGGCGTACTCGATGCAGTACTTCGCCCAGGGCTTGGCCCGCAGGCGGGGTAGTTCGATCGGCTTATGGGTGCCCAGGCAGACGCCGTAGGTGCGGTCGCGGATGCGACCCAGGGCGGCGTCGATCTCGCGCAGGAGCGTTTTCTCGCTCTCGATCAGCCCGAGCGTCAGTTCCTGTTCCCAGTTGTCACTGCCCAGATCAGCCATGTGCACGGGCACGGTGGAGTCGCCGGATCCGGCGCCGTTTCGGTTCAGCGCCTGGTCGGTCATGTTCTCCATGTCGCCGGTGAGCTGGGCCCGCTTGCGCAGGAGGAGTTCCTGGAACTCGCGAAGTTGCTTGGGCGTGAGCTTCGTCCGGGGGACGCGGCCTTCCGGGGGCCGGGCCTGGTGTTCCGGTCCGTCGGAATCCCGGTCTCCGCCTCGAGCGGCCTGTCCGCCGGGAAGAATCGGTCGCCCCGCCTTGCCACGCGCGGGGGTCCGAAGCGGCGCGGGTCGGGTCTCATGCGAGCTGCGCTGCGCCAGCCGAGGCGGGCCCGGCGGCCGCGCGGGAGCGGCCGGAGCCGCCGGCTTCGCGCCAGCCTTGGTACTGCCCTTCGCACGGCTGTCGGTGGCGGGCTTTGACTTGGCGGCCTTGGGAGACTGGGTCGCGGCGGCCCGCTTGGGCTCCGGGCGAGGGGCGGACTTGGCGCTCTTGCTCGCCGGCTTGGGTGCAACCTTGCGCGCGGGCGCCGCGGCGGCCTTTTTCGGCCGAGCCTTGACGGCCTTCGACTTTGCGGCCTTCGGCGTGGGCTTGGCCTTGGCCGCCTTCCGCTTGGAGGCTGCCGGCTTCTGCTTAGCTTTCCTCGCCTTCGGCGCCGCTTTCTTGGCCACGGAAACCCTCCGCGGAGATGTTCGTTAAGTGCTTGTCCGGAAAGAGTTAACGATTGGGTTTAGCCCCGCAGTATAGATCGGCCCCATGGTTCTGTCAAGCTGAGGTGCGGGTCTGACCCGCGTCCGCGGGGGTGATGGAAGGGCGAATCAGCGGGTGAGCGAGCCGCCGATGACGAAGCTGAAGAACTCTTTCTCGTCATCGTCTTCGGAGGCCACGGGCGTGGCGAGGTGGAGCTCGAGCGGCACGGGGCCGAGGAAGTTCACCGTCATGCGGACGCCCGTGCCCACCGACGCGCGGAACCCATCAAGCCAGGCCGTGTCGAGGAAGACCAGGCCGCGCAGCCACTCGCCCACCAGCGGATAGGTGTATTCCGCGCTGCCGATGAGCAGGATGTCGCCGCCGATGACGTTGTCTTCGAGCCCGCCGCGCGGGCTGGCCTGTCGGTAGGCGAAGCCGCGGATCGAGCCCACCCCGCCGGCGTAGTATCGCTCAAAGAGCGGTGCGTTGCCGACGATCGCGCCCGCTTCGCCGTGCAAGGCGAGCACGCTCTTGCGTTCCAGGTGGTCGGTCGCCAGCGTCGTGTACCAGGTATACGACGAGCTCGCCCGACCGAAGACGAAGTCGCCACCGAGTGCCCCGACCTGCTCGTAGGACAGACGCAGGCGATCGCCGGTGGAGGGGATGAAGCGGTTGTCCGTACGATCCCGGACGAGCGCTGCGCGCAGACTGGTCAGCACGCTCGCCCCTTGGTCGTCGCGGATGTCCGGGGCGAGGAAGACGGTGGTGCCGAAGTCAGACTCCGGGGTGATATCGATTCCCTCGAGCCGTGCGGAAATCTCGCCGGTCCAGCCGTGCAGCACGCCGCGCTCGAAGCGCTTGCCGAGGCTTATTGTGGTGCCGATGCGCCCCTCCTCGTAGCCGTCGCGAATCCGGTCAAAGAGGTAGAAGCTGGTGGTCAGGCTCAGCGGCCGATCGAGGAAGTAGGGCTCGGTGAAGTCGATGCGGTAGCGGTTGAGATCGCCGCCGGGCTCGAGTTCAAGGTTGAGGCGCTGTCCGCCGCCGAAGAACGACTTGAGCCGGGCCAGGTCGCCCCAGGTGCGCGGCCGGTCGAACAGGTCGAAGTTGCGCAGTTCCAGCGAGAACTTGCCGACCAGGCCGTTGTTGCTCGTGACGCCGAAGCCGAAGATGAAATCGCCCGTCTTTTCCGCCTCGCGGACGTCCATGATGACGTCGCGCACGCCCGGCTCGTCGCCGACGGGATAGACGCGCGCCTCATCGAAGATCCGCGACTCGCGCAGCCCCTTCTCCGCGTTGCGGGCGGCGGTGACGTTCCACAGATCGTCCGGCGGGTACATGTCCAGCGCCCGGCGGACCACCTTGTCCTTCGTCCGCGTGTTACCGCGGATGACCACCTTGCCTACGCGGAACTGGTCGCCCTCCTGGATGGTGTGGGTGACGCGAACGAGCCCCGGATCGGCCGAGAAAACCCAGTCGGGCTTGACCCCGGCGTAGATGTAACCGAACTCGCCGTAGTGCGTCTGGATGGCGCGGGCGTCGGCCTCGAGCGTCTTGCGCTGAATGAACGCGCCAGGGCGGAGGGTGGTCAGGTCGCGCAGCTCCTGCTCGGGGAACACGGTGCGGCCGGTCAGGTCGATCTGCTCGACGGTGTAGCGCGTGCCTTCAACGATTTCGAAGACGAGGTTGATGTCGCCGTCGGCGCGGACGTCGACCCGATGAGTCACCCGGGCGTCGAGAAAACCCTCGTCGCGCAGGAACCGCTGCACCGAGCCGACGTCGCCTTCTACGCGGCTCTTGTCGTACTCGCCGACGCGGAAGAACCACAAGGCCGTGCGCGACTCGATGTGGCGCATCAGCTCGTCGTCTTCGAAAACCGTCGAGCCCTCGAAAACGATGTCGCGGATACGGCGGCGGACACCCTCTTCAACCCGGTAGACGAGCACGCCATCGCGGTCGAGGCGCTCCTCGTCAAATGTCACCCGAACCTCGCCGTAGCCGCTGCTGCGGTACTTGTTCGCGATGGCCTCGGCGCCTTCGGAGACGGCGAATCGATCGACGAGGTCGCCCTCCTTGGCGGGCACCAGCGGAATCAGCCGGCCGGTGCCCATGTTGGTGTTACCCTCGAAGCGGATCTCGGCGATGACGGGGCGCTCGCGCAGGTTGAAGACGACCACCGGCCCGGCGGGCGAGGCTTCGCCCCCGCCGGTCACCGACCAGAACCGGCCGGTGCGCAGGAGCCGGGACACGGCCTCGTCGACCTGTGCGGGGTCGTAGGCGTCGCCGGCCTTCAGCCGGACGATCCCTTCGACGTAGGTCTGGCGTGAGGGGGCCACCCCTTCGAATCGCACGGCGGCGATGGGCTCGCCCGGGGTCTGGGCCGCGGCGGGGTGGATCGAGATCAGTGCGGCGACGATCAACGCCAGCCGCCCGGTCGTGCCGGGGGATCGCCTGAACGTGGTGAAATGCGTTCGAGTGTGCAAGCCCTGATCCTGCCGCGCCTGCCTGATCAAGTCAGCCGGTCTGACGGACGGGCATCATAACGGGGGCGGTGAGGGGGGCAAACGCGGCGGTGTCGGATCGCGCATTGCCTGCGATCGACGCCGGTCATCGGTGCTGCGGGTCTCGCCGATGGTGAGCTGCGGTCGCCGCTCGTGTGCGCTGCGCGCAGAGTTCCTCCGGGTTCGGCAGGCCCTGCGGGGCGCGTGCTGGTGGAGGCAACCCGAAAGAAGTATACTGGCCGCCCGCTTTCTGAAACCCGCCGGATCCGTCGCGTCCTCAGCGTGGCACGGGCATCCGGCCGGGAGCAGGCCGGGCTGACTTCCATGTCACGGCGACCGATCCGACGGCTCATGGCGGATCGGCCCAAGTGCGGCTCACGTTCTGGCTTTTACGCGCGGAGAAACACCTGATGAACCGGAAACTGCTCAGTCTGGGACTGGTCTTGTTGGTGGTCGGCTGTCAGTACGGCGGCCGGCGCAGCGGCTCGGCCGACGGGCCCGCACCGTTGTTCGACGGCATCGGCGGGCATCACTACGCGATCACGACCTCGTCGCCCCAAGCCCAGCAGTACTTCGACCAGGGACTGACGTGGGCCTACGCCTTCAACCACGACGAGGCGATCCGCTCGTTCAAGGAGGTCGCCCGCCTCGATCCGAACTGCGCGATGGCGTGGTGGGGGGTGGCGCTGTGTAACGGTCCGCACATCAACAACCCCGCTGTCGCCCCGGAGAACGCCGCGGCGGCGTGGGACGCCCTGCAGAAGGCGCAGGCGCTGAAGTCGCGCGCCAGCGCCAAGGAGCAGGCTCTGATCGACGCGGTTGCCCGGCGCTACGCGAACCCCCAGCCGGCGGACCGCCGCCCGCTCGACGAGGCCTACATGGCCGCGATGGCGAAGGTGTACGAGACCTATCCCGACGATGCCGACATCGCCACGCTCTATGCGGAGTCCATGATGGATCTCCAGCCGTGGGACATGTGGACGAAGGACGGCAAGCCCAAGGGTAACAACGAGATGATCCTCGGCGTGCTCGATCGGGCGCTGGCGCTGAACCCGGCACACCCCGGGGCGAACCATCTCCTCATCCACGCGGTCGAGGCCGGCCCGAACCCCGAGCGTGGCGAAGTGGCGGCGGATCGCCTGCGCGACCTCGTTCCGATTTCGGGACACCTCGTGCACATGCCGTCGCACATTGACGTGCAGACAGGCAAGTGGTCGCTCGCGGCCGATCAGAACATGAAGGCCATCGAGGCCGATCGGCGCTACCGCCGCATTTCGCCCACGCAGGGCTTCTACAACATCTACATGGCGCACGACCATCACTTCCTGTCGTTCGCCGCGATGATGGAAGCCAGGCGCAAAGTCGCCCTTCGCGCCGCCCGCGACATGATCGCCAACGTGCCGGAGGAGTTTCTGGCGAGCAGCGCCCCCTTCATCGATCCCTACATGGCGATCGAGTACGACGTGCTGAAGCGCTTCGGCCTGTGGGAGGAGATTCTCAAGACGTCCGCCCCTCGATCCGACCTGCCGGTCACCACGTGCATGTGGCGCTTCTCGCGCGGCGTGGCGCTCGCGGCGCTCGGCCGGGTCGACGAGGCCGTGCGCGAGCATGCCGTCTTCCGCGAAGCGGTCAGCCGGCTGCCCGACGGCGCGATGATGGCGATCAACCCCGCCGCCGACGTGCTGGCCATTGCCGATCATGTCCTTCTCGGGGAGATCGCCTTTCGCCGCGGCGAGATCGACAGCGCCGTCAGCCACCTGCGCCAGGCGGCGGACCGCGAGGACAAGCTGGTCTACATGGAGCCTCCGGACTGGATTCAGCCGGTGCGTCACACGCTGGGCGCGGTGCTGGTGAGCGCGAAGCGCTACGACGAGGCCGCGCGGGTGTACCAGGAAGATCTTGCGCACTGGCCGGAGAACGGCTGGTCGCTCTTCGGCCTGTGGCAGTGCCTGCGCGAGCAGGGCGACTCGGCGGCTGCCGCCGACATGGAAAAGCGCTGGCGCAAAGCCTGGAAGCGCTCCGATGTGAAGGTGGGTTCGACGTGCCTGTGCGTCGAGGGCGATCGCACCTGACGCGCCGCGTGCCGGAGGCGGACGCATCGCGTTCCAGTCGTGCTTTGCCTGTCTCCGTTGCGTGGCGCGCAGAGCGAGCGTGAGTCGTTCGTCCTGCGGTCCGATAGTCGGAGTGTATGCGGCGCGGACACGCAGGCGGCTCGCGCGGGCCGGCCGCCGATCGTGTTGTCCGGCCCACAGGCTGCCGATAGCATGGCCGTCCGCTCGTTGGCGGATGACGGAAGAACCCCTTCCGCCCGCCGCGCGGGTGGCCGGAGTTCCTTTCATCAGTCGGATTTGTTCACGGTGACAGGTTGCATCGAACGACCGCGCCGGGGGCTGCCCCGGTGGTCGGGCGGTGTCGTGCGCATCGGGCAACCGCTCGCGTGCCAAGCTTTCGCAAGGGGATCTTTCATGAGTCAGGTGAGTTTGTTCGAGACCGGCGTCCAGCCGCGTGCGGCGCGCCGCCGCGGCGCGACGCTGTGGGGCGGCGCCGTCAGCGCCGTGTGCCTTTCGCTGGCACTGTCCGGCGGTTGCGTGCTTCAGCTCCCGCCGCCGCCGTCGGAGGAGGACTACAGCTGGACCGCCGTGGCGGATGTGCCCGGCTCGGCGCTGACGTCCGTGCACGGCACGTCGGCGCGGAGCGTGTACGCGGTCGGGGCAGACGCGGGGCGCGGCCCGGTGGTCATTCACTGGGACGGCGACACCTGGACCCAGCTTGAGACGGGCATTCGCGGCGACCTGTGGTGGGTGCACGCCGTCGATGACGTCGTGTTCATGGCCGGCGCCAGCGCGAACATCCTGAAGTACGAGAATGGCGCTTTCGAGCGCCTGCCCACGCCCGGCTTCGGTGGTACCGTCGTCTACGGCGTCTGGAGTTCGTCGGCGAGTGACGTGTACGCCGTCGGCTCGCGCTCGGGGCGCAACGGGTTCATCTGGCATTTCGACGGCACCGCCTGGACCGAACTCGATCTTCCCACGGACATCCCGTTGGACGACAACCACGACGTGCCGCAGTTCTTCAAGGTATGGGGCACCGGCGCGAGCGACGTGTGGGTGTGCGGCGAGCGCGGCGTCGTGCTGCAGGGCAACGCGGCCGACGGTTTCCAGCTTGTCGGAACGCCGAATGACTCGCGCCTGTTCACCGTGCATGGCATTCCCGGCCACATCGTGGCTGTCGGCGGCGCGCTCGACGGCGTGGTCGTGAGCGTGGACGACGAGGTCACCGAGTCGACGCTCAGCGGCTCGCAGTTGCTGCAAGGCGTGTGGGTCGCCGACGAGGACGAGGTCTGGGCGACCGGCCTCGATGGTCACATCTACCGCAGCAAGGGCGACGGCGTCTTCGAGCTTCAGGAGACGGGCATCGCCCGGACGATTCAGTCGTTGCACGCCGTGTGGGTGGACGAAGATGGCGGCGTCTGGGCGGTGGGCGGCAACGTGCTGAGTTCGCCGCTGTCCCAGGGCTCGCTGGTGTACGGTCATCCGACCAAGACGGCGCCCGAAGCGATCCGCGTGGACAATCCCGGCGAGGTGGTCAACAACGACTGCCCGGCCGGCGCCATCGACATCGACCCGCACGGTTCGATCGCCCGCCGCTGGAACGAGCAGCTGCTCAACGCCGTGCGTCGCGATCTGCCGCGCCCGACGGTCCACGGACGCAATCTGTTCCACCTTTCCGCAGCGATGTGGGACGCGTGGGCGGCGTATGACAATGACGCGCAGGGCTACCTCGTCAACGAGAAGCACACCGCCGCCGACGTGGCCGCCGCCCGTGAGGAGGCGATTTCGTACGCGGCCTACCGCGTGCTGGTGCATCGCTACTCCCCGGCGATCGGCGGGGCCCTCTCGGTCAACTGCTTCACCGCGTTCCTCGAGTCGCTCGGCTACGACCCGGAGAACACCTCGACCGAGGGCGACACGCCCAGCGCACTGGGCAACCGCATCGGCCAGGCGTACATCGATCGGTATGCGAACGACGGTGCCAACGAGGCCAACAACTACGCCGATCCGGAAGCCTATGCCTCGCCGGCGCCGCGCCTGACGGTCGATCAGCCGGGCTCGAACACCGACAACCCGGTGTTCTGGCAGCAGATCGTCCTCGCGCAGTCGGTGACGCAGAACGGCATTCCGCAGGGCGCCGGCGTGCGCGCCTACATCGGCGCTCACTGGGGCGCGGTGACGCCGTTCGCCATGGTGCGCTCCGCGGAGGGCGTTCCCTACTTTGTGCTCGACGCGCCGACCACGCTCGACGACGAACTGCTCGCCGCCACGGTGGAGATCATTCGTAAGTCTTCCGAGCTCGATACGGAAGACGGCGCGATGATCGACATCTCGCCCGGCGCCTACGGCAACAACCCGCTCGGCACCAACGACGGCCGCGGGCATGCGATGAATCCCTTCACCGGCCAGCCGTATGAGCCCGAGGTGGTTCGCCGCGGCGACTTCACCCGCCTGCTCTCCGAGTTCTGGGCCGACGGCCCCGCCTCGGAGACACCGCCCGGCCACTGGAACACGCTGGCCAACGACCTCGTCGATCACCCGGAGTTCCAGCGTCGCCTCTTCGGCACGGGCAAGGAGCTCGACCCGCTGGCGTGGGATGTGCACGTGTACTTCGCGATGAACGGCGCGCTGCACGACGCGGCCATTGCGGCGTGGGAGCTGAAGCGCACTCACCTGACCGCCCGGCCGATCACGCTGGTACGCACGCTCGCAGCCCGCGGCCAGCGTACGGATCCCGATGGTCCGTCCTATCACGCCGAGGGGCTGCCCCTCGTCGACAACCTCATCGAGGTCATCACCGAAGAGTCCTCGGCCAAGGGTGAGCGTCACGAACACTTGGCGCGCTACGTCGGCGAGATCGCCGTTCGCTCGTGGCGGGGCGAGCCCGGCGACCGCCGCAACGAGGTGGCCGGTGTCGGCTGGATCCGCGGCATCGAGTGGATTCCCTACCAGCGCCGCACGTTCGTGACGCCGGCGTTCCCCGGCTTCGTGTCGGGCCACAGCACGTTCAGCCGCAGCGCGGCGGAAGTGCTCACGCAACTCACCGGCTCGCCGTTCTTCCCGGGCGGCCTCGGCGGCTACACCCTCGAGCCGGGCTGGCTGACCTTTGAGAAGGGGCCGACCGACACCGTCGAGCTGCGCTGGGCAACCTACTACGATGCGGCCGACCAGGCGGGCCAGTCGCGCCTGTGGGGCGGTATCCACGTCGTGCAGGACGACTTCGGCGGCCGCACCATCGGCGCCGTGATCGGCAACAGCGCGGTGGAGCTGGCGCGGACCTACTTCGGCGACGAACAGGACGCCGAGTAGCCCGGGCCGACCGCGCGCCAAGGCGCGGTCAACCTGTGTAACTATTCCGCCGGCGCGGCGACGGGTCATCCGTCACCGCGCCGGCGTTTTTTCATCCGAGGCATAGTGCACTACAGAGTTGCCTCATATCCGGGCGCATCCTGGGGGGGGGGGGCGAAGGTCGTCAAGCCGGGTCGGCTGAGTCGCCCGTTGAACAACACCTGAGTTGATCTTCGTGGGGAAGCGTCGCTCGGATACACTAAGAGGCTGAGCGGATTCGTTCTGAGATGGGCTGTGGCTTGTGGGGAAGCGTCGCTCGGATACACTTGTTCTGCGCGGAGATGTGCAGGCATGCGTGCTGTGGCTTGTGGGGAAGCGTCGCTCGGATGCACTGCACGCAACACGCTGGGCGTTCTCTGCCTGGCTGTGGCTTGTGGGGAAGCGTCGCTCGGATACACTCCGCCCGATGTTCCGCAGCACGCACCGCAGGCTGTGGCTTGTGGGGAAGCGTCGCTCGGATACACTATCTGCCCGTGGTTCATGCCTCAATCCGAGGCTGTGGCTTGTGGGGAC
>CAYRSS010000046.1:0-8933 GCA_964426945.1 uncultured Phycisphaeraceae bacterium
CCCCGCAGCCGAGGCCGAAGATCATGTAGCCGAGCTGCGACAGCGTGGAGTACGCCAGGCACTTCTTGATGTCCGTCTGCACGATGGCCACCAGCGCCATGAGAAAGAGCGTCAGGCACCCGATGGTCGCGATGAACATCAGCGCTTCCGGCGTCATGAGCCGGAAGACGCGCGCGACGAGGTAGACGCCGGCGGCGACCATCGTCGCCGCGTGAATCAGCGCTGACACGGGCGTCGGGCCGGCCATCGCGTCGGGCAGCCAGACGTGCAGCGGGAACTGGGCGCTCTTGCCCATCGCCCCGCAGAATAGCCCGATGCCCAGGATCGTCGCGAGCCCGAAGCCGAGGAAGGTGTAGTCGCTCGTGAAGAGCCGGGCCCCCGCCGCCGCGTTGGCTTCGACGACGGCGCGCGTTTCGGCCGAGGCGCCGGCCAGCCATCCCGCGGTCGAGGCCGTCAACTCGTCGCCGAGGTAGCCCAGGCCGCTCTCAGCCCCCGCCGTCGCCTTGGCCTGCTGGGCAGCCAGTTCAAACGTCACCGCCGCCTGGTCCAGGTCGAGCGTCTGGAGGTGGAAGAAGACCAGCATGAGCCCGATGAGGAAGCCGAAGTCGCCCACCCGGTTGGTGATGAAGGCCTTCATCTGGGCGTACTGCGGAACCGGCTTGTCGAAGTAGAAACCGATCAGCAGGTACGAGCAGAGACCGACAAGCTCCCAGAAGATGAACAGGAACAGCAGGCTGCTCGAAACGACAAGCCCCAGCATCGAGAAGCCGAATAGCGACAGATACGCGAAGAAGCGCCAGTACTTGCGCTGATGCGAAACCTCGTCGCTGTGCCCCTCCATGTAGCCGACGGAGAAGACGAAGATCCAGAAGGCGATGAAGGTGACCATGAAGTACATGGCCACGGTCAGCCCGTCGAGCTTCACGCCCACGGTCAGGGGCACGGCGCCGAAGATCGCCCAGTCAAACCGGGCGGCATGCGCGGTCAGGTCCGCCCGCTGATCGGGCGTGAGGCCCATCCAGCCCATCAGCACGTAGCTGGCCAGCGCCAGGGGCACCCCCATGCCGAGGGCGACCGCAACCCACCCCGAAAGGGGCTTGCCCAGCCGCGGGCCGAACAGCACGAGAAGCCAGAAGCTCACGAAGGGTGAGAGCACCCCGAGAGCCAGACAGGTTTCGTACGTATGGTTCATAAGGAGCTATCAGCTATCAGCCGTCAGCTATAAGCCAGACCAGCCAGTCGGGATGCCTGAGAAATCACCTCTCGTATTGGCGTTTCGACGCTTCGGCGTTTCTTCGTTTAGCCTTGCAGTTGCGTCGCCTGATCGACGTCTACGGTCGACAGGTTCTTGTAGACGTTCATGCAGATCGCGACGGCGATCGCGGCCTCGGCCGCGGCCAGTACGATGATGAACAGCGTCGCAATGTGCCCGTCGAACGCGGCGACGAGCTCGCGTCCGGGCCCGACGACGGGTCGGTATCGGTCGAAGGCGACGAAGTTGATCGCCGCGCTGTTAAGCACCAGTTCCACGCCGATCAGAATTCCCACCGCGTTGCGCTTCGTCGACATGACGAAAATACCGCAGCACAACAGGAAAGCGCTGAGCACCAGGTAGTGCATCAATCCGATCGTCAGCATCGCTCCCTCACACACCCTCGGCCGAAGCCGGCCGGGCCGATCAGTTCTTGTCCTGGCGCGCCAGGTGGGCGGCCCCGACCATGACCACCATCAGCAGCACACCCGCCACCTCGAAGGGCACGAGGTACTTCGTCAGCAGCGACTCACCGATCGCGTGCACGGACACCCCCGGCAGGTTCCCGGTGGGCACGCGGGCGGTCGCCGGATCGAGCACGGGCTCCCACTGCGTCTGGCCGAACACCTGAACCAGGGCGATGAACAGCACCACGCAGACTACCCCGGCGGCGATGGTTTCTATCCGCGGGGTGGCGAAGCGCGCCCAGGGCGACTTCGAGGTGAGCATCACGCCGAAGATCAGGAGGATCAGCGTGCCCCCGGCGTAGACGATCAGCTGGATGGCTCCAACGAACGTGGCGGCCAGCAGGAAGTAGAGCACGGCCACGGCGCCGAGCGCACAGAAGAGCCAAACCGCCATCCGAACGATGTTGCGGCTGAAGCAGCAACCCAGCCCCGACGCGATCACGCCGAGCGCAACCGCGTAGAACATCAGCGCTTCCATGAGCGTGCCGGAGGTCTGCACATCCACCACGCCCGCCGCAGGGTCCACGGCACCGGCGCTGGGAGCGTTCGCCATCGCCGGCTGGGCGCCAAGCAGCGCGCCAAGAGCCAGCAACGTCGCCAGCAGCGTCGGCCAGTGCCTCTTTGTTATGCCTGCGGAATCCACGCCCACGTCACCCTCCAGCGGCCAGGCCTACGACCCAGGCAGCACATCCGTCGCCAGCGATCCGGGCAGCCGGCGACGGTGATAGAAACCATACATCGCGATGCCGACCATTCCGAACGCGAACAGGAGCCCGATCAGCCCCAGCACCACGCCGACGACCGTCGCGACGGTGTCGAAGGCTGCACTGCCCGAAAGCTCGCCAAGCACCCACATCGTCGCCCCGAGCAGGAGCACCATGGTGAGCGGCAGCAGCACCTGCACGCAGGCGTAGAGCACCTGGTCGATGCGGATTCGCGGCAGCGTCCAGCGGATCCAGATCTGGACGTAGAGGAAGAAAACGCACTTGGCCACGAACCAGACCGGCCCGGAGAACAGCACGCCGTTGATCCCGCTCGCCAGCACACCCGTCGGATCGATCCCAAGCCAGGCGGCGAGTGAATCGCCCCACGCCAGCGGCAGCGGTGAATGCCACGCGCCCATGAACAGGATCACGGCAAGGCCGCTGACCACGAACATCGCCGCATATTCGGCGAAGAAGAACAGGGACCAGCGCAGGCCGGAGTACTCGGTGTGGAAGCCGGCGACGAGTTCGCTTTCCGACTCGGGCAGGTCAAAGGGCGCCCGCTTGCAACTCGCCAGGGAGGCGATGAAGTAGGCGACGAACGCGGCAAAGGTGAACGGGTTGTGGAAGGCCAGCCAGGTGAACCAGCCGCCGCTCTGCGCCTCGCCGATTTCGCGAAGGCTGAGTGAGCCCACCGCAACCACCGGCACCAGCAGGGCCATGCCCATCGGAATCTCGTAAGAGACCATCTGGCAGGCCTCGCGCATCGCGCCGTAGACGCTCCACTTGTTGTTGGAGGCCCAGCCCGCCATGATCACGCCGACCACCTCGATCCCCAGCATCGCGAGGATGAAGATCAGGGCGACGTCCAGCTCGCGAAACACGTACGCGGCTCCGAACGGCAGCGCGACGAAGGCGAGAAACGAAGGAATGATCGCGAAGTAAGGGGCGGCGCGGAAGAGCGGCTTGTCGGCATCCGCCGGGATGATGTCCTCTTTGAGGACCAGCTTGATGCCGTCGGCAACGCTCTGCGACCAGCCATGCCAGCCGCCCACGCGCATCGGACCCAGCCGGGACTGGATCCGCCCCGCCACCTTGCGCTCCCACCAGATCGTGTAGACGGGAATGACCTGAAAGAGGCCGAACAGCGCGCCGACGATCAGCAGATCGCGCACGAGCCAGAACTGCAGCGGCCACAGCAGATACTTGAGCACGTCGACGAAAGACGCCATCGGCCCGCCGCCGGCTTCGACGAGCGACGCGATCTGAGCCGGGCTGTAGCCCCACGTCTCGGGTGCGAGCAGTTGTGGCACCGCGCGCGTCACCCCTGTGTCGACCGCGGCCTGAAGAATGGTCAGGTCGACGTACGCGAAGACCAGCGCGTGAATCCACACCGCCACGCACGATCCGATGACCGCGCTGATGAGGATCATGCCCGCGAAGCGCCGGACGAACGGCGCGAGGAGGAAGTAGACCGGCCTGGCAGCCACCGCCGCGACGCCGACGCCGCCGAGAGCAACCGCCGTCAGCCCCGGCCCCACCGCCAGCAGAAACACGGCGAGGGGGTGGCTCTGAAACGCCGCCCCGGCCACCACCGCGCCGCCGGCAGCCACGACCGCCAGCGCCCCCGCCGCCAGCAGCGCCCGCAGCGCGAATCGCCCGACGTACGCCGAGCGGACGGGAGACGGCCTCCATGGCAGGGAAATCTGGCTCAACGCAACGCTCCGTCCGCGCGCGGTGACCGCCCGCGCGTCGACTTCGTGAAAGAAGGCACAAATATAGCGACGGCCCGACCTTTGGCAAACGGCCCGCGCCGGACCGCCGCCCGTCGATCCGTCAGCGATCGACCTCGCCCATCACCACGTCGATGCTGCCGATGATCGCCGGCACGTCGGCGAGCAGGCAATCGCGGCAGACCTGCGTGGTGATCGACAGGTTGCAGAAACTCGGCCCGCGCGCCTTGACCCGGTAGGGAATCGCGGAGCCGTCGCCGCGTACGTAGAACCCGAGCTGCCCGCGCGGGTTTTCGACCTCGACGTAGACCTCGTCATCGGGCATTTTGACCGATGTCGACTTGGGCGCACGGAATTCCCCCTCGGGCAGCCGGTCGAACGCCTGGCGGATAATCCGCACAGATTGCGTCATCTCGAGCACGCGGACGTAGTACCGGCTCCAGCAGTCGCCGACGACCACGCCGGCGGGGATATCGCCGGTCCCGCCGGGCATCGCGATGGGGATCTCGAAGTCGTACTGCTCATACCCGTCGTACGGCAGCACCTTGCGCAGATCCCAGCGGACGCCGCTGCCGCGGAGAACCGGTCCGGTCAGTCCGAACGCCACGGCTTCCTGCGGCGAGATCACGCCCACACGGCTCGTACGCTTGACGAAGATGTGGTTGTAGCTCAACAGGTTGTTGTAGTCGTCGATCTTCGTCTCGAAGTAATCGAGGAACTCGCGGCAGCGATCGACCCAGCCGTCGGGCAGGTCCTTGTGCACGCCGCCAACGGTCAGGTAGCTGTAGGTCAGCCGCGCTCCGCACGCCGCCTCGAACAGGTCGAGGATCATCTCGCGTTCGCGGAAGCAGTAGAGGAACGGCGTGAACGCGCCCATGTCGAGGCCGTAGGTGCCGATCGACACGAGGTGCGAAGCGATGCGGTTGAGCTCCGCAAAGATTACGCGGATGGCCTGGCCGCGCGGCGGCACCTGAAGCCCCGCCAGCCGCTCGACGGCGAGCGAAAACGCCTGATTGTTGTTCATCCCCGCGAGATAGTCCATGCGGTCGGTGTAGGGGATGTACTGATAGGGTTGCAGGTTCTCGCCGATCTTCTCGGCGCAGCGGTGCAGGTAGCCGATGTGCGGGATGGCCTCCAGCACCATTTCGTCGTCGGTGCGGAGCACGACACGCAGCACGCCGTGCGTCGACGGGTGCTGCGGCCCCATGTTGACGAGCATCTCCTCGGTGCTGACGTCGCCCTGCTCGGCGCGATCGTGCTCGAGGAGCAGGTCCGGCTGCGATTCCAGAAGAACGTCGGTCATTCGTGTCCTCGCGCGATCGGTGCGACGGGGCCTAGTGCCTCGGGTTGCTCAGCTCGAACTCCGTGGTCGCCGGGATTCCGTGGTATTCCATGGGGAAGTCGTAATCCTTGCGAAGCGGGTGGCCCTCCCAGTCGTCCGGGCAGAGGATGCGCCGCAGGTCGGGATGGCCCTCAAACCGGATGCCCATCAGGTCGAACGCCTCCCGTTCGTGCCAGTCGGCGGCCGGCCAGACGTGGCTGACGGTGGGGATCACGGGCTTGTCGCGATCAACTTCGACCCGCACGGCGAACGTTTGGGTCTGGCGGACCAGCTCACAACCCCGGTCGACAGCCACCGCCATCAGGTCGTACACGCAGGCGAGCCGGTTGTCCGCCAGCAGATCGAGCGCGCTGATCGAGGTGAGCAGGTTGAGCCGGATGCGCGAATCATCGCGGAGAAACCGGGCGATTTCAGGCCAGCGCGCGGCCGCGACAGTGACGTAGGGGCGCCGCGCCTGCATGGACGTCGACAGGATGTCGGCGCCGAACTTCTGCTCGAGCGCCTTGCTGATTTCTTCGGGGGTCACGCCTCTGTGCTCTCCTGGGCCGACGTCAGCTGAGCGCCGCTTCCTTGGCCTTGGTCATGATCGTCATGGCGCGCGTCTGGTGGCGGATCTTGTCCTGCAGCCGCATGAGCCCCTCCAGCAGGGACTCGGGCCGAGGCGGACAGCCGGGCACGTACACGTCGACCGGCACGACGAGGTCCACGCCCTTGACGACGTGGTAGCCGTGCTTGAAGTACGGCCCGCCGCCGACGGTGCACGCGCCCATCGCGATCACGTACTTCGGCTCGGGCATCTGGTTGTACAGGCGCTTCAGGCGGCTGGCCATTTTGTAGGTCACCGTGCCGGCGACGATCATCAGGTCGCTCTGGCGAGGGGTGGCGCGAAACGCGCCGGCGCCGAAGCGGTCAATGTCGAACCGGGATGCGCCGACCGCCATCATCTCGATCGCGCAGCAGGCGAGCCCGAAGGTCATCGGCCAGATGCTGCTGCTGCGGCCCCAGTTGATCGCCCAGTCCAGCGACGTGACGATCAGGCCTTCCTCGAAGCGGTTGTCGATCCAGCTCATGAGGAACCTCCGATCAGGCCGCCTGCTCGCGCGGCGCGTCCAGCAGCGAGCCCTTCTCCTGGCCGCTGCTCGACCGCACCCACTCAAGATACCCGCTGCGCCACTCGTAGACGAAAGGTACCGCGATCAGCAGGAAGAATACGAAAAACGCCCAGAAGGCCGGCGCACCCATCGATCGAAACGCCACGGCCCACGGCCACAGCAGCGCGACCTCTACATCGAACACGATGAACACCAGCGCGACGGTGTAGAAACGCAGGTCGAACTGCACCCAGCTGTCGCCGATCGCCGGCTCGCCGCACTCGTAGGGCGTCAGCTTCTCCGGATGAGGCAGCGTCGGCCGGGCGATGCGGCCGACCGAGAGGCCGACGAACGCCAGGCCGAATCCCGCCGCAGTGAACAGGATCACGCCGAACACCAGTTCCACGTTGGTGCCGCCGTGCGCGGCCGCCGGTGACGAACTCGCGGCGAGCAGCGTGTTGGCGAGCAGAGATGCCAGGGTCACGGGCGCTCCTCGTGCGGGCACGACGCGCGTCGCGCGTCGGCCGGCGTTACTTCTTCTTGGCCGGCTCCACGGCTTCCATCGCCTTCACCATCGCCTGCCGTCGGTCTTCGTTGCGGCCGGTGAGCTTGTCCACCGAGTGGGCGAACTCCTCCCAATCGGTCTTGCGTTTCTCGGCCCAGTCGGGCAGACGATCCTTCTGCATCCAGAGCGGCTGGGGCGTCTGCAGCCCCTTCTTCGCCAGCTCCGTGAACTCGACGATCATGCTCTCACGCGTGTACCCCGACAGGTCGTGGAGATTGCCCATGTGGATGCAATCCGTGGGGCACGGGTCCACGCAGAGGGCACAGAACATGCACTTCGCGTAGTCGATCGCGTAGCGGGTCATGGCCCCGCCGACGGCGATACCGGTCTCCTTGTCGATCTTCCGCGGGCCGGTCTTTTCGATGTAGATGCAGTCCACCGGACACGCCTTGGCGCACATGTCGCAGGCGATGCACTTCTCGATCTCGTAGAAGTGGAAACCCCGATAGCGCGGCTGGAGGGCCGGCGCCATGTCCGGATATTGCAGGGTGACGGTCTTCGCGAAGCAGTACTTCAGAGAAATCCGCATCCCGATGAGGATCGTGCGGACAGTCTGGTAGATATTGTGAAAGTATTCACGAACCGGGCTGTGCTGCATCGGTGGCTCGCCTACGGATAATCCATCAGCCCGGGAGAAGGCCCGAATCGCTCCCGTCCCAGTGGTCGGACGGGATTCTAGTTGCGGGGCGCCGGGGTCGCAATAGCCGACTTCGCCCGGACTTACGCTCCGCCCGAAGCACCCCGCCTCGGTCGCGCTGGTAGCGATGGTCTCTCGTCCGATAACGACAGCTAAACTGGCAAATATGCATTTTGGTTGCATCTTAGCAGGCCTTGCGGTTAGGATGCGAGTTCGGTCCCTGACCCGTCGCAAGACGCAGGCCCGGGGGATGGCTCGCAGGAGCAAAGGGCTCGCCAGGTGAACCTGGAACGGCCGGGACCAAGGGGGGTTAGAACATGCTCGCTCGAATGCTTGCTTCCGTGCTCGTCGCCGCCAGCGCCACTGCGGCCTACGCCGACTTGACCGGGCCCGCGGCGGCTGGTCCGGCCGTTTTGGTGCTGCCGGCTCAGTCCGCCGAGAAGGACGACGCCCCGGCCGCTTGGGACAACGCATGGCCGACCGGCGCGGCAATCACGCCGGATGCGCAGATCTCGGCGGTCCGCACTCCCGCCGGGAAGGCGCCCGCCTCTGCCGGACGCAAGCTGGACGCACCGCGACGCTCGCCATCTCGCGACCTGACGACGCGGCTGCTCGGCTTGCCGAAGCGCGGCGAGCCGACCGCTGCGCCGGCACCGACGCCCGGCCCCGCCCCCGACCGCTCCGAGACCGGCCCGACGCTGCCCGTCGGCCTGGGGGAGCCGGGCGGCCCCGAGACGAACCCCGTGCCAGCTCCGGGCGCGTTCCTGCTCGGCGCCCTGGGGCTGGCCGGTGTCGGCTGGCTCCGCCGGCGCGGGCTGTAGGACCGCCAGGCGACCCGATCGGGAGGGCCACGGATTTTCTTGACGGATTGTCGTGAGAATCGCTGCCGGTTCTCGCCCTAAGGGATAGGACCGGCTTGCCTCGAGCCGACAAGGGGCTGGACTCCGAACTCCTCCGCCCGGCAGGGTCGCGTTTGTCGGAGTACCAGTCCCGGTCCTTGCAAGCGCTCGAGGTCAGCAGGGCCGCGATTCTCTCCCTCCTCCCTGACAAGCGGCGGGGCGCCGCGGGTCGTTGTTCTACCGCGCCCCCCCGCCGGTTTGGGTGGTCAGTTGGCCCCACTAGGGCCCCCACATTTATCCCCC
>CAYRSS010000046.1:8943-33537 GCA_964426945.1 uncultured Phycisphaeraceae bacterium
GCGCAGGCTCACGATGTGGTTGTCCACCGTCCGCGTCCCGGGGAAGCCTTCCAGCCCCCAGATGTCATCCAGCAACTTGTTGCGCTCGACCACCTGCTCGGAATGCTCCACGAGCATCTTCAGGATCTCGAGCTCGAAGTGGCCCAGGCTTGACGCCCCCTCGGGCCGCTCCACCTTGCCCTTGACGAGATCCACCGTTGCGCTGCCGATGCGAAGCACTTTGGACAGACTCTCGCCGAGCCCCGTCCGGCGCATCGCCGCACGGATGCGGGCGAGCAGTTCGCGGATGCTGAAGGGCTTGACGATGTAGTCATCCGCCCCGGCTTCCAGGCCGCGGACGATGTCGATCTCCTGGCTCTTGGCGGTGAGCATCAGGATCGGCATGACGAAGCCGCTCTGTCGGACGCGCCGACAAACCTCAAGCCCGTCAATCTTGGGCATCATGATGTCCAGGAGGACGATGTCGGGATTGTGCGTCTCGACGCTGGTCAATGCCTCCTCGCCATCCTTGGCCGTCACAACCTCGTAGCCCTCGAACTGGAGGTTGTCCCTCAGCCCCAGCGCCATATCCGGTTCGTCTTCCACGATCAGAATGCGTGTCATCCAGCCGTACTCCGGGGGTATCGGGCCGTTGCTCAGCCTGCCAAAGGTTACGACGTCTGCGACGGGACGCCAAGTAGAACATCCAGCGACTTTTCGCAGCGCCGCGCCATCAGCCTTGGGCCGGCGCCGGCGGCGCCAGCACCGGCGAATCGGCGGCGGACCGGCGCGGCTCGCCTTCCGCAGCCGGGAGGAACATTCGGAACGTCGTCCCCTTCACCAGCCGGGATTCCACGTCGAGATGCCCGCCGTGGGCGTCGACGATGTGCTTGACGAGGCTGAGCCCCAGTCCCGTGCCGCGTTTGCTGCGAACGCGGGTGTCCGACGAGCGGAAGAAGCCCTCAAACAGGTGCTGACGATCCTCGGGGCTGATGCCGATGCCGTGATCCTCAAAGGAGACGAGGACGCCATGCCGCCCCCGCCGGGTATCGCGCCGAATGTCGATGTGCAGGTATCGCTCCTCGGCGGAGTACTTGATCGCGTTGCTGATCAGGTTCAGCGCGGCGCGGGCGACCGCGTCGCGATCCGCGTCGATTTCGGGAAGACCCGGCTGAATGGCCAGGCTGTGGGTGAAGCCGTGGTGGTCCAGTTCGATGGCGTAGGCCTCGTAGGTCTCGCGCACGACGTCCGCCACGTCGACCGGCCGCATCGTGTATTCCTTGCGGCCCGCCTCGATGCGGGCGAAGTCGAGGATGTTGTTGATCAGGTTCGTCAATCGCGAGCTCTCGCGCGTGATGATCGAGTAGTATTCCTGCCGTTTCCTCTCCTCGCTCACGCGCCCTGACTGGAGCGTTTCGCCGAACATGCTGATCAGGGCGAGCGGGGTCTTCAGCTCGTGCGACACGTCCGCCACGAAGTTGCTCTTCATCTCCGCCAGCGCAATCTCGCGTCGCACGACGCGCATCATCAGCCACATTGCCGCGAGCAGAATCAGCAGCGATAGCACCGTCAGGCTGACGAACATCACAGTCTGATACAGCACCGCCTGCCGCTGTTCGGCAAGAAAGGAGGGTGTCGGGCGGATGGACCAGTAGCTCATGGCCCCCGACAGCGGCAGCGTCCCCGTTGATCCGCCCGGTTGCGACGGCACAGGCTCGAGGAGCCCGAGCGTCATGTCAAACAGCGGCTGGAGCAGGTCCGTTTTGAGGTTCTGAATGTGGATGTTCGCCGCGGTCAGCACCGGCCGTTCGTTTGCTGTGCGGCTGCGCATCATGGCCACGCACACCGGCTCACCGGCCGACCGCGTGTGGAAAATCTCGATTGTGCCGGTTTCGCTTCGCGAAATGGGCGCCAGCGGCCGCGTGGCCAGCGCCGGCGTGAGCAGCTCGTTCATGGTCGAGCCGTAGACGCGCGATTCGACGATGGTTGTGAGGTCCGTGCCGTCCCATACGTAGAGACCGTCGATCCAGGCCGGGAAGTCGGGCGTGGTCCAGTAGGGGTACTTGGCGGGTGTGTGCGGGTCGTCGTTGATGCTGTTCAGCGCCGCGCGGACCTTCTCGTCGAACAGGTTGCGGGCGGTATTGGCCAGCTGCCGCGCCTGCGGCTCGGCCTGGGCGATGAACCGCTGCGTGAGCGACCGCGCGTGGAGAATGGCCAGCGTCACGCCGGTGAAGGCGAGCAGCACCGCAAGGACCACGAGCGAGACCCCAGCCCCGCGCCACCACGGCATGGTCCGGCCCAGGTTGGGGGTCAATTCTGCCATCTTTCGCGGTAACTCGCCTCCCGGGTTCGCTTCTGCAGCCCTGCCGGATTATTCACGACCTGCCTGTCCAAGGCCACCGATGCTGCGCTATGGAAATCATACCAAAACGGTGCTAGATTCCCATCGGCGGCAGGCATGGGCGGTCGCTCCGCCACCGGGGGGGCGAGACCGCCGGTGAGCCCGATGGGAGGTATGCATGGGCGCGATTACGCGCGAAGCCGTTTTGGAGCAGTTGCGGACCGTTAATGACCCGGAGCTGCACCGCGACCTCGTGACCTTGAACATGATTAAAGAGGTCGGCATCGATGGCGGCCGGGTCCACGTCCACGTGGAGCTGACTACCCCCGCCTGCCCGCTGAAGGACCAGATCGGCCGGGATGTCCAAACCGCGGTCCGGCGGATCCCGGGGGTTACGGCCGTTGAGCTGGAGTGGAGCGCCCAGGTCCGACCGACCCGGAGCAACGAGACCGTGCTGCCGGGGGTCAAGAACATCATCGCCGTCGGGGCGGGCAAAGGCGGTGTTGGAAAGAGCACCGCGGCGGTCCTGCTCGCCATTGGTCTGCGCCGGGCGGGCGCCTCGGTCGGCCTTCTGGACGCGGACGTTTACGGTCCCAGCATCCCCACCCTGGTCGGCATCGAAGACACCAAGCCCGGCGTGCGGGACAAGGTGATCGTCCCGGTGGAGGCTTGGGGGCTCAAGGTGATGAGCGTGGGCTTCATGATCCAGCGGGATCAGCCGCTCGTCCTTCGCGGCCCCATGCTGCACGGCATCATCCGGCAGTTTCTGGAGCAGGTCGACTGGGGCGAGCTTGACTACCTGATCGTCGATCTCCCGCCCGGCACCGGCGACGTGCCGCTCACGCTCGGCCAGTCGCTTCGCGGCATGACCGGCGCCGTGATGGTCTGCACCCCGCAGGACGTCGCGCTCATTGACTGCCGCCGCGCGATTCGCATGTACGAGCAGCTCAACATCCCCTGCCTCGGGATTATCGAGAACATGAGCTACTACGTCTGCCCGCACTGCGGCCATCGCGACGAGCTCTTCGACCACGGTGGCGCTTCGAGCACCGCCCGGGACATGGGCGTGCCCTTCCTGGGTGAGATTCCGCTCAACGCCAGCATCCGCCGATTTGGTGACGCGGGATCGCCCGAGTGCGTGTTCACGGAGACGGAGGATTACATCCAGGCGGCGGTCGGCAACGTGGTGTCGACTCTGGCCGGACAGGTCAGCATCCGCAGCCAGTTGAGCGTGCACCAGCCGACGTTGAGCGTCGAGTAGCCGCCCCGCCGTCGGCCGGGCCGCAGGACACAGGTTTGCAGGGAGAACGCGAGGATGCGCATTCAGGATCTTCTCGCCGAGCAGCTTGACGGAACGCGTCAGTGGACGCTCAAGCTGCTGGCTGACGTGAAGGGCGATGATTGGTCTTTTCAGCCCGGCCCCGGCATGGGCCACGCGCTTTGGATGTGCGGGCACCTCGCCGCGTCGCAGAACACATTGATCCACGTCCGCGGGCTGGGCCGCGGAATCCTGCCTGACGGCTTCGTTCAGCATTTTCCCATCGGCGCCCCGGTGGCGCCGGCGGACAAGCATCGCTACCCGACCGCGAGCGAAGTGCTGGCGGTCATGGCGGACGTCCACGCGCGCACCCTGGAGGCCGTCCGCGGCATGTCCGACGCCCTGCTCGCCGAGCCGGCCTTCGCCGGCGACGGCAAGCCCCATCCGCACTACCACAACAGGCTCGGCCTGATCACGCACTGCAACCGCCACGAGGCGTTTCACGCAGGCCAGATTGCCACGTTGCGACGGCTCATGGGCAAGTCATTCCTGCGCTAGCGACCCCCCCGCGCGGCTGGTCGCCCTGCGATTCTCACGCCATGATATCGCGTGCGGGCGCCCGCCTTGCGGCCCGCGCAGGCGCTGTTCCGCGCGAGGCGATCGGGAATCGTGTCGATGACCCTGTTTCTAGTCAGTGTCGGCGTTGCACTCTTCGTTTCGGCGCTGTGTTCGCTCATGGAAGCGGCCGTGCTGAGCCTCACGCCCAGCCAGGTGGCCGAGTTGTCGGCCCGCCGCCCGCGCATCGGCGCGATCTGGAGCCGGTTCAAGGCGGACATTGAGCGGCCCATCGCGGTGATCCTGATCCTGAACACCGCGGCGCACACCATCGGCGCCTCGGTCGCCGGCGCACAGTTCGATCAGCTCTTCGGCGACGAGTACATCTGGTTCTTCTCGATCGCGTTCACATTCGCGATGCTGCAGTACACGGAGTTACTGCCCAAGACCCTCGGTGTTCACTACAACAAGCGTCTCGCCGTGTTCATCGCCCGCCCCCTGGATCTCGCCATCCGGGCGCTGACGCCGGTCATTGCGTTGCTGCACCTCCTCAATCGACCTTTCGAGGGGCGCCGCGACGCTTCACGCCCCGCAACCCTCGAAGAGATCACGTCGCTGGCCGCCATGGCCCGCCATTCGAAAGACATCGGCGCGCACCAGGAGCGCATCATCCGCGGCGCCACCCGGCTTTCGGAACGTCGCGCCGCCGACGTGATGATTCCCATCGAGGAAGTCGCCCTGCTCTCCACCTCGCAGACGCTTTCCCAGGCCGTCATCAGCGCCCACATCGACGCCCACACCCGCTTCCCCGTCTGCCGCGATGGGGACCGAAGCAACGTCGTGGGGTACATCAATTTCAAGGAAATGATCTACTACATGCGGCTGAACCCGAGCGATCCGAGCCTTAAGGGCATCATCCGACCGGTTCACTACACCACCGCGGACGTGCACGCCGCCGACCTGCTCCGGGTGTTCATCGACCAGCACGAGCACATGGCCATCGTGCGCGATCCGGCGGGAGCCTGCGTGGGGCTGGTTACGCTTGAAGACCTCGTGGAAGAACTCGTCGGCGAGCTCGAAGACGAGTTTGACCGCCTGCCGCGCCACGTCCACGCCCTGAGCCGGGGGCTTTGGATGTTCGGCGGCGGCGTGGCCATGGTTGACTTGGCCAACCGGCTCGGCCGCCCCGCCGGCGAGTACGCCGGCAATCTGGCGACGTGGGTCGATCGTCAGCTCGACGCACCTCCGCGTCCGGGGCAGACAATCAACCACGATGGGATCGAGTTCGTCATCCGACGCGTGCGACGGGGACGGGTGTTTGAGGCTTCCGCGAAACTGGCCAACTGACGTCGGCGGGCGCTGATCCTTTGCTCGACTTGGCTAGAATGCAAGGCATGGCTCGCGTCACGCTCTTTACCAAGTCCGCGTGCTGCCTTTGCGACACCGCGCGCTTCGTTCTCGGCCGCGTGCAGGTGCGCCAGCCGTTTGACCTCGAAGTTGTGGACATTTCCGCACCCGGGCAGGAGCAGTGGCACGCCGCCTACGCCGAGCACATCCCGGTCATCCATGTGAACGGCCGCGAGATCTGCCGCCACCGGATCGACGAGCGTGCCATTCGAGAGGCACTGGCTGGTCAACCAGCGGGGTAGCCGGCGCCACCGACCGCTGGAGTCCCGGCGGCGGATTCCGTGGCACTGTACGCGCCTGGATTCACCCGGGGCGTCCTGCCGACCGGTTCCCTGGCCACTCGCCGCGCTTACAATGGAGCCGGTCGTCCAACGCCGTCGGTGAAGGGTCTGCCTTTCTCACCGGTCGGCTGCAATACGATGCCACCTTCGGGCGTTTATCCGCCGGAGGGTCGCGCGCAGGGACGACGAAATGGCAGTCCACGTCCTCACATGGAGAGAGAGCATGAATCGTCTGTTCGCCAGCATTCTCGCGGTCTCAGCCATCTGCGCCCTGGCTCCGGCGGCCGGAATGGCTCAGAACACCGCCCCGCTTGGGGCCTGTTGCTTCTCAAACGGCACCGGCGCCATCACGTGCCAGGCGCGCACGGAAGCCGGCTGCACGGAGGTTAACGGTGTGTGGCGCGGCCCGGGCACGACCTGTTCCGCTCTGGGTTGCAACACCGCCCCACCGCCCACCGGCGCCTGCTGTCTGCCGCAGCCCACGCCCGGCACGCCCGGCTGCGTGATCCGCACGCCCGGCGGCTGCGAGGAACTCGGCGGCATCTACCGCGGGAACGGGACGACGTGCGCGACCGTTCCTTGCTCCTCCGTAGTGGAACTCGGCGCGTGCTGCGTGCCGAACTCCACCGGCTCGGCCGGCTGCGTCGTGCGCACGCCGAGTGGGTGTGCCGAACTCAACGGCCAATTCCACGGCGTCAGCTCCACCTGCGCCGAGACCAACTGCTCGCCGCCCCCGACCGGGGCCTGCTGTGCCCCGACGCCCGCTGGCGCCTTGGGCTGCTTCGTCACTACCCCGGCCGATTGCGAGGAACACTCGGGCCAGTACCACGGGAACGACTCGGCGTGCACAAACACGACCTGTGCTCCGCCGCCTCCGCCGCCCGGCGCGTGCTGCCTCGCCAACGCCGGCAGCATCACCGGTTGCGTCTTCATCCCTGAGCCGCTCTGCGAGGAGCACGGCGGCGACTTCCACGGGGTCGGCGTGCCCTGTGGCGACGTCCAATGTGGACCGCCGCCCTTCGGGGCGTGCTGCGTCCAGACCGACGCCTCCGGGCCGGTCTGCCTGATGCGCTCACCCGGCGCCTGTGAAGAGATCGGCGGTGCGTACGAAGGCAATGGCACACACTGTGAACCGGGCACCTGCGGGCCGCAGGCGCCTCGCGGTGCGTGCTGCCTGGCGAATGCGGCCGGTGCGACCGGTTGCGCCATCGTGCCCGAGGAGCTCTGCGAGAGTGCGGGCGGCGAATACCAGGGCGACAACTCAAACTGCCCGGACAACTGTCCGCCGATCACCCCGCCGACGGGCGCCTGCTGCGTCCGGAACGACAACGGCGCCGTGACCTGTGAGGAGATGACGGCCCCCGCCTGCCGCGAGGCTGGCGGTCGCTACCGCGGCCACGGTTCCGCGTGCGAGAACACCAGCTGCCCGACTCCACCGCCGCCGCCGACCGGCGCGTGCTGCACGCGCGACGGCGATGGCAACGTCTCCTGCGAGGTCACCACCCCCGCCGCATGTCGACAGGGCGGCGGTCGATACCGTGGGCACAACACCACGTGCGGCGATGACACCTGCACGCCGCCGCCCCCGCCGACCGGCGCCTGCTGCCGGCGGAGCGACGACGGCACGATCACCTGCGAAGAGACCACCGCGGCAGCCTGTCGCGCTTCGGCCGGCCGCTACCGCGGCCACGGCAGCACCTGCACCGACGATGCCTGCGTGCCGCCTCCCGCCCCGGGCGCGTGCTGCATCCCAAATTCGCCCGGCGCGATCGGTGGCTGCCACATCGTGCGGCCCGGCGCCTGCGAAGAACTGGGCGGCGAGTTCCAGGGTTCCGGCGTCACCTGTGAAAACGCCTGCACCGACGACGGCGGCGGCGGCGATGACGATCGCACCACTGCCGGCGATGCGCGAACCGGCAAGCTCGACAACGACGGCCTGCGCGACCTCGCCCGGCGCATCGCTCAGTTGATCAGCCCGCTCGGCGCGCTGATCACCCCGACCGACGCGGACGTCCCCCATTCGCCCGCCGCCGCCTCGGAAGTGGGGAATAAGTAGGGTGTTCACCCCCGGGGCCGGTTCCCCTGCCTGAGGGTGTATACGGTTCGACACTACGGAGCCCGCGGCCTCAAGGCCGCGGGCTTCTTTTGTTGGCCTCGCGGGAGGGCGCATCGGGGGAAACCCGTAGGACGCGAAGCCACTCGCGCGGGGGCACGGGCGGCCGGTTATCCAGTCGGATTCGGAACACCGACGGGTGGGAACAGGCGGGACTTCTATTGTGGGCGAGTCCGCCGATCCGTACCATGGAGCAGACGAACGCAGGGTCGTGCGCGGGTCGCCAACGATCGACGGCGCGGCGACGGTCCACCAAGTGCAGGGGCGACCTGCGACCAAGTCCGAGATTCCCATCGCGGAGCGAATCATGGCTCTCCCTCGAGGAAGTGCTCGCGGCGTCCTGCTGCTATCCATGCTTGCCATCGTCGGCGTCGCCCGCGCGCAGTCGGGGGCGTGCTGCTACGGTGAGGCCTGCGTGGACGTCGAAGTTGAGCAGCAATGCGAAGCCTACGCTTGCGACGTGGCCGCCCTGCTTCCACCGACATTCGCCGGCTGCTATGGCGATGTGGACGGCAACGGCTTCGTCAACGCGGCCGATCGCGGGTTTGTCTCCGCCGCAATCGGTCAGTCGTCGAACGAGGATATCTGCCGCTTCGACCTCGACGGTAACGGCGTCGTCGATGCCTCAGACCGCGGATTCGTGTCGGCGAATATCGGCGGCTGCTCGCCCTTGCCCGACTTCCAGAACGGAAGCGGACAAAGCGGCGGCGATGCCGATCCCCGCTTCCCGGCGCCAACGTTCAGCCCCGGCCTGACCTGCGACGAGGTCGATTGCCGAATCGAGGCGTGCGCGGCGATCACTTGGGATCGCCGGTTCGGCCTCGTCGGCACGAACAACCTCGTTCGGGCGCTATTGGTGTTCAACGATGGACAGGGCGATGCCTTGTACGTCGGCGGCACCTTCACGCTCGCGGGCAATGCCGTAGTCAACTACATCGCGAAATGGGATGGGGCAGACTGGAGCCCTTTGGTCAGCCCCGGCGGCATCGGTATGGACGGACCCGTGTACTCGCTCGGAGTCTACGACGACGGCACCGGGCCCGCCCTCTTCGCCGGCGGCGCATTCACTACGGCCGGAGGGATTCCCGCAAACCGAATCGCCAAGTGGAACGGTGTGGAGTGGTCTTCGCTCTCAGGACCGAACGGCAACGGCATGAACAACGAGGTCAACGCGCTGCAGGCGTTCGACGACGGTTCCGGACCTGCATTGTTCGCAGTCGGCGCTTTCACGACATCGGGCGGCGTGATTACCAACCGCGTAGCCCGCTGGAACGGCACGGCGTGGAGCGCGCTGGCGGGCGTCTCGTCCGTCGGCGTGAACGGCAACGGGCGAGCGGCCGTAGTCTGGGACGATGGTTCGGGCGATGCACTCTATGTGGGGGGGCATTTCACATCAGCGGGAGGGACCATCGCACATCGCGTGGCTCGGTGGAACGGGGCCGCGTGGTCCGCCCTGACCAGTCCGCTTGGCCAGGGCACAAATGGGAATATCGAGGCGCTTACGGTCTTCGACGACGGCACCGGAGCGGCGCTTTTTGCTGGTGGTTCGTTCACGACGGCTGCTTCAAGACCTGCGAACCGAGTAGCCAGGTACGGCGGCGGCACGTGGTCGGCACTGACGGCCGGGACGGCCAACGGCGTAGACAACACGGTCTACAGCCTCGCCGGCTACCACGACGGCACCAGCAACGCGCTGTACGTCGGTGGGGATTTCGTCACAGCAGGCGCAGTCCCGGCGAGTCGCGTCGCGAAGTGGACCGGTAGTGCCTGGGAAGCAGTCACGGATTCGAGCGAGCCGGTCATGAATGCGGCGGTGCGGGCGATGGCCGTCTTTGATTCCGGGCAGGGGCCGGTCCTCTACGCCGCAGGGGCGTTCGAGATCCAAGGCGGGGCAAGCGGCGATCGGATTGCCAAGTGGGACGGGGAAGTCTGGACAACGCTGGCCGGTCCGAACACTTTGGGACTCTCCGGAGACGTGCGCGCGCTGCGGTACGTGGACGATCCCTTCCTCGGCGGGCTTTATGCCGGCGGTGAGTTCGATCAAGCCGGCGCGAAGGTGGTTGGCAACATAGCGCGCTGGGATGGCGCCGAGTGGACGGCACTCGCCGGCCCGCAGGGTGCCGGGACCGATGGAAGAGTTCTCGCCATCGCCAGCTACGATGACGGCACCGGCCCCGCCTTGTTCGTCGGCGGGACTTTTTCAGCGGCCGGCGGCGTGGCCGCGCGAAGCATCGCCAAATGGGACGGCCAGCATTGGTCGCCTCTCATAGGCCCGACGGGCGAGGGAGTTATCGGAACTGTCTCCGCCTTGGAAGTATACGATGATGGCAGCGGTCCCGCCCTTTATGTGGGTGGCACATTCTCGGCTGCCGGCGGTATCCAGGCTGGAGGCATCATGCGGTGGGATGGCACAAGCTGGTCGCAGCTGGGGAGTCTCCGGATCAGCAACGACGTGTGGGCCATGACCGTTCACGACGACGGAACGGGTCCCGCCCTGTTCGCTGCGGGGGATTTCAGCATTCTTGGAGTTTCAGGCATACCGGGGATCGTGAAGTGGAGCAGCGCGGGCTGGGCTTCGCTGCTGCCGGAGGGGAGCACGGCGGGCCAATCCCACTTCTACTCGCTCGCGTCGTTTGACGACGGCACGGGTCCTGCACTGTACGCAGGAAAGCTCTCCAGCATCGTCCGGTGGGACGGAGTCCAATTCTCAGGGATCTCCTTGAGCGGCGGGTCGGGCGCCCACGCCTTGTGCGTACACGACGACGGCAGCGGTCCGGCGATGTACGCTGGGGGAAATTTCACATCAATTGGTGGGGTCGCCTGCGGCCGGTTAGCACGCTTCCAGGGCGGCGTCTGGACGCCGATCACCCCGCTGGACGTCTCCGCGATTGACTGGCGAGTCAGGGCCCTTGTCGGCGTGCCGATGCCGAGCGGCCCCGCGCTGTTCGTCGGTGGCGAGTTCTCCCAGGCGGGCAGCCGAGCGGCCGGCCACATCGCGCGCTGGGGTTGCGTCGGGAGTGACGAGGACTGACGCGGACCGCGATGAGGCGGGGCACTGCGCCGCGTGTGGGCGCTGGTGCGGCCCAGTTGGGATTCCAGATTCACGGGTTCAGATCTCAGACTTGAGATTTGAACTCGACGGATCGCGCAGCGCTTACGCCACATTCGACCCGATCTGCACGCTTACGCGTGTCGACACGCCCGGCTCCTGCATGGTGATGCCGTACAGCGTATCGGCGATGCTCATCGTCCGCTTGGAGTGGGTGATGATGATGAACTGCGATTCGGCGACGAACTCGCCGATGATGCGGTTGAAGCGTTCGTTGTTCAGCTCGTCCAGCGCGGCGTCCACCTCGTCGAGGATCGCGTAGGGGGCCGGGCGGCTCTTGAAGATGCTCATCAGCAGGGCGATAGCCGTCATGGTCTTTTCGCCGCCGCTCATCAGCGAGATGCCGCGGAGCTCCTTGCCGGGCGGCTGCGCGAGGATTTCGATGCCGCAGTCCAGCGGGTTGCCCTCGTCTTCCAGCACGATGTCCGCCCGGCCACCGCCGAAGAGCTTGCGGAAGAGCGTCCGGAAGTTGTCGCGGATGACCTGAAACGCCGCGACGAAACGCTCGTGCGACTCGGTGTTCAGCCGCTCGATGAGCTGACGGAGCTGGTCGATCGAATCGGTCAGGTCCGCCCGCTGGGTGGTGAGGAATTCCGCCCGCTTCTCGAGTTCTTCCAGTTCGCTGATGGCGTCCAGGTTGACATTGCCAAGGCGCTCGATTTTCGCCCGGAGTTCGTTCATCTCCGCCTCGACCGCCGCCCAGTCCTGGTCGGCGTGCTCGTATTCCTCGTAGCGCTCGGCCAGGGGAATCCCCAGATCGGCCAGAACGCGGGCGCAAAGCTCGTCGCGGCGGACCCTGGTCTGGGCAATGCCCATTTCCGCCTCGTGCAGCAGCCCCTCGGCCTCGGACAGTTCTGACCGGGCGGCCTTCAGCGAGCCGCCGACCTCCTCCACCCGTACGCGCAGCCCCTCGCGCTGTCGGCGAAGGTCCGCCCCGAGGGATTCCAGCCGGGCGACCGCCTCGGCCAGGGCGAGCAACTGCCGCCGGGCGGATTCGATGACCTCCTCCGCCTCGGCGATGCGGGCGACGCACTGCTCGCGGTCGGCAGTGACGGCCTCGAGCGAACCGGTTAAGTCCACGACCTGTCGGCGGAGCGTCGCCAGGGTCTCGCCGGCGGCGGCCCGCTTCTCCGAAAGCTGACCGGCGGAGACGCGCAGCTCGGTCAGCTCCTCCTGAACCGCGGTCCGAGCCGCCCGCAGACCCTCAATGCGCGATTGGTGGCCGGCCGAAATCTGCTCGCGGCGCTGGTTTTCCTCCTCCATCTCCTTCAGCGAGCGCCCCCCCGCCTCGCTGCGGGCGTAGACGTCGGCGATCTGCCCCTCAATGAGCGAGACCTCGCCGGCGATGAGCGGCTGCTCCTCGGTCAGGCGACGGATGGCCTCCTGCACGTTCGATAGGGCCGCGCGGGCCTCGACGCGGGCGGTGTTGGATTCGTAGATCGCCGCACGCAGCTCCTGCTGCATGCGCTCGTTGTGCCCGGCTTCGGCCTGCGTGCGGTTGAGTTCCTCAGCCAGCTGGGCGATGCGCTCGTCGGCCATGGCGAGCTGAACGTCGATATCCCGCAGCTCGCTCTTGCGCGAGATCAACCCGGCGTGGCTCGCGGCGGGACCGAGCCGGATGCGGCCGTCCGGCTCGACCACCTCGCCGGCGACGGTGACGAACCGGTGCCCAGACAAATCTGCCCGGGCGAGGGCCGTCGCATGATCGAGCGTGTCGACGACGATCGTCTTGCCGAAAAGGTGGAGCGCGAGCGCCTCGTACGCGGGCTCGAATCGGACCAGGTCTACCGCCCGAGCCACCACGCCCGGCTGGTGGACGAAGTCGCGTGGATTGACCAACGGGGGCACGCGATCGAGGCAGACGCACGTCACGCGCCCGGGCAGGCGGCCAAGCGTGGCAACCTCGGCGAGGAAAGCGTCGGTATCGCTGATGACCACGTGCTGATCCGAGTCGCCCAGCGCGGCCTCGATGATGTGGGCGTGGGAGACGTCGGTCGTGAACAGGTCGGCCACAAGGCCCAGCACGGGGGCGAAGCGCCCCTCGCCGTGCAGCGTGTCCTTGAGTTCGAGAAGCTGACGGGCCCCCGCTCCGAGACCGTCCTTCTTTCGCTCCAGGTCAGCGAGCAGCGACTGGCGGCTGCCCAGCGCGCTGCGTCGCTCGCGGTGCTGGGCCAACTCGTCGACGAGGCGCTGACGCAGAGAGTCGATGCGGGTGCCGTCGGCTTTCTTCTCTTCCAGGCGGCGCGTCTCGGCTGAGATCAGCTCTTCCACCTCTGCGAGCCGGCGCTCCATGTCGGCCTTCCGCTCCAGGTGGGCGGCCAGATCGACGCGGATCTGGGCGTCGCGGTCGGCGAGCCGATCCTTCTGTCCCACGAGCGACTCGTGGTGGGCGTTGAGGCGGATGATCTCGTTGTGCGTCGAGGTGCTGCGGCGCAGCAGTTCGATGATTCCGGCCTTCTCGTCTTCGAGCATGGCGACGGACTGGGCCAGTTCGCGAGAGAGCCCGCCGTCGCGCTCGTTGAGCTCGTCGATGCGCCCGCGCAGCTCCTGCGTCTGGCGCTGCAGGTCGTCAGCCAGCGTCTCGACGCGAACGAGCTCCTGCTGGGCTACCTCGAGCCTCCGGCGATCTTCCGCCTCGCGCAGGTCGCAGCGTGCGGTGGCGGCGCGCTGCTCCTCGATGCGGCGCCGGCCGGCTTCGACACGATCGTTCTGGGTGGTGGACTCCGCCTGCGTGCGGGCGAGCTGCGCGTCGGCCTCGCTGATCTCCTCCGCGAGGCGGTCGAGGCGCGAGGCGAGCTGAACCTCCTCAGTTTCGAGCTGACCGATGCGGGTTTTGAGGCCGGTGACGCGATCCTGGTGCTGCTCGGCTTCCGCCTCAATCGCCGCCAGCCCGGTAGACAGGCGGTGGTACTCAGCCATCGAGTACGTGGCCTTGAGCTCCTTCAGGCGGGCGTCGTACTCCAGGAAGTTGCGCGCCTTGCCCGCCTGGAGCTTCACGCTGCGGAGGCGCTTCTCGACCTCCTCGATGATGTCCGCCACGCGCAGGAGATTCTGCTCGGTGCGCTCCATCTTGCGCTCGGCTTCGCGCTTGCGGGTCTTGTACTTGCTGATTCCTGCGGCCTCTTCAAAGATCAAACGTCGCTCGGTCGGGCTGCTTTGCAGGAGGATGTCGACCTTGCCCTGCTCGATCACCGAGTAGGCTTCGGTTCCGACGCCGGTGTCCATGAACAGCTCGCGGATGTCCTTGAGCCGGCCGGTCTCGCCATTGAGCAGGTACTCGCTGTCGCCCGAACGGTAGAGCTTGCGCGTGACGACCACCTCGTCGCGGTCGAGGGCGAGCATGCGGCGCGAGTTGTCGAAGTGCAGGTCCACCTGGGCCAGGCCGCTGCTCTTGCGCGCGCTGGATCCGGCGAAGATCATGTCGATCATCTGCCGCCCGCGCAGCGAGCGCGCCGACTGCTCGCCGAGAACCCACTTCACCGCGTCCACGACGTTGCTCTTGCCGCAGCCGTTGGGGCCGACGATGCAGGTCACGCCGCGTCCGAAGTCGAAGTCGACCTTGTCGGCGAAGCTCTTGAAACCGGTGATGCTGACGCGCTTAAGAAGCATGACGTGCGGTCACCTCCTGAACCGACAGACCTGCCATCCATGGCACCGGCCGACGCGACCGCGGGCCGGACGCTGACTCCCCTCTGCCGGAGCGTACCGAAGCCCGCCCCGGCTCGCAACGGAATTCGGTCCGATCCGGGCGGCCGGCGACGCGGCTACGAAAACACGCCCGTCCGCGGATCGCTCCGGGACGGGCGTGGATGCCGGTCAGACCGTGTCGACTTCGCCGGGCGGCGGGCCCGCGTCAGCCGCGCTTCTTGGCGACAAAGTAGGCCGCCCCGCCCGCGATCGCCGCGAGGCCGGCGGACACGCCGGCGACGATCGGCAGATTCTTGTACATGGTTTCCACGAGGGAGGGGAGCACGCCCTTGACCATGCCCGCGGCGGCCAGACCGCCGATGCCAAGCACGGCAGTCACCACCACCATGGCGGCCAGCAGGCCGGTCGACGCGGCATCGGGGGCGAACGCCGTGCGGTAGACAACTCGCTGCTCGCCGACCGGGGATTCGCGGCGCTGCGGCTCGAAAATCTCCTCGGAGGTGGTGCTCTCGACCGGCTCGGAAATCGCCTCGTCCAAGCCCGCGCGGGTGGCGTCACCCATTTCGAGTTTGGAGTCCTCGTCGCTGTAGATCTCGTCGAGCAGTTCCGCGCCGAGGGAGGTGTCGTCGCTCTCGCGGGTGAGGTCGAGGATGCCCGAGCCGCTGCCGATGCCCTCCAGGCCGAGGCCGGCGACGTCGGTCACCGCGGTCTGGGCCAGCGGATCGACCTTCTCGTCGAGTTCATCGTCGTCGAAGACGCTGACGCCGACGGAACTGACCACCGTACCCTCTTTGGCCTTCTTGGCCTTGTCCTTGTCTTTGCCCTTGTCCGGGGCCTTGGTGCCGCCGGAGGGGTCAGAGTCGATGTCGTCGAGGCTCAAGACGTCGCTGCCGCCGGGGGAGGCGAGGACGATGCTCGAATCATCCTCGGCCGGCTCGAGCACGATTTCGCCGCTGGCCGACGCAGACCGGCCGGCCACGGTGCCGCCGGCGCGGGAGCCGCCCGCCGTGAGGCGGTCGACATCCTCGACGCGGTACTGGGCCTTGCCGCCGTCGCGGAACTCGCGAAGCTTGCCGGCGCGGACCAGATCCTTGAGCCCGTCGACGGTCTTGCCCAGCTTCTGGGCGGTCTCTTCAGCCGTGTAGTACATCTTCGCCATCGGCAATTTCCTCGCTTGCGCCCGTTCCGGGCAGTCGCTTACGGCATCTGCTGGCGGCTCATCTGCAGCTCGTTCTTGCGTTCGGTGTCAACCAACTGCTCGATGTCGTATGGCGACGGTCCGCAGTTGTTGTAGTTCTTCAGGTAGCGATCATATCGCCACGTCCGCGCGGCGGCCAGACGGAGGCACGGCTTCGCGGGCATGTACTCATACGCCCAGATGGTCATCGCGTCCACGTCGACCAGAAAGACGCCATGAACGTCTTTCGCGAGCTGCCCGGAGAACGCGAAGATCCCCCGCGACCCCCCGCTGGCGGTCGCCTGGGCCATCGCGGCCGGAGAGAGGCCGTCGCCGGGGCGCAGCACCATCCCGCCGGCGATCACGCCGAGCAGAAAGACGATCACCCACAGCGCCGGGTGCGAGCCGCTCTTGACCACCGGGAAATCCTCAGCACAAACGGCAGGCCGCACAGGCCGAACGCGCCTGTGCAATTCCAGCGGAAGAGCCGGCCGGCTCCAGCGCAGGGCAGCGGGCAAGGCCCGCCACTGCAATGGATTATAGCCGAGTCGGCCGCAGGAACAAGCCATGGCCCTGAAGGCCGTCCTCGGCCCGCGTGGCGGGGTTCTCGCGTCCGGTGGCCTAAGGCCTGACGCGCCCCGGGGAGGGTGCGCGGCTCCGTGCGCCGCAACTTGACAGCCTCCGGAACCGGCCGACACTTCGGCGCAGGCGGAGACGCACACCCCAGCACGCGGCGGAGATCGGCTATGACGAGACGCCCCGGCTTCACCCTCATCGAATTGCTCGTCGTCGTCTCGATCATCGCCCTGCTGCTCACGATCCTGCTGCCCGCCCTGTCGCGGGCTCGCGAGGCCGCCAAGGAGGTGCGTTGCGGCGCCTACGTCCGCCAGCTGGGCACGGGGATGACCGTCTACCAGAACGAGTACGGCGTGTTTCCGGCGCACCAGTGGCGGCTGACGAACAACGTCCGGATCCGGTGGTTTACCGCGCTGGCCGACCAGGTCGGCGGCCTCGAGGTCCAGAACTGTCCCTCGGTCGCGGACTGGGCCGTTGGGCGGAACAACTCCTACGGCTATAACTACAAGTACCTCGGCAGCGCGCGGGAGAACGGCCTCTCGCCCACGGCCCCATGGGAACGGTTTCCAGTCAAGAACATTGTGAACTCCGGCAAGACGATCGCCTTCGCCTGCAGCGACGGCAGCGGATGGCGCAAGGAGCACGTCAACGGGGTCGATGACGTGGACATGCTCGGCAACCACGGCTATACGCTCGACCCCACGTTTCTGCCGTCCTACGTCCTGAAGACGCCGACCGGTCCGGCGACCGAGCCGTACTCCACCTCGACCTACCGCAGCTACATCTCCAACCGCCACCGCGGCGCCGCCAACTCGTGCTTCGCCGACGGGCACGTGGAGCGGATCACGCCCAAGCAGGTCTACAAGGACAACGCCTACTGGAATGGGCTCGGGCAGGAAGATCCGATCCGCGACCCGCACGTGCCGTTCAGGCATCTGTCGGGCGAATTCCGGTACCAGTTGGAGGAGTGAGCCTGATCGCGGCCGTCAGCGGCCCGCGGACAGCTCGCCGTATGATGACCGCCAGACCCCCACTTCGACTTGCCGTGCTCATTTCCGGCGGCGGGCGCACCCTGCTCAATCTGCAGGAGCACATCGAGCGCGGCGATCTGGCCGCCCAGATTGATCGCGTGGTGTCGTCCCGATCGGATGCACCAGGCGTCGCCCGGTCTCGCGCAGCGGGTCTGCGCGTGGAGGTCGTCGAGCGGCGTGGACTCGACGCGGACGATTACCAGGACGCCCTGACCGCTGCTGTCGGTGAGGTCGACCTGGTCTGCATGGCGGGTTTCCTATCGCTGTGGGTCATACCGTCGGGCTATGCGGGCCGGGTGATCAATATCCACCCCGCCCTGCTTCCTGCCTTCGGCGGGCGGGGGATGTACGGCCACCATGTCCACGAGGCAGTGCTCGCCGCCGGCTGCCGCGAATCGGGCTGCACCGTTCACTACTGCGACAACGAATACGACCGCGGACCCATCATCCTCCAGCGCCGCGTGCCGGTACTTCCGGGGGACACGCCCGACGCCCTTGCGGCCCGCGTCTTTGAGCAGGAGTGCGTCGCCTATCCGGAAGCGATTTCGCTTATCGGTCAGGGACACGTTCGGTGGGAGGACGGCCGCGTCATCATCCGCCGGTAGCGTCCTCGGCTTCCGCGGGCATTCCTTTCTCGACCTTCAAGAACCACCCGATGCCGTAGAAGTACGGGCTCGCGACGTCGGCCGAGATGAACTCGGCGGGCAGCGGCGTGTGCTCCATGTCGGGCCATACATGGGCGAGCCAGAGGCGATCAAACCCGGCAAGCCGCGTCGACGTCTCCGGCGAGGGCTCGCCGCGCAGCAGGATTGTCGGCGGCAACGGCGCTGCTGCATGATGATTCAGCAGCAGGAACAGTCGGCGAGCCTCGTAGGGCTGAGCGCCGTAGGCATCGAGCACGAGCAACTCGCCGGGGGCCACCGCCGAGGTTACGAACGCGGCGGCGGCGGTCGCGGCCGGATTGCGTCGCGTCGGGTAGCCCGCCGTCGCCAGCAGGAAGCCGATCGTGGCCAACGCAGCCAGAACCAACGTGCCTCGGCGATGAAGCAGTCCACCGAGTGCGATCGGGATCAGCGCGCAGAGTCCGTGCACGCCGAAGTACGGATACCGCAGGTGATGAAGGAGCGTTAGCCCGGTGACCAGCTCACCCATCGCCAGCGCAAGCAGCGGCGCGCCGAACCAGGCGGCGAAGAACCACAGCGCAGGACCGCGCCGTCTCATCGCACCGCGAAGGCAGACGGCCACGAGGATTGCGCCGACGGCGGCAACGGAGAGATCGTGCGAGGTCACATCGGTGAACAGTTCGAGCGGCTCCCCATCCGCGAGCGGCACGGTCAGCGCGATCGGCCGCACGGGCGCCAGCAGCCGGATCGGCGCGGTCAGCAACTCAGCCGGCGTGCGCCACACCGGTTGGTGGGCGAGAAATACGATCTTCTCGTCGCTGCCCTGGGTGTAACGCCACTGCGCGAGCGCCGAAGGGCCCCAGGTCACCAGGTAGGTTGCGGCCGCCAGGATCGTCGCCAGCGCCCAGGCCCTGCGCCTCGGGCCGGTGGTGAACCGCATCGCCCAGATCGCCTGCCCGACGAGCGGCAGCGCGCTCATGTAGTGGGTCAGCATCGCCAGGTAGAGGGTCAGTCCATAGGACGCGCCCCAGAGGACGTTGCGCCGTCGCGAGGTCGCCGACGCCTCGCCCGCCGGACCGTCGGTACGCCCCTCAGGGTGCGCCCAGCCTGCCAGCAGGGCGAAGCTCAGCGCAACCCACAACCCCGCCGGTGCGTAGTGCCGCACGCTTTGTGCCATGGCGAGGTCGCCGGCGGCGAAAGCGGCGAAGACGACGGTCCACAACGCGGCGGTGGATCCCCACCATCGCCAGACCGCCCACGCCAGCGGAAACAGCGTCAGCCATGAGCAGGCCGCGGCCAGCGTTCGCAATGCCGCCGCCCCATCGCCAAACCACGAGCGCCACAGGGCCAGAACCAGGAAGTAGAGCGGCGGATGCGTCTCGGTTTGCATCCCCGACCACAGATCGCCGGCTGATGTTTCCGGAAGGGGCGCGGTGAGTTTCGGCGTGTCCCGAAGGACCTCGCCATGCGACAGGCCGAGGAACTCCGCCTGCCGGCCGCTGGCGTCCAGCAGAGACCACAGTTCGTCGAACCAAAGATCCTCCGCGCCGATCTCGTGGACGCGCATCAGACCGGCCACGCCGAGGAGCCCGACGAGGAGGATCACCTGCACCGCGGAGAAGCGACGCGACACCGTGGGTTCCCTGGAGCCTTCCAACCCGCCAAGCGCACTTCGCTCGCCGCCAGCGGGGCGCCCACGATGATCGTTCGGGCTGCCGTTGGCAATCGCGGCCGTGGCGGGCCGCCGCCAGCCAGCCACTAGCTATCGTAGTTTCAAAAATTTCGAGAACAATTGAACAATGCCCGGCGGTCCCGCGATACTACCGGTGAGGAGGCGACGCCCATGCCCGCGGAACTCCTGATCGTCACACCTCGCCAGTCGACTCGCTGGCGTACGTGGCTGGCCGTGTTCCTGCTCGTCGAATGCACCGCGGCGACCGCGTGGTGGATCGCCGTGGCGACTTCGCCCGGGTTCCGGGCGGCGTTCACACCCGAGTGGGCGTCCCCCGGGTTCTGGCTGTCGCTCGCGCCTGCGGACCTGATCCTTTTTGTTGGCGCGTCCGGGCTCGCCGCCTGGGGCCTTGCCAGAGACCAGCCGTGGGCGGTCCCGGTGTTGTTCGCGCATGCCGGCGCCGCCGGGTACGCGGGGCTTTGGTGTCTCACCGCAGCGGTCTCTGGATCGGGGCCCGGGCTGGCGGCCTTGCTGATGGCGGTGCCGATGGTGGTGCTGCCGCTCGGCGCATGGCGCGCCTGGACCGAGAGGAGTAACCGATGAGCCGATTCTGCGAGCGCGTCGCACGACCTGCCAGCACGGGCTGGAATCTCGCCAAGACCGCCCTGCAGATCGTCGTCTGCTGGTCATGGTTTTACGCCCTGCTGCCTTCGTGGGTCTCGCGGGCCGAGCGTGCGTGGGTGCCGGGTGCCGTCTGGACGCCTGCCGCCTCGACACGGGTCGCGGCACTGGCCGTGTTCGCCACGTTCGGTGCCGTCGCCCTCGCGAGCGCGTGGGTGTTCGCGAAGTACGGCCGCGGCACGCCGTTGCCCGCGGACACTACTCGCAAGCTGGTGATCGCGGGTCCGTATCGATACGTCCGCAATCCGATGGCCGTCACCGGTGTTGCCCAGTTCGCGGCGGTGGCGATCTGGCACGGTTCGACCATACTGCTGAGCCTCGCAGCCTTCGCGCTGCTCATTTGGAACTACGTGATACGCCCGTGGGAGGAACGGCAGCTATCCGCGCGGTTCGGCCCCCCGTACGAGGTCTACCGCCGTCGTGTTCGCTGCTGGCGGCCACGATGGCGCGGCTATGACCCTGCGAACGAGGGCGCCGAGCCGGTCCTCAGCGCCGATCGCACCTCCCCACCGGGTCATCCCGTGCTGGTTTACGATGGCGGCTGCTCCTTCTGCCGCGCGGGCGTCGATCGGATACTCTGCTTTACAGGTCGGGCCGCCATGGAGACGATCACCTTCCGGGACGGGGCGGTGTTCAAACGGTTTCCCGGGCTGCGTCCCGAAGCTTGTACGCGAGCGATGCACTTCGTTGCGCCTGACGGCCGGGTGTACGCCGGATTCGAGGCGGGCGTGCGGGCGGTTTTGCTGGGGCCCGCCATCGGCCGGCTGGCGATGGGTTACTATCTGCCCGGCGTGCGACTTGCGTGCGACTTGGTCTACGCGTGGGTCGCCCGACGGCGATTTCGGCTTGGGCGGTGGTGTAACGGGGCGACTTGCGGGCTGGCGTGACCGCACGCCGCCGCGGCCGCCGTCCGGATCGTGGTCCTCGCAAGGGCGTCCCGCATGACGGCGCTGCGGAGAATTCTGGCCACGCCAACCACCTTCCTCCTGGGGATCGGCGTCGCAGTCGGTTCCGGTGTCTTTCGCAGTCCGCAGGAAGTCGCAGGCGAATTCTCCAGCCACGCGGCAATCCTCACCGTATGGATCGTCGCGGGCCTCGTCTCGCTGGCTCAGGGGCTGGTCACCGCTGAACTGGCCACGCGATTCCCGGCGGCCGGTGGTGAGTACGTCTACCTCCGCGAAGCCTACGGCCGCAGCGTCGCCTGCTTCTTCGGCTGGGCTTACACGGTGTTCGTCATTGGCGGCGGTGCAACCGGCATCGCGGTTCCCTTCGGCGAGTTTTCCTGCGAACTAGTGGGGCTTGCGCCGGCTGATTACGCCCGGTTTTTCGCCGCGGGCGCGATCGTGCTGGTTTTCGTGGTCAATGGGCTGGGGCTGCGCACCGGCGCCGGATTTCAGAATGTCCTTGCAGGCGCGAAGCTGCTTGCCTTGATCAGCATCATCGCAGTCGGGCTTTTCCTCGGGACCGGCGGACCGCCGGGCGCCCCTCCCGCTACGCTCACGGCCTCATCGGTAAACCTCGCTGACGACGCTGCTGTTGTGGAGGTCGCCTCGCTGCCCGAAAGCCCTTCGCCGTCGACGCCCAAAGGACTGCTGGCGATTCTGACCGTCGCGCTGGTATCGGCATTATGGCCCTACGAGGGCACGACCGACGCCGCGAAAATGGCCGAGGAAATACGCGACGTCCGCCGAGCCCTGCCGCGAGCGATGATCGGCTCGGCAGCCACGCTCATCGTTGTCTATACGCTCTACAACTACGCGCTGTTGCGCCTCATCGGCGCGGACGGCATGGCGCAGTCGCCCTTCGCGGCGGATGGCGCCATGGCGCGTGCGATCGGCCCGGGCGGGAGAGCGGCGATGCTCGTCGGGGCGATGATCGCCTGCCTGGGGGCGCTCAGTTCGACAGTCCTCGCGACGATCCGGGTTACCTTCGCGCTCGCCCGTGACGGGCTTGCGCCGCGGGCCCTCTCGCGCATGTCTTCGACGCAGGCCCCTGTGCCGGCGCTCGCCGTTGTCGGGATCTTCGCTGTCGTTCTCGCCCTGACCCGCGGGTTCGGCGAGGTCATGCAGATCTACTTTTTCGCGTCGGCGGTGTTGTTTGCGCTCTGCTACGCGAGTCTCATCGTGTTCCGCCGTCGCGGTGCTGCGGGCGAGGCGGATCACTTCCGATGTCCGGCGGGGCCAGTGCTGGCGATCCTGCTGATCGCCGTGATGGCCTTCATCGCCTACGGAACGGCTGCATCGCGGCCCTGGACCGCGGGCACGATCCTCGCGGTGATGCTGGGGCTGGCAATCTGGTCGCGCTCCACGTCGGCGCGCGCTGATCAGGACTCGACGCCCGAGGCGGGCGATCCGCCCTGAACGTCGGCGAATTGTGCCCGCCGGATGAACAGCGCGAAGTTGCCCACGAGCACGAACACGGCTGCGCCGACGAGATACGGAAGTGCGGGACCGGCATCGAACAGAAACCCGGCCAGCGGCGGCGCCAGCGAGCGCGACAGGCTGACCACCCCCTGCAGCACCCCCAGTGTTTCGCCCTGCCGCCCTTCGCGTGAACGGCGGGAGACCAGGCTCATCAGGCTCGGATTCGTCAGGCCGCTACCCACGGAGACGGGGATGCACGCGGCGATCAACAGCCACCAGGCGGACCAGCCGGCGCCTCCGACGGTCACCGCGGCGATCATCACGAAGCCTATCGCTGTGATGAAGGGGCCGACCACAATCAGATTCGGCTCGCCGAATCGTGCCGCGAGCCTGCCCACCAGCCCGCCCTGGACGACGACCATGATGACGCCGATGTACGCGAAGAGCAGGCCGATGCGGGCCTGCGTCAGCCCGAACTGGCCGCCTACCAGCAGCACGAACGTGGTCTCCAGCAGAACAAATGCGAAGGGCGCGCAGCCGCCGTAGATCAGCAGTTCCCGCGTGCGCGGATCGCGGGCCACTTCGCGGAGCCGACCCAAGCTCAGGAAGTGGCCGCTGGGCGGCGCCTGTCCCTTTTGGAGCGATTCCGGCAGCTTCAGCCATACGAGCACTGCGGCCGCCAGCGCCATGGCCGCAGCGCCAAAGGCCGGAAAGCAGGTACCCTGATCGCCGCTCAGAGACTTGCCGAGCACGGCCAGCCCCGCCGCCAGCGAAGGGCCGATGACGAATCCTACGCCGAAGGCCGCGCCGAACAGCCCCATACCCTTGGCGCGATCCTCGTGCGTCGTGACGTCAGCGATGTACGCCTGCGCGGTGGCGATGTTCGCGCCGGTGATGCCGTCCAGCGTCCGGGCGACAAACATCAGGGTGAGCGAATTCGCCAGATCCGCGTATCCCAACAGCGCATGGCTGATCACGCTGCCCGCCAGGCTCACCACGAGGACGGGCCTGCGTCCGACGCGATCCGAGATTCGCCCGAGGATCGGGTTGAACAGGAACTGCATCGCGGTGTAGGCAGTGACCAGCAGGCCGAATGTCAGCCCCGTGGCACCGAGGCGGCGGGCGTAGTCGGCCTGAAGCGGGATGATGATCCCGAAGCCGATGAGGTCGACGAGGGTGACCATCAGGATGAGGCGTAGCGGGCCTTTGGGCACAGCTCGTTCCCCTGCGGCGAATGGACGGCGTCCGGGGTTTTATCGGCATTCAGCCTCCCGGTCGGACACGGCGGCGGGCGAAGGCGTGGATCGGCTGGCGGCGGCCACTTGTCACCGAGGCTTTATTTTCTGCGTTCGCACAAAATCTTCATGAGAATCTGATTTTGGCGGTTTTTTGTATTGACGGGGCCGGCGGGCCCCCTATCATGCGTTGCTCGCCGGTGAGGGGCACAGCCGAGTGCGGTGCCCGCCGACCGGGTCGCTCTTTGACAAGTGAATGGGTTTGTCGTCGTGAGGATGTGACGGCAAGACGGCACCGCGTCTGCATAAGGCGTCGTCTTGTCGAGGTCTCTCCGAACGGATCCTTAGCCGGTATCCGTCGGAAGCCAAAGCAGAAGACAGCTCCGCCAGGGGCTGTCGGCTTTCACTCTCTCACAGACGCGTGAGTGAGAGCCCCAAACAACGTATCCTTCGCGTCGCGGCCTTCGGGTTGCGGCGCTGGAAACGAATCAAACTGAAGAGTTTGATCCTGGCTCAGAACGAACGCTGGCGGCGTGGCTAAGGCA
>CAYRSS010000047.1:0-31242 GCA_964426945.1 uncultured Phycisphaeraceae bacterium
AACATCACGATCCTGCGCACGCCGACCGGCTTCGTCATGGCGCCGATGCACGATGCCCTGCTCACAGAGCGCCTTGAGCGGACCGTAGGATTCGCCGTCGACCTTCTCGGTGGTCTCGTCCGCGATGCGGCCCACGGGCGAGTTTTCGTCCACCCCCGGCTTGCTGCGGTCGGCGTAGACGGAAATCGACGAGATGAAGACGTACTGGCCGACGTTCGGGGCGAGCAACTCGGTCATCGTGCGGACCTGGCGCGGGTAGTAGCCCGAGGTGTCGATAACCGCGTCCCACTTCCGGTCGGCCAGTCCGGAGATGTCGACGTTGCGATCGCCCTGGATCTTCTCCAGTTCCGGGAAGTAGGACGGGTTGGTCTTGCCCCGGTTGAAGAGTGTCATCTCGTGGCCGCGGGCCAGCGCGCGACGGACGGTGTGCGGGCCCAGAAACCCGGTGCCTCCAAGGATGAGGAGCTTGAGCTTGCGCTCGGCCGGCGCCTCCGGCGGGGTCGGCGACAGGGCGAAGGCGGGCATTGTCGCCCCCAGCCCGACGGCCGCGCCGCCGACGAGCGTGGTCCGCATGAATTCACGTCTGCTTGAGGTCATACCGGTCTCCGTAAAGGGTCAGGGGTTGCGTCCGTCAGCGCGATGGCGGGTTCGGCCGATGCGGTTGGCGCCGCGCCTGATCGCGCAGCCCGTCGCTGCGCAGCGCCGAGGTAAAGGCCGAGCAGCGCCCACGCGGCGGCAAAGGGCAGCAGCAGGCCGGTCATCGAAGCGACCGCCGCGCCGGCCTTGGCGAGTCCCTTGTCCGCCAGCGCGCCGACCACGTCGCCCGCGCGGTACATGAACGTATCGACGAAGCTCTTGGCCTTGTACTTGTCCTCGCGGCTGACGACGGTGAAGAGCGTCTCTCGCGCGGGCCGGGCGATGGCGAAGCGGCCCGCGCGGTGGGCAACCTGCACGATCGTGAGCGTCGCCAGCACCGGCGCCGCGGCGAGCGCCGCGAATCCGGCGATCGACACGGCGGGCAGAATCGCCAGCGTGAAGCCGACACCCAGCCGCCGGAGCAGATGACCCGTGGCGAAAACCTGGATGGCCAGCGTGGCGCACTGGGCCCAGAAGTCGATCCGCGCGAAGATCACGGACCGCGCTGCATGGTCCGGCGCGGCGGCCTCGACGATGCGGCCCTGGGCGAAGTAGAGAAACGTCGATGACACGGCGATCGCCCCGATGTAGAGGCACACGCCGGCGAGATAGGTCGAGCGAAAGACGTGGACGATCCCGGCGAGCGCTCCACCGCGGAGCTCCGAATCGTCGGCGGGCGGCGGCGACGGGGCCGCAGGGCCTGATTCGGCCGCCTCGAGGTCGCCGCGCGTCCGCCGTTCCAGCCGCCGAAAGCACTGCACCCCCGCCTCGAGCACAACCGCCGCCCCGAGCATCAGCCACGCCGGCGAGACGTGCGGAGCCAGCCGGCCCGTCAACCACGCGCCGCAGATCGCCCCCAACGTGCCCCCGACCCCCAGCAGCCCGAAGAGCCGCTTGCTCTGCTCCAACGCGAACACATCGACCATGAACGCCCAGAACAGCGAGGTGGCGAACAGGATGTACACCGTCAGCCAGACGTAGAAGGTGCGGCTGATCGCCACCCCCGGCTCGCCGCCGGGGCCTTCGATGACCAGGAACAGGATCACGAGGCTCGCGGCAAGCACGCGATACGCGATGGGGATGAACTCGCGCGGGGTGAAGCGGTTGATGAGTGCGCCGAGAAGCGGGTTGCACACCAGCGTCGCACCGAGCGTGGCCATGAACAGCCACGAAAGCTCGTCGATGCCGCGGGCGATGCCCATCGCCTCGCGCAGCGGCCGGAGCATCGAGTAACTGCACAGCACGCAGAAAAACAGCCCGCCCGCCCACGCCAGGAGCGGCGCCTCGCCGGGGCGAAGGCTCAGGGCAGCGCGCAGGGGGCCGCCGGCTTGGGCGTGCGCGGCGGTGGCGCGCGGTGACTGGTGTGGCGTGGCCATGCGTTCGAATTCCTGCCCGGCCCGGCGGCTGCGCCGTTCGACAGCGCAAACACCCGAGTCCGCAGCGTCGCAAATCGCGAAGGCCGTTGCAACTCCGCTACAATTTTGGACATGCCCGTGCGCCGGCGGCGCATCGAGGAATCAGGTCAGCGGGCCTTCTCCTGGCCCCAGAGTCTCGCCAGCTCGATGAGCACGGTGACGGCCTGTTCCATCTGCTCCAGGCAGGCGAATTCGAGCGGGCTGTGGAAGTTGTGCATGCCGACGGAAAGGTTGGGCGTCGGCAGCCCCATTTCGCTGAGGCGTGAGCCGTCGGTGCCGCCGCGGATGCTCTTGAACACCGGCTCGATCCCGAGCTGCCGGTATGCTCTTGCCGCCAGGTCGACGGCGCGCGGCTCGCGGCCAAGGTGCTCGGCCATGTTGCGGTATTGCGGGGTTATGGCGATGTCGATCGCCGCGCGCGGATGCTCAGCCGTTACCCTCGCCGCCACCTGCCGCAGCAGCGTCGCCTGCTCGGCGAGCTCGGCGGTTACGAAGCTGCGGAGGATCGCCCGGATCGTCACGCGGTCCACGCCGCCTTCGATGGTGTAGGGGTGGATGAAGCCTTCCTTCTCGCGCGTCGCCTCCGGCGCGAGGCGATCCCAGGGCAGGCGCGAGACGAAGAGCGACGCGATGCGCAGCGCGTTGACCATCTTGCCGTAGCCGTAGCCGGGATGCGTGTTCGCACCTCGAACCGTGATCGCCGCGACGTCGGCCGAAAAGGTCTCGTTCTCGATCTGCCCCTCGCCGTCGCCATCCAGCGTGTAGGCGCAAACCGCTCCAACCTTGGCCAGATCGACCTTGGCTACGCCGCGGCCCACTTCTTCGTCACAGGTGAACAGCACGCGGATCGGCCCATGGCGGATCGCGGAATCGCGGATCAGTCGCTCGACGGCGGTCATGATGACCGCGACGCCCGACTTGTCGTCCGCGCCCAGCAGCGTCCGGCCGTCGGTCGTGATGATCGTGCGGCCCACGAGCTTCGTGAGCTCCGGCGAATCGCTCACTCGGATCAGTCGTGAGGAGTCGCCCGGCAGCGCGATGTCGCGGCCGTCGTAGTTGCGATGGGCGATCGGATTGACCCCCTTGGCGGTGAATTCGGGCGAGGTGTCCACGTGGGCCAGCCAGCAGATGGTCGGCGCGCCGGCGACGTTTCCCGGCACGGTGCCCCAGACCAGTCCGTTGGCGTCATGCTCGACGTCAGACACGTTCAGCGCGCGCAGTTCGTCGGCAAGCAGGCGGCCCAGCTCGCGCTGACCGGGCGAGCTGGGGTAGTCATCCGTCAATTCGACGGCGGTGGTCTCGACCTTGACGTATCGGAGAAACCGTTCAAGCAGCGTGGACATGCAAGCACCTCGGACAATCGTTGTTCTTGTACCGCGCCGCGGCTCCTACGTGACGGCGCCCGCGCCCGACGCCGCCCTGAGCAGCAGCATACACACGTAGCCCATGTACGTCCCCAGCACATAGCCGAAGATGGCGAGCAGCACGCCTACCGGCGCCAGGCTGGGGTGAAAGGCCGCGGCGACGATCGGCGCGCTGGCTGCGCCGCCGATGTTGGCCTGAGACCCCACGGCGATGAGGAAGACCGGCGCGCGGATGAGCACGCCGACGCCCACCAGGAGGATGATGTGAATGACGATCCATATCCCGGCAGCGATGAGCAGGAACTTCACCTGCCCCAGGTTGTGAAAGCTCGCCCCGGCCCCGATGCAGGCGATGAGCAGGTAGAGCATCACCGAGCCGATCTTCGACGCGCCCACGCCTTCCAACCGGCGGGCGCGCGTGAACGACAGCCCCACGCCCAGCGTCGTCACGAGGATGAACTTCCAGGCGACGGAAGGGAGGAACTCGTTCAGTCGGCGGATGGACGGGATGCCGTCGATGAGGACCTCGATGTGGTTGGACGCGGCGTAACTCACCCAGCTCGCTCCGAAGGCGAGGGCGAGCAGGATGAGCCAGTCGGCCAGCGTCGCGGTGCGGGCGGTCTGGGCCTGGAACTCGCCGAGTCGGCGCTCCAGGTCACGGATGGCGCTGGCGTCGGCCCGCAGCCGTCGGTCGATCGCCTCGTGCCGGCCAGAGGCCCACAGCAGCACCCCCATCCAGATGTTGGCGACCATCACGTCGGGAATCACCATGAGGCGGATCATTTCGTCCGACGCGCCGGCGATCTGGCCGATGGCAACGTAATTCGCCCCGCCGCCGATCCAGCTGCCGGAGAGCGCGGCCATCCCCTGCCAGGCGTCGTCGGGAAGCCAGGGCCGCATGATGAGCATCGCCACGGGGCCACCGATGACCACGCCGGCCGTGCCGGTGAGGAACATGATCAGCGCCTTGGGGCCGAGTCGTAGAATCCCCGGCAGGTCGAGTGCCAGTATCAGCAGCAACAGGCTGGCGGGCAGAACGAACGACTTGACCCAGGTGTAGACGGGGGACGATTCCGGCAGCACGCCGAGGGTCGTCAGGAGCGTCGGTACGAAGTAACAGAACACGAGCGTCGGGATGATTCGGAAGATGCGGCCGAGGACCGGGTGCATCGCCGTCGCGAAGATCGCCGCCAGCACGATCAGCAGGATGGCCAGCACGCCGACGGGCTCGGTCACCAGCGGGACGACGGGGGCGGCGGGTGCGGCTGCCTCTGGGGAGAGCATCGCTGGTTGATAGCCCACGGGGTCGCCGGCGTCCAGCGCGGGGGGAGGCCGGGATCGATCGGAAGGGCGCGGCGCCCCTGCCTCGGAGGGCGGTATTCTGCTATGTTTACGGTGATGCGCCCGGCGGGGCGCGGGGCAGGGTCGTGTGTCGGGAGCTTGTATGAATGTGCGTGTCCTGATTGTGGCGGCCGTGGTGGTCGTGGCATGCGGTGTGTCGGCCTCGGCGCATGAGACCGATCAGTACACGCTGCCCGTCGGACGGCCTTTCATCGAGATGGGGCCGTGGTTCTCCGCGGACATCCGCGAGCGCATCGCCTCGGCTGTCGACCGAACCAACGCCCGCATTCGCGGCTCTCTCCAGGGGGGACAGCCGACCGACGAGACCCGCCGGCTGCAGAGCCCCGACATCATCGCCAAGGCCGTCTACGACGAGTTTCCGCTCGTGATCAACCACGTCGAGACGCTCGAAATCAACCTGCGCAGCTCCACCGTCCGCGAGGCCCACCCCGGCGGCGTCATCACCCACATGCCGACCTTCTGGATCTACCACCACCCGGTGCTGCTGCTCGATCCGACGAAGCTGATCCGCCTGGGACGGTGCTCGACGGTGATGATCGACGGCGTACTGCTCGGGAACGACAAGGTGGTGCACTTCGTGCACATGGGGCACATCAACTACACGACGTTTCGCGCATCGCTGGCCGCCGGGAAGAGCGAGGCCGAGGCCCTGCGCGACGTGATCGACCTGGGCACCGGCGCACATCCGCTGTTCTCTGAAGGCACGCTCCTGGGCATGCTCACGACCGGGGTGTGGTCCAACGCCGACCTGGCGGCCAACTACTGCGGTCTCAAGTTCTTCCGCAATCTCACCGAGACCGTGCGCGTTCGCGGCGACGATCGTCCGCCGCTTCTCGAGCGCCGTGGTGAGTTCTACCGCCTGGCCGATCACGTCCACGCGCGGTCCGACTTCTTCACCGTATTCGTCTCAGATCACTGGAACGAAGCCCTGAACCCCAACAGCTACGCGCTGGGCATGGGCGGATTCGTCGCCGACAGCATCCGCTCGCGGTGCGAAGACGTGCTCGACTGGTATCTCGACGAGCGCGGCGTGCGACGGACGCGCGAGCAGTACCTGGCCATCGCCGAGCGGCTGCGGACCTACTACGGTGAGGAATACGGCTACAAGGGCGATCCTCGCGAGCTGGTCGGCGTCGCCACGGTGTGCTTCGAGGCCGATGAAGCGATCGCACCGGCCGCGGGCGAGGTGGCCAGCCGGATGCTGCGGCGCACTGACCTGTGGTGGGCAGCACAGGCGGGTGACCTGCCAGGGGTCGAGCGCCTGCTGGCGCGGGGTGTTCCTCTCCATGCGGCCGACGTGGACGGCTGCACCGCGCTGCACATCGCAGCCCAGCGGGGGCATGCCGGCGCGGTCCAGCGACTCCTCGCCGCGGGCGGAAACACGGGACTGCGCACGCGGCACGGACTGACGCCGCTGCACCTTGCCGCACGTGGTCTTCACCGGGACGTGGTCTCGGCCCTGCTTTCCGCCGGGGCAACGGTGAACGCTGCGGACAACTTCGGCTGCACGCCGCTACACGAGGTCGCAGCCGCCGGTGACACGGCGCTGGCGGCGACCCTGATCGCGGCGGGGGCGCTGGCCAACGCCACCGACCGGTACGGCGCCTCGCCGCTGCACCATGCCGCGCGCGGCGGCTCCCGCGAGATGATCGGCGTGCTCATTAGGGCCGGGGCGGATCCGATGCTGGCCGATCGCTTCGGCTCGCGCCCTGCGGATGCGGCGGCGCAGGGCGGTCACCGTCACCTCATCGAGGCCTTCGTGGAGGCGGCTGGACGCGACGCAGGCCGCGCGCCCGCCGGCGGGCTGACCAGCAGCCCGGATCGGTAGCTCGCTCGATGACGCAGGGGAGGCAACTGATGCCACGTTGGACAGCCATGTTTCTGACCGTTGCATTTTCTGCCGCCGCGCTGGCTGGAGGCTGCGCGCCACGCGATCCGGTGGGTGTCTGGCGGGATCAGCTTGGTTCACACCTGCGCACCCATGCCGGAGGCTCGCCCGCCGGCCTGCGCGACCTGCCGGCGCTGCGGAATCCGCGCGCCATGCGGACCGGTCAGATCGTCTTCGGGGCGGTCGATATCCCCGGCCCGGGGTTGCCCCTGTTCGCCCGGGTGCACGATGTGCAGGGGGTGCTCGTCGGCGAGGTTCGCGACGGAGGCCGGGAGTGGTACGTCTTCGTCACTGGCCTCACAGCCCGCCACCCCAGCGGCAAGGTCACGCTTGAGGAGGTGCGGCTGGCGGCGTTCCGCACCATCGGTACGACGCTCGAGTGGCGCGTCGGGGAAGATGACCGGCGCGAATCCAACCGCTACGGCGATTACCGATGGTCTGTGCAGGCCGCGCCGCGAGGCAGGCAATGGGGTGATCGCCTCCCCGTCGCGGCGGAAGGCGCCTTTCCGGGCGATTACGATGACTTTCAGCTTCGCATCCTCCGGCCCGGCGTGGTCGTCGTCCGCGAGGCGCACAGTGGCGCCGAATGGCAGCTCGCCCTGCACCGCGAACAACCCTGAAACGCCGACCGGAAGCAGCTGAAGCAGCAGAGACCTCGCCGCGCACGCCGCACGGCGAGGTCTCGTTGTTTGTGGCGTTGCCGAAACAGCCGGTCGTCAGGCGCCCTTGCCCTTACTGCCCATGCTCGCAAAGAAGGCGTCCGCGGCCTTGCCGATCTCCTCGGGGGTCATGTCCCACTTGTGGGTGCAGAGCTCCCACACGTGTCCGAACGGATCGGTGACCTTGCTGTAGCGATCGCCCCAGAACGCGTCCATCGGCGGCATGGTCGGCTGGGCGCCGGCCTTCACCGCCCGGTCCCACATCTTGTCGCAGTCCTCCACGTACAACGCCAACCCGATGGTCGTTCCTTTGAGGGTCGACGGCGCGACCCAATACTGCATCTGGGGGAAAGCGTCGGCCATCATGATGTGCGAATCCCCGATCTTGACCTCGGCGTGCATGATGGTCCCACCCGGGCCGGGCATGGCCATCACCATCTCGGCGCCAAACGCCTTCTGATAGAACTCGATGGCCGCCGCGCAGCCCTGAACAACCAGGTGCGGCGTGACAGTGTGAAACCCGGGGGGGATTGGCTTTCCAGGCGTCGGCATCCTGCGTCCTCGCTTTCTCGCGCTGCGCTGCTTCCCTGATTCTCGCCCGGCCGGCCCGATACCAGCGGAAGCGCAGTGTAGTCGAGGTGAGGGACGAACGCGAATTAAAGTGATACGGCAATCGGCGGCGGGCGGGCAGGGTGATGCGCGGTCAGCTCGCGGCGGGGATCCGAGCAATCCGCCGGAGGTCGGACCCCAGGGTCCAGAGTTGCTCCTCGTACCACGCTCGGGCGAGTTCGGCCCGGTTGTGGACGCCGAGGCGTGCCATGGCCCGGGTCTTGTGGTTGTCGACGGTCTTCTCGCTGAGTTTAAGGACGACAGCGATCTGCCTGACGGTGAGCCCGTCGACAAGACCACGCACCACATCGAGTTGGCGCGGGGTCAGGCCGGCGCCGCGGCTGAGGGCCGCCGTGTAGAGGACGGCGCCACCCGGCTGAATCACGATGCGCGGTCGCAGCCGCTCCGAGAACGTCAATTCGCCGGCGGCGGCGCGCCGGACGGCGGTCATGAGCAGGGCGGAGGGGTCGCTCTTGAGGATGTACGCGCGCACACCGGCTCGGGTGGCACGGTGAATCAGGTCGCCATGATCGTGCGAGGAGAACGCGACGACCGCCGGTGGGTCGGCGGCGCGTCGCAGTGAACTCATCCAGCCGAGCGTGCCGGCCCCGCCCAGTGAAACCTCTGCGACAACGACGTCCGGCCGAAGTGCGCGGAACCTCGCGCGCGCTGAAACCAGCGTGTGCGCAGCGCCGACTACCTCCAGGTCCGGCTCGCATGAGGCGAGCGCCCGGAGGCCCTCACAGATCACGGGTTGGTCGTCAACGACGAGAATCCTGATGTCGCGGCCCATAAGGCACCGGGCCGATATCGCTGTCGCTGACCCGCGCGCTCAGGAATCCAAAAAAAAAACTACCATTGTCCCGCCCCCTTCCCGACTCCAAAAAAACCACCCCGGATCATGAGCGCGCCACCCGGCAGAAAGCGATAGGTGCCCCGGGTAGCAGTTGTTCGCTTCCTGGACCGGGCGCCGCCAGGCGCCACTGATCGAACCGGTCCTCCCCGACGCGAGTTTCCAGTTCCCGCCCAAGCCGGGCTCCCTCCGCGCGCAGGTTCCGGCCGGGAGTCCCTGCGCGCCTGCGGAGAACCGACATGCGGCTCACCTCCATCACCCTCACGCTCTTTTGCGGATTCGTCGGACTTGCCGCCGATGCCGCCCACGCCCAGCTCCCGGCGGATCGCACGCTCAAGCTGGCATTCCACGAAACCCCGTCCGACCCGGAGAGCCCGATCGTGTTGATCGTCGAGCTGGAACTCTCCGCAGAGGACATCGATGGCGACAGCGTGGGATGGTCTGTGGAGCAGCTTCGCGTGGCCGAGCTCGACGACTATGGATTCACGGTCGGCGAGTGGATCCAGACGGAGCCCACTGTCGCCACGGGCGACGGGCTGTGGTGGGTGGAGCACGATGATGCCCAGGAGCCTGACAACGGCGAGTTCGTGATCCTGCCACTGATGGCCGGAACCGCGGTGTCGGTCATGCAGAACCAGCCGGCGCTCGATTTCTTCATGGAGGGCGTCGACGATGACCCGCCGGGCGGAGCGCCCTACCCGGTGACGAGCGTGCTCGACGTGGCCCTCGTGCGGACGGATGAGTCGGTCCTGCGCGAGGCGGAAACGGAGCCGGCGGCCCTGGACGGCTGGGTGGTGCAGTGACGCTGGTGCGGAATCGCTGCCCGGTCACGCTTCGCCGTGGGCTCAGGGCTCGTCATCGAGCGGGGGAAGCGGATCGCGTCCGTCTTTGGCCCTGCGCTGCTGGAGATTCTCATAGACTTTCGCGGAGTCCTCCAGAAACGCCGTGATCTCCCTCGCGTGGGAGCGGCCCCCCGGGGTTCGGGCAAGGGCCATCAGTTCGCGATGGGCGGCGAAGAGAATCTCTGCCGAAGCGGCATCATCCTCCGCCGTCATCTTGTGGTTGTGCAGCATGGAAAACCCGAGGTCGGTGCGGAGGCGGTTGATGTGGTACTCTGTGACGTCGGGGTGCCGCTCGCAAAGGTCGGCGTACATCGCGCCGGCCTGGCGATAGAGCTCCTCCGCGCGGTCATACTCCCTCAGGTTCAGGTGCACGCCGGCGAGCATCAATCGGCCGCCGGCGACGTCCTTGATCAGGTGAACGCTCTCCGGGTTGGCCGCCAGGAGCTTCTGCTGGATTTCCAGCGATTGCTCGTACAGCGCAACCGCCTTCGCCCTGCGCTTCTCCCGATTTGCCAGGTTGGCGGCGCTGTGCAGCGCGGACGCCTCGAGTCGGAGGAACTCAGGATCCTCCGGTGCCTGCTGGCGAAGCCGGCGCGATACGACCAGCGCGGCGTCGCAATGCGGCCGGGCTTCTTCGATCATGTGACGCGTCATCAGCAGGCTCGCCATCAGGCCATGCGCATCGCAGAGCTGCCGCAGCACGTGCGGGTCGTCTGTGTCGAGTCGCGAACCCAGGCTCAGCGCGGCCTCGTACATGCGCACGGCCTGATCGACGCGGTTATCGTCGCGGTAGACGCTGCCGAGCTTGAGGAACCCGCCCATCTCCAGCCCGGTCTGGGCGACGATCCGGGCGCGTTCAGAACGACGCCAGAGGTAGGCCATGCCGCCAGTCGCGGCGGTCAGGGTTATCGCAAAAAGTACCACGACGGCCACGACCGCGCGAAAGCGTCGAATCGTCTTCCGCAGAACGTACCATTGGCTCGCGGCACGGGCTTCGACGGCCTCGCCGCGCAGATAGCGCTCCAGGTCGTCACCCAGCGCCGCAGCCGAGTGGTACCGAAGCGCCTGGTCCAGGCTCATGGCCTTGGCGAGGATCTTCCCGAGGTCGTCGATTCCCGCCGGGGGCGGCGCCGCGAGGCCGGGTTCGCCTTCGGCCAGCGCTTCGCGCAGGGTCAGTTGCGGGCCCCCCGCGATGACGGCGTAGATTCCGCCTGGCGTGTCCTCGTCGTGGTAGGGGGGGCGACCGGTCAGCAACTCAAAGAGGATGACCGCCAGCGAATAGATGTCGCTGCGGATCGCCACGTCCGCCGAGTTGCCTCGCGCCTGCTCCGGGCTGAGATAGGGCGGTGTCCCGATGACCTGCCCCGCCTCCGACAGGCCCGTGTAGGGGTCTCCCGCCTCGCGGATCTCGAGCTTGGCGAGCCCGAAGTCGAGCACGTGCGGCTTGCCGGCCTCGTCGACGAGGATATTGGAGGGTTTCAGATCCCGGTGAATGACGCCGCGCTCGTGCGCCGCCGCCACCGCGCGACAGACCTCGACGAAGAGCCGGATCGTCTGCTCGTGCGACACTTCGTACGCGAACACATGCTCGTCGAGCGGACAGCCCGGGATGTACTGCATCACGAGATACTGTCGGTCGCCGATGACGCCGCTGTCGTGCACCGTGACGATGTTCGGGTGGTCGAGCTGGGCGATGATCTCGCTTTCCTGGGCGAACCGTGCACGCTGCATCTCGGTTGCCCGCTCGCCGCGGAGCAGCAGCTTGATCGCGACCGCGCGCTGCAGTCCCGGCTGCACGGCGAGAAACACGGTACCCTGGCCGCCGAAGTAGAGGTGGTCGATGATGACGTAGCCGCTGAGATTCTTCTCGAGGAACGCGCGATCCAGGCGGACCAGCTCGTTCTCCGAATCGGCGAGATCGCCGGCACCGGCGCCGGCGGAGGTGATCGTGCTGCGGTCGCGGCGCCGGGCCTGGCGCAGGTGCGCGGCGATTTCCGGCACTGTCGGTGCGAATTGCTTCAGCAGCTCGTTCGAGTCGTCCGCGCAGTCGCTTGCCGCCGCCGCTTCATTCGGTCGGTCGTCGGGCCCCCGATTGACAGGGTCAGCCTGATGCATGGGGCTGCGCTCGGTCGCGGCGGAACGACGGCTGCGGTCAGAAACGCCCGACCATGTGCCCCGATCAGGGGGCAGCGTCGGGACCGGTCGCCTTGCGGCGGCGCTGCGTGGCGCCGCTGGATCCGCCCAGGAACCGACTTGATGATACGAGAATATCCCGCAACTTTGCGAGCCCCCGGTGGAGCAGGTTGTTGAGTTCGGAATCGCTCAGGTGCAGTTGCTCGGCCGCCTGGGCCCGTGAACAGCCGCGAAGGTGACACAGCGTCAGCGGCAGGCGGTACTTATCCGGCAGCCGGGCCAGCGCGAGGTGAACCGCGTTGGACAGTTCCTGGGCCGAGAGCGGCCCGCTCGGCGAGGGTTGCTCGGCAGCGACCAGTTCGACCAGCGGCAGGATCGTCGATGCCTGGCCGGCGTAACGGGCGAACTTCCGGTCGCCGCCGCGCTTGGTGCGGGCCAGGCTGCGGATCGCGTCGATCAGCTTCCGCTCGGCCAGCGTCGTCAACCAGCGCTCGACGGCATCCGGCCGGTTATCCGGGAGCGCTCCGCTCATGCGGCACGCCGACCAGTAGACTTCCTGCAGTACGTCATCCGATGAGATGAGGCTCTGGAACTTGGCCGGGATGCGCTTCTGCACGTACTTGTGGAGCATCTTCGACTGGCTCTGCAGCATCGCCGCGAGTGCCTCGTATCTCTCGCTTGAAGCCATACCTCAACCCGCCTCGTCGCGATGCCCGCCGGACCATTCGCCGCAGCTCTCGCCAGCGGCCTGCTCACTCTGCCCATTCTACCGGGGTCGGGGCGTCACGCTTAGAGATTCACCCGTGATCCGTCATCGGAGTCGTGCGGGGGGTGACAGATTCGGGCGCAGTCGCGGGACGCGTTGGAAGGTGATTTGCCAGCTATTGATGGCGTGGGAGCCGATCGACTGGGGTGTTTGCCCTGCGACTCAGGCTTGCGGATCGGTTTCCTCGGCCCACGACGTTGAGGCAGAAGCCTACGGGTTTACCCGTAGTTCGCGACGGCCTGCAGAGAAATGCGGCTCGCCCGAGGCGCGATTCAGGCGCTCGCCGAGGGCACCTCGGCGGGGCTTCCGCCGGGCGATCGGCCGGCGCCGGACTCGAGCAGGCGGAGGAACAGGTCTTCCGGCTGCGAGAGTTCCACCGCCAGGGCGGCCTCTACCACGGAGGGATCGAAGCGTCGGCCGCTCTGCTCGCGAAGGGTATCGCGAGCCGTGTCCTGCGCGGTGCGCGTGTGGGCGCTGCGGTCCGACGTCATGGCGACGAGCGCCTGCGCAGCGTGAACGATCCGCGCCCCGACCGGCACGTGGCCGGTTTCGGTTTCGGCGCGCTCCAGTTCGCAGAAGGGCAGGTGTTGAAGCCGGACGCACTCGACCGTTTCGCGATCGGCGCCGAGCGCCGCCGCCAGCTCCGCTGCGTCGGCGGCCAGCCGGGCATCAAGGTGACGGCGTTCAGCCTCCGGTATGGCGGCGCCGGTGGTTACGTCAGCCGGTGCGCAGAGCGTGCCGAGTTCGCGGGCGCGTCCCGCGAGCCGCACTCGCTCCACGGTGCGCGCGTCGAGGCGCATCAGCCTCGCAATCGCGGCGCCTACGTCGGCAACCCGGGCCGCCGTGCGCAGCAGATGAAGCCGACGGGAACTCTCGACTGGCTCGGCCAGACGCTGCAGAAGGTCATTGATCCGCGCATCGAGGGCGCCCGGCGGCACCTGACGCAGCACCTCCGCAGCGCGAGCGCGATCGCTGCTCCAGACGCGGTTGCGTCCATCCGCCCGAGCTGCATCGAGCGTAGCTTCCGCCAGCGCGATCGTGTCTGCACCCAGCACGTCGCTGCGCACCGAGGCCACGCCGAGGCAGGCGGTCAGCGCCGTGCGATGCCCCGCCGCGCGTACCGGCAGCGCTGCGATGCGGCGACGAAGCTGCTCGGCCTGAAACATCGCTCGTGCGAAGGGCGCCTCGGGGCGGAGGGCGAGCATCCGCGCCTTGCTCCAACGACAGGTCGCGTCCCCGGGTGCGGAAACCTGGCGCAGCGCCTCCGCCACAAGGCGCAGCACCGCCGCGTCGACAGCTGCCCCGCCATCCAACTCCAGCACGACGATCGACGAGTGGCCGCGCCGGTCGAATGTGCGGCGGTCGGTGTGCTGAAAGAGCCGCTCGACGGTGGCGCGGCTCAGCAGGCCGGTGTCCGGGTCACGTTCCGCGCCGTCGAAGGGGCGCTGTTCGCGTCGCTGCCGCCGTCGCCGGTCACGGTGCTTCCGTTGGGCGACTTCGATGGCCCCGCGCACGCGCTGTTCGAGGCAGTCGCCGGTAGCCGCCTCGTCGCGGCGCATGATTTCGACGGCGCCGCGGCGGACCGCCCGCAGTGCGATGCCGCGGTCGGACTCGCTCGACACGATCACCGCGGGGCAGTCCGGGTGGCGACGACGGAGCAGGTTGATCAGTTCGTCCGCGCTGCAGTCGACCAGCGTCGTATTCATCACGACGCAGTCGAATGCGTGGCTGTCGATGTTCCGCATGAACTCCGCGCGCGTGCGGGCGATGGCCAGCGTGAGCGGCGGGCTCGTGTGGCGAAACGCATCGCGGAGCAGCGCGCGGCTGCCGCGGTCGTCCTCGGCGATGAGAATCCGGTTATGAAGCATGACAGGCCGAGGCGCCCGCGGTGGGGCACGCCGGCAGGGGTACATCGGCAGATGGGTATCGGGTGTTTGGAACCGGGGCCGGATTGGCGAGGTGACCGCATCGGCGTGGCGGTACGGCAAGGCCCGATAAACGGCGGGCGCTATTCGAAGCGGGCGAGGGCCCAACTGACATGATCGGCGCGGTTGCCGTCGGCGGTGGCGTCGGTGCGGAGCGTGATTCGCTTCGCGCCGTCGAGCGGCACGGTCACCTCGACCGGCGCCTCGCCGCCGAAGAGCGTCGGCGATCGGTACGCCTCCTCGCCGTCAAGCTCGACGATGGCGACGGCGCTGCCGCGCTGGCCCGCGGCGCCGTCAATGCCGACCGTGGCTCGGAACTGCGTCGCCCCCTCGGGAATGACGTAGAGCTGCCGCGATGGTGTGTGTGTGCCGAGGCCGCGGAGGTAAAGGCGATCGCCCATCTGGATGAGGCCGCCGGAAACGGCGCGATCGACGCGGAGCGTCCCCCAGCCCTGGTGCTCGCGCTCGGGCGTTAGGGCGGAGACATGGGTGACCCCCGGCGCCTCGGCGGCCCTGCGAAACAGGCTGCTCGCCGCACACCAGCCGACGATGCCGACGGTCGCCGCAGCCAGCGCGAGCCCGCTGAGCCACGTGATGCGCGCGAACGCGCGCACCAGCACAGAGTCCGTCATCCGTGCATCCGCATCGGCGGGCGAGGGCGCGGCGGCCGGCGGAAGCTCGCTCGCCGGCTTCCGCAGCGCCAATACGCACACCACCGCGAAGGCAAGCGTCATCGCGCCCGCCGTGTGCACCACGATGTCGTTGATGGGCAGCACCAGCGTCAGGTTGAGCAGCAGCAGGATCGACACAAACCAGAACGCCCGCTCGCGCCACGCAGCGCTCACCGCCCACAGCGCCAGAAACGCCAGCGCCGGGTGGGCGTAGCGCTCGTGCATCTCCGTGGGGATAAAGAAAAACGCCAGCGCCAGCGCGCCGGCCGCGCCATAGCGGGCCATGGCGCCCGCCTGCCGCGCGTGCAGGCTGAGGATCGCCGCGACGGACCACGCGTAGAGCAGCAGCGAAATATGGCGATAAGTCAGCCACAGCAGCGGCGAGGCATCGGTGGCGATCGACGGCTCGCCGCGAGCCACCGCCGCGACGATAAAGCCCGGCGGCGCCGTGTCGGCCAGTTCGGCGATGCCCAGCAATTGCCACAGGTTCATCGCGTTGCGCGACAGCTGGTGATACTGCCCGACGACGTGTACATACGCGCGGCTCAGAACGTCATCGAGCGTGCCGGTCAGTCCGAACGGCAGCAGCAGCGCGCAGGCCGCCGCCGCCGCGCCGCACACCATCAGCGCCAGCCCACGCCACCGGCGGCATCGCCAGGTGTCGAAGATCAACAGCGGCAGCAGGGCGATGCTCTGAAACTTGGTCAGCAGCGCCAACGCGCCGAATACCCCCGCCGAGGCAAACCGCGATCGCCCCACCGCGGCCACGCCGAGCAGCAGCAGGGCGGTGTGAATCGCGTCGACCTGCCCCCAGTACGCCGAGTTGTACACCGCCGCCGGATTGAGGAAGTACAGCGCCGCCGCGGCGACGCCCGCGTGCCGCCCGGCGATCCGCCGCCCCTCCGACAGCAGGGTGAGGGCGATGACGCCGTCCGCCAGGCACGCCGGCACTTTGAGAATCGCCCGGACGACGACCTCCTCCTGCAGCACGCCGCCGACCAGCGCCGTCACCTTGCCGATTAACCACATCACCAGCACGAAGAGGGGCGGATAATCGCAGAATGCGCGATTCTCATAGAAACCGGCCAGCCCGAGCGAGCCCAGGCCGGTCGTCCAGTCGTAAAACAGGTTGGTGTCGGGCAGGTGGCCCAGCCCCTCGGTGCAGACGAGGGCCACCCGCGCGATCACGCCGATGACCAGCACGGCCGCCGCGCCAAGCAGCGCGCTGCGATCCGCCGGGGCGGGGGCGCCGGCGTGCGGCGGCAGGGTGCGGGGGGATTGGATGGGGCTGCCTTCGTTCATGGTCCGTGGCGGCGGCCGGGGATCCTGTCGCCCGGCGTCGGTGGGGGCCATTGTCGCCGAAGGCCGGGCCACGTCGATAACCTCGCCGGCGAGCGAGGTCCGCGGGCGCGTGGTGAAGGCGGCGCTGAAGGGCTACAATCCGTTTTGCCGGGCGATTTCGGGGTCCGGCGGGTCACCGGAGAGACGGGTCGATGAAGGTGAAACTGGCTTCGTCGCGGGGCTTCTGCTTCGGCGTCGAGGACGCCATCGAGGTCGCCGAGGACGCCGTGGCCACCCACGGCGCGGGGAAGGTCGTGGCCCTCGGCCCGGTCATCCACAATCCACAGATGGTCGGCCGCCTCGAGCAGGCCGGGCTGAACCAGTCGGGCGATCTCGAAACCATCGAAACCGACCAGGCCGTGCTGATCCGCTCGCACGGCGCCACCCCCGAAACCTACCAGCGGGCCCGCGACCGCGGGCTGAACATCATCGACGCAACATGCGTGCTGGTGAAACGCGCCCAGAACGTCGTCAAGCAACTGCACGAAGAGGGCTACCACGTCGTCATGATCGGCGATCCGAACCACCCCGAGGTCAAGGGCGTCATCGCCTATGCGCCGGAGGTGACGGTGGTGGACCGCGGGTCAGACCTGGAGGCCGCCCTCCCTTACAAAGAGCGGCTGGGCATCGTCGCCCAGACCACACACTCACCCGCCCACGCCGCCGAGATGATCGCCGAGATCCTCAAGCGTCCCTACCGCGAAGTGAAGATCGTCAACACCCTCTGCCTCGAAGTCACGCGTCGCCAGGACGCGGCGGTGGCCCTTTGTGCCGAGGTGGACGTGATGTTCGTTCTCGGCGGCATGCACTCCGCGAACACGCGCGAAATGGCCCGCATGTGCCGCGAAGCCGGCACCGATACGCATCACCTCGAAACCTGGGACGACTTCCGCCCGGAGATGATCGCCGGCAAGTCAGTCGCCGGCGTGACCGCCGGCGCGTCCACGCCGGAGTGGATCATCCAGGACTTCGTAGGGCGGCTTGAGGCGCTGTAGAGGCGGGGGCGTCGGGCGTGCATCTTCCGGATGGTCGCGAATCAAGCGCCTTCTTGAAGGTGAGCTACCCTCGCACGCCATCTTCACCCGGAGGGCGCGCGAGGCGTTCACGAAACTCCCGATGTTTCGTCCGCTCTCCGGGCGGAAATCTCGTAGGGTGGGCATCGCCCACCTCACCCGTGACGGCGGCTGATCGGCCGAAGGTGGGCGGTGCCCACCCTACAGAATCTTGCCCGGACGGCTGATGCGCGCCCTTGTCCCGCGCTGCGGGATGAAGTGAGGGCGGGCAGTGTGTTATGGGCAAACTGCCCCTATCGCTATCTGGAAGTGAGCGAAATCGGCCATGTCGAAATCGCCATCATCGTCGAAGTCGACTCGGTTGAAGTGCACTTGACTACAATCGAGGTTTGGAACCGCCGGCCCATTCAAGCAAGTGGCGACAAGCTCGAAGTCGGCGAGGTTCACCGTCCCGTCGGTATTCAGATCCAGGATGCAAGCTTGAAACTCGCCGACGTACACGCTGAACTCGCGCGTGACGGCGTCAACGATCTCTCGCAAGGGCTGGGTGCCCACATAGGTTGTGAATTCGAGGGAGATGGCGTCGAAAATGACCGTGCCCAGCGGATCCGCGTAGGCTGTAAACTCGCGCGACACAGCGTCGGTCTGCTGTCGCAACGGCTGCGTGCCGTTGTATACAGTGAACTCGCGTGAGTTCGTGTCTGTGATGCCGCCTGCCGCCCCGGCATCGAAGAAGACCGTAAACTCGTCAGTGATCGCGTCGGTCTGCACGCGCAGCGGCTGGGTGCCGACGTAGACGGTGAACTCACGGGACCACGAATCCTCGATCGCCGGATAGGTGGAGTCGTCGACGTACACCGTGAATTCGCGGGAGATGGCGTCGCTCTGGTTCTGGGCGCGCACGCCTGGCACGCTGACGCCAGCCGACATACTCAGTGTGATGAAGATCAACCTGGCGCGCATGCTCGCCTCCACCGTATGCCCGATGATCCGTCGAGCTCGCGCACTCACGGCGGCGGCATCGAGGCCCGAACCTGCACGGCCGAGAACCCGGGCGGCAGGTTCAATGTGGCTTGCCAGGTGGACAGTGCAAAATCGCCGCTGATGAACGTGGCGTTGACCGTGAAGCTGTTTACCCCGCGCGGCACGACGCGGGCGACGACGTTCCAGGCCGGAGTGCCGGGCGGATCAGATCCTGTCGGCACATTTTCGCATTCGATTGTCAGGATCTGCATCCCGTTAGTAACATTCACGTCGGCCTGGGGAAAGGCGAACGAGGCGGCGGGATCGGCGGGGATGGCCTCAGGGCCGAGCGTAACCACGCGGGCGCGCGGGGGTGAGAGTGTAAGATCTTCGGGCCAGAGGGCGGCGGTTGTGCCGGGGAGGCCAACCGATGCGATGGGGCTGCCGACAGACCCGAACGCGAGCTCATTCGCCTCAACTCGAATACGCCCGAAATCACCGGTATCATTATAGTCCTGCGCGATGAGCGTTCCAGTTCCCTGAAGGCGATTACAGACAATGCGGATCGTGCCGCCAGTGGTGCGACGAAATCCGACGCTGGCGTTGACAGTGCCATTCAACGTCATAGTCCCCGAGGAGGCCAACAATATTGCCCCGCCGCCACCACCGCCGACTCCCTGCGCCGAATTCGTGTGATATGAACCCCCGGAGCCGCCGATCAGTGGAATGCACCGGGCGTTTCCGTACCCGTTGGACCCATAAAAGGAAGTTTGGTTAATATCTCTTCCGCCGGGTCCCAGTCCTCCAATGTAGTTTGGCCCAGAACCACGAAACCCACCGGGGCCGCCGCGGTAGAAATTCAGTGGATCCGCTTCGTTGACAGGGACTAAGCTAACAGTTCCGGCAATTGTCACGGGCCCATCGACCAGCCACACCACAGGAGGATTCGGTCCATCCACCAGGTAGTTCCGATTGCGGAACGAGACCGTCACCCCGGACGGGATATTTACCGAGGAGTAGCGGAAGACGACGGCCCATTTCTCAGGGTCGTACACGCCTTCCCCCGGATTTGGATTGGGGCCGTCCCACGCTCCGACATCGGCGAGAGCGAGATCGATGGTCACGTTGCTCGCCGGGCTGAACGCTCCGTCCGAGCCATCAGCCCCTGGGATGACGACCTGCGCTGCGGCGGGCACAGCAACGCTCAGGGACACCAACAGAGACTTCATTACGCAGGCTTGACGTGACATTGATTGCTCTCCTGACAAGATTGAACGCAATCGAGCCGCGCTCAGGATGACCGGATTGGAGAATTCGGGCGTGAATCGTACCGTTCGGCTTGTAAGATTGCAAGAAGATTCCTGGTGAGCAGGGCGGTTCCCGTCGCGCGCTACTTGGAACTGGGCGGGCGGTGGTCCGGGTCAACCCGAGGGCTTTTGCCGGTGCGAAGCAGCGCTGGAACAGCGCCGCCGATGAGCCAATCGTGGGCAGTTCTGCAGGGTGGGCATCGCCCACCTCAGCCGTGACGGCGGCTGATCGGCCGAAGGTGGGCGGTGCCCACCCTACGAAACGGCGCCGGGTGGGGTAGAATCCTTCCCACCTGATCCCCTCGGCCGGAGGCTGCGCCGTGCAGAACCCCGTCATCCTCATTCCCGGAATCACCGCCACCACGCTGCACGACGACTATCCGCTGAACACTCTCGACATCTGGACGATGGTGCTCAACAAGGACTTCCACCGCGTCGGCTTGCACCCGGATGATCTGCGCTACGAGGCGTATGAGCCGGCGCGGGTGTATGCCGGGCGGGTGTTTGCCATCTATCACGACTTCATGGCGGCCCTGCGGCACGAGCTCAGCCCCCACGCCGATCAGCCGACGCCGGTGTTCGCCTTCCCGTACGACTGGCGGCGTCCGCTGGCGGTGACGGCGGAAGAGTTCGCCCGCTTCGTCGACGAGGTGGTCGCCCGCACCGCGCTGATGCGGCACTACCGCGATTTCCGCGGCGGCCGCCAGCGCGTCGACCTCGTCGGTCACTCGATGGGCGGGCTGGTGATCTGCGAATACCTGAGCCGCTTCGGCGGGCGGCGCGTGCGGAAGGTGGCCACCCTGGGCACGCCGTTCCTCGGGGCGATGGAAGCGGTGGTCAAGCTGACCTCGGGCCTTGGGGTGCTTTCCGGCGAGGTCCCCAGCGAGCGGGAGCGCGAGACGGCCCGCTCCACGCCGGCGGTGTATCACCTGCTGCCTTCGTATGACGGCGCGACGGTTGACGAGGCGGGCAACGCCATCGACCACGATTTGTTCGTGGTGGACAACTGGCAGGGGTCGATCCTGCGAAGCCTCGTGGAGTACATCCGCCTCCACGCGGTCGAACCGCCGCGGGATGACGATCCGGCGGCGCAGGCCGCGGCGGAGATGGCGCGGGCGCGGGACCTGCTCGGCCGGCTGCTGGGCGACGCCGCCGATCACCGCCGGCGGGTGATGACGCTGGACCTGGCGGGCGCCGGGCTGCGGGCGGAGGACTGGCTGGCGGTCGTGGGGCTGGGTGAGCCGACGCGACTGGCGATGACGCCGGCACCGGTGGAGGGCGGCCTGCGGTTCAAGGTGCACGACGCGACGCCCTCGCCCAAGGTGAACTCGCCGCGGGGCGGGGACAGCACGGTGCCCGTGCCCGGCGCGATGCCGCCGTTCCTGCCGCGCGAGAGCCTGTTCGGTGTGTCGCGCGACGACTTTGAGTGGTTCGAGTTCGGCGACCGGGCGCTGACGCGGGCCGCGGGGCTGCACGCGCTGCTGCCGAACCTAAACGTCGTGCAGCGGCTGGCGATCAAGCACTTCCGCCCCGGCTTCGGCGGGCCCTACACCGGCAGGCCGGTTCCCGGCGTGAAGAAGGCCGACTGGCTGCCTCCGATCCCGCTGCCGGCGTAGTCGCAGTCGTCGCGAGGGGCACGGTGCGCGTCGGCGCAGGCGGTGGACAGGCGCGCAGCCCCGGCGTATCGTGCCTGACCCTCTGGCTCGCCCGCCGCCGCGATCCGGCGATCCTTGCCCCGCACACCGGTCGTGCGGGGCTCAGCGGCGCAGGGGCGGCGGTCATACCCGGGCATGCACTCAGTAGCGCAGCGCATCCTCTTCGGCCTCCTGGCGATTCTCGCGATCGTGGGCATCGTCCTCGTCGACGTCACCATCAGCCGCACCCTGCTGCAGCCGGACTCGATCGACACGACCACCGCAGTCGGCCGTTGGATCGACGCGCGCGCAGCCTCGCTGGCGGAGAGCCCCTTCGGCGACCTGTTGAAGCAGGGCAGTTCGATCCCGCTGGTGTTCCAGGGCATGCTGCTGATCGGCGGCTTCGAGATGCGCCGGCTGCTGGAGGGTCGGGGCTATCGCCCGCACGGGCGGTTCGCGATGTTCATGGCCGCGGTGATGTTCCTGTCGCCGTGGTTCGCATCGGCGGGGTGGTTGGGCTCGCGTCCGCACCATCTGGAAGGGCACTTCTGGTACGTCGTGTGGTTCGGGTTGACGCTGGTGGGGGCGGGGTTCCTTTCGGTCTGGCGCCGCCAGCCGGCGGGGATGCTGGGGGACTACGCGGCGACGCTGCTGATTGTGATCTACGTGGGATTCCTGCCCTCCTTCGCCACGCAGCTGCGCTGCAGCGTGGACATCCCGCTATGGCACGGGGCGTGGCTGCTGGTGGTGATGCTGCTGGTGATCAAGGCCTCGGACATCGGAGCGTACCTCGTCGGCACGGCGATCGGCCGCCACAAGCTCATCCCCTCCATCAGCCCCGCGAAGTCGGTCGAGGGCATGCTGGGCGGGATCGCGTTCAGCATGCTGGCCGGGGTACTGCTGGCGTGGGCCGGGCGGGCCCCGTCAATCCTGAACGGGGCGGACTCGGTCACCGTCTGGCACGAAATCGGGCAGGTGTTCGGCCGGGACGTGCCGAGTTCGTGGCTGCACCCGTTAAGCAGGGCTGCCATTTTTGGATTTTGCATGTCAGTGACAGCTCAGATGGGCGACCTGCTGGAGTCGGGCTTTAAGCGGGATGGCGGAATCAAGGATTCCGGGCATATCATCCCTCGGTTCGGCGGTATACTGGACCTGATCGACAGCCCGGTGCTGGCGATGCCCCTCGGCTGGTTCCTCCTGACCGAGTGGTGGGGCGTCGCCTGAGAGGCAGCAGCGCGGGGGCATCAACCGGCGATCGTCCACCGGGCGACGCAGGCCGGGGCGGCCCCCACGAGTGAGAACGGTTGGAAGCAGTCGTCGAAATCGAAGATCCGTCCAGGCGAGATGCGCTCTACGGCCCGGCCGACCGCAACCTTCGCCTGATTCGTGCCGCCTTTGACGTCCGTATCAGCGCTCGCAACGGGGAATTGCGCATCAGCGGTCCCGACGACGCCGTCGGCCGGGCCGCCCGCTGCCTCGACGAGCTCCAGCAGAGTCTGCGCACCCACCCGGTCATTACCGACGACATCCTGCGCGATACGGTCCAGCGGGCGAAAGCCGGCGGGGCGCTGGGGGATTCAGCCTTCGGCGTGCAGCTCGACGCCGCGCGGATCATCCCCAAGACCGAGGGGCAGACGGCCTATATCAAGGCGATCGAGGATAACGACCTGACCATCTGCCTGGGTCCGGCGGGCACGGGCAAGACCTACCTCGCGGTGGCGATGGCGCTGTCGCTGCTGAAGCGCAACCGGATCAAGCGGCTGGTGCTGGTCCGCCCGGCCGTCGAGGCGGGCGAGAAGCTCGGCTACCTCCCCGGCGACATGCAGGCGAAGGTCAATCCGTACCTCCGCCCGCTGTTCGACGCGATGAACGACATGATGAGCTTCGACCACATCCGCCGGTTCATGCAGAACGACGTGATTGAGGTCATCCCGCTGGCGTTTATGCGCGGCCGTACGCTGAATCACTCGGTGATCATCCTCGACGAGGCGCAGAACGCGACCCAGATGCAGATGCTGATGTTCCTCACGCGCCTGGGGCAGCACAGCAAGATGATCGTCACCGGTGACGACAGCCAGAGCGACCTTCCCGAGGCGGAGAAGAGTGGGCTGGTGGACGCCATTCGACGGCTGCAGGACATCCCCGGCGTGGGTGTGGTGCGGCTCGATCGTGCGGACATCGTGCGCCACCCGCTGGTTCAGCGCGTCGTGGCCGCCTACGGGGACAGGGCCAAGGGCGTCTGATAATCCCCTGCCTCAGGCGGCCGCAGTGCGGCCGGACGTGATGCGAAGTACCCCGCGGCGGGCCCGCGGTCGATAGGAGAGTCCTGACGGCCGGCAGGCCGGGTTACAGGACCCACAGAGCAGCTATGCCCGGTGCAGCGACAAGCCCCAAGTCCAGGCGGCGTGCCGCGCGCGATCAGCGCGTGCGGACGCTCGGCTCGTGGTACGCGCGTCTGGCGTCCTACGTCTTCTCGTGGCCGGCGCTGCTGTGGCTGGTCATGCTGGCGACGATCCTGACGATATCGCTGGCGATTGACGAGCCGCTGCCCTACACCGTCGGGGAGCGCATCCGCCAGCCGATCTACGCCCGCGTCGACTTCAAGGTTGAGGATGCCAAGCAGACCCAGATCGCCAAGGAAAACGCGGCCGCGTCTACGCCGAGCTATTATCGCCATAACCCCGGCCCGTTTGTGGAACGGGTGAAGGCGGACCTGCGGCTGCTCCAGCAGGCGGCGCGCGACAGCGCGACGTTTGAAGACTACCAGAAGGCCATGGCGACCTACGGCTGGCCCGCGGTGCAGGAAGCCTACGACCGCCTCAAAGGCATGGTTGACGAAGCGGGCGAAGCCGGCTTTGCGCGGTGGGTCGAAGCGATGCCGCTCGCCGCGCAACACATCGTGGCTGACACGACCGAACAGCGCAACCCGGCCAGCAAGACCGGGTACGTCAGGACCATCGCTTCCGAGTCAGACGCGGTTGACGTGGTTGAGACGCGATTCCTCATCTCGCAGGCCAGCCGCGAACAGAAAGACCTGAAGGACGCGGCCCAGCAGCTTGCCCGCCAATTTCCGTCCGAGCTGCGTACGACCGTCGCCGCGGTGCTGGTCAACGTGATGAGCGGTCAGCCGACGACAACCTTCGACGCCCGGCGCACGCAGACCGAACTGGACGCGGTCATCGCAGCGCAGCAGAAAGTCTACACGACGTTTTCGCGCGGCCTGCCGTTTATCGATCCGCACGTGACGGGCGTGGGCTCGCTGACGCCGGAGCAGTTCGCGCTGCTTCAGGCCGAGCACGCCGCCTATCTCGCGTTTCTCGAAAGCGCCGATCCGGATGCGGAGGCGCTGCGTGACGCACGATTCCGTCAGCGGGCGGGCCTCGTCGGCACGCAGGTGCTGCTCTCGATCGGCGTGTTTGCCTACATCGGCTTCAACCGGCCGCGGATGTTCGCCATTCGCTCGCGCATGCTGGCATTGACCATCCTCGTGGCGGGCACCCTGGCCGCGGCGCGCGGGCTGGACTGGCGCTGGCCGTCGCTTCCCGAATTGATGCTTACACCGGTGCTGCTGGCCAGCGCCGCGATCGCAATCGTCTATCCGCCGCGGCTGGCGCTGGGGCTGATGTGCTTCGTGGCGGTGATGCTCACTGTCGTGGTGCGTCAGGACGTGTCGTTCCTGCTGACGCTGCTGACGGGGCTCGCCGTCACGGTGTACATGCTGACCGACATCCGCACGCGGACCAAGATTATCAGCTCGGGATTGTTGACGGCGTCCGCGGTCGTGGCGGCGTCGGTGTCCGGCGCGCTGCTGGAAGGGCAGAACGTTGACTATGCCGGCCTTCACGCAGCCTGGGCGGCGATCAGCGTGATGGCCTCGGCGTTTATCTTCACAGGGATCCTGCCGTTCATCGAGCGGGTGTTCCGCATCGCGACGCCGTTGACCTTGCTTGAATGGCGTGACCCCACCCGCCCGCTGCTGCAGATCCTCGCCCGCGAAGCGCCCGGAACGTACAACCACAGCCTCGTCGTGGGCAACATGGCGGAGGCGGCGTGCGAAGCGATCGGCGCCAACGGCCTGCTGGCGCAGGTTGGCGCGCTGTACCATGACATCGGGAAGATCTACAAACCTGACTACTTCACCGAGAACAGCGGCGGCAGCACCAGCCGTCACGACAACCTTGCGCCCAGCATGAGTCTGCTGATCATCCTCGCCCACGTGAAGGATGGACTGGAACTCGCCCGCGAGTACAAGCTGCCCGTCGTGCTCCATCCGTTCATCGAGGAGCACCACGGCACCACCGTCGTGCGATACTTCCACCACCGGGCGGCGGAGCTCCAGCCGCAGATTTCCAGCGGCCGCCACGATCGCGAGGTGTCAGAGAACGAGTTCCGCTACGCCGGCCCCAAGCCACGCACGCTGGAGACGGCGATTCTGATGATGTGCGACAGTGTGGAGGGCGCCGTCCGCAGCCTCGGCGAGCCCACGCCGGGCCGGATTGAGAGCCTCGTTCACACGATCTTCATGGAACGCCTGAGCGACGGACAATTCGACGACTGCCCCATCACGATGCGGGAGATCCGCCTCGCCGAGGAGGCAATCGTCAAGACGCTTTGCAGCGTGTACCACGGTCGGGTAGCCTATCCCAAGGCGATCAAGGGCGACAACTCCCAGCGCACCTCCGGGGCGGCCGGTCCGGCCGCGAGGGTCGCCGGTTGACCCCAGGCACGCCGCGCCGACGCACACCATGGACGACGAAGGCCCTTACGACATCGAAGTAACCTGCGTCTGTGCGGATGACGACATCCGCGAAAGCGCTATTGTCGACGCGGTCACCGCCGCCCTGCGCGCGCACCACGTGCGCCGGGCCGAGGTCAGCGTCGCCGTGGTCGATGACCCGACCATCGCGCGCCTCAACGAACAGCATCTCGGTCACGAGGGACCGACCGACGTGATCACCTTCGACTTCGGCGACGACGAGGAGGACAGCGTCGAGGGGGAGATCGTGCTGTCAGTCGACACGGCCCGCCGCGAGGCGGAGGGCCGCGGCCACCCGGTGGCGTCCGAAGTCGCGCTGTACGTCGTCCACGGCACGCTGCACCTGCTCGGCTACGACGATCAGCTTGCGTCCGACGCCCGGGAGATGCACGAGCGCGAGGACGCCATCCTCACTTCGCTGGGCATCGGCCCGGTCTACGGCAGGTCGGCGCGATGAAGCTGGCCCTGGCCCATCTGGTCTTCGACCCCCGCAGCGCGGCCCGCGGTATCCAGACGGTGCTCCGCGGCATCGGGCGAGCGATGCGTTGCGATCCGATGCCCGACGTGGTGGTGCTGCCCGGCGGGTGCGACTGGCGGGGACAGTGTCCGCCGCGTGATGCGAGCGCCGCCGCCCTGACGGCCGTGCGCGAGGCGATCGCGCTCTCGGCCCGGGAGTGGGGTGTCTACATCGCCGCTGGGCTTCATCGACGGAACGGCAACGGCTTCGAGCCGCTCACGGCGCTGTTCGATCGCGACGGTGACATGGTGCTCGGGTGCGTAGCGGAGGGCGAAGGGGCGAATGCCGCCGCCGGCTGGACCTGCCTGCACTACAGCGACGCCGGGGACATCGGCTGCTACGACCCGCTGGCGGATGGCGATCCGCCGGCCGAACTGGACGTCGGCCAGCGCGGGGCGCTGATTATTTCCTGCCCGCCGGCGTTCGGGGGGCAGCGGGAGCGTCGGCTCGCGGGGGAGCGGCTCGCGGCCCTGCCCGTGCCGGCCCGCGGCGGCGGCGTGGTCTGGGTGGTGTGCCGTCCCGGCCATGATGAACGCGACGACAGTGAGAGTTTCGTGCTTTCGAGCGACGGCAAGCGGCTGGCGGAAGCGGTGGGATCGCGGGAGTCCTTTCGTTTCGTCGACCTGCCGCTCGCTCCCGCCTCCGCCGAAGAGCGGAGCGCCTTGGCCATGCTGCGCGATCAGGCGGACTGATGCGCGCCGCGTCTGAGTAGTTGGTCGTCCGCAACGGAACAGGAGCTTTGGACGCCTGGGTGCTATGGGTGGGACCGCTGCTTGTGGCGGGGCTCGCTTTCTTTTCGACGGCCAATATCGCGCTGCGGGCTCCCTCGCGCGCCCGCATGGCCGCGTTATTCGAGGAAGAGGACGAGCCGCGGGCTTGGGAGCGCTTTGTACGCTATCGCCCGCAGCTTACGCTGACGACCGCGCTGCTTCGGGCGGCCGGCGTGCTGGGCGTCCTCCTCCTCTCCATGCAGGTGCTGTTGCCGGCGGAGGAGGGGTTCGCCGTCGTGCGCAGCGGGGCGGTTTTCGCCCTTGCCCTGCTCGTGGTGCTGGTCTTCAGCGTCGCGGTTCCGCACGCGTGGGCCAAGTATTCGGGCGAGCATCTCGTCGTCCGTTCCTTGCCACTTCTGCACGGCCTGCGGCTGCTGTTCTATCCGCTCGTGCTGCTCATGCTCGTCTTTGATCCGGTCATCCGCCGTCTCTGTGGCGTGCCGCAGGTGACCGACGCCGCCCGCGAAGATGAGGTGCAGGAAATGCTCACCACGGTGAGCGAGATGGAGCGACAGGGCGCGGTTGACCCCGAAGAGAAGGAGATGATCGAGTCGGTCATCGAGCTGCGCGGCACGCTCGTCGAGGACATCATGACGCCGCGCACCCAGATCGCGGCGATTCCGAAGGATGCGACGCTTGCCGATATCAAGGAAATCCTGCGCACCAAGGGTCATTCGCGCTACCCCGTCTATGACGGCACGATCGACAGCATCCTCGGCATGCTCTACGTGAAGGACATCCTCCGGCTGGACCGCGAGAGCGAGTTTTCCATCACCGGCGTGATGCGCAAGGCGCTGTTCATCCCCGAGACCAAGCCGGTGCGCGACCTGCTGCGGGAGCTGAAGGAGCAGAAGGTCCACGTGGCCGTGGTGCTGGATGAATACGGCGGCACGGCCGGCCTTGTCACCATCGAGGACATCCTCGAAGAGCTGGTGGGCGATATTGCCGACGAGTACGACACGTCTCAGCCCGCCGCCGTCCGCCGGATCGACGAACGCACCGTCGAGGTCGACGCCCGCATCCGCATCGAGGATCTGAACGAGGCGCTGGATCTGGAACTCGACAACGACGGCGACTACGAAACGGTGGGGGGGCTTGTGTTCAGTACGATGGGCAAGATCCCCCGGGTGGGGGAGCGGTGCGAGCACGAGGGCATCCTGCTCACGGTCATGGCCGCCGAGCCGAATCGCGTGACCCGCGTCCGGCTGTCCCTGCCCGACCCGGTGCTGGAACGGGACGACGACTGACGTGTCCGCCGGGGGCCGGCCGCCTACAATCCCCGCCCATGGGTGAGAGCCGCATCCATGCCGTCGATCATGTCCACCTCGAGGCGCCGCCGGAGGCGCTGGAGGGGCTGCGGTGGTTCTATGGCGAGCTTGTCGGGCTGAAGGAACTGTCCTCCGAGGATGGCCGACTCTGTTTCAAGTCGGGGCTGCTCGAACTTCGCATCCGGCTATCGCCCGAGGCCGTGGTCGAGCCCGTCGACGAGCGGGCGACTTTTTTCGTGGCTTCGCTGACCGAGGTCTCCGCCGAACTGCGGGAACGTCACATCGAGTACGAACTGCTCCGGGGGTTCGACTCGACCGATCGGCGGCTGACGCTGGTGGACCCCGGTGGCAACCGGGTGTGCCTCCGACGCGACCCGTCGCGGATGCCGTTGTAGCGTCGGCCCGGCGGTCGGGCGGCGAAATGGCGGGCGAACGGGCGGGGACTTGTGCAATCGGGGAAACCCTGCTATGCTCCCGCCCAGAATCGTCCGCGGAGCTGTGGCGCGGTCGCCGCGGGGCGCAAGAAAATGCAAAATGCGGCGTGACCGGTCGCTTTCCATAAGCTATATTGAGTAGGGTTCGCGGGGTGGTTCCGCCCGGCGAATCGCAGCCCTTCCGACGTCTCCGACCCTGTCTTCCAGGCCAGTCTGTCTCGACGGCCCGGGTGGCGGTGTGATCGGCGCCCTTTCGCTCGGGTAACCCCCGGTGCTGGTTTCGGGCCGAAGTCCTGCGTGACGCGCGGGCGTGGCGCTGCGGCGTCGGTGGACGGGCTCCTCGGGCGGTTGTCATCGGCTGACGTGGCTTGCCAGGCGGAACGCGGAAACCCGTCATCGGAATCGCCGGGGGCATCGGCTCGGGCAAGTCGTCCGTGGCTCGAATGTTCGCGGCGCTGGGCGCCGCGATCATCGACTCGGATCAGCTCAGTCATGAGCAGCTTCGGGCCGACGAGGTTCGTCGTCAGCTGCGGGCGTGGTGGGGTGATTCAGTCTTTGAGGCGGATGGCTCGGTAGACCGAGCGGCGGTCGCAAGGATCGTCTTCAGCGATCCTGCGGCGCTGGCCCGGCTCGAGGGGCTGATCTACCCGCGCATCGAAGCACGGCGCGTGGAGCTGATGGCCGCCATGGCCGGCGATCCCGCCGTGCGGGCGATCGTCATCGACGCCCCGAAGCTCTTCGAGGTGGGGCTGCATCACCGTTGTGACGCGATCGTCTTCGTCGAGGCCGATCGCGCCATCCGGATCGAGCGGGTCCGCCGGGCGCGCGGCTGGTCGCCGGAAGAACTTGACCGCCGCGAGAATCTGCAGATTCCGCTGGACAGGAAACGCTCAGAGGCCGATTATATCGTGGTCAACAACTCCACGGTCGAAGAACTCAGGCCCGACGTCGAACGTATTCTCGCTTCTGTGCAGGCTTCCGCTGACGCAACCCACGGGAGCGATTCTTCGGCAGGCGGATAGGCATCCGCTTCGCCGGTCGCGTGAACTGATCGCACACCGCAAGTAAAGCAGACTGCTGTTTCCAGGAGAAGACTCAATGGCGAAAGCCACCACAGGAACGGGCCGGGTCCGCACGACGCGTAAGAAGGATACGCTCGGCGAACCGGCTCCCCGCCGCACCAAGCCCGCCGAGCACCAGGATCACGACGACCTGCCCGAAGCCGAGCTGGCCGCCCCGCCCCGCAACGACCGCGGGCTGCGCACGACCTTCGACGCCCCCGAGGATCCGGGCTCCGGCGAAGAAGGGCCCATCGACGCGGAAACCCACGCCCGCTACGAGGAGGTCAAGCGCAGCGAGGTGTACATCAAGGAGCTTCAGCGGATGACCGTGCAGGAGCTGCACGAGGTCGCCAAGTCTGAGGGGCTCATCGAGTACACCGGCCTCAAGAAGCAGGACCTCATCTTCAAGATCCTCAAGGAACGCATCAGCCGCAGCGGCATGATGTACGGCGAGGGCGTGCTCGAAATCCTGCCGGACGGCTTCGGCTTCCTGCGCAGCACCGAATACCAGTACCTGCCGAGCCCGGACGACATCTACATCAGCCCGTCGCAGATCCGCCGCTTCGGCCTGCGCACCGGCCACATTGTCGCCGGCCAGATCCGCCCGCCCAAGGAGTCGGAGCGCTACTTCGCGCTGCTCCGGGTCGAGGCGATCAACTTCGAGGATCCCGAGGCGGTTACCGAGAAGACCAACTTCGAGGATCTGACGGCCCTCCACCCCGAGGGTCGCCTGATGCTCGAGACGACCGCCGACGAGATGAACATGCGCATCGTCGACCTCGTCACCCCCATCGGCAAGGGTCAGCGCATGCTGATCGTCGCGCCGCCGCGCACGGGCAAGACCGTGCTGCTGCAGAAGATGGCCAACGCCGTCGCCAAGAACCACCCCGAGTGCTACGTGTTCGTCCTGCTCATCGACGAGCGACCGGAAGAGGTCACCGAGATGCAGCGGACGACGACGGCCGAGGTGGTCAGCTCGACGTTCGACGAGCCCGCCTCGCGCCACGTGCAGGTGGCCGAGATGGTCATCGAGAAGGCCAAGCGCCTCGTCGAGC
>CAYRSS010000048.1:0-30893 GCA_964426945.1 uncultured Phycisphaeraceae bacterium
GCCCCAGGATGACCATACGATTCCGCGCGGGGCCCTCACCCTCGCCACGGCCCCCCCCGCGACCCACCCGGCGACGGCCGCCAGCCGCGATCCGGAGTTCTCGGACCTCGCCGCGGCGGCGAGGCCCCACCGCCCTGCCGCCGCCCTGAGCGCTCCAATCACGCGCGAGGCGGCGCCATGACGCGCGCCGCAGCGGCCGCCGGCCCCAACGCCACATTCACTCATCCGGCGGATCGCCGCTGGGCGCACGCGGTGCTGCTGATCGCGCTGGGGCTCATGCTCTACCTGCCGGGGATCCGCTGGGGGCTGCCGGCGACCGACTCATGGAGCCAGGACACCATCGCCGGGCTGCGCAGCATCGGGCCGATGCACGGCTGGCCCACGCAGTGGGTCGGTCGCTATCCGCCGCTGCAGTACATGATCAACGTCGTCGCGTATCGCCCACTGCTCGCAGCGTGGAAGGACGACGGACGACTCGTGACCGACCCGCGCTACGGCTTTGAAGTCCCCGCGCCTCCGCAGGCGGAGCCGGTCGGGCAGCTCATCACCATCTCGCGACTGCTGAGCGCCGCGATGGGCTGCGGCACGGGGCTGGCGCTGTGGCTCGCCGCACGCCGCCTCACCGGCCATCCGGCGGCTTCGCTCGTCGCCGCGGCAGCGTTCATGATCGGCGCCGACTTTGTCTACTTCGCGCACCTCGGCAATGTCGACGTGCCGTCGATGTTCTGGTTCGCCTGGAGCCTGTGGGCGTTCGCCCGCACGCTGCGATCTCCGACGCGCACGAACTGTGTCCTGCTGGGCGCGTTGGCGGCGCTGGCGGTGTGCACCAAGGACGGCGTGGGCGGCGTGTATCCCGGCATGGCCGTCGCGCTGGTCGCGGCGGAGGCCTATCGCCGGCGCATCGCCGCGGCAAACCGCGCCGACAGCGACGACGACGCCTCGCCCCCCGCCGGAGGGCTGACCGCCGCCCTGCTTCAGCCGCGCTGGCTGTTGGGCATCGCGGCGTTCATCCTGCCGTTTCTCTTCATCAACGGACTGTTTCACAATTCCGAGCCGTTCCTCAACCGCCTGCGCCACTGGTCCGCCGAGAGCGGCACGATCCACAGCCTCCAGCAGCGCTACGACAACCCGGTCGAACTCGCGTGGATGTCGGTGCGTTACGCCGCCAGCGCGACCGGGTGGCCAATGGTCGTCGCCCTCGCCGCCGCAACCATTCACGCCATTCGTCGTCATCCGCGGCTGGCGCTGCACCTGCTGCTGCCCGTGGCGTCGTACTATCTGCTCGTGATCCAGTGGCAACTGGGCTTCGTGTACGCGCGGTTTCTGTTTCCGATCCTCGCGCTGCTCGCGGTGCTGCTGGGTGTGGCGGCGGTGGACTGGTGGCGGGCGATGACCGGCCGGCCCGCCTGGCGCGCGGTAGTGTCCGCGATGGTGGCGCTGCCGACGGTGGCCTATGCGCTGTGGGTGAACGTCGAGCTGACCCGCGACACGCGCTACGAGGCGGAGGCCTGGTTTCGCGCGGAGGTCCCCGCGATGAGCGACGTGGGGATCTTCGTGAACAAGCTCCAATACCTGCCGCGCCTGCACGAGGCGGGCTATCGATACGCGGCGCTGACCATGCAGCGCGAGACTTTCGCCCGACCGGCGCCGCCGTGGCTGGTGCTGTCGAGCTACGACTACCAGGAGTACGACATCGAGCAGGCCGCGGTGCTCGATGAATTGGTGCAGGGGCGGATGGGGTTCGAGGTGGCGGCGATGTTCAGCCGCCCGGCGTGGGGGGACACCTGGTCATGGCTCGCCGCAGCGTCGCTCGGCGTGGAGCGGCCTGGCAAGATCAGCCCGACCATCATCGTGCTGCGCCGGCCGTCGCCGTAGCTCGCGGGGCTCGCTCAGCCGGGCGCGATCGGCAGGTTATCGATCAGCCGGGTGCCGCCGATTCGCACGGCGAGGCAGATTCGGGCCGGACGGTCCACCCGCGCCAGCGGCGCGAGGCTGTCGGCGTCGACGATCTCCACATAGTCGATCGAGAACGGCCCCGCGGCGAGGATCTCCGCCCGCATCGCCGCAGACAGCACCGCGACGTCGCGCTCACCCTTCGCCACCCTGGCGGCAGCGGCCTGCATCGCCCGGTGCAACGCGGGCGCCTGGGCGCGATGCTCCGCGGAGAGGTACACGTTGCGACTCGACAGCGCCAGCCCGTCGGCCTCGCGCACCGTGGGACAGCCGACGATCTCGATGGGGATGTTCAGGTCCGCCACGAACCGGCGGATCACCTGGAGCTGCTGATAGTCCTTCTCGCCGAAGAACGCCGCGTCGGCCGGCAGGATGTTGAACAGCTTGGTGACGATCGTGGCCACGCCGTCGAAGTGGCCCGGCCGGTGCGCCCCGCAGAGCCCCTCGGTCAGCCCGGCGACGTGCACCGCGGTGGTCGCGCCCGGCGGGTACATCGTCGCGACCTCCGGCGTGAAGACAATTGCCACCCCCTCGGCCTCGCAGGCGGCAAGGTCCTCGCGGATCGGCCGGGGGTACGCGGCGAGGTCCTCCGCCGGTCCGAACTGGCGCGGGTTGACGAAGATCGTCACCGCGACGGCATCACACCGCCCCGCCGCTACCCGCATGAGCGATCGGTGCCCCTCGTGCAGCGCCCCCATCGTGGGCACGAGCCCGACGCTTCGCCCGGCGAGCCGCAGCGCCCTGACCGCGCAACGAGCCTCCGAAATGTCCTTCACCACGTGCACGGCGCGTACTCTACGCCGGTGGCCCACCGTCGCAAGCGCTGGGGGTTGGGGCGTTTCACACGGCGCTCAGGTTCGATCGCCGGTTTCGCGCAAGCGAGCCGCTTCGTAGGGTGGGCACTGCCCACCTTTGGCCGCTCAACACCCCTCACCGGTCAGGTGTGCGGTGCCCACCCTACACGCAGACTCCCATCTTGCAGGGATACGACCGCGCGACAGCGCACTACTCCGCCAGCCGCAGTTCGCCGAACAGCGACGGATCCTTGCTGCCGCTCAGGCCGCCGGTCCAGGTGATGGCGCCGACGAACTTTTCGCCATCGTTACAGTTCGTCACGAAGGACCAGCCCAGCACGCCGCCGGGGGCCAGAGGGATCGCCGGGATGGCCGACTGCGGCAGGAACGCTTCGTACCGCGTCGAGCCGCCGTCGCTGATCACCGCCGCCCGGGCCCCCGCCACGAGGCCGGTCGCGCCGCCCGCGGCCGCTGTCCAGCACCAGACCATCGGCCCCTCGGCGGTCTGGGCCACGCCGAACTCGCAGTCGCGCGGCGAGAAGCCCGGCGTGGTCGACGGCGACGCGGAGAGCCCGAACTGCAGGCTGTCCCCCTGCCAGATGGCCGCGCCGGTGTAGGGTTGATGGAACAGCACATCGGTTGCCTCGGCGGCGACGGCGACCCCCTCCGGTCCGTAACGCACGGCGGCGCGCATCCGCCCGAGCGGACCGCCAACGTGGGTGAACTCCTCCGCGGACCATTCGCTCAGATCGCCGTCGATGGTTACGTCGCTGACCGCCGGCCGGGCGGATTGGACCGGCGCGACGATCGCCTCCACACGGGCCACTGCGCCGCCGGGCCCGGTGGCCTTCACTTCGCCGGAGCGCGGTGCGCCGGGCAAGGCGGTCACGTCGAACGCCAGGTCGAGCCGCGACGCCGACCCGCCCAGACCGGTCGCGCGGCGCTCGACCTCGGCAGCCTGCCACCCCATCGGCAGCGCAAGGGCGATCGGCGCAGCCTCATCCAGCCCGTCGGCGCTCATCGCGACCACGCTCACCCGCGATGCCTCGCCCGCGCGCAGGCGCAGCCGGCCGGCGTCGAACCGCAGCAGCACCGCCTCGCTGTCGGGCATCACCGCCACCGGCTCGCTGTACGCGATGCGCCCGCCGCCGGTGAACCGCAGCATCACCCATGAGGCCGGCCCACCGCGCAGCGTCGTGCGCACGGCCACCGCCTCGCCGGGGGGAACGGTGATGCGCTCGCGCCAGGCGCTCATCTTGGGCCACAGAACCTGCGGGGCGATGAAGCTCGCCTCGCCGGTGATGGGCCCGTCGGTGCGATTGAAAACAAAGCCGGTGATCGTGCCGTCGCCGGTGGTGACCGCGGGCAGGCACTGGACCTCGATCTCCGGCGAGGTGGACGCCGCCGCGCCCTGGGCCTGTGCGGCGGCTGCGCCGCCGGTGCGGTCGATCCAGAGCGAGGTGGAGACCTGCCACGGGTACTGGCTGCGCACGATGATCGTTGCCATCGACGGGCGATCGGAGCCGGTCCACCGTCTCATCGGCGGCAGCTCAATGCCCACGGCGACTTCGGCGGTCCCGCCGGGCGGGATGCGGAGCTTGCCGTTGTCGGCCATCGGGTGTGCACCCAGATCGAGGCCGAAGGGAGTCGTGTCGATGTAGCAGCGGTACTCCCGCGGCCGCTCGGCGGCGAAGTCGACGAGCGCGTCTTCGGTGCGGTGGTTGTTGACGACGCGCACCGGGGTCCACGCGCGGCCTTCCTCCAGCACGAGCCAGCGGCGAGCCGGGGCGACGGAGATCAGGCCGTTGCCGGTGACGCCCTCGCCGCGGTTCTCCAGCCAGTAGGCGGCTGGCGACAGATCGCCGCGGGCCGGGTCATAGGCCGCGGCGTCCCCTGCGGGCGTCGCGGCCTCGACCGCGCAGACGACCGTGGCGATGGCATTGGGCTCCAGCGCGATGCGCACCGCGCCGTCGATCACCGGCAGCGGCTCGCCGCGACGCTCGAGCAGATCGGCCCGCCACGCGCTGCCCGCAAAGCGGTGGAGCCGGATGCCCGTCTCGACGCGGCGGCCCGCGCTGTTCCACAGCCGCAGCACGACGGCCTTCACCGGCTCCGTCGCCGCGGCCGAGCCGGGGGCCGCGGTGGCCCAGCGGGCCTCGGCGAAGCCCTCGGGCTTGATCGCCGTCAGCAGCACGTCGGGGTGCTCGATCCCGATGAACGAGTAAGACGCGGGCAGCGCTGCAGGGTCGCCACCCTTTGGCGCTGTCGGCAGCGTGCGCCGGAAGAGCGGATGGTTGACGGACTGCGCCTCGCGCGAGAGCCCGGCGCTGCGGAAGTCGCCCGCGTAGGGCAGCAGGCTGTAGTGAAAGACGTGCGAGCCGTGCATCGTCTCGAAGGGCGCGCCGTCGGGCAGCCGCCGCGCGGGCTCGTCGATCCACACCCCCGCCGGCCAGCCGGTCGAGCTGCGCATCAGGTTCAGCGCCATCGTGCCGTCGTCGGTGACGCGCGCGCTGACCGATCCGCGGTTGATCAGGGCGATGCCGGCGGACGGCCCCACGCTACGCTGCGGCACCGCCGACGAGGCCAGCGGCAGGCGGACGCGGTGGTCGCGGTCGAGCTGCTCGATGACCGCGGCCGCCGCCGCCTCATCGGCCAGCACCAGCAGCGGCAGCTCGCGCGGGCGCTCCAGCCACGAGGCAAACCCCGCAGGCGGCGCGCCGGGCAGCATCACCTTCAGCGCCTCGGCCGCGTCGGCGCCGAGCACGACGCGGAAATCGGGGACGTTCGAGTCGAGCGCCAGATCGCCGTAGCGCCGACTGTCGACGTGGGTGATTGTGCTGGTCACGCCGCTCTGCACCAGCGCCCGGGCCAACTGGTTCGCCGCGGCGAGCAGCGCGGCCGGCCCTTTCGGATCGACGATGATCTCGCCGACGCCCAGCTCCCGGCGATGGACCACCCGGTCGCCTTCCGCAATCTCCACCGCACAAACCGAGCCGAGCGCCACCCACTGCCACACCGCCTGATCGAGCGACCACGGGTCCTTCGCGGCGTCGCCGTCGCGGGCGAAGGGGCGGCCGATGACGGCGGCGGCGGTCTGATGGACCGGCCGGCCGCCGGGCAGGTTGATCGGAAACTCGACCCGCAGCAGCTTGTCGGAGCCCTTCCAGTCGAGAATCTCGGTGGTCATGTCGAGCCGGCCGTCGACCAGCTTGTAGGTCTGACGCTTGGTAAAGAGCGGGCCTTTGGCTTCGATGGTGAGCGTAGGCACGGTGAAACCGCCGGCCTCGTAAATTGTCGCGGGAATCCCAAGGCCTGAAGTCCGCTCGCCGGTGGTGGCGAGGTGCCACGGGCCCTCGCCATGACCGGGCAGCGAGCTGTACTCGTCGAGCACCGCAACATCGTTCGCGGGGCCGGTGAGCCACTCGCGCTGCAACTTCTTGTCGAACAGGCTGACGATGGCGCCGCCTCTATCGAGATCGATCTGCACGCGCAGGTAGTCATTCTCCAGAGTCTGGAGCCGGTCCTCGGAGGGAAACGAGGTGTACATCGCCCCGGTGACCGGGGCACAACTGTATCCCCACGCCGGCACCGCCTCGCTGCGATATTCAAATGAACCGGGGATGGCTGTGGTTACGCCGCTGCGCAGCGCGCCGGTCAGGTTCCAGGCGCACGAATCCAGTTCCGTCTCGGCCGGCGGGACGCGCTTCATCAGGTAGGTCAGCGCCCCCTCACGGATCGCCGTGGCGAGGTCCAGCGCGTCGCGGTAAGCGTAGAGCATGTCGACATACACCTGGTCGGACATCGAGCCGGTGATGCCGTCGTGGTGGGCGGCGAAGAGAAGCTGACGCCAGGCGCGGTCGAACCCGAGGGCCGGATAGGGCGCGCCCTCCAGCGCGGCGAAGGTCGCCAGGGCCTCGGCCTCAAGCAGTCGTGTCTCGCAGGCGCGGTTGGCGGTCTTCAGGTCCGCAAACGACACCTGGCAGCCAGTGTAGATCGGGTTCATGTCCCGCGTGATCACCGGCAGGAACAGGTCGCGCCGCCCGATCTCCCCGCGCACGGCCGCGAAGTACGCCTCGGGCGTGCTGATGACGGCCTTGGGCGACAGGTAGTTGTCGTTCCACCACCGCACGACGTCGCCGAGGTTCTCCAGCGGGCGGATGAAGTCCATGTGCATCGGCAGCATGACGTGATGCGTCAGCGCCGGCCGCTTGAGGTCCTCGAACATGCCGATGACGGTTTCCTCCCACCGCGCCGGGTCGAGCGACGCGGTGTTCGCCCCGACCGCCAGCGGGGCATACGCATAGCCGTAGTGGCCCGTCATGTAGTGCGTCAGGATCGACTCGCCGTCGGGCGACATCCACAGAAACTCGCTGGGGAAGTTCACCTGATCGCGCGGGGCACCCCACTGGTGAAACGGCCCGCGGGCGAACGCCCCGGCGGTGTGGCCGGTGGCCCGCATGATGCCGGGGAACGACGGATCGTGGCCGAAGACGTCGCACTGCCAGAACACCCGCCCGTCGCCGCCGAGCGTTTCGGTCTGAAAAAGCGTGCCGTAGATCGCGTTGCGGGCCGTGGCCTCGGCCGAGATGAGCGTGGTGGACAGCTCGTTGTACGTCCCGCCGACGATCGACACGCGCTTCTCGCGAACGCGGGCGAGCAGCTCCTCGACCTGCGTCGGCCGGGCCTCGACGAACGACTTGAGGTAGGGAAGCTGGTGCAGCGCGACCTTGTAGTCCTCGTCTTCGCGGAGCTTGCGCAGGTACTCCTCGACCAGCGTAAGCCCCGGCCCGACCTCGCTGCCGAGGCGGTAGCCGGTCTCGGTGTAGTGGGCCTGCGTGTTCCACCACACCGGGTCGTAGTGAAAGCCGGGGATGAAGTGCACGGTCCAGCCGCTCTCGGGCCGGTCGACGCGCACGCGCTGCTCGAAGATGCGCTCGCCCGTGTCGAGCACGACGGCGACGAGGATCTCCGTGTCCTCCACGCGCGGGGACATCGGCACGGCGACGCGCACGGCCTCTCCCGGCGCGTTGACCGCGGGGCGGCCCGCGAAGAGGTCGCGATCCTCCCCGGCGGGACGCACCCGGATGATCTCGCTGCCGCGCAGGGGCCGCCCGAGCCGGACCTCCACGACGGCCGAGGGGGCACTGGCCGGACCCCGCAGGAGGGAGGTGGGGTGGACGATGAGCGGTGCGTCAGCCTCGGCGGCGAAGCCTGGGGCACCGACGCCGTGCAGACCGACGACGACCGCCGACAAGACCGCCAGCCGCAGCCACGGGGCGATGGGTGTTTTCATGGGGGAGAATCTACCCGTGCGGGGCGCGGGCGTCGCCCCCGGCGGGCCGGCGCGCGACTCGGTCGCCGCTGGGTGTAATAGACGTCGGCTTGACGGAGGGGAATCCGCCGGAGCGGCGCGCGAGAAAGGAATCTCGCACGAGCCGGCAGGGCTCGGCAGGAGCCTCGCCCTCCCCGCGACAACCACGCCCCCATCCGGCGCCGCTCCGTGCCCTCCGTGCGCACTCCGTGCTCTCTGTGGTTCCTCTTCTCACGGTGGCGGACTCGCGACCGAGCGCATGCCCACGCCGAGTACGGCGAGGGCATGCCACGCAGGCGGCCTTCCGGCCGCCCGCCCGTATCGTACACTCCTTCACCGCGCCCTCCGCCCGGGCGCGGGGCCGGGGGCTTGGGCCGGACCTATAATCGGCCGGGGCCGCTGCGGCCGGGTCGGGGCGCATGCTTCCAGCGTCGACAATCCAGCGTTTAATCCGGGGTCAGCCCCCGCTTTATTCGCCTTCACGGCCCGGGGAACCGGGCTCGCGGCGGAGCCAGACCATTTTTACACCCCACGCCTCAGGAGTGGGAAGCATGTCCTTCATCAACGTGAGTTTCGCCATCGCTCGTCGCCGCGCGGCCGGGGGCTTGGCCGCCTGCCTGCTGGTCGTCGCGGCGCCGCTGCGCGCGGCCCTCTACGAAGTCGGCCCGGGCCGGCCGTTCGCCAACATCGGCGACGTCCCGCTCGAGTCGCTGGCCGCGGGCGATACGGTGCTGATCCACTGGCGGGCGGCGCCGTATCGCGAAAAGTGGGTCGTCGCGGCCGCGGGTACGGCGGCGGCGCCGATTGTCTTTCGCGGGGTGGCCGGGCCGGGCGGCGAGCTGCCGGTCATCGACGGCGAAAACGCCACGACGCGTCAGCAGCTTTCCTACTGGTCCGAGCAGCGAGGGGTCATCAAGATCGGCGGGTCGAGCACGCCGGCCGACGGCCCGGCGCAGTGGATCGTCATCGAGAATCTCGACATCCGCGGCGCACGCTCGCCGGCCTCGTTCACGGACGACAGCGGGGCGGTGCAGAGCTACGTCTCGGCCGCCTCGGCGATCTTCGTCGAGCTCGGCTTTCACATCACCATCCGCGGCTGCATCATCCGCGACTGCGGCAATGGGCTGTTCGTGGCCTCAAGCGATGACGCCGCCAGCCGCGACATCCTCATCGAGGGCAACTACCTGCACAGCAACGGCAACTCGGGCAGCATCTTTCATCACAACGCCTACACCGCCGCCATCGGCATCACGTATCAGTTCAACCGCTTCGGCCCGCTGCTGGCCGGGGCCGGCGGCAACAACCTCAAGGACCGATCGGCCGGGACGGTCGTGCGCTACAACTGGATCGAAGGGGGCAACCGCCAGCTTGACCTCGTCGAAGGGGAAGACAGCGGCCTGATCCGCAGCGACCCGACGTATCGCGAGACGTTTGTCTACGGCAACGTGCTGATCGAGCCGGCCGGCGCGGGCAACCGGCAGATCTGCCACTACGGCGGCGACAACGGCGACGAAACCACCTACCGCAAGGGCGCGCTCTACTTCCACCACAATACGATTGTCTCGACGCGCACCGACCGCACGACCATCTTCCGCCTGTCGAGCAACGACGAAGCCTGCGACATGCGCAACAACATTCTGTTCACCACGCACCCGGGCACGGACCTGTCGCTGCTGGACAACACGGGCGAGCTGCACCTCAGCCACAACTGGGTCAAGCCCGGCTGGGCGCAGTCGTTCGGCGGCACCGACGGCGTGCTGATTGATGACGGCACCTGGGTGACGGGCACAAGCCCGGGCTTCGCGGACTTCGCGACGCAGGACTTCCGGTTGCCGGAAGCGTCGGCCTGCGTGAATGCGGGCGGTCCGCTGGCGGGCGAAGTGCTGCCCGAACACGCGGCCCTGTGGCAGTACGTGCGCCACCAGACGGGCGTGCCGCGGCCGATAGCGGGCGCGGCCGACATCGGCGCGTATGAGTTGGCGACGGCGTTGTTGTTCGACGGGAACGGAGACGGCGCGGTCACGCTCGACGACTGGCCGGCTCTGCGCGACTGCCTCGCCGGGCCCGCCGCCCCGGCCTCATCGGCGTGCGAAGCGCTCTTCGACGGCAACGGCGACGGCGCGGCAGACCTTGGTGACGTCGTGCTCTACGCCCGGGAGGTCTCGCCCTGACGCGGCGACCGGGTTGCCTTACTTCGCCTTGGCCTTGCGGGCGTCGGCGATGAGCCGGGCGATTTCCTCGGCGCGCGAGCGTGGGCGACCGACGGCCGCGTCTGCCGTGGTGAGTTGCGCATCCGCCATGGGCTCGTCGGCTTCCTGTGGCTCGGGGGCCTGACGCGACGGACGGCCGATGCGCTCCGCCGGCTTGCTGACGATCGCCCCCAGCGGCTCGGACGCGCGGGAGAGGGCTTGCAGCCCGCCCGCCGGGTGCGTCTGGCTGATCGTCGGCGCCTGGGCGAGCGTGCGGGCGAGGCGCTCCTGCGCCCGGGCCGCCTCGGCCACCCACTCCTGCAGCGTGTCGGCGGCGCGGTGGGTCTCCTGCTGAAGCTGGGTGAGCTTCTCGGTCGCCTCGCGGCTGGTGCGGTCGAAGGTGGCGCTGCTCGCGTTGGCCTCCAGGGCCGACTTGGAGAGCTGCGCGAAGACCTTGCGCACCGCCGCGCACACCGACTCAAGCTTGGCCGCCTGCGTCTGCGCCGCCTCGACGGCCGCCATCGGCCGGGCGACGGCCTGCTCGATTTTGTCGTCGAGCTTCGCGGCACGGCTGTCGAGCCCGCGGATCTGGGCCGAGAGCTGTTCCGCCTGCGCGACCAGTTCGCGCATGAGCCGCTCGCCGGCGACCACGGTGTCGGCCTGTTCGTCGATGCGGCGCATCACACCTTCGCCACGATCGACCTGGTCGTTGAGCTCGGTCGTGCGTTCCTGAACCTCGGCGGCGATGCGCTCGGCCTGGCGCCCGATGTCCTCAAGGGTGCGCAGCACGGTCTCGGCGGTGTCGCGTTCGGCCCGCAGCACGTCGGCCACGCGGCGGCCGTCCTCGACGAGGCCGCCCACCGAACGCGCGAGGCCGTCCGCCTGCTGGACCAGGCGTGCCGCGTCGGCGACGGGGCCGCTGTCGGCCCGCACTTCGGCGAGAGCCGCTTCCAGCCGGCGGCCGAGCTCGTCCGCCGCCTGCACCGTAGCCGCCAGTTTCGACTCGCCGGCCTCCGCAGACTCGGCAACCGCCGCAAAGTGGGCGAGCCGCGCGGTCATCTCGTCGGCCCCCTCCATCGCGGTCCGCACGGCGCGGGCCCGCTCCTCCGCCGTGGTCACCAGCGTCCCGATCTCGGCCGAGACCGAGCCGAGGGCGTCGGCCGAGGCGGTGATGCGGCTGAGCAGGTTCTCTGCGCGGGACTGTTCCGCGGCCATGCGCTGCATGCGCTCATCCATGTCAGTGCGCATCGACCACATGTCGGTGGTCAGGTGCTGCAGTTGCTCCTGCGCCGTCGCGGCTTCCGTCGTGCAGCGCTCGATCGCGTCGACGCGGTCGTCCACGTCGCCGCGGAGGGCGTTGATCGCACCCACGAGCCGTTCGGCCTGCTCGGTGACCGCGGACGCAGCCTGGGCAGACTGCTGAATCCGCTCGATCGTGCCGTCGGAGTCGGACATCGCCGCGTCGAGGCGTTCCACGGCCTGGATCGCGCGGGATCGAGCGCCCGTAAGGCGACCGACAAGTTCCTCGGCGCCGGTGCCGGACTCCATGAGCGCGGCAAGGCGCCGCTCGGCGTCTTCGAGCACGGCCTGAATCCGGGTGGTGGTCTGCGCGGCGCGGGAGACCGAACCGTTGAGGGTCTCTTGCACCGCCGCTGCTTCGCCCGCTCGCTGGACGAGCGCGGCGAGCGCTTCGGCGCGTTGTCCCGCCTCGGTCTGAAGGGTGCGGAGCTGTTCACAGGCGGCGCCGACCTGCTGAAGTTCGTTCGCGGTCGCGCCATGTGCGCCGTCGAGACGGTCGATCAGCCGGCGGACGTCATCCGCCAGGACCTTGCCATTCTGGACGGCGTCCTCAATGCGCCCGCTGACCAGGTCGGACTCAGCGACGGCAGTCTGCCAGGCGGTAATCCGCTCATCGACGTGCTGCGATGTTTCGGCGGCGCGCTCTGAGGCGCCGTCGAGGCCGCGCAGCACGGCCTGCCCGCTGCGGTTCGCCTCGACCAACTGGCCCAGCAGCGAACTGGCGGCGGCCTGGTGCGAGCCGATCTGGGCCGACTTCTGCTGCAGGTCGCCGAGCGCCGCCGTCGCGGCGTCCTTCACCAGCGACGCGTCGCGGAGGATGGCACGCAGCGACTCGGAGGTTTCCGCTGCGCCTTGTCGCGCTGCGGTGATGTCTTCCAGCAGCCGCTGGGCGCCCTCGATCTGCCGATGTGTGCCGGCGGCGCGCTCGCAGGCGGCGCCGATGTCTACCAGCATCGTGCTGCTCGTGCGCTGCATCACTTCCATCTGTCCCGACGCGCGGCGCACGTCGTCGACCGCCGCGGCAGTGTCCCTGAGCAGACCGTCGAGCGTGTGGGCGGCCTCCTCGGCTTCGTGGGTCCGGCCGGCGGCCTCGTTGGAGATGCGCGAGACCTGTTCGAACACCGCGCGGACCTCTTCCTGCTCGCGGCGGGCGTTCTGGATGAACCGCGCCGCCTGCTTGTCCATGTCGGCGAGCTGCTGGGTGAACTGGTCGCGATGCCGGGCGGCGCCTTCGCCGGCGGCCTCCACCGCGGCGAGCACCTCGTCGACGCGCGTCCGCGCTTCGGTCAGACCGTCCGTCACGCGGGCCTGGTCCCGATCGAGCTCGGCGATCATCGCGCGGAACCGCGACTCTACGGCCGCCATCTTCTCCGGCGTGCACGATTCACGCACGGCTTCCGCGCGACCAATCACGTCGCGCAGGGCCTGCTCGCGCCGGTCCATTTCCGCCCGCGAGGTCTCGACGACCGCCGCCACTTCGCGGCTGAGCGTCTTGAGATCTGCATGAGCGCGGTCACCGCTCTCCAGCGCGGTCATCAGCAGGGCGACCTTCTCCTGCGAACGTTCCAGCTTCTCGAGCAGCTCTTCCGCGAAGCCCGTCATCCGCGTCTCAATGCGCGCAGCGCGGGCGCAGGACTCCTCGAGCTGCGCCTCCTTTTGTTCCGCTTCGCCTGAGGCGGCGCTGAGCGACTCGGCACGACGCTCGATCGAGTCCAGCCGCCGCTCGAAGCGCTCCAGCACCGATTCGCTCCGGGTGGTCAGGTCGGCGAGCACGTCCGAAGCCCGCTCCACCGCCGCGGGCAGCACATCGAGCAGCCGCTCGGCGTTGCGCGTCAGCCCCTCCAGATGTTCCTCCAGCGCGCCGTAGTGGCCGAGGTTCGCGTCCTGCATCGCCCGGGCGCGGTCCGCCCGGCGGAGCAGCGCTTCGAGCCGATCCGCGGCGACGGCGGCGTCGGTCGTGCCGGCCATGGCGGTCAGCCTCGCGGCGGCGTCCGACACGCGGCGCCCGCCAGCCCCCGCGGGGCGGCGGCCGCGTGAGGACGCGGTGGTCTCGATCCCCGCGCCCCGCTCGTGATCCGCCGCGTCCTCGAAATCCGAGGAGGCGCCGGCCGCAGGCGCGGGGCGGGTGTCTGCCGCCGAGCCGATCGGCGGCTCGTCCATGCGGGCGGCGGTGATCGTGCGGGCGACCTTGTCACGCTGCAAGATCACGTGGGGCTCATGCGGCCGGCGCGGGGCGCCGGCCGGCTTGATCCGGGTGGCGGCCTCGCGGGCGATGTCATCGTCGACGGTTTCCGCTCCCGCGCCGTACGCGGCGACGAGGCAGGCGTTGGCCAGCTGGTTGATCAGCCGCGGGTTGCCGCCCGTGTGCTGGCAGATGCGCAGCACGGCGTCGGGGGTGAACAGGTCCGGATTGGCGGCGCCGGCCACGCGGAGGCGCGTGCTGATGTACTCGCCGGTCTGCGAAGCGGAGAGCCCGGTCAGGGTCGATTCGGTGAACGCCTGCTGACGGAAGCGAGCGAACTCGGGGGCGGTCAGGGTCGTCAGCATCTGCGGCTGACCGACCAGAATCACCGAGGCCAGTCGTCGATCGTCGATCTGCAATTCGCTCAAGGCGACCGCCTTGAGCATCTCCTCGGCGTTGAGGTGTTCCGCCTGGTCGAACACGACGGCGGCGTGGTGATCCTCGCGGGCGTGCTGTGTGAAGTAGCGGCGGAGCCGCGCCAGGCAGCGGCGCGTGGTCGGATGACCCGAGAAGGTCAGCCCGAACGCTTTGGCCACCTCGCGGATGATGTGCCGGCCGTCGCCGGTCGGCACGGTGATCACCACGGCGTGATCCGTATTGTGCAGCCGCTGGAGCAGCGAACGGACCAGCATCGTCTTGCCGATGCCCGCCTCGCCCGCCACGATCGCCGGCCGGTGGCCGTAGCGCACAGCGTACTCGAGCGCCGCGATCGTCTCCGCTGCTTCAGGCGTGGCGAAATGGAATTGCGGATCGGCCCGATCCTCGAAAGGCAGCAGGCGCAGTCCGAAGTGTTCCAGGTACATGTCCGCGACTCCTCACAACCTCCCGTCGTCCGGGAATCGGACGGCGGCTTGCTCACCACGCGCGACTGCAGACACGGCGGCGCCGGCACCCTGCCCGCGCACGGACCGGGCCCGGCCATGTCGATTGCATCGACGCACGCACGCCGAGGCTGAAGTTATCGGTCAGTTCACGGCCCATCGCCGACGTTGGCGATTCAGATCCCGCAGTCGGGACCCTCGCCCAACTCCGCCGGACATGGGCAGCCCTGGCCGGGTCGCCGTCACGTCACAGTGCTGAAAATGGCGGTCGGCTCGCCCCATGGGTATGCGGACGCGGAGTCGGGACTCGGGTCCGGAAGCGCGGCGAAGGCCCGCCGGCGGGGTCAGGTATTGTAGGTTCTCTTACCGGGAGGGCGTTCGACACCGGCAGTCAGCGCGGCAGAGGTCGCGGGGCGCGTCCGGCTCGACCGAACAGGAGGAAGCCACGCATGAAGTTCCGCGCGACCGTCAGTCAGCATCTCGCCCGCTGGAGCCCGACCAACCACACGCAGCCGCACGGCGGTCAGAACCGCCGCATCGCGCGTCCCACCCGACGGGCCGTGATTACGGCCGTGGCAGGCGGCTCGACGCTGGCGACCGCGGCCGCCCGTTATGTGGGGAGCCGCGCGCCGGGCCTCTGATCCGATCGCCCCGCTGGGGCGCATCGGGCGAAATCCGCCTCCATCGTCGCGACCAGCCGCCGTCCGAACCGCGCGGTATCCACGATCATCGGCGGCCGCGCCAGCGCCCGGGCGATGCAGTCGCCCAGATGGTCCAGCGATTCACAGAAGATGAGCAGGCCGCGCCGGGCACACTCCACAAGGAACTCGTGCTGGTGGTCATCCGCCAGCACGCGGTTGGCGAGCCCCACCAGCGGCTTGCCGAGCTTCAGCGCCTCAATCGTCGTGCCGGTACCGCCGTGTCCGACGATCACCTCCGCCTGCCGGAACAGCTCCGGAATCCGCTCGCTGTAGCGAAACCAGGTCATGTGCTGCGGCTCATAGCGACCGGTGGCGATCTGGGCGACGAACTCCTGCCCGCGAAACCGCCCGGCGGCGAGCTCGTCGAGCTTCTGCATGAGCGAGTCAAACCCGGCGGAAGTGCCCACGGTAGCGAGAATCACAGGATGCCTCCGACCCACTCCCCCGACTTGAGCTTCGGAGCGAGCGCCTCATGCTGCACGAACAGGCGATTGACCACGCCTAGCCGATCCAGAAGCCGCGCGACACGGCTCGGCGTGGTGACGCGCGTCAGCGATTCGACGTAGTAGGTCCGCGCGCCCATCAGCCCCCCCAGCAGCATCGCGGGCAGCGACAGATCCGAGCAGATCCCCAGCACCGCGTGCGGCCGCCGACGCAGCAACAGCACCGTCACGCCCCACAGGGCGCGAATCAGCGCCACCGCCTGCGCAGACCGCGACCGCGGTGCGCCGGTCCGGATGGGCGGCACCAGGTGGATGTCGCCCTCGAGCCCGTTGCGGCGCAGCCACCCGGCGCAGTCAGGCGTGGAGAGATAGGTCTTCTCCCACGCCGGGCTGAGGGCGGGTATGATCTCCATCGCCTCGCGCCCCCAGCCGCCGCCGCCCACGATGATGAGCACCCGGATCTGCATGGGTGATTCATCGAACCATCCGCTCGGAGGGTTTGGCAGTTGTCGCGGCTCGGGGATTGCCGATTGCAGGGCCGCCTCGCCCGAGGCGGTCGCCTGGGGGCGTTCCGGCGCCGCAGTGCTGGCAGCCGGGTTCGAATCGATCGCCTACCCTCGGGGGTTCGACGCTGCGTATGACCCAGGTGCCTCGGAATCCGCTTCGAAGTCTCCTGATCCCGGCGCTGGCGTTCTGCCTGCTGGTGAATGCAGGCGCCGCGCCGAACGGCGGGGAGCCAGGGCGCATACGGTTTGAACCCGTGGGGCTGATCGGCGCGGCTGGCCTTCGCGAGTGCTCCGGCCTCGTGGCCAGCCGGACGCAGCCGGGCGTGCTCTGGGCCCACAACGACTCCGGATCTCCCGCCGAGGTCTACGCCCTCTCCGCCACCGGCGAACACCTCGCCACCGTGCCAGTTCCCCGGGCCCTCAACCGCGACTGGGAGGACATCGCCGCAGACGACCAGGGCTTCCTCTACCTCGGTGACATCGGTGACAACCGCGGCAGCAAGCCGCTGCACACCATCTACCGCATCCGCGAGCCCGACATCTCGCAGCTCCCGATCAACCAGGCGGACGTCGAACAGCGCTACGTCTACACCTACGACGGCGAGCACCTGCCCGACGCCGAAGCGCTGTTCATCCACGACGGCCGCATTCACATCCTGACCAAGACCTTGTTCGGTGCGCCGGTGCTCTACCGGCTCGAGGAGGCGGAGGGGCAGTTCGTCCGGCTGATGGAGGCCCGCTCGCGCGGCAGCGACCTGGCGATGAACGCCGTGCCGGTCACGACGCTGCCGGTGCGCATGGCCACCGGCGCCGACACGTCCCTCGACGGCCGGAAACTGGCGATCTGCAGCTATGGACAGGCGTGGGTGTTCGAGCTGTCGGAGGGTGGCGGCCTGGCGACGCTGCTGCGGCCGCGGCGCATCGCCTATCCGGGCGGGCACCAGATCGAGTCGATCACTTTTGACGGCGACGACCTGCTGCTGGCGGCGGAGTCCCGCCGGATGTGGCGCATCACCGCGGCCCAGATCGAGGCGGAAACGAGGTTCTCCGATTGATCGCGCGCGAGCCTAGGACACGCCGCTGCCGGGGGCGATGTCGCGCTCCGGGGTGAGGAAAATCACCTCGGTGTGCTCGGCGTTGCTCGCCGCCAGAAGCATCCCCTGGCTCACCTGGCCGCGCATCATCCGCGGGGCTAGATTCGCGACAACGATGATGTTCCGCCCGACGAGCTGCTCCGGCTCGTAATGACCGACCAGCCCCGCACAGATCTGCCGCCGCTCGGCGCCCAGATCAACCTGAAGCACGAGCAGCTTGTCGGCGTTGGGATGGCGGGCCGCCTCCACCACGCGCCCGACGCGCAGCTTGACCTTGGCGAACTCATCAAAGGTGATCGTATCGCCGGGCGGCGGCGCGGGCTGAGACGTTGCGTCGGACATGAGCTGCTCCAGGAGGCCGGGCGGCGATGTCGCGCCGTCGCCGCTCGCCCCATGGCGCGGCGGCCGGCCTCGCATTGGCCTCTGCGGCGGCGATTCTAGCCGGCGCCCGCGGAGCGGGCAAACCGCGCCGCGCTTCACGGCTTGCGCAGCAGATCTTCGAGGCGGAAGGTGTGCACGCGGCTGTCGCTCGCCGACTCCGCACCCGCCGCAAAGCTGACGTCGAACATCTTCGCGTTCGGCCGGAACACGACCGTGTGCAACGTCGTTTCGTTTGCCGCCTGGGCGATAATGCGCCGGGCTGCGGCCGCGTCGAGCCGCTGGCCACTTTCGGCCGCCTGACGCACCGCCGTGGCGATGCGCTCCATGCGCGAGCACTTGGCCGCCGCGGTTCGCGCGCGGTAGTGGTTCGTGCATGCTACGGCGTCCGGCAGCGCCAGGGCGTCGCCGTCGCCCGGGCCGCGCTCGGTCACGCCGTCGCTGCGCTCGCGGTCGGAGTCGTATTCGAACACGGCGGCGGCCTTCGGCCCGCCATCGGACGGCATCGACACGTGGATGTTGTTTCCGCAGGCGACCGGGTGTGCCTTCATCACGTCGCGTGCCGTGACGAGCGCGTCTCCCTCTGAAGCCGCCTCCATGATCTCAGCCAGCACGCAGGATCGCGGCGTGAACGGGCCCTTACCAGCCGGCTTCTCCTGGTTGACATCGTGCATGCTGACCGTGACCCCCGCTTCGTTCATCGCGGTGTAGGCGCCGATGACCCCCGGCCAGCCCACGGTCACCCACCGCCGCCGGCCGCCGGACGGATCGACCCGGGCGATGAGCAGTTGTCGCTCGCGCAGCGCGGGCAGCGGCGTGTAGTCGAGGTTACGCGCGGTCAGGGTCTCGCCGCCTTCTACGAGATCATCCCAAGCCGAGAAGGTCGAACACATCATGCCCGCCCAGTCGGCGAACGTGTTCAGCGCGACGAGGTCGTCGAGCATCAGCGCGCGATTGACGCGCGGCAGCTGCATCTTCTCAGCCCCCAGCCGGGCGGTGACGCCCGCGAGCAGCCCCTCCAGCTCGCGTCGCCGGTCCCGCGGGAAATTCATCAGGTGGATCATGCGATCGCGCACGCCGGACTCGTAGGCCTCGATTTCCGGGAAGATCGCGGGATGCAGCAGCCCTTCGGCCACCATGGCGAGGGTGTCCTCGGCGAGCAGGTAACCGTGCGCGTAGCCGCGCTCCTCCGGGCGACCCCACAGCCGCAGCACGCGCACCCCGTCGAGCGTTTCGACTGAACCGCTGACGACGGGTGCATCCGCGGCCGCCGCCGTCGGGGGCGGCACCGGGGCGCACGCCCACAGCAGGGACGGCAGCAGCAGCCAGGCCGCGACGGCGGGAAGAATGCTCGGACGCACCGGCCGACGCCCGTGGGTCGGACCAACAAGAGCGAGGAAAGTCATGGACGGGAACTCCGTGAAGACTGCGTTTCCGGCTGCCATTCTATGCCGATCAGCCCGCCGGGGGGAGCCGGCGGCCGGCCCGGACGCCGCCCGTTTCGCCTCACGGCGACCGCCCGAACTCCGCGACGCGCTTGCCGCCGCGGCGCGCAGGCTTACCATCCAAACCACGAACCTCGGGCCGGCCGGGGGCTTCTACCGTCAAGGATGACGGATCCGCCATGAATCACCTTCGATCGATTGCCACGCTGGCTGTGCTGCTCTGGGCGGCGGTCGCCCCGGCTCAGCCCGTTCCCCGCCACGAGCTGTCGAGCCTGGTCAGCAACCTGCCCCACGCCTCGGCCGCCGTCGGCGCCTGCGTGATCGACCTCACCTCCGGGGAAGTCGTTTTCGCCCACGAGGCCGACCGGCTGCTCACCCCCGCCAGCACGATGAAGATCTTCACGATGGCGGCGGCGCTGCTCGAGTTGGGGCCGGAGTTTGCCTTCGAGACCCGGCTCGCCACGGACGGGTTCAACCTGATCCTGCTCGGTGACGGCGATCCGGCGCTCGGCGATGCGCGGGTTGCCCGGCGCCGCGGCGATACGCCCGCGGCCGAGTTCGAACGCTGGGCGGCGTTTCTCGCCGAGGCGGGCATCCGCTCGTTCCCCGGCGGCCTGATCGTCGACGACGGCATCTTCGACCGCGAGTGGGTTCACCCCGCCTGGGAATCGGAAGACCTCGGCAAGTGGTATGCCGCGCCCGTGGCGGGTCTGAACTTCAACGACAACTGCGTCGACATCACCCTCACCCCCACGACCGCCGGCGCCCCTCCGACGGTATCGATCTTTCCGCCATCCGACGTGCTGACGATCGTGAATCAATGCCGCACCGGCGGAAAGGGTCAGCCGATTCTTCGCCACCCGGCGGGCACGCACCGCTACGAAATCGACGGTGGATGCTCGCGCAAGTGGACATTCGGCCCGACGCCCTTTGCCGATCCGCCGCGTATCACCGGCGACGCCCTCCGCGCGATCCTGCGCGACCGCGGCGTCGGAGTGGCTGGCGAGGTGACGCCGGGGCTGGTGCGCCGCCCTGACGGAACACTGCCGCCCAGCGCGGAGGTGATTGCCACGACGCGCACGCCGATCGCCGAGGTCCTCTCGCGCGTAGGCAAGGACAGCCAGAACCTCTTCGCCGAGTGCCTGCTCAAGCGCACCGGCTACAGCTTCGCGCGGCGGCGCGGACGGGTCGATGCGCGCGGCTCCTGGCCGCTCGGGGCTGAGGCGATCCGCGACACCGTTTCCCGCCTGGGCATCGATGCGCAGGGGTTGGTGGTGTCCGACGGCTCGGGGCTGAGCCGGGAGAACGCCTGCACCGCCCGCCAGCTCGCTGCGGTTCTCGCCAGGATGCACGCCCGGCCCGAGGGGAAGCTGCTCCGCGAAAGCCTGTCGATCGCCGGCGTCGACGGATCGATGAAGTCGCGCCTTAAGGACACCGGCAACCGCATCGCCGCCAAGACCGGCACCATGCGCGGCATCCGCGGACTGGCGGGCTATGTCGATGGCACCGATGGCGGCTACGCGTTCGCCATCGTCTTCAACGGCTACAAGGGGGGGAGCGCTCCGTACAAAGACATCCAGGATCGTTTCTGCCGCATCCTGGCCCAGTCACGCCCGCGCCCCGACGTCCCCGTGCTGCGCCCGGACGACGCGGAACCCGATCCGCTCGACGACGACGCTCGCGAACAGGCCGCCGAGTAAGCCTGACCGCCGCGGTTTGGGATCGGCCCTGTCAACGGCTATAATTGCCCCCGTAGGGCCGGACCGGCACGCCACGGCGCACGCCGGGCGAGTTGCTCATCTCCAACGCAACCAGGGAGCGTCATCATGCGCATCCGCAGCACCACTCCCCCGCTCGGCTTTGTCGCCGCGGTACTTCTCTTGACCGGGCCGCTGTCTTCTCCGACGCAGGCCCAGTGCGGCGACCCCGGCGCTGGCGACTGCCGCGTCGCACACGAAACACCCTACTGCGATGACGCCGCCTGCTGTGACGTGGTATGCGGATTCGACGACTTCTGCTGCGAGAACGAGTGGGACACGATCTGTGTGGACGAGGCGACGCTCGTCTGTCCCCCGACGACGGCCTGCGGCCAGGTGGGCAGCGGCGCCTGCGACACGGCCAACGGGACCATCGCCTGCGAAGACCTCGCCTGCTGCCAGCAGGTCTGCCTCGCGGATGAGTACTGCTGCCTGACCGAGTGGGACGAAATCTGCGCCGGCGCCGTGCCCGAGCTGTGCACCATCGTGCCGACGCCCACGGGGGCTTGCTGTTTCGCCGATGATCTCTCCTGCGACGGACCCCAGACCGAGGCGGCCTGCTTCACCGCCGGCGGCACCTACAAGGGCGCGGACACCGTCTGCGCAGAGGTCGACTGCCGACAGCACAACCTCTACGCCACCGACGACCCGTTCGGCAGCCCTTTCGGGTTGATCGGGTTCGACGTCTCGACCTCGCAGACCGTCGGCCTGCGCTTCACCCCGCAGCGCCGCTACGTGCTCGATCGCGTCAGCGTCTGGTTCATGAACAACGACGACACCGGCGGACACCCGACCGTCACCCTCAGCCTTCGCACCGACACCGACACGCTCGGCTACAGCCATCCCAGCGGCGTGGTGCTCGAAAGCTGGACCTTCCCGGTCTCGGCGGTCGGCTGGAACCCGGTCAAAGAAGTGCTCGACTCGGTCCTGCACCCGACGCTTTCCGCCTCGCAGAACTACTGGCTGGTGGCCGAGTCGTCCTCCGAGCCGCTGGTCAACGGCGTGTGGAACTGGGCGGGCATCGGCAGCGGTTACACCAGCACCATTGACCACGCCTCCAGCAACGACTGGCAGGTGGGCGGCGAGGGCGCGGTGGTGGCCGTCGAAATCCTCGGCACACTGAGCACGGAATCGGTCGGGGCCTGCTGCGCCGGCGGTGCGTGTGCAGAAGTGCTTGAGTCCGCCTGCACGGGGTTTGTCTGCAGCGTGGCCGATCACCTGCCGCAGACGTTTACCGGCTGCTACGGCGACGCCGACGGCAACGGGTTCGTCAACGCGGGCGACCGGGGGTTCGTGGCCGCGGCCATCGGCCAGACGGCCCCCGAACTGATCTGCACGCTGGACATGGACGGCAACGGATTCATCAACGCCGGCGACCGGGGCTTCATCGCCGCGGAGATCGGCCTGTGCTCGCCCCTGCCCGACTGGCAGAACGGCAGCGGCCTCAACCGCGGCGTGCCCGACGCGCGCTTCGGCGCCCCGACGTTCACGCCGGAGACCGGCTGCGACGATGTCGTCTGCCCGTCGTAGGCTCAGCCCTGCGCGCGGGTGCTGCGCTCGGCGAGCAGCCGCTCGCGCCGATCAAGTTCCGACGCCCGGCGGGTGATCTCCGCTTTGCGCTTGGCCCACGCGGCCTGATCCTGGAAGAACTTCAGCCGCTCCTCGTGAATGCGCGCCGCCTGCGCGGCGAGTTCCCGCTCGCGCTCCGCGAGTTGCTCCTGGCATCGCGTCAGGTCGTGGAGCTGGCCGCGCAGCGCGGCCTCGACACCTTCAAGTTCCTGTGAACGCTTCAGCAGTGATTCGGGCGTCGGGTTCAGATCCTGCGTCGGGTCTGCTTGCACATCAGTCTCCGAGTTGAGCCGCCGCCAGGAGTCGCTGATGCTCGCCTGAAGCGAAGCGATTTCGCGCTCCAGGTCGGCCAGCGAGCGCATGATCGGATCAAGCGGCTCGTTGGCCGACGGCGCGGGCGGGGGCGTCGACGCAGATTCCGCGGGAGATGCCGGAGCCTCGGCCACCGCTGGCGCCGGGGGCGCCGCGGGTCGGGGAGCAGTCTGTGCAGCCGCCGCAACACGACGCGCGGCGGCCGGAGCGACCGCCGCCGGACGGGTCACGGAAGGCGACGGGATCGCCACCACCGGGTGCGCCGCCGCGGGCTCGCGCGCCGCCGGGCGAGGCGGTGCGCTGCCGTCGCTGCGGGCCGGCGGATCGCCGAGCTGCAGCCGCGACGCGCCGATCTGGATCACCTGCCCCTCGCGGACCAGCGACACGACCACAGGTTGACCGTCGACGCGGATGCCCCGGCCGGTCAGGTCGTAGATCGCCAGCCCGCGACCCAGGCGAAACAGCACCGCGTGGGCGTGGTCGATATCATCGCCCGTCAGCGGCACGTCGGCCGAGTCGGCGCTGCCCAGCATCGCGACCGCCGGCTGCAGGGTCCAGCGGCGGCCGGTATCGAGGTCGCACAGCTTCACCGGCAGCGCCATGCGCGTCGGCGCGGGGCGGTTGTGGGCGTCGCCCACGCCTGCCGAGGCGCCGGTCATCGACACGTGGATGCTGTTTTCACCCAGCTCGATGACGTTGCCGTCGTGCAGCGCCGTCAGCGAAACGGCCCGACCATTGCACAGCGTGCCGTCCTCGGTGAAGAGGTCTTTCAGCAGCACGTCCGTCCCGGTGTTGACGATCACGCAGTGGGCGCGGGCCACCGCCGCATCGTGGAGCACGATGTGCGCCTTGCGGGTCGAGCCGATCAGCGTCGCGCAGCGGCTCAGGTTCCAGCATTTCTCCGCGGGTGTTCCTGCGCCCGCGGTCACGCGGACACAGGGCGCGCCCTGCGGCAATTGCGGCAGGACGGGTCTGGCGTCGACATGGACTTTGTTCATCACGACAATCACGTCCCGGAAGCCGGTCCAATAACCCCGTGAGCCCGCCGCAACCCCGGCGTAGCCGCACCCTGACAATTCGCCACGTTCAGCATACGATACGCCCGGCCTCCCCGGCCCTCGCCGGCCGGAGTGCCGGGCGCGTCGTTTGCCGCTTCAATGTGGCTCAGAACAACGTGTGGCAAGACCCGACCCGCGCCCCGGGTTTTCGCGACAGTTTCGGCCTGCTGCGAGTAACGCGCCGCTTATGAACATCCTGATCACCAACGACGACGGCTACGACGCTCCGGGATTGCGCGCCGCCTATCACGCCGTGCGCGCGATGGGACAGGTGTTCGTCGTGGCGCCATCCTCCGAACAGTCCGCCTGCAGCCATCGCCTGACGCTGCGCGGCCCGGTTCACGTGCGCCGCGTCGACCACGCGCCCTTCGGCGAGACGTTCATGGTCGACGGCACCCCCGCCGACTGCGTACGCCTGGCCGTGCACGAGCTGGTCCGGGAACCGATCGACCTGGTCGTGTCCGGCGTGAACGCGGGGGCCAACGCGGGGGTGGACGTGTTCTACTCGGGCACCATCGCCGCGGCCCGCGAGGCTGCGATTCTCGGACTGCCCGCGATTGCCCTGTCGCACGCCCAGAAGAACATCGAGACCGACTGGGAACGCGCGGCGCAGGTCGCCCGCGCCCTCATCGCCGACCTGCTCACCGAGCCGCTGCCCGCGCCCGGCTTCTGGAGCGTGAACTTCCCCGCGGTCATCCCCGAGGACATCCACCGCCACACCCACCGCGTGCCGCTGTCGATGAAGGCCATTCCGCTCGAGTTTCACCGCCAGGAACACGACCACGGCCGCGTGCTCGAATTCGCCTACCCCCGTGATTCGTACTGGAGCCGCGATACCACGCTCGATACCGACTTCGGCGTGCTGGCCAACGGCGGCATCACGCTGACGCCGATTCCGCTGATGGGTCGGTTCTGACGCGCCCCACCGCCTCCGCGTTATCGGGCGCAAACCACCGCTCTTTTTCGGACCCGGCCGCCGCGCACGCCTGATAATCCCCGCCTCAACCGGTGCCAGTTCGTGACACCGCCGCGCCGCCCGCGGAATCCTTCTGCGCGATAGATCGCCGACTGTTGCGCGCCTACAGTGCGGTGCAGGCTGGCCGGTCGGCGCTGTCGGCTGCGCACGCACACCCACGGCGCCGCGGGCCACGTCTGCGGGGGGAAGCGCGAGGCATGAGAGGACTGATCAGCGGCGGCGCGATGCACGCGCTGCTCGCCGGCGCCGCATTCGCCGGCATCGTGGATCCGAACCCAATCACCGATTCTCACTGGCCAAGCGGCGACTTCGTCGTCTTCCGACATCCGCACACCCTCGACGCCGCCGCGCCGGCGACCGAACTGCTCGTGCTGCGCGCCGATGAACACGGCGGCGCCGCCGGCGCCGACGGCCGCGGCGACGACCGCACCGGCCAGGGCGACATCAGCCTGCGCCGCGTGCTGGGCCGGATGGGCCGAAGCGGCGCGCCGCGCGTCGAATTCGCCATTCATCTCGACATCACGGCGCCCGACGGCCAAACCACCGCCGCCGCCACCGTGCGCACCTTCGAGGTGCGCGTCGGTGACGCGGTGCATCGACTCGCGGACGCGGTGGCCGTCGCCGCGCGCCCCGACGTCGTGGGTGAACTGCGCTTCGTCTTCGAAGCCGACGTCCCTGCGGAGCTCGGCGACCCGGCCTCGTTCGACATCGCCGCGGAGATCGAGGCGCCGCCCGGAACACTCATGACCTGGTTCATCCGCGGCGAAGGGCCCGGTCAGCTCGACGCCAGCGGCGGCGGCGGACTGGGCGACGTGCCCGGCGGCGCGGGCGGGCTGCCGCCCGGTCAGGGGGCCGGTTCGAATGTGCGTGTCGGCGCACCCGCCGGCGGCGGAGGAGGCGGACGAAGCGGATCGGCCGGCCGCAATGTGAATTCGTTCATCGCCGGCCCGCGCGAGCCCGATGCCGCGCGGTCGATACCCTTCGACCCGAATACGGAGTTCATGCCGCCCGACCCGCAGCCCGCACGGCCGACGGACAATCCGCTCAACCCCGGCTCGCTGGCCGACGATCCGCCCGCGTCGGGACAGGATGACTCGCTCATCGACCTGCTAGACCCCGAGCCGCCGATCGCCGTCTCGCCGCCGCGGATCGAAGACGAGCCGGCGCCGTCGCTCGACAACCCGGGCAACCCCGCCCTGCCGCCGCTCGATCAGCCGGTCTCGCCCCGGCCGACCGGCCCGCGTCCGCCGGGACCGGGCGAAGACCCCTCGCCCCCGAGCCCCGAACCGGCCACGGCGTGGCTGATGATCACCGCCGCGGCGGCGGCCCTGCGGCGAAGACGGCGCCCCGCGTAACCCGCCGCAAGAATCCCATCGCCAAGCCCGCACGCACCCCGACCGGCTGGCGCGGGACAGCCGCCTGCGCCTGCACCGATCAAGCGGCCTGGGTCTTCACCGGGGGTCGCGGTGTTGTGGATCGTGGTCAGTCGGCTACGCGGCGTGAGGGATCATCGCCGCCGTCCCCCCGGCTCCGTTGGCGGCGTTGGCGACGTGTGGTACGCTCCCCCCCGCCTCCGATCCCACTCCCGGCCGACCCGCCGGGTCGCCCGTCCGCCTCGGGGCCGTAGCTCAGTTGGGAGAGCGCCTGGTTTGCAACCAGGAGGTTGAGGGTTCGATCCCCTTCGGCTCCAGTTCGCGCCTGCCGCGCCCGCCCGCGGAGTGCCGGTCAGACCACCTTCGTCGGCCACGTCCTGCGGATTGAGCCCGTGTCCGCTTGCATGCTCACGCTGAGTACAGCGCGAGCATGCCACCGGTCGGCGAGGCGTATCATCGCCCGAGTCAGGCACACTCAGTGCGCGACCTCTCATTCACTCTCGCCGGTCGCGGATCCGCTTTATCCACGCTTCCAGCGCCTGCACATCCTGCTCGATCTCGCTCGGATCAGGAAATTGCGAACCCTCGGCCGCCGCGTGGTCATGCCCGCCTTCCCACGTCGAGCATTTGCCCATGCCGGCGTCCAGCGCCTTGCAGTCCTCATCCGTAATGTCACCGAGTTGTCTAGCTCGCTGCGTCTCGACACTCTTGCGGTACCGTTCCACAACACCGCCGAGCAGCACTTCCTCCACTGCTCTCTCCCATGACTGCCGCAAGTGCCCATAGATGTGCTGTCCGGCCTCCCGGTACTTGGTCGGCTCATTCTCGCGATACAGCTTGCCCGCGGCTTGGAGTCGATTCTTCACATAGCCGATGCGATCTCTGACCTTCATGCCCTCGAACGGGGGTCCGCTCTCGCAGAGTCCGGCAACGGTGTAGCCTCGCTGCAATGACTGATGTCTGAGATCGACAGACGCCTTCTCGGCACTCTCCATAAGTGAGACGAGAAAGACAATGTCATGGGTAAACACGACCACCTGCCGCGCTCGTGCTTCCTCAACGAGTCTTCCTGCCACATATCGCCGCCAAGCGTCATCCAGTGACGAGACAGGGTCATCGAAGAGAATCGCGGAGCGGTCGTCTGTTGTGCTGAGTTCCGCAAAGAAGGACGCGATTGACAGGCAGCGCGCCTCGCCTTCACTGACCACCTTCGGCACGGGGACGCCGGGTGCCCGCCGGAGTTGAAGTTTGTGATACAGCGCGCCGCGAGACCCGCCGGCAGCGACCATCTCGACTTCAACATGTCGGAAACTCAGTGCGGTGAGTTCATCCTTGAAGCTCTTCGTAAGCTGCTCGGTTACAGCCAGCTTGGTAACCTCGCTGCTCTTGCGTGTGATCGCGTTGGTCTTCGTCTCTTCCAAACACAGCTGATACGCCGCCAGCCGTTGTTTGCGTTCGATCTCTCCCAGCACGGCGTCAAGGTGCTTGCCAAGAATCTGCCTTGCTTCGAGTTCACGCAGGTTCGCTTCTATGTGCCTGATTGTCTGCGAACGATCCGTTCCGCGGAGTTCCCCGGCTCGCTTGCGGAGATGTTCCACATACGCAGGCACTCCCTCCGGCAGCGCCGGAAGAACCGGTAGCTCCGAAGCCGAGACGGACTCGTCACCGAGTGAGTTCATGACCGCAACGCGGCGGTGCCGGGCAGCTTCAAGGAACGCTCCGGCCTGCTCCGCAAGCTCGGGCTCTTCGAGATGCAGTTCGTCAATAACCTCCGTCATCGTGTCGTCGGAGAGCAGGAGCGCGTGCAGCGCGGCACGACGCTGCTCATATGCCGCGGATGCCTGATCGCGTTCGCGCTGCATCTCCGAGCGGAGGAAGGCGCTGAAGCGGTGAAAACGGTCAATCGCATCATCCTGCAGATGCTGCTGACAAAGCACGCACCGCGCTGTCGCGTCGGTTACAGGAAACGTTCCCTCCGGGTACGCATCCTCATTCGAGAACCGCTCCGCAGCCATCCAAAGCGCCCGCCACGAATCCGAACCGGTATTCGGAAGCGGTTGCTTCTGGAACGTCTCGCGGTGAACCGCCTCCACTGCTCGGTGGGCATCCCTCATTCGATCACGTGCACCAAACGCGCCCGTAACGCCCTCATCGGAGAGGAGTCTGGTCGCCGCCTCGATCCTCTCGACGAGCGACGAGATGCGCTTTGCTCGGATCTCCAGTGTCCGAGCCGTCTTCTGCGGGTCATCAGAGTGCAGGTCGCTCAGCCGCCTGCGCAGGTCTTCGAGCTGTGTGATCTCTGGCTCAGACAGCGTCGCGAGGTGCTTCACATCGTCCGGCTTGGTCAGCGATGTCAGGCGCGCGAGCAGGTCATGCACCTTGGTACCGGGGGGAACTTCCGGCAGGTGAGCAACTGCGATCTCCAGTGCTCGTCGTTCCCCCTCAAGAACCCGCCGGACGGCTTCGCAGACATCTGAGAGCCGATCAAACAGGTCCAGCCCGAGGGGGCGATAGGCGACATCCGTCTGCGCGGTGATGTACACGCTTGCGCAGTGACGATCGAACACGCTTACCCTCGACAGATCCCGATCCGGCGGGTTGTCGTCATCCCATCTGTACTCGTGTTCCGTACCGTCGCTGCGGTAAATGATCGTCGCAGCCGGCCGCCCCGGCGCAGTCCCTGATACGACGTTGCCGAGAATCTCCTCCGCTCCGCGTGCTCGGCACGCTCGCTTGAGGATTCGGGTGTATCCCGACTTGCCCGCGGCATTCGCGCCGTACACCACCGTGAGCGCCGGCCCGAACTTAACGGTCTGATCCGATGCGAGGGCATTGACTCCCGAATGATGTATCAGAGATATCAAGGCAACCGGCGTGCTGTCGGCCCTCACTTTAGGCAGATGAGCCGCCGTGAGCAGCTCTGGCTCCGTCGCTTCCGCCAAACCATGACTTGACTTGCAGAATCGGGCCAGCTCCTGAATGTCGCTCTCTTTGACTTCACCCAGGGAGACAAGCCTGCGCAACCCATCGCGCTGCCAGGCGGGGCGCTCGGTAGACCAGTCGAGGATTTCCCTGAGCACATTCACCTTGGCCACGATCGACCTCCCACGCCATCGTATCTCATGAGGTCAGAACTCCCCCGGCAGACATCATCGTGTCAAGTGCGCCGGCTCGACCGTCAGCGACAGTTTCGTAGGGTGGGTCGTACTCGGCCGGTAGCATGCCATCGCTGTACTCAGCGTGGACATGCTCCTCCCCCGCTTCGCACCCCGCCCGGCTCTGTGTTCACATGATGATACCCGCAGGCGCCTGCCGGATGGAAGCGCGACCACGCTTTGGAACAGGCCACGACGACTCGGGGGCGGAAAAGGGGGCAGGGGGAAAGCGGTGCCGCCGGCTGCTCGCGATGGGTGCGGCGCGAGCCGTCAGCCGCGCCCGCGATCCCAGATTCGAAATCTCAAATCTGGCGTCCCGCCATTCGCGGATACGTGGGCAGGAGGACAGCTGACTCCTTTGCCTGGCGTTCCTTCCCTCCCCCGCTGCCCTTCTCCCCCGGGAACCTGTTACCATACGCCCCATGACCGCACCCGCCGGGCCCGATGCCACCGTGTTGCTCGCCGCCGCCGCCGCGGGGGATGCCGCCGCGGCCGACCGGTTGCTGCCGCTGGTGTATGAGCAGCTTCGCCGGGCGGCGGAGCTTCACCTGGCCGGCGAGCGGCCGGGGCACACCCTGTCCGCGACGGCGATCGTCCATGAAGCGTATCTGAAGCTGGTCGGCCCCCGGGAGGTGCCCTGGGCGGGGCGGGCGCATTTCTACGCGGCCGCGGCCCAGGCCATGCGGCGAATCCTGGTCGACCACGCCCGGGCGCGGGCGGCCCGGGGGGGGTCGCGGGTGCCGCTGGAGGCGATCGGCGACGTCGGCGCCCTGGCCACGGCCGATCGCGAACAAATCCTGGCAGTCGACGCCGCCGTGGCCCGCTTGGAGGCGGAAGACCCGGAAACCGGGGCCGTCGTGCGGCTGCGGTTTTTCGCCGGGCTCAGCGTGGACCAGACCGCGGAGGCGCTGGGCATCTCGCCCCGCTCCGCCGCCCGGCTCTGGACGTATGCCCGCGCGGTGCTTTTCCGGACGCTGCGCGAGGGCAACGAGGAGTAGCCCCATGTCCCCACAGCCGACCCAGCGGGCCCGGCAGATCTTCATGGAAGTGGCGGAGCTGCCCGCGGGGGAGCGCGCGGCGGCGCTCGATCGCGCCTGCGGCGGGGACGCGGCCCTGCGGGGGATCGTCCAGTCGCTGCTCGACGCCCACGACGAGGCGGGCGGCTTTCTGCACGCCCCCACCGCCAACGCCGCCACCGTCGACACCGCCGAAGCGGCCCACCTCGCCGAGACCGTCGCCGCCCCCGCGCGCGAGAAGCCGGGTATGAAGATCGGCCCTTACAAGCTGCTGCAGCTCATCGGCGAGGGCGGCTTCGGCTCGGTCTTCATGGCCCAGCAGGAACGGCCGGTGCAGCGCAAGGTGGCGCTCAAGATCATCAAGCTGGGGATGGACACGCGCCAGGTGGTCGCCCGCTTCGAACAGGAGCGGCAGGCCCTGGCGATGATGGACCACCCCAACATCGCCCGCGTGCTGGACGCCGGCGCGACCGAGGTGGGCCGGCCGTTTTTCGTGATGGA
>CAYRSS010000049.1:0-30830 GCA_964426945.1 uncultured Phycisphaeraceae bacterium
GCGCCGAGCACGCGGTCCTGCACCTGCTCTACGCGCGCTTCTGGCACAAAGTCCTGTTCGATCTCGGGCGCGTGTCGACGCGAGAGCCGTTCCAGAAGTTGTTCAACCAGGGGATGATCCAGGGCTTCGCCTACGAGACAGCGCGCGGATCGCGCGTCTTCGCCGACCAGGTGGAGGAGCGCGGGCCCGAGCAGTTCTTCGAGAAGGCCACCGGCGAGCCGCTCAAGCGCATCGTCGCCAAGATGAGCAAGTCGCTCAAGAACGTCGTCAACCCTGACGAGATCATCGCCGAGTACGGCGCCGACACGTTTCGCCTGTACGAGATGTACATGGGCCCGCTCGACGCGGCCAAGCCCTGGAACACGCGCGACGTGCCGGGGCTGTTCAAGCTGTGTCAGCGCATCTGGCGGCTGGTGGTGGATGAGGAGACCGGCTCGCTGTCGCCCGCGCTGGTGGACGATCAACCCGACCGCGACGCGCTGCACGTGCTGCACCGCACGATCCGAAAGGTTGGCGAAGACATCGAGCAGCTCAAGCTCAATACGGCTATCGCGGCGATCTTTGACTTCGTCAACGAGCTGACGCCGCTCAAGCGGCGTCCGCGGGCGGTGATTGAGCCGTTTGTGCTGCTGATCGCCCCGTTCACGCCGCACCTTGCGGAAGAGCTGTGGCAGCGGCTCGGACACAGCGACAGCCTCGCCCGTGCCCCTTGGCCGCTGTTCGATGAGGCGCTGACGAAAAAGGACGAACTGGAACTGGCCGTGCAGGTCGGCGGCAAGATCAAGGCCCGCATCCTCGTCCCCGCCGAGGCGGACGACAGAATGGTTGAGCAGATCGCCCTCGCCCATCCGGAGGTGCAGGCGGCCGTTGCCGGCCGGACCATCCGGATGATCAAGGTCGTCAAGGGGCGGCTCGTGAATATCGTGGCGGGCTGACGCGGCGGCCGCGCCGCCCGGGTCCCCACGCGGCGGAGAACGCGATGCGCATCGCCATCCTCACCAGCGTCGACACGCGCCACCGGTTCTTCGTGCAGGCCCTGCGCGAGGTGTACGACGTGTGCGCGGTCGCGTACGAGCGGACCGGCTACTCACCGTCAACCGTGATCGGCAAGGGGCTGACCGGTGAGGAGGCCAAGGTCGTCACGCGCCATTTCGCCGAGCGCACCCGCCAGGAGGAGATCTACTTCGGCGACCGCGCCGAGATGGTGGCGCCCGGCGCGGGCTGCGCGGTGCACCACATCGAGCCGGGCGGCCTCAATGCGCCGGGCACGGTCGAGTTTCTCGTTGCGGCCCGGCCGGACTTCGTGGTCGTCTACGGCACGAACCTCATCCGCCAGCCGCTGCTGGGGGCGTTTGCCGGGCGCATGATCAATATGCACTTGGGGCTTTCCCCCTACTACCGCGGGACGGCGACGAACTTCTATCCGCTTCTCAACGAGGAGCCGCAGTATGTCGGCGCGACGATCCACCTGATCGACCCCGGCATCGACAGCGGGCCGATCCTCTGTCACGCCCGCCCCGAGATCACTCTCGGCGACATGCCCCACACGATCGGCTGCAAAGCGATTCTCGCGGGCACGGACGCCATGATCGCCGTGCTTGGCCGGGCGGATCGGCTCAGCCCGGTGCCGCAATGGGCTGCTCCGGGGGGCGGGCGGCTCTACCTGCGGCGGGACTACCACCCGCGGCAGGTGGTGGAGTTGTATGCGAAGCTCGGGGCGGGGTTGATTGAGCGTTACGTCGCGCGGGCGGCGGAGCTGGCCGGGGCGGTGCGGGTCATCGATCCGCCGCCCACCGCCGCCGGGGTGGTGCGCCTCGCGGCGATCCCCCGCTGACGGCCGGTTCGATCGACGTCCTGCCCGGCCGGTGTTACAATGCCCGGCTCGCCGCGTCGCCCCGGCAAGGGCGGGCGAGCGAAGCCCCCACGATCCGACGGACAGGTTTCCCCGTGACCGACCAGATTCGCAACGTCGCCATCATCGCCCACGTCGACCACGGCAAGACCACGCTCGTGGACACCATGCTGCGCCAGTGCGGCCAGTTCCGGGACGCGCAGCTCAAGGGTGAGCGCATCCTCGACTCGAACGACCTCGAGCGCGAGCGCGGGATCACCATCCTCGCGAAGAACATCGCCATCCGCTATCACGACGTGAAGATCAACCTGATCGACACGCCGGGCCACGCCGACTTCGGCGGCGAGGTGGAGCGCGTGCTCAAGATGGCTGACGGCTGCCTGCTGCTGGTCGACGCGTTCGAGGGGCCGATGCCCCAGACGCGCTTTGTGCTGCGCAAGGCGTTCGAGTCGCACCTGCGGCCGGTGGTGGTCATCAACAAGATCGACCGCCCCGACGCCCGGCCGGCAGACGTGCTCGACGAGGTGCTCGACCTGTTCATCGAACTCGGCGCCGACGACGAGGCGCTCGACTTTCCGACGGTCTACGCTTCCGCAGTGCAGGGCTGGGCGACGACCGATCTGAAGCGGCGCCCGGAGGACGTATTCGAACTGTTTGACAAGATCGTCAGCCACGTGCCGCAGCCGGAGCTGAAGCCGAACGATCCGCTGCAGATGCTGATCACCACGCTGGACTACAACGACTACGTCGGCCGTATCGGCATCGGCCGCGTTTTCGCGGGAACGCTGAAGGCCGGGCAGAACGTCGTCGTCATCAGCCGTGACGGCTCGGAGGCCCGCGAGCGCATCGGCGAGGTGTTCGCCTTTGACGGCTTGGGTCGGCGCAAGGTCGAGGAAGTCAGCTGCGGCGACATCTGCGCGGTGGTCGGGCTCGAACACGTGGACATCGGCAACACGATTGCCGACCCCGATCGGCCGATGCCGCTGCCGATCATCCGCGTGGACGAGCCGACGCTGCACATGACCTTCCGCGTCAACAACTCCCCCTTCGCCGGGCGCAGCGGCAAGTTCCTCACCAGCCGGCACATCCGCGACCGGCTGGAGCGCGAGCTGCAGAGCAACGTGGCGCTGCGGGTAGAGCCGGGCCACACGCCGGAGGAGTTCAACGTCTCGGGCCGCGGCCTGCTTCACCTGTCCGTGCTCATCGAGACAATGCGGCGCGAGGGGTACGAGTTCAACGTCGGCAAACCGAAGGTGATCTACCGCGAGCTGGATGGCAAGAAGACCGAGCCGATCGAGCTCTGCGTCGTCGACGTGCCGAGCCAGCACGTCGGCCCGGTCATGGAGCTGTTCGGCGGCCGCCGCGGAATCTGCCGCAACATGGAGTCGCGCGGCGAGAGCAGCCTGATCGAGTTTCTCATCCCGTCGCGCGGCCTGATCGGTCTGCGCAACCGGGCGATGACCGCGACCAACGGCACGGCCATCATCCATCACAATTTCTATGAGTATGAGCACTTCCGCGGAGCGATCGCCGGCCGCGGCAACGGCGTGATGATCGCCAGCGAGGCCGGCCAGGTGACCGCCTACGCGCTGGAAGGGCTGGCCGACCGCGGCGAGTTTCTCGTCAGCCCCGGCGACCAGGTCTACGTCGGCCAGATCGTCGGCGAGCACAACCGCGAGAACGACCTCGGCGTGAACGTCTCGCGCGCCAAGAAGATGACCAACATCCGCGCCGCCGGCGCGGACAAGACGGTCGTTCTCAAGCCTGCGCGCAAGCTCACCCTCGAGATGGCCCTCGAGTTCATCGAGGACGACGAGTACGTCGAGGTCACCCCCGACGAGATCAGGCTGCGCAAGAAGCTGCTCTCCGAAATGGACCGCAAGCGGGCCGAGCGCAAGGTCGAGGCCTGAGCCGGGCGTCGGTCGCCAGTTGAGGCCAGGCATGTCCCGGCGCGTCATCCCCGAGATTCTCTACCGCGACGACGGGCTGCTGGTCATCGACAAGCCCGCCCGCGTGCTCTCCGTGTCCGGCCGCGGCTCGGCCCCGACCATCGCCGAGCTGCTCCACGAGCGAAAGCTCGTGCCCGCGGACGAACCCTTCCGGCCGATTCACCGCCTCGACCGCGACGCGAGCGGGGTCATCCTCTTCGCCCGGACGATCGAGGCCCAGCGCCACCTCACCGAGCAGTTTGTGCGCCGCACGGTAGACAAGCGCTACCTGGCGCTGGCACTCGGGCGGTTCGACGGCTCGGGCCTGATCGACCTGCCCATCGCCAAGACCGGCAGCGGCAACCGGGCCCGGGTGGATCACGAGAAGGGCCGCCCCTCGCGCACGGCCTACCGCGTGCTCGAAGTTTTCCGAGACTACACGCTGGTGGAGTGCAGCCCGCTGACCGGTCGGCTGCACCAGATCCGGGTCCACCTCGCCACGATGGGGCACCCGCTCGCGGCGGACCCGATCTACGGCGGCGGGGGGGAGATTCACCTCTCGGCGCTGAAGCCCGGCTACCGCCCCAACCTCCGGCGGGCCGAGCGGCCGATCCTGGCCCGCGTCGCCCTCCATGCGTGGCGGATCACCATCGACGACCCCGGCGGGCGCGGCGCTGTGACTTTCGAGGCGCCGCTGGCGAAAGATATCCGCGCGACCCTCAATCAGCTCCGCCGGCTCGGTTGAAAACAGCGGGGAATCCGCTATCCTTGGCCGTTTCAACCGCCCGACCGGGAGGCCCAGCGATGGCGAAGTCGAAACACGCTCCTGCGCTGTTCGAAGTGCTCGACAAGGCCAAGGAGGCCAAGGGCCAGATCAAGGTTCCTGCCTGGGTGGACGGCGGTCGGGCTGACAGCGAGGCTTCCTCTCCTGCAGTAGAGACGGAAGCCCCGGTGGCCATCCGGCCATCCCGGCCGGTGCCCGCCGTGCCGACCGCTCCGTCGGCCGCGCCGGCCCCTGCGGACGCGGGGGCGGGCGAACCGCTCTGGAGCTATGATGGCCGCCGGCTGCGGGTTTCGCTCAGCCGGATGGCCGCTGCCGCGGTCGCGGCGGGCGTCGTGCTGGCGGCGGCGGGCGTGTACCGCGTGGGCAGCTCGCTTGGCGCGGCGGCGGGATTCGAGGAGGGCCGTCGCTCGTATGAGGCGGCTACGGTCGCTACGATCGAGCAGGCCAAGCGTCAGCCGGTGAATGAAGAGGTCGTGGGTCCGCTGCGGAGTGGGGCTGCCGCTCCCCCGCGGGGCGAGACGAGCCCCCCGGCTGCAGCGCCCAGGACGACAGTTACGGCGTCGTGGGTCAAGGGCAACACGTATATCGTGGTGCAGGAGTTCCGCCCCGACAGCGGCAACGAGGCTTACGTCGCCCAGGGCTTCTTCGCGGAGCAGGGGGTGCCGACGGCGGTGGTCAAGCGATCAAGCGGCCACCTCTGGCTGGTTTCGACGGAAGGCTACAACTACGGAGACCCGGCCCAGAAGCAGCTCGGCAAGGTGCTGGCTCAGCGGGTGCGGGATGTTGGCAAGGCGTATCAGCAGGCCGGCGGTCGTTACGCGTGCGAGGGCTATGAGCGCACGCTGACCGGCGATTCCTGGTAGAACAAGACCGCCGATGGGCGGTTCTCGCGAGAAAGAGGAAGCGAATGTCGATCGACAAGTCCCTCCGGTCCAAGTCCACCCTGGCCCGCCACCGCAACGTACTTTCGCGGGCGGAGCGGATCACGCATCTTCAGGAGGTCGGCAAGTGGAGCGACGACTCCACCGCCACAGGCCTTCCCAAGGTCGGCCACCGAAAGGCTTCGGTCGGCAAGAAGACCAAGAAGAAGGACGAGGCCGCTGCCGACGCGCCGGCGGAAGAAAAGAAGAAGTAGTCGGTCGCACCTGCCGGCAGGGGCCAGGCGCCACCGGTTGGAACGGACGACCGCTTCGCTTTCCCGGGATTTCCGCCGCTCGCGTGATGACCAGCCATCCGTGCGGCGGTTTTTCACGCGCCCCATCAGGGAGGATCACGGATGCCAGGCAGGCGCCTCGTAGCCGACCGCATGGCCGACATCGGCTCCTCGGGTATCCGACGTGTCTTCGATCTGGGCGCTGCGCTGACCGATCCGATCAACCTCTCCATCGGGCAGCCTGACTTCGACGTGCCTGCGCCGGTCAAGGAGGCGGCCATTGCGGCGATCGAGGCGGGCCACAACGGCTACACCCTGACGCGCGGCCTGCCCGAGCTGCGCGAGCGGCTCACTGCGGATATCCGCCGCGAGTTCGACTGGGATGCCGAGGTCATTGTGACGGCCGGTGTCTCGGGCGGGCTGTACCTGGCGGCGCTGTCCTGCGTGAATCCCGGGGAGGAGATCCTCTTTCCCGATCCCTATTTCGTCTCCTATCCGATGATGGCGACCCTGGCGGGGGCGAAGCCTGTGCCCGTTCCGCTCTACGACGACCTGCAGCTTCACCCCGAGCGGTTCGACGCCGCCATCACCCCGCGCAGCAAGATGCTGCTGATCTGCTCACCCGCGAATCCGACGGGGGTGGTGTACCGCGAGGCGGACCTGCGCGACCTGGCGGACCTTGCCCGTCGGCGCGACCTGCTGATCGTCTCCGACGAAATCTACAGCACGCTGGTGTACGACGGCCCCGCCCCGAGCATTGCGCGCTTCGCTCCGGAGCGAACGATCGTGCTGCGCGGGTTCGGCAAGTCGCACGGCATGACCGGCTGGCGGCTGGCGTACGCCGCGGCGCGCGGCGATCTGATCACCGAGATGGCCAAGCTGCAGCAGTACACCTTCGTGTGCGCACCGCACCCGGTGCAGCATGGCGGGCTGGCGGCGCTGGACGTGGACATGTCTGCGCACATCCGCGATTACGCGGGAAAGCGCGACCTGGTGTGCCGCGGGCTGGAGGGTGCGTTCGAGTTTGTCCGGCCGGGGGGCGGGTTCTACGTGTTTCCGAAGGTGCCCGCCGGGTATGCGTCGGGCGGGGAGTTCGTCGAAGAAGCGATCCGCCGCAACGTGCTGATCATCCCGGGCGTGACCTTCAGCGGTCGCGACACCCACTTCCGCGTCAGTTACGCCGCGCCTGACGACAAGCTGCGCCAGGGCTGCGGAATCCTCCGCGCGATGGTCGCCCGCTGACTCGCCGCCCGGCTCAGGCAGCCGGAGCCGGTGCGGGCCGGCCCAGCAGCCAGCGCCACAGCCGCACGGTCAGCGACTTCATGTCGAGCACGATCATGTAGAGCGCCGGCACGGCCAGCAGCGTGAGCACCGTCGCAAAAATAAGCCCTGCCGAAACCGAGATCGCCATCGGAATCAGGAACCGCGCCTGGAAGGACTGCTCGAGCACGAGCGGGCCGAGCCCCAGCACCGTCGTGATCGACGTGAGCATGATGGGCCGCAGCCTGGCCCGCGCGGCCTCGACCACCGCGGCGCCGGGCTCGGCGCCAGCGCGGACGCGCACGTTGATGAAGTTCACCAGCACGATCGCGTCGTTAACGACTATCCCCGTCAGGGCGACCAGGCCGATCATCGACATGATCGTCAGCGGGTAGCCCATCCCCCAATGGCCGATCACCGCGCCGATGAGCCCGAAGGGGATCGCCGCCATGATGATCATCGGCTGGAGGTAGCTGCGGAAGATGGCGGTGAGGATGACGAAGATCAGGGCGCAGGCGACGGCGAAGCCGATGCGCAGCGAGCCGAAAGACTTGGAGGTTTCTTCCTGTCGCCCGGTGAACTGCATGCGTACGCCGGGATACTGGGCGATGGTTTCAGGGAAGCTGCCGGCGAGCGTCTCGGTGACGAGGTAGGCGTTGGTCACGTCCTCATTGACGTCGGCGCGGATGGTCACGGTGCGGCGCTGGTCCTTGCGCGTGATCGTGGAGTAGCCCACGCCCTCGACGAGCCGGGCGACTTCGCGGAACGGGACCGATGTCCCATCGGGCGTGGCGACGTACATCGACTCGACATCGTGAACACGGCGGCGGAACTCCTCCGGGTAGCGGACCATGAGCTTCACGTCCTCGCGCCCGCGCTGGATCTTGCGCGCCTCGTAGCCGTAGAAGGCCGCGCGGATCTGCGTGGCGAGTGAAGCCGTGGTCAGCCCCAGGGCCCGCGCCGAGTCGTACAGTTCGATCTGCACCTCGCGGCGGCCGGCGTCGAAGTCGTCGGTGATGTCGTACACGCCTTCGAAGCCGGCGAGCTTCGTGCGGTAGTCCGTCGCGATCCGGCGAAGGTCCTCGAGGCGGTCGCCGCTGATTTCGAGCTGGATGGCGGCGCCGCCGGGTCCGCCCTGGATGGTCGTGTACTTGAGCTTCTCGACGCCGGGGATGTCTGCGGTTCTGGCGCGGAGTTCCTCGAGAACCTCCTCGCTGGTGCGCGTGCGGTCCTCGATCGGCCCGAGTTCGATGAACACCTGTGCGGCGTGCGACTGCGACGTGGGCATGACCATGTCGTCATCGAGTTGCGACCCGACCAGCGAGAAGACGAACTTCAGCTCGGGCAGGTCGACCGCGGCCTTCTCGATGACGGCGGCGGCCTCGCGCGTGCGGGCCATAGGCGTGCCGACGCTCATCTGGAGGTTGGCGACGATCGTTTCGGAGTCCATCTTCTGCAGAAACACGAAAGGCACGTGCCCGCCGGCGACCAGCCCGATGGTCATCAGCATCGCCGCCCCGAACGCGGCCATGGTCACATAGCGGTTGCGGACACATATGCGCACGAGCCGGTCATAACCGCGATTCAGCACACGTTCGAGCAGAAGATGCTGCATGGCGCGCAACTTCGCCCGCAGGCGGCTGCCGGCCGAATGACCGGCGGGTGACTGGGCGGTGTGGACCGCCGTCGATGCGTGCGGCGCCACACCGTGCGCGAGGTGGGCGGGCATGCAGGTGAGCACCTCGATGACCGACACCGCCAGCGCGATGCACACGATCACCGGCAGCACGCCCATCCACTGCCCCATCTGACCTTCGATGAACAGGAGCGGCAGGAAGGCCGCCACCGTGGTGGAGACGGCGCCGATCACGGGCCAGGTGACCTCCTCGGCCCCCTCGATGGCCGCGAGGCGCGGCTCGAGCCCCGATTCCATCTTCGCGTAAATGTTCTCGGCCACGATGATGCCGTCGTCGACCAGCATGCCCAGCACGATGATCAGGGCAAGCATCGAGATCAGGTTCAGCGTGTGACCGGCGAGGTACATCGCCAGGACGGTGCCGGCGATGGCCACGACCAGCCCCGTCATGACCCAGAACGCTACGCGCCAGTGCAGAAAGACCAGCAGCGAGAAGAACACGAGCACCAGCCCGGCCAGGCCGTTGCGCTGGAGCAGGTCGAGTCGGCCTTCGACGAACCGGGCCAGGTCGCCGTGAGTGGCGAGGCGCACGCCCGGCGGATAGCGGTCCGAGGACGCCCGGTCGTAGACCGTGCCGATTTCGTCGTTACCCGAGAGGCGGGCGAGAAGGCGGTCGGACCATGAGCGCGTGAGCGGTTCGCCCATGCGGCCCGCAACCAGTGCCTTGACCAGCGACGAGATGCGCACGGCGTCCTGGTCGGGCGTCTTGTAGACGGTGACGCTGGCTGCGGGGCTGCCGCCGAAGCGTCCTTCGACTTCGGCGTCTTCGAAGCCGTCGATCACGCGCGCCACATCGCTGAGGCGCACGGTGCGCCCGCCGGGCGTCGCCCGGACGATCACGTCGCGCAGCTCCTCCCCCCAGGCCCGCTCGCCGAGCGTCCGCACGGCAATGTTGCTGGAGCGCGTCTTGATCTGCCCGCCGGGCAGGTCGAGGCTCGTGGCGCCGACGGCGTCGGCCACCTGCATGAAAGAAACGCCGTACTTGACCAGTTGATCCGGGGCTACCTCGATGCTGATCTCGTCCTTGAGCGTTCCGCCGAGAACCACGTCGGTGATGCCGGGCAGGTTGAGCACGTCCTCGCGCAAGCGCTCCCCAAGCACCTTCAGCGTGCGCGGGTCTACGTCGCCGTAGACCGACACGCTGATGACCGGCCACCGAGGCTCGAACTCGGCCACGGTGGTTTCGAGCGCCTCCTCGGGAAAGTCCTCCTGCGGGATCGAGTCGATCGCGTTCTCAATGTCGCGGACGGCCTTCTGAATGTCGGCGTAGCCGCTTTCGAGCTCGACGAAGATGCGGCTCATTCCCTCGCTGACGGCCGACTCGATCGTCTCGACGCCGTCGACGTCCTTGATCTGCTCCTCAATCTTCCGGGTGATGCCTTTCTCGATTTCACTCGGCGTCGCGCCGGGGTAGGGGGTGACGATCAGGATTCGGTCGGGCCGGGCCTCCGGGAACATCTCGCGGATCATCCGCAGGCCGGCGTAGGCGCCGCCGACGAGCAGCGTGAGGGTAAACAGGTTCACCAGGAGCGGGTTGTCCACGCTCCAGCGCGAGGCGAACTTCACGGGGCGGCCTCCGTGGGCGCCCGGCCGCCATCAGCGGACAGCCGGGCTTCCGTCGCTCCCGTCTGCGGCGAGAGGGGCACGAGTTGGACGCGGATCGGGGCGCCGTCGGCCAGCGTGTCGAGGTGCGAGAGAATGAGCGACGCGCCGTCGGGCAGGTCGGCGTCAACGAGGGCGCCCTCGCCGAGGAACGTCTCGATCGTGACGGGGATCCGACGGGCCTGGCCGCCGTCATCGTAGAACACACTGCCGCGTCGGATGGCGCCCCGGGGGATCACCACGGCGTCCTCGTGCGTGGGGCCCTCGATGGTCGCGCGGACGAACGAACCGGGCAGGAGGGGACGCTCGAGACCGGCGTTGTCGACCTCTACGTAGACACCAAGCGTCCGCATCCGCTCGTCGGCCATCGGCGACATCCGCACCACCGCGCCGCGCCAAGCCGCGTCGCCCTGCTCCGTCTCGATCCGACAGGTCGATCCCACCCGCACGTACGCGGCCAGCGACGCCGGGAGCTGGACGGGGATTTCGACGCGGGATGTGTCCAGCACCACCACCAGCGGCGACCCCGGGCCGACCCGATCGCCGAGCTCGACATGGACGGTTTCGATCCGCCCATCGAAGGGCGCGCGAATCGTGCAGCGCTCCACGTTCAGCTTGGCCGCCTCGGCCGCCGCCCGAAAGCCGCGCAAGGCCGCCTCGGCCTGGGCACGGCGGGGCGGTATCAGCTCCAGTTCCTTCTCTAGGTTCTGCCGGGTGCGCAGGGCCTGCTGGTAGACCATCTTGGCGATGTCGTGCTCGCGCTTCTGAGCGTCCTGCGTTTCCCGCAGCGTGGCCAGCCGGGCGACTTCGTCCGCCGCGATGCGGACCTCTTCTTCGGCAGAGGCCTTCATGGCCTCGATCTTGCGGCGTTCGACTTCAAGCTGATCGAGGATGGCGGCCTGGCCGTCGGCTTGCGCGGTGGCGGCGGCAAGATCGTGCTGATACTGGCGGTCGTCGAGTCGGATGAGTGCCTGTTCCGCGGAGACGGCCGTGCCGGTCCGGAGGCGGTCGACGACCTCGGTGACTGTCGCCGCCACCTCGGCGGCGAGCGTCGCCAACCGGTCCGCCCGGGCGGAGCCATAGCCGGTGAACTGCTCGACGACGTCGCCGCGGCGTATGGCGACCGCCTCAACCAGCGGAGGCAGGCTCTCGACCGTCTTGCGCGGCGGCTCGGTTCGAAGCGACAACAGCCAGCCGCCCACCATCGCCCCGACGGCGAGGAGGCCGAGGATCAGCGCGAGCGACACGACGACACGGAGCAGAGAGCCCAATCGTTGCGGCATGGTGGGAGTGTCAGAGACCCTCGGAGAGGACAGAAACGCCGTGTGCGGCGGTCGGCGAAGGGCCGCGACCGACCGGCGACCAATGGCCCTGCGGCCCGCGCGCAGCCGAGCGCCTCGACCGCGCCGCGGATTATAGAGCGCGCGAGCCCTGCGTGGCGACCGTGAAAAAAAGTCGGCCCGGTGGGGTAAACCGGGCCTTGGGGAACCGTCCAATGGGGGATTGGACGGAGAGTGACCGTAGTTTCTCGGGGCCGGATTATCGCAGCATCGACGATCCAGCCACAACTTGGAGTGTACCGATTTGCCGATCGCGATGGAATGGGCAGGTTACAGTTTCTGACCCAGCGGGTGGTCTCGGGGCGCGGACGTCGCGCGAAGCCGGCCTGGCGCGCTTGCACAAAGGGGCGCGGAGCGACCCCTCGCCGCGCCCGCGCAAACGGCACGACTGACAGGATCGTTGCGTCGGCGCCCCGCCGCCGCTTGCTGCGCGGCGTTAATTGACACCCCCCGGAGCCCACCTATACTGCGCCGCGCCGACGTCGGTGTTGCCCTTGGCGCGGCAGCGGCACCGACTGACCCTCTTTTCCGACCCGAAAAGGCCACCTCGCGATGCCGATGGCACCTCGGTTGCTTGTGGGTCTCGCCCTCCTGGCGGGGACCGTGCCCTCGCTGGCCCAGCCGGCGATCCCTGTCGGCGACCAGGTCGATCAGGCCCTCCTGCCCACCGGCCTGCTTCCCGACGCGGTGTCTCTCGGCGGCCAACTGGCGTACGTCTTCAACGACGCCTCCGGGGTAGAGGTCGTCCACCTTGTCGGCGAGGCGACGGTGACCGCCGGGGAGCTCGGAAGCCTACGGATGGCCGCCCGCGAGGCCGTCATCTGGATCGAACCCCGCGAGCTCGACGGCGTCCGGTACACCCACCTCGAATTGCTGCTTTGGCTGGAGGCGCAGGTAACGGAGGTTGCCGGCACGGTCACCAGCGGGCCGGCCCTGTTTGTGACCATGAATACCGCCGGCGCGGTCCGATTCACCGCCCGCGAGTTCGCGTACGAGTCGTCCGCCGAGACCGTCGTGTATCGCGAAGGGGAGCGCGTCCGGGAGGTGGTCCGCCAGGCGCCGCTGCCCGGGGGCGACGCGGAGGTGGCGCTGCGGGTGCTCGACGCCACCGGGCTGGGCCGGCGCGACCGCCGGCACGACGTTCGCCCGATCATCTACCTGCGGGCGGGCGGCGAGATCAAGCCGGTGGAGGTTGGCGGGCGCGAAGCCTACGCGATCACCGGCGTGCTGGCCGGCGAACAGGACACCATCGAGTACGCCGGGGAGAGCCACGGCGTGTATCTGCACCGCGGCGTGCCGGGGACGAGCGACTTTTTCGAACTGCGGGCCGATTCCGCGGTGCTCGTCCTGCCTGACGAGAAGGCGGAGTCGCCGCCAACGGCCGGTCGGCCGGCCTCACGCCGCGAGCGGCAGCGGGTTTCGACCGGCTTCGGCGAATTCGACGCAGAGGCGGTCTACCTCGAAGGCGACATCATCCTCACGCAGGGCTCGGTCACCATTCAGGCCGAGCGGCTCTACCTGGACGTCGAGGAGGAGCGGGCGCTGATCGTGGATGCGCGGATCAGCACGATCCTGACCGATCGCAACATTCCGATCTACTTGCGGGCGGACACGATTCGCCAGCTCTCCAATCGCCAGTTTGTCGCGGACAACGCGAAGCTGACCACCGACGAGTTTCACACGCCCCACTACCACCTCGGGGCGGGACGGATCGAGCTGATCAATCGCACGCCAGACACGCCGACCGGGGAGCCCGCGCCGATCCGGGCGGGTACGTTCCGCATCCGCCACGGCACGCTGAACCTCGGCGGGACGCCGGTGCTGTACTGGCCCTTCGTGCGCGGCACGCTGGACACGACGGAGACGTCTATCCGCAGCCTGCGGTTCGGCTACAGCGGCGACTTCGGGGCAGAACTGGAAACCGGCTGGGACCTGTTCAACGTCATGGGGCTGGAGACGCCGGAGGGCTTCGACGGCACGCTGCGGCTGGACTACTTCTCGGAGCGCGGCCCGGCTATCGGCGCCGACGTCGAGTATCAACGCGACGAATACTACGGCCTGATGCGCAGCTACCTGCTCTCGGAGCAGGGGGAGGACTCGCTCGGGCGGGAGCGCCGCGTCTCGTCGACCCAGGACGGTTCGCGCGGCCGGTTCCTGACGCGGCACCGGCAGTATCTCGAGGACGACTGGGAGGTCAGCTTCGAGCTGTCGTACATCACCGACCGCAACTTTCTCGAAGAGTTTTTCGAGGACGAGTTCGATAACGACAAGGAGCAGGAGACGCTGCTCTACTTCAAGAAGCAGCGCGAGAACTGGGCGGCCACCGGGCTGCTGCAGTGGCGGATGCTCGACTGGCTGACGCAGACCGATTCGCTGCCCGACCTGGGGCTGTGGTGGATGGGGCCCTCGCCGCTGGGGCGCGGCGCGCTGTACAGCGAAAACCGCTTCGGCGTCGTTCGCTACCGCCCGCGCGAGCAGACGCTTCGCGAATTCCTCATGGATGGTCACGTTGAGTCGTCGGGCACGACGGCCCGCACCGACACCCGCCAGGAGGTCGACTATCCGCTCGACATCGGCCCCGTCCGCGTCGTGCCCTTCGCCTCCGGCCGGCTCAGCACGTGGGACCAGACGGTGCTCACCGGCAGCGAGTGGCGTGTCTTCGGTACGTACGGTCTGCGCGGCAGCATGTACCTGACGAAGGTCTATCCGGACATCCAGTCCACCTTCTGGGATGTCTCGGGCGTTCGCCACGTATCGAAACTCGATTTCACGGTGTGGGGCAGCCACACGAATGTGGACTCACACGTGCTCCATCCGTTCACCGAGGGCGTCGAGACGATCGACGAGATCGACGGCGTGACCATCGGCATCCGCGACCGCTTCCAGACCAAGCGCGGCCCCGAGGATGACCGGCGAACGGTGGACGTGGTCACGACGGAGTGGGAGATCGGCGTGTTCAATGACGGCACGGGCCGTCACGTGACCAACGGCTACGCATCGTACACGCGGCCGGAGGACAGTATCGCCCGCAACTACATCGCCAACTCGATGATCTGGCGCATCAACGACCGCACGGCGCTGGTGACCGAGTCGAGCTGGGACCTGAACAACGCCAAGTCAGCGATCTACAACATCTCGTACGTGGTGGAGCGGTCGCCGCGGCTGGGCTACCTGGTGGGCTATCGCTACATTCTCGAGACGAACTCGAACCTGCTGGCGTTCGACCTGAACTACCGCCTCACCGAGAAGCACTCCGTCGCGCTGCGCGAGCTGTTCGACCTCGACCGCGGCACGACCAACGAGTTCACCGTCGGTTTGATCCGGCGGTACTCGCACTGGTACTCGGCGCTGTCGTTCGAGCTCGACCGCGCTGAGGACGACTTCGGCGTGTCCCTGAGCATCTGGCCCGAAGGTCTGCCCGGCGCTGCCCTGGGCTCGCGCCGATTCACCGGCCTTGCGCAGGACACGCGCGTAGACGGTCGTTAGGCCGGCTGCCCGCTTCCCCCCGCCGATCCTACGCCCCGCCGCCGCGGTATAGCCCGTGTTGTTCGGCATGAAGGCGGACCGCCTCCGGCAGGAGATACCGCACAGACTTGCCTTCCCGCATGCGCCGGCGGATGTCGGTCGAGGAAATCTCGACCCGTGGCGTGGTCAGCACCCCCGCCTGCAGCACCGCGATATGCTCCTCCGACAGCCTCGTGCGAAGCTGTTCCCATCGGATTTCGTCCCACCCCGGCCGCAGCGCGGTCACGATCCGGCAGGCGTCGACCAGGGCGGCGGCGCGGTACCATCCCGGCAGTTCGTTGAGCGAGTCGACCCCGATGATCACGTGTAGCGACACCTCCAGACCCAGTTCCGCCCGAAAGTGAGCCACCGTGTCGATGGTGTAGTTCGGTCCGTCGCTGCGAAGCTCGAAGTCGCTGAAGCCAAAGCGCGGTTCGTCGGAGATGGCCAGGCGGACCATCGCGGCGCGGTGTTCGGCGTCGGCGAGGGTGACGGCGCTCTTGTGCGGCGGGCGGCGACAGGGCACGAAGATCACCTGGTCGAGGCCGAGCTGCTCCACCACGGACCGGGCGATGATCAGGTGGCCGTGGTGGATCGGGTTGAAGCTGCCGCCGAAGAGGGCGATCCGTTCGGGCATGGGGGGCGATCCGGCAGGGCGTTCGGGGTCCGCGGCGCCCCGCGGGGGGAACCGGCCGGGGCGCCCCGGGGGTATGAAATCACCCTAGCCGCGGGCGCGCGCCGGGTCAACGCGCGGTCACTCGCAGACCGTGGTCACGCAGTTTGTTCCGGCCCCCTGAAAGACCGCCTCGCCGAAGCGCGTGTCGGGCGCTCCGCCGTTCTGGCCGCTGCCGTTCTGGTAGTCGGGCAGCACGGGGCACAGGCCGATGTGGGCGGAGACGAAGCCACGGTCGCCGGCGTTGACGAAGCCGTTGCCGTCGAGGTCGTACTGACAGATGGTGGCCGGATCGGTCATGCCGATGGCGGCGGAGATGAACCCGCGGTCGCCGGCGTTGACGAATCCGTTTCCGTCGACGTCCCCCCAGCAGATCGTCCCGCAGGGGCCGCCGCAGGCGGGGGCCTCGTTCAGCGTGGCGTGGCAGATAAACGGCTGGCACGCCGCCGCGGAAGCCACGTCGGTACACCCGACCGCCGTGCAACAGGCGCCGGCCGTGGCGGAGGGCAGGCAGTGGGTCACGCCTTCGTACAGGTACGCCGCCCCGGCCGCCGAACCGCGGTCGTCGTCACCGTCGGCGCCGATCAGTGCCCGGCCGTTGCCCAGCGCGACGGCGAAGCCAAAGTTGTCACCACCGGCTCCGTCCGAGGCGATGATCTTGTCCACCTGGCTCCAGGTCTCGTTCTGGCGGGCGAAGAGGTAGGCCGCGCCGAAGTTGGAACCACCCTCGTCGTCGCCGGTGGCGCCGACGATCAGCAGGTCGCCCTGTGCTGCGACGGAGATACCGAACTGATCGCCGTTGGCGGGGGTAGGAGCGACGAGTTTGTCGTCGAACTCCCACGTGCCGCTGACCTGGCGGTACACGTAGACTGACCCCGCGGCCGAGGCGCCGTCGTCGTCGCGCGGCGAACCGATGGCCAGCAGATCGCCGGAGACTGAAACGGAGGTGGCGAATTCGTCACCCTCCGCCAGGTCTGGCGCGGTGATCTTCTGCGAGAACGTCCACGTGCCCTCGACGCGGCGGTAGACGTAAGCTGCGCCGGAGTTGCAGTTGATGTTCGCCGGACAGGCGGTGTCGTCGCGATGAGCGCTGACCACCGCGACGTCGCCGCTGATGCTCGTGCTCCAGCCGAAGAACAGGTTGGGCGTGCCGTCGGCGGGGGCGAGGCGAGCTTCCTCGGTCCACGTCCCATTCTGATCGACGAACACGTACGCGGCGCCGATGCCGTCAAAGGCGGTCGGACCCGTCGTGCCCTCCTGCACCGCACCAACCACGAAGCGGGCGCCGCTCTCGCGATCGATCGAGACGCTGAAACCGAAGACCGCGGAGTTACCCGCCATCGAGCCAGTGACCTTCTGCTCCTGTTGCCAGCCGCCCTCCGTGCGCCGGAAGATCACAGCGGATCCGTTGTCGGTGAGCAGGTTCTCGTCGTCGCCGGCCGCTCCGGCGACGATGACTTCCTGCGCCGCCGCCACGCTGATGCCCAGGCCGTCGCCGAGCTGGCCGCTGGAGTCTTCCAGTTCGGGCTGAAAGTCCCACGTCTCACCGTCGTACTCGTTGACGTACACCGAACCGCGGCCGGTCGACTGCGGGCCGGTGTTGCCGGTGTTGTAGGCGCCAATAACCGTCTCGTTGTCGAGCAGGGCCAGTGAGGTTCCGAACCGGTCGCGGAGCACACCGTCGCCGGCGTACAGCTTGAGCTCGTTGACGGCGAGACACTCGCAGGCGTCGGAGACGCCGTTGTCGTTCTGGTCGAGGCTCGGATCGGCGTCGATCTCGCAGACGTCCGGCAGGCCGTTGCCGTCGCAGTCATCTTCGCACTCGTCGGGAATGCCGTTGTCCGTGCAGTCTGCGCTGACGAGGCCGGCGATGTCGCACGAATCGGCCTGCCCGTTGCTGTTGCAGTCCGGTTCGCAGACGTCGAGGCGGAAGTTGGCCGTGCAGTCGCTGGCCGTGCCGCAGGTGGCGAACGACGTGCAGGGCATCCCGAGGTTCGGATCGGTGCGGCTGCAATCCAGGTCGCACAGGTCGGGCACGAAGTTCCCGTCACAGTCGCGGGCGAGCGAGTAGGGCAGGTCGATCTGGCGCACGCCCATGTCGGTGGCGACGAACAGTCGCGTGCCCGTGTGATTGACCACCATCTGCCCTTCTTCGAACGGTGCAGGGAAGAAGAGGTCCTCGCCGATCGGCAATCGGTAGAGCTCCTCGCGCGTGACGTGCTGGATGGCGATGATCTCGTCGGTGTTGGTGTCGATCGCGTAGATGATATCGACGAGCGGGTCGTGAACGTGTGCGCCCGAAGTGCCGGTGATGGCGTCGGTCCCGGCGAGGGTCGGCCCGCGCAGCACGATGTCGTTGAATTCCTCGACGGTGACCTGCGTGGCGTCGTAATTCACGCCGCCGAATGCGTTGGACAGAAACTCGCCGGTGTTGACCGACGGCACGAACGAATCAGTCGCGGCGCGGTACAGGTGGATGGGGCCGGCCGAGGTGTTCGACTCCATCAGCAGGATGAGCGAACGGTCGGTGCCGCGGATCAGGTGCGTGTTCTGGCGGACGTCGCCGCCGGTCACGTCGGTCCGGATAGTGAACATGCCGGTGGCGAGGTCGAGTTCGCGCAGCGGCACCCAGCCCGAGCCGCCGAAGCGCGTGGACACGAGGGCAAGGCCGTTGTCGGCGATGCACACGTCCCACGTACCGACCTCCCCGAATTCGAGTTCGTAGGCCAGCGTGGTGGAAGCCCCGGTGTCGAGGTCGACGCGATGCACAAACCCTTCGCCCCCTGCGGCCGTGTCGTCGGCGACGTAGAGGTAGTCGCCGGCGACGTCGATATCGCCGCCGTTGAGGCTGGCGTCGATGATGTAGGGGGTGATGAGGGTCTGCGTGAAGGGGAGGTAGCGTTCGATCCGGCCGATGTCCGTGGTGATGTAGAGCAGACCGCGATCGGCGTCCCAGATCAGGTCTCGGCGATTGGGCACAGGGATGAGCACGCCCTCCGCGATGACGGGCGTCGGCGTGGTGACCGCGATCAGGCAGAAGGCGAGCAGCAGTCCCGGCCGGGTGGTGATACGCAGGCTCACGGCGAGTCTCCGGGGTGAGCGCGGCACGTCGGAACCCCGACGATCCGATGGATCAAGTATAGCGTTTGGCCCCGTCGATCCAAAGTCGCAGCCGATTCTTAACGGACGGGCGCGCCCCGATGTCGCGCACGGCGGTCATGCCCGACCGCCACCGTCGCGCCCTATCCCTTCACGCCGGTCATGGTGACGCCCTGAATGAAGTGTCGCTGCGCGAAGAAGAAGGTGATGATGACCGGCAGAGTCATGATCATCGAGCCGGCCATGATGAGCGTGAACTGATTCTCGCGCCCCGCCATGAAGCTGAAGAGCCCCAGCGCCAGGGGATAGAGGCGCTGATCGTTGACGTAGATCAGCGGCGTCATGAAGTCGTTCCAGACGAACATGAAGGTGAAGATGGCGATCGCGGCCAGCGTCGGCTTCATGAGCGGCATGGCCACATGCCACCAGGAGCGGAAGTAGCCGCAGCCGTCGATGCGCGCGGCGTCCTCGAGATCGCGCGGGATGCCCTTCATCGCCTGACGCAGCAGGAACACGGCGAAGGCGTTCACCGCCAGGCAGTTGGGCACCCACAGCGGCGCGAGCGTGTTGTACCACCCGAGATACCGGTAGATCACGAACGACGGAATCATCGTGACCTGCGGCGGAATCATCAGCGTGGCCAGGACCAGCACGAAGGCGAGCCCGCGCCCCGGCCAGCGCAGGCGGGCGAGCGCGTACGCCACAAGCGAGCACGACACCAGCGTGCCCAGGACGTTGACCACCACAAGGAAGATGCTCGTCTTGAGGTAGCGCCAGAAGGGCACTTCCTGAAACGCCTTGCGGTAGTTCTCGGTACCCTTGGCCCAGAAGGCCTCGGGCGTGCTGCTGCGGTGAAGCTCGACGTGCACGACCATCCGGCGGGGGCCGTGGTCATATTGTGGGCCCGTGGCGGCTTCGTCGAGCAGGACGTAGTGCTTGGGCACGAGCCGCTCGTCGTCGGCGCTGGGCTCCTGGAGGGTGATGTCCCACCAGGTGTCGTCGCCCGCATAGCGCGCCGACCGCGACCGCAACAGGCGGCCGCCGAGCTCGACCGCCACGCGAACCTCGTGCCAGGTGTCGTCGCGGCGGAAGCTGATCTCGAGACGCTTGAAGCGGTCGAGGTCGAAGGGCGCCTCAAACGCGGCCCCCAGTGTCACGAGGTCGGCATCGGTCTTGGTGTAATCGTAATGCACGACGGCTACCGTCCGGCCGCTTTCGTCGCCGGGCCCGATCTGCCCGGGGCCCGCTTCGACGCGCCATAGCGATTCGACGGGCCGCCCGGCGGTCAGGTCGTGGATGTTGTACGCCGTGTCCTTGGCCATCACCTTGCCGAGGGCGAAGCACCGGTAGCTCTGGTTGAAGGCGTCGAGGGCGAGGCCGGGGTGCAGGGCGGCGCGGACGCGCTGTCGGAAGGTGAGTTCCTCGTCGTCCCAAGCTTCATCGGGCAGGAGCCGCAACAGGCGGTGGAAGATCCCCTCCACCAGCTCCGTGCGAAGCACCACGGGATCGAGCGCCGCCATGCGGTCGTCGCGGAAGTCGTCGACGACGCGGCCGATCTCCTCCTCCAGCGCCGCACGCATCCAGCCGTCCCAGCGATGGCGGCCGATGTCGCGGTGCGTGGGGCGCTTAACGGGCGGAAACTGGCCGTCGTCGATGTAGGGGCTGGCGTCGCGCGGGACGGGCCGGCGCGGGAAGATCGTGATCTCCTCGCTCTGCACTTCCTTGTCCAGCTTCCAGCTCGTGCCGATCAGCCAGACAAACGGCAGCGCAAAGATCACCCCGCCGGCCAGCAGGACGGCGTGGTGCAGGATCTTGCGCCAGACTGGATCCGATCCAATCACGGATGACCGCGTCCTTTACGGTTCAGTGGCCAGTGGCAAGTGGCAAGTGGCGAGTTGCGAGTCGTTTCCGACCGATCCTCGCCCGCCTGAGGCTTGCAACTTGCAACCTGCCACTCGCCACTACTCCCCCGCATAGTGCACCCACCGCTTCGACAGCGTCATGTTAATCAGCGTCAGCACGATCACGATCACAAACAGCACCCACGCCATCGCCGCGCCGTAGCCCAGGTTGAAGTAGGTGAAACACTGATCGAAGAGCTTGTAGACGTAGAAATAAGTCGAACGCTCCGGATAGCCGTTGGGCGTCATGATGTACGCCTGCGTGAAGATCTGAAACGTCTGGATCAGGCCGATGACGAGGTTGAACAGGATGTAGGGCGACAACATCGGCAGCGTGACGGTGAAGAAGCGGCGCACCGCCCCCGCGCCGTCGAGGGCGGCGGCTTCGTAGAGCGCCCGCGGGATCTCCTTGAGCCCCGCCAGCCAGATGATCATGCTCGCCCCGGCGCTCCACAGCCCCATGATGATCAGCGCCGGCTTGCTGGTCCGTTTGTCGGTCAGCCAGCTGATGGGCGTCTCGAGCGGAAAGCCGAGGCGGACGTGGGCCCAGTCGATCAGGTCGGCCAGCCCGGTGATGTCGAGCATCCAGTTCATCAGGCCGTTCTGGGCGTTGAACACCCAGATCCACAGCACGGACGCGGCCACCACCGGCATGATCGCGGGCAGGAAAAACAGGGTGCGGTAGACGCTCATGCCGCGGATTTCGGCGCTGAGCAGCATCGCGAGAGCGAGTCCCACGGCCATGCCGATCGGCAGGCCGATCGCCATGTAGAAGGTGTTGTAGAGCACCTGGGCCGTGCCGCCGCGGCCGCCGAAGTCCTCGCCGAACATGCGCGCGTAGTGGTCAGCGCCGACGAAACGCACGGGGTTGATCACGTCGTACTCGGTCAGGCTCATCACGGCGCTGAAGACCATCGGCCCGCCGGAGAGCACCAGGAACCCCACGAGCCACGGCGAAGCGAAGAGCAGCCCCGCCCACCACTCGCGCCGAGCGTGGCCTGACGCCGGGTGTCGCGCACGGTGATGGAGGAATACGCCGGCCGACACGACTACGATCGCTCCGAGATAGAGCCACACGACCGGTGTCCAACTCATGGGCCGCCCGCGCGGCGGGCCGAAGAACTCGTCGAGCGAGCGCTGCACCCGGCGGTCCTGGTCGGCCAGCACACCGGCCACCGCCTTCGGCCGCTTCGTTGCGGGGTCCTCACTGTGGTTCCAGGCGAGATCCTGGGCGTCGGCGAGGGCGTTCCACAGCTCCTGCCCCATGGGCGAGACGGGGCGGTATCGGCTGTGCGGCAGCAGGTCGAGGTGCGTCTGCAGCGCGCGGCGGACGCGCGGCGGCATTTCGGGTGTCTCGACGTACCGCTCCATCTGCACGTCGAGCAGGTCGCGGTTGGCCACGAGCCGAGGCATGTAGAGGCGGCCCTGGCCGCGCTCGCGCTGGGCATCGTGGTCGTTCATGATCATGCCCCCCTCGACCGAGGAGAGGAACTTGATCAGCCACCACGCTGCTTCGAGCTTCTCGGGCGGGCAGGTGGAGGGGATGCAGTAGGCAAAGCCCGCGACCCAGGTGACCGGCCCTTCGTCGAGCCGCCGCTGCGGAACCGGCGGCGGCGCTGTGCCGAAGTCCATGTCGCGCTTGTAGCGAGCCAGGTCCCGCAGGAACCAGTCGCCATGGATCAGCAGCGCGATCTGGTTGATGAAGAAGGGGTCCTGCGCCGCGGTCTGAAACGACTTGCGGAAGGCGACCACGTCGGCGGCGCCGCCGTAGGCGTCGAACACGTCGGTGGTCCACTGCAGCGCTTCGACTACGCGCGGATCCTCGAGCGTCGCCGTTCGGCCGTCCTCGCTGAGGAACTCGCCGCCGTTGGCCCAGCCGTAGAGGTATAGCCAGGCGTTGCCGTGCTGCGGCTCAAAGCCGACACGGCGGATGCGCCCGTCGTCGTCCCACTGCGAGAGCCGCAGGGCGTAGCCGTCCTGGTCGAACACCTTGACGTGCTGGTTTTCGCCGCCGGGCAGGGCGAGGCGGCGGTTGCGGTAGGCGCTGCGGACCGTCAGTTCATGTGGCCCGTCGACGCGATCGACGAGGACGCGCGAGACGAGCCCCTTGTCGCTGATGTGGCTGAGTGTGTCGCCGGGGCGCACCCCCGCGGCGACGAAGTCGACCGAGCCGCTCTGTACGCGGTCACCGGAGATCCGGGCGTCGGCGGTATCAACCCGCTTGGTAAGAATCTGCTCCCAGGTGCGGGGGGGCAGCGGCTTGCCCTCGCCGTCCACGTAGCCGACCTGCCGGAGCATGTCGGCGTTGTAGTACATCACCCGGTTGTCCATGTAGTTGGGAATGCCGTACTGGCCGACCCGTCCGTCGTGCTCGTAGCTGCATTCGTCCCAGGTGGCGGGGAAGTAGGACTCCGGGCGGATGATGAACCGTTCGAGCTGGGCGACCTGCTGCCGGGCGGCGTTCAGTTCGCCATCGGGTCCGCCGACCTGTTCGAGCTCGGCGAGGCGGCGCTTCGCGGCCTCCAGCTCTTCGCGGTCGCGCTCGATCAGATCGGTCAGGTCGCGGAACGCCCCGCGCGCCGCCCACTGGCAGATGGCGAAACGGTCATACTCGACGACTTCGGGGGGGACGCCGCCGGCGATGCCGCACATGAGTCGCTGGGGATTGCCCTCGCCTTCGAGGCCCGTGCGGACGGCGCTGGAGCCGAGGATGGCGCGGTAGTCGGTAAATCGCCGCTCAAAGGCGTCCACGACGTCGAGCTGGCGCCCTTCGATGGGGCCGTTGAACCAGAGCGTGACCTCGGTGGTCTGCTCGCCCAGCCCGGCCTCGGGATGGGGGTGAAGCCACCAGAGCCCGCCGGCGAGGGCGATCAGCATGAACCAGGTTCGCCCTCGACCCACCGGTCACTCCCCTGTGGCGGGCCGGACTCCGTGCGGGCGGCCCATCGATCTGCGGGTGCGCCCTTCCCGCGGGCCATGCGCCGGCGGTGCGAGCGTGCGAGGACATCGTAGCGGCTGGCGTCGCGATCGTGCAATCCCGGGCGGCGCGGCCTACCGTCCCGACGGCAGTTCGAAGAACTCGAGCCGATCGGCGGCGAGGTCGAGCGTGGCGACCGTGTGCACGGCGGCCCGGTGCAGCGCGCCAGGGTTGATGATGCGTGTCCGTCCGCGGCGATCGTCGCGGGCGAGGTGGGTGTGGCCGTGAAACAGGTAGTCAACCTCCAAGGATCTGCACGCCGCCTCGAAGCCCGGCTCATGACCGTGGAACACGGCGATCGACCGGCCCGCCAGTTCGATCCGCACAGGGCTGGCCGCGGGGGGTGAGAGGCCGACCGTTCGGACGAAGGTGACCAGCCCGTGCGTGGCGACGTCGGTGTTGCCCCAGACGAAGGTCAGCGGACGTCCGGCGAGCTCCTCGAAGACCTCAATCCCCCCGACGTCGCCGCAGTGGACGACATGGACGACGCCGAGCTGATCGAAGAGGGCCACCGCGCGGCGCACAGCGAGCGCGCGACCGTGGCTGTCAGAGAGCAGGCCGAGGAGCATGAGTGCCGATCCCCTGCGCGTCCGTGCGTGTGCACGACCCGCAGTCGAGGGTTATCGCCGCCGGGACGGGGCGTGACAACGGCGGGCGTTCGCGCCTGGTGTTCTATCGCGGCCGTTGGTTGGCGGGGGGGGGAAGGTAGCCCCAGTAGAGGTGCGGATGCCGCCAGCGCGAGGCGGGGATGCCGTACTTCGTGTCCGTGAGGAAGTCTTCCTGCCGGAACCCCGCCACCCCGCCGCCGAGGTAGAGCACGTTGGCGAAGTCGCCGTGGAACTGCGTGGCCACGTTGATTGGTGCGGCGCTGGGCGAATTGGGAATGACGTCGAACATGTACACCGTGGTGACCTTGCCCGCGAAGCGCGAGGCCCGCAGCGGCTTGTCACCCATGTCGGGGAAGCCCGGCGTTGTCGGTCCGCCATAGTCGCCCGAGCCGGTGCCGTCGAGCACCTGGTTCATAGCGAAGTGAAACCGGTTCTTTCCGCTCGCGCTGATCCGGGATTCGGTGCGGTTCTTTGCCGGACAGATCCACACGTGTACATCGGGCAACTCGGCGATGCTCCAGTTCACTCCTTCCAGATCGCGATAGCGCGGCACGTCGAGGTATTGCGGCAGTTCGTTGTACCAGGTGCCGCGCTTGCCGTGTCCCGCAGAGTTCGGCACGTAGGGGATGCCGAGGCCCAGATGCCCCTCAGTCGGGATGAAGTCGTCGTAGTCCTGGCGGTACATCTGCAGCGCCACACCCCATTGCCGCAGTCGGCTGGCGCACAACGCGCGATGGGCCTGTTGCTGCGCGCCGCGCAGCGACGGCAGCAGCATCCCCAGCAACAGGGCGATGATCGCGATGACCACGACGAGTTCGATGAGCGAGAAGCCGCGAAGGGAGAGTCGAGCGCGCATTCGCACCTCCGGACTGGCCGTACAGGTACGCCCTCCGTGGCGCGACGTGTCCGACACAGTACGCAGCGGGCGGCGCGGTCTCAAGCAGAATCTGTACGAATTGAATCGGAGTTGGCGACGGCCCAGGGGCCTTAGTTTCACCGGATTCGCGCGATTTCCAGTATTTGCATCAACGATGGGATGGTGGGGAAGCTGAGCGCGGCGGCAGTAGCTTCACCTCGGCAGGGCGCGGCGATTGACCTGGATCGATCGGCAGAGCGACTCGAACGTGACGAGCGACTCTTCGTCAACCTGCGCGCCCGGGGCGATCGCCATCACGACGATCTGGATGCCGCGGAAAGCCGACGATCGAACAACCACATCGTGGCGGGCCAACTCCCCGATCTCGAGGCCGCCGACGCCCGCCAAGGTTGCGTCAAAAACCGGCGGGTTCACCTCGCCCGCGTCATGCCCGGCCAGCACCCGCCCCACCAGCCAGACGCGCAGCGGCAGGTCGTCGAGCCGGTCCTGGCTGTCGACGGGCTGCCAGCCGACGAACAGCACCAGGCCGTCTTTCCTTCCGGCCGGCGCTTCGTAAGCGAGCATGGCCTCCAGCGGCAGCGACCACCGGCCCGCGGGGTTGAACGGCTCCGGCACGACGAAGCTGAAGGGCCACGTCTCCGGTCGGGTCCGGCGGTCGTGGCGGCCCGAGGTCATCGTCTGGGCGAGCACCAGCGCCAGCCCGAACAGCCCGATGGCCATCCACCAGGCCCGGCCGGGGACGCTGGGGCGTTCCGGGTTGTAGCTGTCGATCTGCAAGCCCGATCCCCTCGTTCAACGCGGCCGCAGAGGGTAGCCCGGAACGGCGTCCTCGTCGAACGGCTGCCTCCGGCCTTGCCGTGGCACCTCCGGCGCGGGCCGCTTTCCCTCTGTGGGCTTGTTCCCTTATACTTGCGGCCGCCAGACGAGCGCCACGTTTCTGTGGCGCTGCCGGAGGCGACCGGCGTCGTCAGCGGCCCCCGTCGGGCGGGGGCTTGCGGGCGGTGGCGCGCCCCGGAATGATAGCCGCTGCTGCTCTCGGCGGGGCTGATTCGGTCGATCCGGCCAGCCGATGAGGCGTTGGCCGGCGCGCCGCGTGGGCTTCCGGCGTCGGCGCGCAGCGCGACCGGGTCGATCTGCGCCGCGCGGGAGTCACGAGTCGGGAGGTGGATCGTTGAGAATGCAACTGACGGGTCGGCACGTCGAGGTGACCGGGCCCCTGCGTGAATACTTCGAAGAGAAGGCGGGTCGCCTGACGCGCTTCTACGACCGGATTCACTCGGTGGAGGGTGTCTTCGACGCCGAGCACGACCAGTTCAAGCTGGAGATCATCGTGTCGGCGGACGGGGGCCGTCCGTTCATCGCGCAGGACACCGGGCCGGATACGGCGTCGCTGGTGGACAGCGTGGTGGACAAGCTGGAGCGTCAGCTTCGCAAGCACAAGGAAATGCGTCGCGAGCACAAGCACGACGGCAAGGCCGAGCCGCCGCCCGCCTGAGGCGGACCCCGCCGCCAGCGCGGTCGGACAGGGTGGCCGGGGTCGGCTCGTGCCGTCGCCGGCCTGCACGCCGCTACGGGAAGATCCATGAAGCTTTCGGAACTGATTCACCCCGATTCGGTCATACCGGAACTGCAGGCCACGAACCGCAACGCGGTGATCCGTGAACTGGTGCAGTCGCTCGCCGATCACTCGGTCATCGCGCCCGAGCACGTCGAGACGATCACCCGGGCCGCGATCACCCGCGAAAACCAGGGAAGCACCGGCTTCGGCAAGGGTGTGGCCGTTCCGCACGTGAAGCACGAGTGCATCACGCGCATCGTCGCGACGATCGGCCGCTCGAGCGCCGGCGTCGATTTCGCCGCGCTGGATCGGGCGCCGGTCTACACGATCGTGATGCTGCTGAGCCCCGCGAGCAAACCCGACGGCCACCTCGCGGCGATGGAGAAGATTTTCCGGCACCTGCAGCGCGAGAACTTCCGCCGGTTCCTGCGCCAGGCCGACTCGAAGGATGCGATCCTCGAGTTGATCGCCGAGGCCGACAACCTCCAGGATGAGTAATCGGGTGTCGCGCCGTTCAGCGCGCCGGCTGCAGCGCGGTGCAGAAAGGCTTCGAGAAGATTGACTTCCGCCGACACGGTTGCAACCCGCGAAGTGCCCGTGCCGAACCGGGAGGGTCTGCACGCCCGGCCGACGATGCGCTTCGTCGACGTCGCCAAGCAGTTCAGCTGCGAGGTCAGCGTCTGCAATACCTCCAAGGGTACGGAGACGGTCGACGGCAAGAGCGCGATGGAAATGATGCTCCTCGAGGCGACGCAGGGATCCGTCCTGCGGATCACTGCGCGGGGGGCGGATGCCGAGCAGGCCGCGGAGGCCCTGGCGGAACTCGTCCGCAGCTCGTTCGGCCAGGGATAGTCCCGCGCGGCGGCGTTCGCAGCGGGGCCATGATGGTGTAACGGTCTTTCCACGACGGGGCGCGGCGCGGCGCCGCCGTCGGCCCGTATCTCGCTTCCCGCCTGGTGCTCCAAAGCCGGCGTGTCTGTCGCCGGGGCTGACGCCCTGGATGCGGCTCGAAGGGCCTAGCGATCAGGTTCGCGCCGGACACAAGGATGGAGATTTTCCGCGGCATCTCGGTGGCGCCCGGCGTGGCGATCGGCGAGGCGGTGGTTCTCGAAGCCGAGGACTACCGCATTCCCTTTCGCACCGTCAGCGCCGATCGCGTGGAGGATGAGCTCCAGCTCCTCGGTCGCGCAATCGAGACCTCGCTGAGCGAACTTGCGCAGCAGGCCGAGGTCATCTCCGCCCAGCTCGGTCGCGACGCCGCCACCGTCTTCGACTGGCACGTCGGCGTCCTGCGCGACACGCGCCTCCGCGGCAGCATCGAGCAGATCATCCGCGAGAAAAGCGCCGCCGCGGCCTACGCCACCAGCACCGTCATGCGCAACTACCAGCGGCGGTTCATGCAGATGAACGACCCGCTGCTGGTCGAACGTATCCGCGACGTGCAGGACATCGAGCGCCGGCTGCTGCGGAACATCCTCGGCGACAGCCGCGAAGACCTCGCGCACCTGACCAAGCCGGTCGTGCTGGTCGCCCACGACCTCACGCCCACCCAGACGGCCCAGCTAGCCGATACCAAGGTGCTCGGTGTCGCCCTCGACACTGGCGCAGGGACTTCGCACACAGCGATCCTGCTCAAGTCGTGGGGCCGGCCGGGGGTGATCGGCCTTAACGACGTGTCCACGCGCGTCAGCGGGGGCGACCTGCTCATCGTCGACGGGACGAATCAGCTGGTCATTCTCAACCCGACGCCGGCGACGCTGGAGGACTACCGCAACCGCGAAATGTCCTTCCAGCGGCTGAAGATCGAGCTGGACACGCTGCGCGACGTCCAGGCCGTGACTTCCGACGGCGTGCGGATCCAGTTGATGGGCAACATCGAGTTCCCTCGCGAGGCGGCGGCGGGGGTGCGCAACGGGGCCGACGGCGTCGGACTCTACCGCACGGAGTTTCTCTTCCTGCGGCCCGAGGGCGAACCGTCGGAAGAGGACCAGTACGCGGCCTACAGCGAAGCCATTCGCGGGGCGGAGGGTCGGCCGGTGACCATCCGCACCTTCGACCTCGGCGCCGACAAGTACACCCAGCAGAAACAGTACGAGCAGGAGCGAAACCCCATGCTGGGGCTCCGATCCGTTCGATACAGCCTCCAGCACCTGGACATGTTCAAGGTCCAGCTCCGGGCGATCCTGCGGGCGTCGGCCCACGGCCAGGTGCGGCTGATGTTCCCGCTGATTACCAGCCTGATGGAGTTCCGCCAGGCCAAGATGACCCTCCACGACGCCATGGAGGACCTGGAGGAGGACGGCCTGCCCTTCGACCGGTCCATGCCGGTGGGGATGATGCTGGAAACCCCTGCGGCGGCGATGCAGGTGAAGGATTTCTGCCGGGAAGTCGGCTTTATCAGCATCGGGACCAACGATCTGATCCAGTACCTCCTGGCCGTTGACCGGGGCAACGAGCGGGTTTCCCGCTTCTACTCGCCGACCCATCCGGCGGTGCTGCGGGTGGTTAGAGACGTAATCCGGGCTTGTGCGAAGGCCGGGATCGACTGTAGTCTATGCGGTGAGATGGCCGGGCAGCCGCTGTACACGCTGCTCCTGCTGGGGCTGGGTCTGCGGACCTTCTCGATGGCGCCGGCCAACATCCCCGAGGTCAAGAAGCTGATCCGGATGGTGTCGATCGCTCAGGTGGAGCGGATCGCCCGCCGGGCGCTGACGTTTGAGACTGACCGCCAGGTAACGAATTACCTGCGCGATGAAACACGGAAATTCCTGCCGGAAGACCCGATCTAGACGCGGCCGGGGAATGCGGACGATCGCATCGGTCCGCCCGGCAGCCGCATGTCGGCTGCCTCGCAGTCCCCGAAGTTCCGCGGCGCGATTCCGGCGTGACGACAAGAGAGGCGCGAGCCCGGCCGATCGTGTGATCGGCGGCTCGAATGGCTCATGGATCTGCCAGAGGCAGCCAGCGTGCCGCAGGGCGGCGCTGCCACGCGGTTGGCGGTTACCTTTCGCGTGGATGGCGACCTGCGCTTTGTTTCGCATCGCGACACGCTCCGCCTGCTGCGCCGCGCGTTGGCCCGCGCGGGACTCCCGCTGCGCTTCTCGGAAGGCTTCAACCCACGCCCGCGGATGAATCTCCCCCTTCCGCGCCCCGTGGGGCTCGCATCTGAGGTCGAACTGCTCGTGGTTGAACTCACAGAGTCGGTCGCCCCGGACGCGGCACTGGCGGCGCTCGCCCCGCAGATGCCACGTGGCATGACGCTGGTCGGCGCGGTCGAAGTCCATTCCAAGAAGGACCCGCGCCCGGTGCACGCGGTCTACCGGCTCGACGCCGGCGATCGCGACACGGACGAGCTGGCCCGGCGCATTGAGCAGATCCTGCAGGCCGAAACGGTTGAAATCACGAGGAGCGGCCCCAAGCACCCGCACAGCAGGCCGGTGGACATCCGACCCTGCCTCACGAGCCTGAAGCTCGTTGGCGGCGAGGTCGAGTTTTCACTCGACATCTCGCCGGGCGCCACCGCCAAGCCGGCGGAGGTTGCCGGGCTGTTCGGCTATGACGTCGCTTCAATCAATCATCGAATACGTCGAATGGAAGTCAGATGGCAATAGAGCAGAGCAAGACGAAGAAGACGACCCGCAAGACCCCGGTGGCCAAGACCGCCAAGACGGCGACCAAGGCCGCCAAGAAAACCACACGGCGCAAGGGTGCCAAGGCGGAGGGCGAGGCCGACACCACCGCTTCAGCGGTGAGCGCCGAGACAACCGTGGCCGAGGCGCCCGCGGCCAAGACGGCGCGCACCCGCAAGACCGCGGCCCCCAAGGCTGAGGCCGTCGCGAAGAAAGCGACGCGCGCGCCCGCGACGAAGAAGGCCGCCGCCAAGTCGGCCGCCGCGGAGCCGGTGTGGGCCGACGACGCGCCCGCCGCCGCGGAGGCGCCGCGCAAAGCCCCGGCGAAGGCCGAGGCGCCGGTCCCGGTCGCTGAGCCCGCCCGGCGCGAGGCCCCCGCTGGCCGCCCG
>CAYRSS010000050.1:0-30811 GCA_964426945.1 uncultured Phycisphaeraceae bacterium
GCGTTTCTTCAGGATGCGATGGGCATCAAGAAGATCCGCTTCCCCGAGACCAGCGCCATCGGCGTCAAGCCCGTCAGCAGCGAAGGCAGCAAGCGGCTCATCCGCGCGGCCATCGAATACGCCATCCGCGAGAAGAAAAAGAGCGTCACGCTGGTGCACAAGGGCAACATTATGAAGTTCACCGAGGGCGGCTTCCGCGACTGGGGCTATGAACTGGCCGAGCAGGAGTACGGCGACCGCTGCTACACCTGGAGCCAGTGGGAGCGCACCAAGAAGGCCAAGGGCGAAGCGGCGGCCAACACCGAACAGGAGACAGCCCTCGCCGGCGGCAAGGTGCTGATCAAAGACGCCATCGCTGACATCACCCTGCAGCAGGTGTTGACGCGTCCGACGGACTTCGACGTCATCGCCACGCTGAACCTCAACGGCGACTACCTCTCCGACGCTCTGGCCGCGCAGATCGGCGGCATCGGCATCGCCCCGGGCGCAAACATCAACTACACCTCCGGCCACGCCATCTTCGAAGCCACGCACGGCACGGCCCCGAAATACGCCGACCAGGACAAGGTCAACCCGGGCAGCGTGGTCCTCTCGGGCGAGATGATGCTCCGCTACATGGGCTGGACCGAAGCGGCCGACCTGATCATCAAGGGCATGAACGGCGCGATCGGCGACCGGGAAGTGACCTACGACTTCCACCGGCTGATGGTGGACGAAGGGGCGCAGGCGAAGCTGCTGAAGTGCAGCGAGTTTGGGGATGCGGTGATTAAGAGGATGGGGTAGGGGTGGCTTTTGTTCGGGAGAAGCGCGATGCGGGCAAGTGATGGGACTAGGCCTTGGTGGGATGATTACACCGATGATATCGATGACCTTCAAATCGATGAATAGGATCTTACGAGCTCGCCAAACGATTTTAACATTCTAACGATCAACAGCTTCATCGCCTCTGGAGCAGTGAAGATTCCCGGATTTCAGCGTAATTACGTCTGGGACATTAAACGGGCTTCGAAACTCATCGAAAGCCTACTCCTTGGGCTTCCCGTGCCGCAGGTCTTCCTTTATGAAGAAGGCCCGAATAGGTTCTTGGTCATCGACGGCCAGCAGCGGCTAATGTCAATTTACTTCTTCATGGCACAGCGATTCCCCCGGCCTGAGCGGCGGGTCGACCTGCGCGATGTGTTTGACCAGCATGGCAAGGTCCCCGAAAGCGTCCTTCAGGACGACAAGTACTTCTCCAATTTTAGGCTTAGCTTACCCGCACACCCTGACCGTCCGAACAAGTTCAAAGGCCTAAATTATGCAACCCTGGGGGACTACAGAACTCCCTTCGACCTTCGACCAATTCGGAACATCATCGTCAAGCAAAACCGACCCGAAGGCGATGATTCGTCAATATATGAGATCTTTAATCGCCTTAATACAGGCGGAGTAAACCTACGCTCGCAGGAAATCCGGACCAGCCTCTATCACTCCGATTTCTACGAGATGCTCCATCGGATAAACAACTGCCCGCTGTGGCGCCGTATCACGCAAACGAAAACTCCCGACCTTCATCGCAAAGACGTTGAGATACTCCTCCGCGGGTTTGCCCTGCTGATCGACGGCGAAAAGTACTCTCCGTCGATGGTACGCTTCTTGAACAAGTTTTCGAAAATGGCTCGCGGCTATACAACTGAATTCATCTTATATCTACAGCAACTCTTCGAGGGTTTTCTTGCTGCAACACAGGACTTGCCCGTAAACGCATTTATCAACAGGCGCAATAATCGCTTCAACATTGCACTCTTTGAGGCGACGTTTGTGGCCGCATGCACCAAGCCGCTTGAAGCGGCGGCAGCAGTTGTGCCCCCTATATTGGAGTCAGCTCTTCGCGAGCTCGAGAAGGACGACGGGTTCGTCAAGGCAGCAACGGAGGGTACCACACAAAAACCGAAGGTGGACATTCGACTGGCTCGCGCTCGCGCGATTCTGTGCAGGATGTAGCGCGATGGCACAAGAAGTCGTCCAGCGAATTCACGGTGAGCGTGAGGAACTAGTCGCGTTCCTCGCCGATAAGGCACAAATCTCATTCATCGCGAATGTAGACGCGCTATACACAAAGGGCTTGCTTCTGGCTGCTGCTAGCCACTTTGAAAACGCCGTGTGTGCTACCATTCGATCTTTCGCTGCGGAGTATGACTGCCAGGCTGGTCTCGTCACCTCGTTCATCGAAAAGCAGGCGCTCTCACGAAGATTTCACACACTATTCAGCTGGGAAAGGTCGAACGCTAATACCTTCTTTGCGCTCTTCGGACCCAGTTTCTCAGAGCAGATGCAATCGCGACTCAATGGCGACAGTAAACTCAAATCGGCGATCGAGGCATTCATGGAGATTGGGCGAGAGCGAAACCGGATGGTGCATGGCGATTTTGGGTCATTCACGCTGAACAAGACCGCCACAGAGATCTTTGACCTCTTTAGCTCGGCGCTGTACTTTGTCGAGGCGCTATCAGAGGAGCTCGAACGCCAGGGATCTGTTCTTGATCAGTCCTGCTCGGATGAGGATGGCTAGGATGCGAGTCCTTCCGCCGTAGTCGGCTCTGGAACCCGCCTTCGTGACCCCATGCACCTCAGCAAGTCGGGCAAGCGGTGAACTCTTGCCGCGTTCAATAACCGGAGCACACGACCGCTTCCTTACGGTCGCGGCTCGGACAGGCGCGGCCGGCCGCGCTGGCCAACGTACAGGAGGCCCACCGATGGACAACATCAACCGCAGGCAGTTCGTGGCGATCGTCCCCGGGATCGGGCTGGCGTGTGCCCTGCCCGGGCTGGCCGAGGCGGCGCAGGGGGAGGCCGCGGACACGGTCTGGCCGGGGTTTCCCGGGCAGCGGCCCGAGAAGGTCCGCGAGATGGTCGGCGTGTGTCACCGCGACGTCGATCGCGCCCGGGCGCTGCTCGACGAGCATCCGGCCCTGGTGAACGCCGCGTGGGACTGGGGCTTCGGCGACTGGGAAACGGCGCTGGGGGCGGCCGCCCACACGGGGCGGCGGAACATCGCGGAATTGCTCCTCGAACGCGGCGCGAGGCTCGACATCTACGCGGCCGCCATGCTCGGCCAGACCGAGACGGTCAAGGCGATGATCGCCGCGGCCCCCGGCATTCAGCGGAACCCTGGCCCGCACGGCATCACCCTGCTGGCGCACGCGGAGGCCGGGGGCGAGGCCGCCCGGCCGACATTCGCCTACCTCGAAAGCCTCGGCGACGCCGACACCCGGCCGAAGACCGAGCCGCTGACCGACGAGCAGAAGCAGTACTACGTCGGCCGGTACGCCAGCCCGGCCCTTCGCGAGGGCGGCGTCGAGATCGCCCTGAACAAGAAGGGCGACGTGACCATCGCCATCAACGGCCAGTCACCCATCGTGCTGCGATACGCCGGCGATCACGCGTTCTTCCCCAGCGGGGCGCCGGCCGTCCGCATCCGATTTACAGGCGCGGGCTCAGGGATGAACACGCTGACGATCGTCGATCACGCGATCGTCCTGACGGCGACGCGGTAGAAACGCGAAGACGCCCACACGTCGAAACGCCGAAAAGCCGAAACGTCAAAACGCCAACACATGATCACGCGGCACGGGGTGCGCGACTTGTCGGCCGGGAGGCCCCCCACTACGCTCGGCCGGCGCGGGATCATGGAGCGTCCGCGCAGCACGACAGAGCGTGAGAACTATGACTGAACCCTGCCCCGGCTGTGCACGCCCTTACCCCCCCGTGCACGGGCCGACGCACCCTTACATCGGCGCGTCGCCGGCGTGCTGGGCGGTGTATGGCGAGGTCCTCGCGCGTGAGTACGGCGAGTTTGGCTATCCCGAGGTCCACCGGCTCACCGTGGACGCCTACGCCGCGCAGCACCCGGGTACGCCCTCGCGCCAGTCGATCCAATCCGTCGCGGTGCACCTGATCGGTCTGCATCTGACGCTCGACCGCGGCCTGCCCGCCGCGGCGGTGACCGCGGCGATCGGCCGGGGGGTGGCCCGTGGCGGGTTCGTGTGGCTGACGCCGCCGTCGCCGCTGGGGGAGGTCGTCGTGGCGGACGTACTTGCGGCCGCCGACCTGGCGGACCACACCCGGCGCGTCCACGCGTGGGCGACGTCTGTCTGGTCGGCATGGGCCTGTCATGCGGATACAATCCGGGTCTGGGCGGCGGGATGAGCCGCCGCGTGGATTGGGGCATGGGGCTTTTTCAGCGGGAGTGACTCATGAGCCCGGCGAAGGATTCGGCACGCACGGCGGGAATCAGCTCGGAGGCGGTGGAGAAGGCTACGGGCCGGTCGTGGGATGCGTGGCTCAAGGTGCTCGATCGCGACGGCGCGAAGGCGATGTCGCACAAGCAGATCGCCGAGCTGCTGCACACGAAGCACGAGGTCGCGCCGTGGTGGTCGCAGATGGTGACGGTCGGCTACGAGCAGGCCCGCGGCCTTCGCGAAGCCAACCAGAAGGCTGACGGCTACACCGTCAGCGCCAGCCGCGTTCTCGGCGTGCCGCTGAGCCAGTTGTACGACGCCTGGAAAAGCGCGCGGAAGCGCGGCCAATGGCTGGGCGAGTCGGGCATGGTCATCCGCAAGGCCACGGCCGACAAGTCAATGCGTATCACCTGGATCGACGGCAAATCGAGCGTCGACGTTTACTTCTATGCCAAGACGCCGCAGCGCAGCCAGGTGTCGGTGCAGCACTCCAGGCTCGCCGCCAAGGCCGATGTGGACCGCCTGCGCAAGTTCTGGTCCGCTCGACTCGACGCGCTCAAACTGACGCTTACCGGCGAGGAGGCTGGTACTGGGAAGCCGAAATCGCGCACCGGCCCGGCCAGGTCGACCGGCGAAGTGCCTGCGAGAAGGACGCCGCCAAGAACCAGGACTAGCGCGGCGAAGGGCAAGCCGGCCAGCCGCCAGCCGCGCAAGGCGGCCGCCCCCCGGGCCAAAGCGGGCGGCGCCCGCAAGCGGACAAAGTGAAGGCGGCTGCGAGACGGCCGGCGGCGGGCGCGTTGCCGGATACCAGGCGCCCGGGCGGAGCATACGGGCTCAGATTCCGGATTTGAAATTCGAGATTTGAGATCTGAGGACTCAGAGTTGAGAATCCGGCGCTGAGAGGTAGGACTCTGGACTCGAATCCCGCCCGCGGTCGAGCGACACCAGTGCCGCTATGCGTCCGCCGCCTCCCCTCTCTACGCCCTCCACGGTTATCCCGCCGATTGGCAATCCGTAATCCGCAATCCGCAATCCTGCTCACGCCCCTTCCGTCATCGCTGTCCGGAGTTTCGCCAAGTCCTCACCGATCGATTCGGCGCCTCCCGCGGCTTCGAAGGTGAACACCTTCAGCGACGTGACGTAGAGCGTGATCAGGTAGGCGACCCTCCCCTGTCCTTCACCCGTTTCGAAGTGGAAGAACGTGCCCTCGAGGCCTTCCTTGTTCTTGATCGCTTCGCGGGCGATGAGTTTCAGGCCGTCGATGTCGACCTTCTGGTGTTCGATCGCGGCGGACCAGTAGGCGAGGTTTCCGCTGGCGTGCTCGTTGGCGCGGACGGACAGGGCCAGCACGTTGCCCTTCGCGGATACGGCTTTCCACTGGTAGCGGCCGGGATTCTTCAGCGGAACGTAGCCCGCGACGCCGCGGGTGCGCGGACCGGGGCAGCCGGCGAGCACAGGCAGAAGTGCGAGGACGACCACGGTGCGGAAGATCGACTGCATGGGTCAGGGCTCCTGTCGGGGACGCGAGCCGCGGTGCTTCGCGGCTCGCGGAATCCGGCGAGATCAGTTGCGAAGCAGGTTTGTCGGGCTCAGTTCGCGCAGCCACTCGAACGGGAGGCGGCCCAACGGCGCGGCGGAAGGGTCCTGCCGCGCGACGGACTGGAATGTCAGCGTGATCGTCCCCAGCGCGATCTGGTTGCGCAGGTTTTCGAGCTGGGCGGTCAGGCGTTCAATCTCTTCGCCCACGCGTTTCAGTTCCAGTTCGACCTTGAGCGCGGCCTCAACGTTTTCGGCCCGTGCGAGCAGCTCGGCCAGCCGCCCGCGCACCGCGATGGCATTCTTGAGCCGGGCTTCGAGATCGACGAACTCGTCTGTCTTGTCCTCGGCTTGCAGCCGGCGATCGGCAACCTGGCCAAGCGTTTCGATGCGCTTGATCGCCTCCTGGTAACGATCGGCGGGAATTCGCAGCGTCACCACGACCCCCTGCACCCGCTGCACGTATCCGCCCAGCTCCTGCGCGAGCTGCTCGGCCTGCGCGACGGCCGCTTGCGGTTCGTGGACCACCATCGTCAGCCACGAGGTGTAGACCATCATGCGCGGCGAGGTCGCCGGGCTTGTCGCTTGCGCGCCGCCGGGCTCAGCGCGGCTCGTCGAGCGCGACGCGAGGAGCCGTGAACCCGGCACCGGCGGAGGCGGCAGATCCCCGCCGGAAGCAGAACCTGGAATCTCATTACTCCACGGAATCTTCGAGTACTCAGCCTCTGCCGAGACGGTCCCAGAGGCCGACGGTCGTGGAGTGGCTTTGAACTGACCAGGGCGTGTCAGGTGATGCGAGCAGCCGCATACGGTGACCGAGAGCAGACAACTCAAGGCAATAGCGCTGGCTGTTCCGACCTTCAGGCGCTGCAACTTCTGGGGCATGATGGCGCACTCCTGAGGAATACGGGCGGTCGAATCGCGAGTACTGTACCTCGGCGTGTAGCCACAATCAAACAGCGAATCGTCGATGCTGAGGAAATGCCACGGCGTCGCCACGCAACCCCACGGCGGGCGTCGCGCCACGCGACCTCCTCAAGCGACCTACTCTGCGGTGTCGGCGGCGGGCCCCTCAATCCGCAATCCCCACCGCCCGCCTCACCGCTGTTCGCAGCGGCTCGACCTTCGCCTTGTCGTCGGGGTGTACGCGGTTGGTCAGGAGAATGACATACACCCCAAGCTCAGGGTAGACACGGAGCATCGTCCCGGTGTAGCCCGTGTGGCCAAACGCCTCGAACCGGTCGAGGCCGGCGGCCGCGGGGTCGCCCGGGTAGACATCCCACAGCAGGCCGCGGGCGTCCTTGCGATCGGCCTCAGTCTGCAGGTCATCGTTCCGGATGCGAGTCATTGACGCGACCGCTTCCCGCGAGAGGACGCGGACCCCGTCCGTTTCGCCGCCGCGGAGCAGCATTCGCGCATAGCGGGCCACGTCTGCCGCGCTGCCGAACAACCCCGCGTTGCCCGAAACTCCCTCCTGCATCGCCGCGAGCGGATCATGCACATCGCCGCAGAGGAAGCCGCCCGCACCGCGCCCGCGCGACCCGCCCCGCGTGGTCGGCACGAGGCGATCGAGCAAGGTGTTCGGCGGCCGGAAGCCGGTGTCCGCCATGCCGAGCGGACGAAACACTCCGTCGCGGGCGAACTCGTCGATCCCCCGGCCCGACACTTCGCGCACGATCTCGGCACAAAGGATGGCATTCAGGCAACTGTACCGAACCCGACGGCCGGGCGGCTCCACGAGCGGGATACCGCGGATGTAGCGGCGCGTCGCGCCCGACACGTCGCCCGGCTCAGCCTCGGCGATCTGCCTACGCTCCGCGGGGCCGAGGAACGGCTTCTCGCCGGAGGTATGCGTCATCAGGTGGCGGATGGTCACCGCCGCCTTGTCGCCTTCGCGGAATTCGGGGAGGTACCGTTCGACCGGGTCATCCACGCCGACCAACCCGCGGTCGACGAGGATCATCATCGACGTCCCCACAGCGATCGGCTTGGTCATGGACGCCAGGTCGAAGACCGCGTCGGCCGGCATGGCCGTTGGGATTGGCTCGCTCGCGCGGAGGCCGTAGGCCTTCACCCACAGGTGCGACTCGCCGACGCGCTCGACGCCGACCGCGACAACCGCGCCGGGTACTCCACAGGCGGATAGCTGCGCGTCTACTGCGGCGTCAACCGCACGTTCCAGTGCGCGGGCGTCGAACCGGGCGGTCCGCCCGCCGCCGGCACAGGCCGCCGCCGCCAGCAGCACTGCGACGGCCGCCGTTGTTCGGCAAGCTCGCCCAGGGCCGTATCGGCGGAGCTTCGCCGATTGCGGCGCGAGCCTACCCGCCGTAGACGCGTCGCAATCGGGCCTGTGGGAAATAGTGCAGAAGGATGGCGTCATAGGTAAACCCCGACAGGGCCATGCCGAGGCCGCCGATCTGGCAAAGGCCAACACCGTGGCCCCAGCCCGCCCCGACCAGCGAGATCGACTCGACGCGGCCGTCGGGCATGTGCCTCAGATCGACCCGGAAAGCACTGCTGTATAGGAAGGACCGATGAAGGGCGTGCCGGATCCAGTACTGATCGGCCACGACGAGGCGGCGCTGCCGGCGCTCATGATCGAAGTAGACCACCTCCAGCTCCAGCGCGCGACCTGACCACCCGCGCCGCAATACGTTGAGCTCGCACAGCTCGCCGGGCGTCTCCTCAGCGGGGGTGCCCAGGCGTTGGAAGAGCTTGGTCCGGAGGATCTCCTCCAGTTCCTCCCGGGTGTAGGTCACCCGCCAGCGAAAGAAGCCTTCGCCGGTGTCCACCGGCCCGAGGAACCTGGCGAGGGTCTCGTTGGGCACGACTGCAGGGCTGCAGTACGCGTCGCACCGTTGGAGCCAGGCGCCCTCGAGGAAGTCCGACATGCGCGATTCGTCAACCGGGATCATGCGCTGCAGCGGAGACTCGGGGGGGGCGTCTGCGAGCACCGCGAGCCCCGGCTTGGCGATGCCGAACACGAGCGTGGGATCCTCCACCACTCCGCCGCAGCTCTTGGAGTAGTTCGCGTCGACGATTACGCCACCTTCAGCCAACAGCACCTCGCCGGCGGTAGACTCAACCGCGAGGCGCGCTTCGGGGGACAACTTAGCGAAGCCGTGGAACCGCTGGCAGCAGTCGTCGTTGCAGTAGTCGAAACCGAGGTCGTCGTGCTTGTGCTCGGTGTGGGCCATTCCCCACGACCTCGCGACGACGCACTGGGCCTTGAGGAATTCGGGCGGACAGGCGGCGCCCATTTCCGACGTGATCACGCCCAGCATGTAGTCCTCGACGGGGACCACGGCGACCACGAACAGCTTGTTATTCCGCCGGGTGATTTCGAGCAGGCCGGGTTGCAGGATGGAGATATCGCGCTCCCAGTGGAACCCGCGCCCGGCCGGCACGCCGTGTACCCATACGCAGGGACGGCTGCCGTCACGCGCCGTAGCCGCGGCCGGCGCCAGCCGCCACTCCCGCGCCGAGGCCAGTTCGCCCTGCTCGTCACGAACGCTGATGGCCGCGCCGACGATCTCGAAACGGATCGCACAGTTGCGCAGCGCCCGCGGGGCAGCCTGGACATCACTGGCGCAGAGTTCGTAGGCGTCTCCTCCGAGTTGCAGGTGAAGCGTCACGCGGTCGTCCTCGGGCAGGAGGACGCCGATGCGCACGACCGGTTCGCAGCCTTGGTCGGAATGGAACCCGCTGAGCGAGGGGGCGGAGCTGTTCACGGCGGCGAAGTCTCCTTGCGTGCGGTCGGCGGCGTCTCGACCTCGCCCAGGGGAATGTCGAGGAGACGGCAGGACTCCCAACCGGGTGCGTCAAAGTGCCACCACTCGGTCGGCAGACCCGCAAACCCCTCCGCCTCCATCGCGGCTGCGAGGATATCCCGGTTCCGCCGGGAGGCTTCGGTGCCACCGGCGTAGTCACGATGGGCCGCCTCGGTGAAGTCGTCGTACGCGGTGGGCATCTCGAGCTCGCGACCGTCCGCGTCGACCAGGGTCACGTCCACCGCGGCCCCGCGGTTGTGTCGCGAGCCCTTGCGCGGATGCGCCACGTACCTTTCGTCCGGGACGAGGCGCCACAGTTCGTGCTGCACGGCGAGCGGCCGGTAGGCGTCATAGACTTTGAGCCGAAGCCCCTCCGCCTCCAGCCGATCGGCCACTCGCACCAGCCGTTCCGCAGCGGAGCGGCGCAGCAGACACCGTGCCGCGGAGTAGAGTCGCCGCCCGGTGAAGTTGTTCTCCGTGGCGTAGCGAAGCTCGATAACCAGCCGGCTGTCGACCGCTGCGAGGTCTACCAGGGGATCGTGCTCCAGGTCGTGCCGCTGCGCGCGCCCCGCCATCCAGCCGAAAGGGCAGCAGCCCGCGCCGGTGAGCACAAGAAGCAGAGCCGCCGATAGTCGTCGGCACGGCGTGAAGGTCATCGGATGGCCTCGGCCATGCGCCGAACCGGGTCGTCACGCAGGCGGAGAATCTTGATGCCCACGCAGCGCTTGTCGCCCGCCAGGTATTCCAGCAGCGGTTGCTCCCGAACCGCCGGCCGGGCCGAGTGAAGGAAGTTGACCGTGCCGTCCGGACCCTGCGCGATCAGCCCGACGTGACCGGCCCACTGCGAGGCGCTGTCGCCGCGAATGATGTTGACCAGGTCGGCGTCGCGCAGCTCGCCGAGGATTTCCCCGACCCGCTCGCGCGGCAGGTAGGAGCCCTTGAACGCCTCATCAGGGATGTTCTGCCCGATCCCGTGCTTGGCAAAGAACTTCGCACGTCGGATGGTGCTGGTGAGCGGCACCCAGACGCTTCCGTCGCCCAGCTTCGTGGTCATGTCCTCGAACAGGAAGTCGTTGTTGCGGTTCCAATCGGCCTCGGTGAAGTGGTTGCGCGTCAGCATCCCGATCCGGCCGTCCTTGTAGCGCAGACGCTGGAGGTTCGCAAAGAAAGTCGGCCAGTCCGACGCGAGCCCCATCGCAGTCATGTGCTCCGCGAAAGTGACGCAATCGCTGCGGCTCAGGCAGTAGAGCGGCTGAGGATCGTAAAGCTCGTAGGGGTATTCACCCAGCAGGTAGATGTCGTAGGGCTGGCCGATGTTCTTGCGCGCCAGGTGCAGGATCCGGCGGACGGGGTCCGGCTCGTTCTCGACCAGCGAACGAAGGTAGGCGTCGACCTCGGCCTCGCTGAACGTGTAGAGCGGCCGGTCGGCCAGGGCGACCGGGGCGGCCGGGTGTTCCGCCTCCACCGCGATGGCAGGCTTTTCCGTGTAGCTGCGGTGGATTCGCCGTGAGGATTCACCGCAGCCGGCACCGCCGGCAAGCAGGATTCCCCCGGCCAGCAGGGCTGAATGCACACGGCGGTGGCACATGGAGAGAGTCCTCCGATCGCAGGGATTTACGCGACGCACGTCGGACTTTACGATACGCAGGATCGCCGACTGCCACAAGCACACCGTGTGCCACGGGAGTGGAAGCGCCTCGCGTCGCGAAAGGGTTTGCGCCGCGAATCTGGTCCGCAACCCGCCCCTGGCACGGCACGGCCATCAGGACAAGAAACGATGCTCGATGGTGAGATGCTGACATCTCGGGAGAGAATCCCTACCCACGTGTTCGAAACCGACCGCGAGGCCGCTGCTGAGGTGGCCAGGACGATCGTCGAACTGGTCCAGGCGCGCAACAAGGAAGGCCGGCCGACCGTGCTGGGGCTCGCCACCGGTCACACGCCGATTGGCGTGTATCGAGAACTCATCCGCCACCACCAGCGCGGGGTCGACTTCTCGCGGGTCGTCACGTTCAACCTTGACGAGTACTACCCGATGGAGCCCGACGGGCTCCAGAGCTACAACCGGTGGATGAAAGAGAACCTGTTTGACCACATCAATGTCAAACCGGATAACATCCACATCCCCGACGGCCGAATCGCTCGCGACAAAGTCAACGCCTACTGCGCCGCCTACGAGCGGCAGATCAAGGAGGCCGGGGGAATCGACCTTCAGCTCCTGGGCATCGGCCGCACCGGCCACATCGGCTTCAACGAACCGGGTTCGACGGATCGGACGCGCACCCGCCTGATCATGCTCGACCCTGTCACCCGGCGCGACGCCGCGGCCGACTTCTTCGGCGAGTCCAGCGTCCCGCGCGAGGCCATCACCATGGGCGTGGGCAGCATTCTCGAGGCCCGCCGCGTGGTGCTCATGGCGTTCGGCGAGGGCAAAGCCCCGATCATCTGCACGTCCGTGGAAGGGCCGGTCACCGACTCGGTTCCGGCCACCTTCCTCCAGCGGCATCCCGACGCGACGGTCTACGTCGATCGCGCTGCCGGGGGTCATCTGACGCGCATCCGGACACCCTGGCTGGTCGGCTCCCTGGATTGGACGGAATACCAGGAGAAGCGTGCGGTGGTCTGGCTGAGCCAGCAGGCCCGCAAGGGCATCCTGAAGCTCTCGCCCGAGGACTACGAGGCCCACCACGTCGCCGTCCTGCTGCGCAATCACCCGAGCGTCGACGACCTGAACCGCAGCGTGTTCCGTCGGCTGGCGGCCACGATCAATGGCCGCGCCGAGCTGCCGCGCGAGAAGACCATGCTGGTCTTCAGCCCGCACCCTGACGACGACGTCATCAGCATGGGCGGAGCCATCCGCAAACTGATCGGCAACGGCAACCGTGTTCACGTCGCGTACCAGACCAGCGGCAACATCGCGGTGTTTGACGACAAGGCGGAGACGGTTGCCGAGCTGGTCGCCGACATGAACTGCGAGTTCGGCTTTGCTCCGGGCGAGAGCAAGGCGTTCATCGCGGGCGTGCGCGAAGACCTCTCCCGCAAGCACACCGGCCAGCCGGACTCCTCCCGCGTGCAGAAGATCAAGGGACTCATCCGCCGCTCGGAGGCGTCCGCCGCGTGCAAGCACATGGGGGTCAAGCCCGAGTGGGTCCACTTCCTCGACCTGCCGTTCTACCAGACCGGCGTGGTCCGCAAGCTCCCCATCGATCACCGCGACATCGGCATCGTCCGGCAGCTTCTCGAGAAAGTCCGCCCCGAGTGGATCTTCCTCGCGGGCGAACTCTCCGACCCGCACGGCACGCACCGGCTCTGCGCCGAGGCGATCTACGGCGCGCTCGCCGAACTGCGCCCGGCCGACAAGCCCGAGAAGGTCTGGCTCTATCGAGGAGCGTGGCTGGAATACGAACCGGAAGATGTGGACATGGTCATCCCGTTGACCAAGGACGAACTGACCTACAAGATCTTCGGCATCTTCAAACACGAGTCTCAGAAGGACAAGGCGCTCTTCCCCGGCCCCTACGACGACCGCGAGTTCTGGCAGCGGGCGGAAGCGCGCAACCGGCGGACCGCTGAGGTCTTCGATGTCCTCGGCCTGCCCGAGTACTACGCCATGGAGGCGTTCCAGTTGTGGCGCGCGTAGCCGCGGCTGAAGGAGTCGACGATATTCGGTGCCCCGGCGCGCCGACCGTACGGAGTTGAGCTCAATGCCAGCCGCCAGCCGTCAACGAATCGTTCTCATTCTCGCCCTGCTGGGTTGCGTCGTCCCGCCGGCGCCGGCTCAGCACCCGGTGGTGGGTGTCGAGGACTTCACGTTCCTCCACATCTCCGACACGCACATCAATCCCCACGTCGCCCGGCTGGGCCCGCCGGAGAAGCCGCGCGGGGCTGAGTGCATCGAGTGGATCTGCGCCGAAGCGGGCAAGCCACAGGAAATGCGCCCCTTCAAGATGACCGTCGCGCCACCGTCGTTCGCGATCGTCACCGGCGATCTGACCGAATACGGCGTCATCGACGACACCTGGGACCAGTGGGAGGCGGCGTTCCGCTGCCTGCCCTTCAAGACTTACGTCACCACGGGCAACCACGACAACACCTGGACGGCGATCTACCAGGTCATGCGCACGCGGCACGGTGGTGAGAACTACTCCTTCAACCAGCACGGCTGTCACTTCGCGATCATCTCCTCGGCCTCACCACAGGAGCCGGTCCCCACGATCGACGGAAAGACGCGGGCGTGGCTGATGAAGGATCTTGAAGAGCAGCCGCCGGAGCGCCCGATCTTCGTGGCGCTGCATCACCCGCCGTACAGCGACGAATTCGCCCCGGCTGAACTCGACACGCTGATCGATCTGCTGCGCAACTACAACGTCGCCCTGCTGCTCTACGGCCACGGCCACGGCGTGGCCCACTGGAGTCGCGACGGCATCGACGGCGTCATGGGCGGCTCGACCTTCGGCGGCAACGAGGGCTATGGCATCGTCAGCGTGAAGGACGGGGTGCTCCGCGTCGCCTACCGCTATCGTCAGCCGGGTGAGAAGAAGCCCGACGCCGATCCGGGTTCGCGCTACAAGAAGCTGCTCGAAAAACCCCTGCGCTCGCGCCGAGTCCCGCGGCTGCTCGACATGCTGGTGGAGGACAACACCGAGAAGCCCAATATCGTCTCGGTCGCGCTGCGCCTGAGTGACGGCCTGACCGCGGACGCGAAGCTCGACGTGCTCATCGACGGCAGCCCCGTAGAGGCCGCGAACCTGTCATGGCGGCGCGACGAGGACGGCAGACCGACGGGCGTGCAGGTGGATACCTCTGCCATGACGACACCCGGACGGCGGCTGCTGGCTGTACGGGCCACCGTCGGCGAGCAAACCGATCAGCGGGTCTCATGGATCGAGCTGCGCCGCCCGACCGCCGAAGTGCAGCTCATGTTGCCCATCCCCGGTGCGGTGAAGGCGGGCGTCGTGCGGACCGGTGACATGGTCATTGTGTCGGGTACCGACGGCGACGTTCGCGCCTACGACGCCGAGACAGGCAGCCTCCGCTGGCACTTCCACACGCGCGGCGAGGTGCTTGCCGCGCCACTCGTCACCGAGGATGCCTGCGTTTTCGGATCGGGCGACGGCCACATCTATGCACTCGATCACGCGGGAAAGGTTCGCTGGATTTACCAGACCGGTGTGCCCTGCTACGCGCCGATCGTCCGCGACGGAGCCGTCATCTATGCCGCGGACAATGGCGGCCGCGTTCACGCCATCACGCTGGATAAGGGTATCCGCAAGTGGGTCTTTGAACGGGCAGACTACTCCATCGAAGCCGCGCCGGTCATCTGGAAGGACAAGCTCGTCTTTGGCGCCTGGGACGGCCACCTCTACGCCCTTTCGCGCGAGGACGGCAAGGAGGCGTGGAAGAGCCTGGGCCCCGAGTCGAGCAAGGGCCGCGCGGTGCGGTACTTCTCCCCCGCCGACTGCCCGCCGGTGCCCATCGGCGACCGCCTGTTTGTCTGTGACCGCGGCTACAAGCTCGGCGTGTATTCGGCGGACGGCAAGCTGGAGCGCGAGTTGGGCGAGAGAATCTCCGCGATCAGCGCCGCTCGCAACGAACAGGGCGAAACGGTCGGCTTCTACGCCCGCAGCAGCGAAGGCGACAAGCTGACACGGTTTGACGCCGCCGGCGAGCCCGTCTGGCAGGTGGACGTGCCGACCGGCCGCTTCCCGGTACCCCCGACGGAACATCGCGGCAAGGTGTATATCTGCTCAAACCGCGGCCTGCTCAGCGTGCTGAATGCCGCCGACGGGAAGATCCTGTGGCAGTACCAGATCACCCCCGGCTACTTCGTCATGGCGCCGGTGACGGTCGCCGACAACGGCACGGTCTACGTCGGCGGCATGGACGGCTTGGTGATGGCCTTGCGCAGCCGCCAGTAGACGCGCTCCACCCGGCACGGCACCAGCGCGGCATAGAAAGCGATCGGCCCGACCCAGGGGATCACCGCGCACTCATGACCCGCCTGTCGCAGGTCCGCCAGGCACCTCATCAGCAGCACAGCGCCCAAACCGTGCCCCCGCACCGCCGGGATGGTCCCCATCGGACCGAAGAAGCCCCACTCCCGATTCTGTGAGGAGTGGGATGCGAACGCGACGATTCGTCCGTCGCGCAGCGCGACGTGTACGCCGGGAGGATCGAGCTGCATGGCCAGTGACGTTTCCAGATGCCAATCGGCGCCGAAGTCGCCCTCGAAAAATGCACTGAGCCTCGCGCCATCGGCGTGAACCGCACGACGGATCTCGAACCCGCCGGATGCGAGCTGCGCCTCACGCTCCGCCAGCGGCGCCGCTTCGCGGATGTCGGCCACGAGGTTCGACGTGTCGCCGAATCGCTCGTATCCCATCCGCCACAGCCAGCACAGCGCGGCGGTGTACCGCGGATCGAGCCCCGGCGCCAGGTAGTTGCCCGGGATGCCCAGCAGGTCGACCGACTCCGCCCCGCCGTCGGACCAGCGGCGCAGCGCTGCGGCGTGCAACGCCGTCGCCACGCCGCGGCGGCGCGACGCCTCCTCGACGGCGAAAAGCCCCAACCACGCCCGATGGGCCGCGGGCCGCGCGACCGTCTGCATAAAGCCCACCGGCCGCCCAGCTGACTCGGCCAGAAGGACGGTGTATTGCTCCGACGCCGGACGAGGGCTGCGAAACAGCTTCTCGGCCAGCAGCCCGCTGGAGAAGCGGTCGAAGCTGAGTGCCGCCGCCGCCAAATGGTAAAGGGACTCCAGGTCGCCCGACCCCGCGGTGCGGATCCGCAGCCCTTCGCATGCGTCAGCCATCGTTCGGCGGCTCCTTTCGGACCGGCGGCCCCCGCCAACCCCCAGCGGCGTTGACGACCTTCCCCACGTCGTATGTAATCGCCCGACTCGGAGGAAATCAATCGATGATCGACGTCTTTGACCGTGTCCGCGTTTCCATCGTGCTGCTGCACCGTTCCGCCTCGACCTACGGAGCCGAGGCATTTGCCGCGAGCGTTCGGGCGGCGCTGGCTCAGGACCACCCGGCGGTCGACGTGGTCGTCGTGGACGATCGCGGGGCGTCCGCGTCGGCGGACTACCTTCCCACCGACCTGCGCGCCCACAAGCACCTCACGCACGTCGCCGGCGCGTACGGGACGCGGGCGGCGATGTTCAACGCCGCCATCGCCGCGACCAAGGGCGACTACGTGCTGCTCGTGGCCAGCGACGAGGCCGCGGTAACGCTGCGCACCTCCGCGGTGCGCACGATGGTCATGGCCGCGCAGCGGCATCCCCAGGCAGGCATGATCTACGCTGACTATGAATCGGTGGACGCCGACGGCACGCGGCGCGATCGCCACCTGCTCGACTGGCATGAGGGGCGCCTCCGCGACACGACCGACTTCGGCAAGGCGTGGCTGCTGTCCGGCTCGTGGCTGCGCAAGGCGCGGCTTGACGAGAAGTATGCCGCGGCAGACCTGTACGACCTTCGCCTCCGCGCGAGCGAGGCAGGCCCGCTGGTGCACATCGCCAATCGATACGCCGGCTCGCTTTACACCGTCGCTGCGCCGGCCGCCGCGCACAACGTGTTCGCGTATCTTCTGGCCGATCGCAAGGGTCAACTCGAGCTGGAGGACGCCGAAACCGCCCACCTGCGCCGCACCGGCACGTTTCTCGCGCCGAACGCGCATTACGGCCGCCCCGCCTACACGCCGGAAGAACTGAACCGCTTCAAGGATTGCGTCGCCAGCATCATCATCCCGGTGAACAACCGGCCGGAGTTCATCGGCCGGGCGATCGAGAGCGTCCAGCGGCAGACCGTGCGAAACGTCGAGATCATGGTCATGGTCAACGGAGGCCCCTCGGACCCGACGATTCCCGCGGTGCGCCGCTACATGGAGGGCGGCGACAAGTACGACGCCTCCGCGCCGCGCGTGTCGATGCAGACCGTGGACATCAACAACCTCGGCCTCTGCTTCAACACCGGCCTCGCCGCGGCCCGCGGAAAGTACTACGTGCAGCTCGACTCCGACGATCGGCTCAAGCCGGACGCGGTCGAGAAGATCGTGGCCGTGTTCGAGTCGGACCCGACGATCGGCATGGTCGTTGGCTCGTACGAAGTCTGGAACCTGGACACCCAATCGGGCCAGATTACCCGCAACGAGCAGATCCCCGTTGTGACGCACGAGGAGTGGACCGAGGACAACGGCCGCAACAACCTGCTGCGCATCAACGGCGCCGGTGCCCCGCGAGCCGCTCACATCAAGGTCATTGCCGAGTGCGGCTGGTTCGGCGTCAATGACGATGAGCAGTGCCGCAATTACGGCGAGGACTACGACCTGGTCCTGCGGATCAGCGAACGCTACCGCATCGGCCGCGTGTGGGATCCGATCTACGAGGTCATCCGCCACCCCGGCGGCACAGACCACAGCATTGACCAGTCAACCATAGACCGCAATGACAACGCGAAGGACGCCATGCGGCGGCACGCCCTCGCGCGCCGCCGGCGCATCAATGCCGGCGAACCCTGGCGCATGGGACACTGACCATCATGGTTTCGAAAGAATTGCTGGTCATAGGCATCGACGGCGGCGCGACCGAGGTCAAAGCCCACGAGGTTCACTGCGCCAAGCCGGACGCGCCTGACGGGTTCACCCTCGGCTCGGCCGCAGCGTCGCGCAAGTATGAGCGGCTCGCCGGCTTCTCCCCCGTGCCCGTCGCCGACCAGATCCGCCAGCGCGAGTCCGGTCACATTGAGTTAGCGGCGGGCGAGGTGGAGCAGGGCCGCGCCTGGATCAGCGCTGCGGCGACATGCGTTGCCGAGATCGTGGCGGTCACCGGCCGACGGACGGTCGTCATCGGCATGGGCATGCCCGGCCTCAAAACGGCCGACTGCCGCGGTATCAACGCGATCAACAACGGGCCGCGGATGCCTGGGTTTCTCGACGCTCTCGAAGGCCAGCTTCGCGACGCGGGTATTACATTGGCGTCGCCCATCGCGGCACTGGGCAGCGACGCGGACTACTGCGGCCTCGGCGAACAGTTCGCTGAGACCGGCCTGCTCCGTGACGTTCAGCACGCCTACTACGCGGGTTGTGGCACCGGCATCGCCGACGCGATGAAGCTCGGAGATCGGCTGGTGCCTTTCGACGCAGCGAAGCCGTGGCTGCAAAAAAGCTGGCAGATGCCGTCGGCGCTGGGTCCGACGTTTGAGAAGCTCGTCTCCGCCAAGTCGCTCAACGAGGTGTACCGAAACCTGCTGTCCGGGGCTGGCGCCGGCACTTCACCCGCGGCCTTGGAACAGCGTTTCCCCGAGGCTGACGCCGCCGCGGGAGTCCCCACGGCCGTGTCGGTGATGGATCAGGCCGCCTTGGTGCTCGCGGAGCTGCTGTTCGAGCGACTCTCCACGATCTGTGCGGGGCGGGCCGAAGCACCGCACCGCGGGGCGGGCTATCTGCAGCTCGCTCCGGACCATCCATACCGTGGGACCGTGCTCCAGCGCCTGATCATCGGCCAGCGACTGGGGGCTGTGTATGCGTGCGATCGCTACCGCGAGGTCTTCGCGGCGCGGCTCGATCGATACCTCGCCGACATGATCACGACCAGCAACTCGTCGGTGCTGAAAGGTGCGTGCCTGGCCGGCGAGGGTCGACTTCGCCCGGGCCTGGTCTGCGGATCCACTCTTCGCGCCGCCCCCGCGATCGGTGCTGGGGTCGCCGCGATGCGGGCGAGGCTGCTTCCCTGAGGGAGATATCCGACGTGCCGTCCAGCCGCCTGCCAGGATCCGGGAGCGTTCACGTCGGCGACGACGGCGTCGCCCGCATCCAGCTAGATGACCGCCCGCTGTCGGTCGCCGAGCTGGACGCCACGCTCGGCCGGCGGCTTCGCGTTGAGATCACCGACAGCGCGTGGGAGCGGCTGGGGCCCAGCCACGCGGCGGTCACCCGCATCGCCGCCGGCCCCTCCGCCGCGTATGGCATCAACACGGGGTTCGGCCATCTCTGCCGGACGCGGATCGCGCCCGACCAGGTTTCCCAACTTCAGCACAACCTGATTGTGTCGCACGCCGTCGGTGTGGGGGAGCCGGCATCGGACGAACTGGTGCGTTTGATGTTACTGCTCAAAATCGCGGGACTACTGCGCGGGGTCAGCGGCGTCGCCCCCGAGACCGTCGCCTGCATGCAGCGGATGCTTGAGCACGACATCCTGCCCGTCATCCCCACGCAGGGCTCACTCGGGGCGAGCGGCGACCTCGCTCCGCTTGCGCACATGGTCCTGCCGATGCTTGGCCTGGGTCGTGTCCGAGTAAGCGGTGTCGAGCGACCCGCGGCCGACGCCATGTCCAGCGCCGGCATCGCCCCGCGCAGCCTGGGCCCCAAGGAAGGGCTGGCCCTGATCAACGGCACGCAGTTCATGTCGGCCCACGCCACCGCGCTGGTCATCCGCACGCGGCGACTTCTGCGTCACGCCGACTTGATTCTCACGATGTCGCTGGAGGGTCTTGCAGGCAGCGCGCGGCCCTTCGACGAGCGGCTCCACGCCTGCCGCCCGCATCCCGGCGCGATAGAAACCGCCGCGAATGTCCGTCGATTGCTGGTCGACAGCGAGATCCTCGTCTCGCACGCCGACTGTGACCGTGTTCAGGATCCCTATTCGCTGCGCTGCGCCCCTCAGGTCCACGGCGCTTCGCGCGACGCCGTTCGGCACGTCGCCGCGGTGGTCGAGACCGAGATCAACGCGGTCACCGACAACCCGCTGGTCTTCGGCGACGAAGTGATCAGCGGCGGCGCGTTTCACGGTCAGCCGCTGGCGCTGACGCTCGACTACCTCGCCATCGCCCTGGCCGAGCTGGCCTCGATCAGCGAGCGCCGCACCTACCTGCTGCTCTCCGGTGATCACGGGCTGCCGACGCTGCTGATGCAGAACACGGGCCTCAACAGCGGATTCATGCTGCCGCAGTACACCGCGGCCGCGCTCGTGAGCGAGAACAAGGTGCTCTGTCACCCCGCCTCGGTCGACTCCATTCCGACCTCGCTCGGGCAGGAAGATCACGTCAGCATGGGCGCGACCGCGGCGGTGAAGTGCATGCGCGTGCTGGAAAACGCTGAAACGGTACTCGCGATAGAGATGCTCTGCGCAGCGCAGGCGCTCGACTACCGCAGCCCGCTGCGACCCGGCGTCGGGCCGCGCCTCGCCCACGCGATGGTCCGGCAACACATCGCCCACGCCGAACACGACCGCCTCTTCGGCGAGGACGTCCACACCTCACTGAGCCTGCTCCGATCCCAGGCCGTGATGCACGCGGTCGCCGGCAGCGTCCCGGCCCTGCATTGAAGCCCCGCGACCTCAGCCGCGTCTGATAACGCTCACCCCGGCGTCGCCCCGACGCATCGACTCGCGCAAGTTCGGCGCCAGGCCGCGCCGCCCGATTGAACGATCGTAGACTCTTCCAGTCGACGGTATCTCCCTGGCAGGACGCGTGGACGGGGCCGCGCGTCCGCCGGCCGCAGAGGCCGAACCCTTCGGAGATGCGCCACGCGCACGCCGACATTCATTTCGGGGAGGCACGACATGTCACAGGCCGTCACCACGTTGTTCGAGAAGCTCGGCGGGCACACCGCTGTTGCGGCTGTCGTCGACGAGTTCTATCGCCGCATCATGGACGACGCCCAGCTTCGCCCGCTGTTCGCGAACACGGAGATGGATCGCCAGAAGGACCACCAGCGGAAGTTCCTCACGATGGCCCTCGGCGGCCCCAATCGCTACTCCGGCCGGTCGATGAAGAAGGCGCATCAGGGTCTCGGCATCACCGCTCACCAATTCGGCCTCGTAGCCGGGCATCTCGTCGGCACGCTCCAGTGGGCCGGAGTCAGTGCGCCGGACATCGACGAGGTCGTCGCGCTGGTCGCGCCGCTGAAAAAGGACGTCGTCGAAGCTTGACGACGGATCGCCGGCGCCGCGGCGCGCTCAGGGCTCCGCCACGACACGGACCACCAGGGCGACCGCGTCGCCGGCCGATGTCGTCCCCGGCGCCGCCGCCAGCAGGACGTACTGGTCCAGGTTCAGCACCAGCACGGTGTCGAGCGCGAAGCTGACCTGCGTCCCACTGACGAAGCCCTGGAAGCCTGTGTCCAGCGCGAGCGAGACCTGCCCCGAATCGGTGAGCAGGTCTGCCTGGCCGCCGACCTTGAACGCGAGCTGGCCTTTCCCGTGGGGGTTGAAGACGTTCGGAGCCGCGGGGCCACCTGGTGCGCCGCCACTTGGCGGCTGCGGATCCGCCGCCTTGTCGAGGAGCACCGAGCTCGAGTCGAACCGCCGGGCATCGTTCGTACGGATCACGATCGGCGCGAGCATGTTGACGTTTGAGAAGCCGTTCTCGCCGAGCGTCTTGACGATGGCCTGCAGCGCGGGGGGAACATCCGGGGCGGTCGTGCCCCCAAGACCCAGTCGGCCGCGGAAGAAGTAAAGGTACACGGTGAGTGCTGCGGATGGCCGGTCGAGCTGACTGACGAGCTGCTCGATGCGGCGAACCTCCTGCGGCGACGCCGTCACCACGAGCCTGCGATTCAGACCGTCGACGCCGATTCGTGACGACTTGTCAGCGAGGCTGTCCGCGACCAGGTCCGCAAGCTGGGGCAGCGGGTAGGCACGGACGGGAATCAACTGCGTCACCGATTCGCGCCCGAAGCTCGCCACGTCGAGTTCCGCCGTCAGCCGACGGATTTCTGCCAGGCACGCCGCGGTGCCCTGAACCACGATCTGGTTGGTCGAGGTCATCGGGTTGATTCCCCACAACCCCTCGGGGCCGACAGCCTCCAGCATGCCGGTCAACTCCTGCGCGTCAGCGTGGCGGATCGTGATCACTTCCGTGACGCGTGCCGCGTCATCCTCATCCGTCGCCAACGCGCGAAGCGGTGCCGCGAATACGACAAGACCCATCATCCAGACTGCCAGTCGATCGTGCATGAGATCATCTCCTCTTGATTCTGCTCCACGCCGCATCCGCTCATCGAGTCGGTCCCGCCGTGGCGTACAGCCAGATCACCTGAACAGGCTCCCCGGCTGCGCCCGGCTGCCGGAGAGTCACATAGCTGTCAGCGCTCTCACCGCGCAGCGCCATGCGCACGTCTGCGACGACATGCGCGGTTTCCGTCGACGAGACAATTGGCAGCGGATCGTCGGCGGACACGCCAGGATCGCCCCGGCCGAAGTAGATCGCGCCGCCCGCCAGCAGCGCCAGTGCCGCGGCGACCCGCAGCGCGGGAAGGACACGTACCAGCCGAGAAGCGCGCACAACCGGCTGTGGTGCGAATGGCTGCTGCTCCGTCGCCTCCCGCAGGTTGCCCAGCACGTCAACCACATGCCGCAGCTCCGCCGCGTAGCGACGACATGCCTCGCAGCCGCGGATATGCCCGTCGAGCTGCGCATTCGCCGTCCAGGTGTCGCAGGCGTCATGCCATAGCTGCCGGGCTTCATCGCATCTCATGGCATCCTCCAGTCAGGGCGGCGCGGCCGCTGAATCGCCCGCCCAGAGCATCCCTCGCAGCGACTCCAACCCTGCCATCGCGTGAACCCGCGCCGTCGCGGGGGAAATCTCGAGTATCTCGCCGATCTGTTCGTAGCTCATCTGCTCAAGATGTCGCAGCACCACCACGTCGCGCTGGCGCGGCGGCAGTTGCAGCAGCGCGCGGCGCATGGCAGCCATCGCGTCGTCGCGAGCCAGCCGGTCCAGGGCCTGCCGGCCGGAAGCCACATGATCCCGCTGCGAGCCGGCGTCACGCTCGTGCGCCGTGCCTGAACGGCGCTTCCGATGCACTTCGTGACACCGGTTCACCAGGATCCGTGTCACCCACGACAGCCACCGTCGCTCATCGCGCAACTCGCCGCCGCGGCGCTGGGCCACGGCCAGCGCATCCTGCACAGCGTCCTCGGCGTCCGCCGTGTTCCACAGCAGCCGATAGGCGAGTCGGACGAGACGCACGCGAAGCGCCGGCGAGACAGCGCCGGGCGAACCGACCGCGGCAGCTTCCGGTGCCGGCTCCTGCGGTTGGGCGTCTGTCCGGACGTCGGCCATGTGGTCATGGGCCCCTTCCGGTCGCCGTCGACCGGGGATGCAAACAGGATGCGCTCGGGGTCAGGCGTGTTTAGCGGAATCTCTGAACTTGCCGCCGAAGCGGCCGGGCGCTGCGATAGGACGGACCGGTCACGCTTCCAGGGGGGCATCCCGCAAGATCGCGGCCACCCGGCCGGCCGCGAAGCCGTCGCCGTAGGGACTCATCGGGCGGGCCATGGCGTTGTACACCCCAGCGTCAGTCAGCAGTTGCGAACAGGCCGCCACGATCGCGGCGGGTTGCTCGCCCACCACGCGCACGGCCCCCGCCTCTACCGCCTCCGGCCGCTCGGTCATCCGCCGCATGACGAGGACGGGCTTGCCGAGGAACGGCGCCTCCTCCTGGATGCCGCCGGAATCAGTCAGCACGAAGGACGCCCTGTTCAGCAGGCGCACGAAGTTGGCGTAGTCGAGCGGCTCCAGCAAATGGCAGCGATCCTGATCGCTGAGCGCCGGCAGGAACGCCTCTCTGACACGAGGCGAGAGGTGTACAGGAAAGACGAGGCGGGCGTCGGCGTGCCGCCGAAGGACCTCGCCAAACGCCGCGGCGATGTCGTGCATGAACGGCTGGTTTTCCCGGCGATGGACGGTGACCGCGATCACCCGGCCACCATGCTCCAGGACGGCGGCCAGTCGCGGATCCGGGGGGTACTGCTCCAACCTCGCGGACATCAGTCGCAGGGCGTCGATCCCCGTGTTTCCCGTCACCCAGATCCGCTCGGTTGGGACGCCTGAACTCAGAAGGGCCTCGCGAGCCCGGCCGGTGGGCGCAAAGTGCCACCGAGCAAGGCTGGTTGCCAAGCGGCGGTTCATCTCCTCCGGGAACGGATGTCGGACGTCGTCCGTGCGGAGCCCGGCCTCAAGGTGGCCGACGGGGATGCCGGCGTAAAACGCGGCCAGGGCCGCCACGAACACCGTCGTGGTGTCTCCCTGCACCACGACGACGTCCGGCCGCAGGGTACGGAGCCCCTCGGAGATCCGTTCAACCAGGCGTGCGGTCAGTGCCTCGAGCGTCTGATCCGGCCGCATGACCTCCAGATCGAGGCTGACCGGGAGCCGAAGCAGCCCAACCGCCTGGTGGAGCATCTCGCGGTGCTGGCCTGTAAGGAGGACTTGAACCGTGAACGCGGCGGGATCGGAATTGAGTTCCTCGACCACCGGCCAGACCTTGATGGCCTCGGGGCGGGTTCCGATAACGAAACAGACACGGCGCGGGCCTGGCATGGCGGCCTATTCTATCGGGCCCTCCGCCCCCGGCGAGCGGTTGCCCACCCCGGTGGCTGTACCTCCCCTCCGCCCGCCCGCAAATCGAAAATCCTTGAACGGGGCGGCCGGAGGCGGTCGTCTTATAGACTGTACGAGCCATGAACCCCGCGTCGCTTGCACATTCGTTCGACCCGGAGGAGCCGGTGATCGAAGCCATTCGGGACGGAGACCGGCACGCGTTCGCGGAGCTGGTCCGTCGACAGGGGCGGTTCGTCCGCAGCATCCTGCTCGGGGTTCTGGGCGACCGGGACCGCATGGACGATGTCGAGCAGCAGGTGTGGACTACCTTCTGGCAGCGCATCGGTCACCTCCGCGACGTGAAGCGCTGGCGCCCATGGCTCTACAGCCTGGCGCGCAACGCCGCGATCGACGCGGGTCGAGACCAGCAGCGCCGTCGGCGGAAACTGGCCGCGGCCGCTGAGGTTGCAAAGTCGGCCGACGGACACAGCCCCGACTCGCGGCTGGTCGGCGACGAGCGACAGCGGGAAGTGCTGGCGGCGGTCCTCGGGTTGCCGCTGCTTTACCGCGAGCCGTTTGTTCTCCGCCACGTGAACGGCTGGTCGTACCAGGAGATCTCAGAAGCGATGGGCATTCCGGTGGACACGGTGGAAACGCGGCTGACCCGCGCCCGCCGCCTGCTCCGCGAAGCCCTGCAGGACAAGGTGTGAAATCATGAGCGCGACCCCACATCCTGACTTTGAGAAACTCATCAGTCGCAGCCTCGACGCGGCACTGACCGATGATGAGCAACTCGAGTTCAACCGCGCGCTCCTCCGTGATCCGGAGCTGCGGCGCACACATGACGAGCTCGCCTCGCTCGACGCCCGCGCCGGCGAGGCGCTGCGCAGCTCGCTGGGCGCGGCCGAGCCGTCCTTCGACCCGCTGGAGCTCGCCCGCGATACGCGTCGCGCCCGCCGCAACCTGCTGAATCACCGGGCGTGGTGGCTCATGCCGGCGGCTGCGGCGGCGCTGCTCGCGATGACTTTCGTGCCGTGGCGATCGGAGACTCCGCGCGGTCCGGGCTCGCCCGCGATCGTCGATCAGGGTGCGTCACACCAGCCGCCCGTGGTCGACAATCGACCCTACGACGGCCCTCGGCGCCCGGTTTATCGCGTGGGCGCTGACGGCTCGAACACGGGCTTCGCCGCTCCGGCCGCCGATTTCGGCCCGCGATCCATCCGCCGTATCACCGATCGAGACATGCTCGGCGTCATGAGCGAGAGCGGGAACATCTACTTTTTCGAGGTTGATCGGACGCGCACGCTGTCGCGTCCCAAGCAGACCGCCGCCGGGGAGCTCACCGTCGGCGATATGTGACCGTTGTTCACGAGGATCGAAACAAGGATGTCGGCGCCCGGCGCCGAACGAACGACAAGGACCCCCGTCCACCAGGAGAATCTCATGCGTAAGCACTTCCTCTGTCTGCTGGCTGCTGCTGTCGCAGCGTGGTCGATCATCTCGCCCGCCCGCGCTTGCGACCCCGAAACCGAAGGCCATGAGCCCGGCATCTTCACGGTGATGCTCGGCGGCCCGGACCATGATCCGGCCATGGCCGAAGCTCACCTCGCCCTCGCCGAGTTCAGCGTGGCGCCCCGCTTCGCCGTGGCTGGCGCCGACGGGAACGGCGCCATCGTTCAGCGCATCCGCTTCGCCGGTGGCGAGACCCCGGAGGAGCTGAAGAAGTTTGGCTGGCTTGGCGTTCAGATCGGCTCGGTCCCCAAGCCGCTTTCGGATCAGCTTCAGCTCGACGGGAAGGGTACGGTCGTCATGAACGTCGTCGACGACAGCCCCGCCGACACCGCGGGCATTCAACAGAACGACGTGATCGTTGCGATCAACAACGTCCGCATCGAAGGCGGCGTTGAGAACTTCATCGAAGCTGTTCGGGCGCACGCGCCGGGCGACTCGATCCGCGTCACGGTCCTCCGCAACGGGACGGAAACGAACTTCGACAATATCGTGCTGGGCACGCGGCCGGACGAGCCGGCGATGACCTGGAAGTTTGAGTTCACACCCGGCACGGAGCTCGAAGAGCACATCTCGACCCTCGGCCGCGTCCTCATGCGGGACGACAAGGGCAACTGGACGATGCACGATCTGGGCGAGCTCGACAACCTTCCCGGCGGCATCGCCGGACTGCTCCCCAAGGCCGAGCGCCGCGCAATGTTCATGATCGACTCCGCCGACGGCGGACACCAGACCCTCCGCATCAACGTTCAGCGCGACGGCGAGACCATCAAGGTGTCACGCGAGGATGACGGCGAAATCGTTGTCAGCCGCACGGACAAGGACGGCAACACCACCGAGGCGACCTACGCGAACGAGGACGAACTCAAGGCTGGCGATGAGGAAGCCGGCGAGTTGCTGTCTTCGCACAAGGCCAACGGCCGCGTGCAGCTTCGCTTCGGCGGCCCCGGCGCACCGGGCGTCGACATGACGGACCTGAACAGCCGTCTGGGCGAGCTCCAGGTCGACATCGACGTGCATATGCAGGAAGCGCGCAAGGCCCTGGATGAGGCCATGAAGCAGGCCGGCGCCGCCGCGCTGGCCGTCCCGCACATGGGTGGCAGCTTCAACTTCGAACCCGGCCAGGCCGCCGCGTTCGTCGTCGGCCGGCCGAAGCACACTTTCGAGGTGCAGGAAGACGGTCGGATCGTCGTCCGCATCCGCAAGGGCGACTCTGAACTGGTGCAGAACTTCACCGGCGAGGCCGACCTCCAGCAGCGCGACCCGGTCCTCTTCGAGAAGTACAGCGACCTGATGGCCGCGGACCGCGAGTAATCGCCCATCCATCCAACGCCACCCCTCCGTGGCGACCACCAGGGCGGACGCCGGCCAGACCCCCGGCGTCCGCCCGTTTTCGTGCGCGGGGGCTCGCCGCGGTTCGGGCGCGCGAGTTACGGCGTCGGCTGGCCGAGGTGCCTCTCGAAGAACTCGATCACGCGCTCGTAGAGCCGGATCGTGCCCTCTTCTCCGACGATCATGTGCGTGGAGCCGGACAGAGGCAGGAACTCGAAGGGTCGGCCCGCCCGGAATAGCGCGTCTGCCAGCTTCAGGCTGTGGATGAGGTGTACGTTGTCGTCCGCGGTGCCGTGAATCAGCAGCAGCGGCCGGCGAAGCGCCTCGAGGCCCCGCACCGCGGAGGAGTAGGCGTACGCCTCGGCGTTCGTATCGGGCAAGCCGAGGAACCGCTCGGTGTAGTGCGTGTCGTAGTCGGCCCAGTCCGCGGCGGGCGCCCCCGCGACGCCCGCGGCGTAGACATCGGGCGATCTCGTCACGGCGGCTGCCGCGTAGTAGCCGCCATAGGACCAGCCGAACACCCCTACCCGCGACATATCCATCGCCGGCTCGCGCTCGCCCAGCGCCTTCAGCGCCGCCGCATGATCGGCCAGCGGCCGAGTCAGCAGGTCGCCCTTGATCGCACGCTCCCAGTCGCGGCCGCGGTTTGGCGTGCCGCGCCCGTCGATGCTGACCACAATGAAGCCGCGATCCGCCATCCACTGGTTGAGGTAGTAGAGCGCGGCGCGGGCCTGCACGGTCTGGTAGCCCGGCCCGGCGTAGGCGTAGTCGATGACCGGGTACTTGCGGGCCGGGTCGAAGTCCCTTGGCCGCACGATGGCGGCGTAGAACGTCATATCGCCGCCCACTTCGCAGATTTCCACACCCGGCGTAGTCGAAGGCAACGGCACGCGCGAGACGTCGACCCGCACGGGATCCTCACCGCGGCGGTAGACGACGTCGACGTACGGCTCGGCGAGTGACTCTTCGAGCACATGCACAGCGCCGCCCTGCTCGGCCGCGGTCGCGGTGTGCCAGCCCGCCCGAGTGGTCACAAAGCGGAAGCCGCCGGGCCCCGCGTCGAGCCCGACCGCCGCAAGCTGTCGCTGCGTTGGATCTCGCGACGCGTGGATGTAGACCACACGTTGCTCAGCGTCGTAGCCGACGAACCCGTGAAAGGTCGTGCGCGGCGGCGTCAGCACGCGGAATGGGCCACCATCCGCGCCGCGCAACTCGAGCTGCGATTCTCCCTCGCGATCACTGATCCACAGGAACTGCTCGCCGCCGGGAAGCCAGTGCGGCATCGACTGGTCGAGGTTGATCCAGGTGTCGTCGCGCTCACGCAGGAGCTCTGTCAGGTCGCCGGTCGTCGGATCGGCGCTGAATACTCCCAGTTCGGTCTGCTCGCGATTCTGGAGGACGACGGTCAGCGGGCCCGTCCGTGGCCACTTCACCGTGGCGAGGTACTCCCAAGCTGCCTGGTCCCAGTTGATCCAGGTCGTCGAACCGCCCTCAGCCGCGACCACCCCAAGGCGAACGCGCGCATTCGGAGTCCCTGCGCGGGGATAGGCGAAAGTCGCCGGCGGCTCGCTGTTACTCGCGGCGTCGGCGATGTAGACGCGCCCCACGTCGCTCGTATCGGTCCGCTGATACGCGATATGACGACCGTCAGGGGACCACCAGAACCCCTCGAACCGCCCCATCTCCTCCTGGGCGACGAACTCGGAGAGGCCGTTGGTGATGTCCTCCGTCGTAGCATCCGTGGTCACGCGCCACTCGCGCCCGCTCTCGACCTCGGTGACGAACAACTCGCGGTCGCGCACGCAGGCCACCTTTGACCCATCGGGCGAGAATCGTGAGTCGTGGGCGGGGCCGAACTCGGATCGTAGCTCACGGACGGCCCCATCGGCCAGCGCGACCACGAACAGCCGCCCGCCTACGGGCACGAGAATGTCGCGCCCCGTCGGACTCAGCTCGTATGCCGTGATCCCTGATCCCGCCTCCCGGGCTCGCTCCCGCCGGGCACGCTCCTCCGGGGTCAGGTTCACTTCGTCGCCGGCGAGAAGCTGGCCCGAAGTAACCCGGAGCCCCTCCCTCTCGCCGGGGAAGCGCAACTCGCAGAGTTCCTGCGGCCCGACCCCTTCCGCGGCGCGCAGAAAGAACATCGAGCGGCCATCCGTGGAGAAACTGATCGACCGGGGCCGACCGCTGCGGAACCGGTATGTGCGCGCATACTGCGCGAGCAGGTCGTCCCGACCGTTCGCCAGGCCGGCTTCGCGGTCGGACGCCCTGCGGCGGGCGGGATCCGCGGGCGCCTTCGGGCGGGCGGTTTCGCACGCTGTGACAAGCAAGGCGATCAGGGCGAGGAGCATCCCCACGTGGAGGGCAACCGGCCGCGTCGTCGTAAGCATGAGTCGATCTCCGGGAAGCAGTCGGGCAGGCTGAGCCCGATCGCGTGTAGCCGCTTCGCGCCCGCGAGACGACGGGGACGCCCGTCCAGCGGGTCCGCCAACAACGGAGCCTCGCCCGGATGGCCGGCCCGGCGTCAAAGTCGAAGCTGCGCTAGTCGCTTTGGTGGAGGTGCCCCGACTGGGGCGGGACTCAGCCGCTCGCCGTCCCGCGAGGCGGCAACAGGAGCATGAACTGCGGATGAGAGGAGTTGAACCTCCACGACCTTGCGGTCACTGGCACCTGAAACCAGCGCGTCTGCCATTCCGCCACATCCGCGAATCGTCGCGTCTCGGGTGCGAGTGCGACCCCCCTTGGCTGGGGGGAGGTGCAGAATAGCCGCCGGGCAGGAACTGTCAAGCGAAACGGGCCCCAGGCGGCCGGCAGAGCATCTGGCCGCGCCCCCGACCGACCGGCCGCCACGTCGGCCGGCTGACGAGCTGACCGACGATCATGCTGTCGCGGCGCGCCGGACAGGCGTCCGCCCCGCCCCCGCGCCCGCGCGTCCGGCGCAAGACCCCGCCCCACGGGCCGCTCCCCCACCCGCTCCGCGGATACCAGACCGCGCCCGAACCGGCCGGTCCGGGTTTGACTTCGCACGGAGTGCGTCGTCCAATGGACGAGTGGCCGGGCCTATAGCTCAGCGGTTAGAGCAGGCGACTCATAATCGCTTGGTCGGGGGTTCGAATCCCTC
>CAYRSS010000051.1:0-30396 GCA_964426945.1 uncultured Phycisphaeraceae bacterium
GTCGCCATCGACGTCGAGGTCCTCGCCGTTGGGGATGCCGTCACCATCGATGTCGGGACCATCCGAGGGGTTGAACGGATCAAGGCCGAGGATCAGCTCTTCGAGGTCGGACCGACCGTCGTTGTCGCTGTCGTTGCCGGCGGTGCCGCCGATCGCGTAGATCGCATCGCAGCCGGAGCAGGTGGTGGCGTCGCCGACGTAGTACCCGTTGCTCGTGGCACACACGGCCGCGGAAGCCTGGAAGCACCGCGTCGTCAGGCAGCAGGCGCCCAGCACCACGCCGGTCGGGTTGCCGCTGTTGTCATTCCCGGAGTTACCCGGTGGAAGGTTAGTCCCAGGCACCGGCGCGCCGGCATTTGGAGCGGTGTTGTTGTTGGAAGGCGGCGCAAGCGACGTGGCGCAGGCGTGGACCGCGCAAAGCGTGATCGCGCACGCCGCCCTGCACCGCCGAAGCCAGGCTCTTCTCCACCGAGCGCTCATATCCCCTGCCTCCGGCACGCTCGCGCGGAAAATCCCCGTCCGCGGCTGCCCCCGTCGCATCTGATCCAGAATCCGGCCCGGGGCACCTGAGGAGCCCGGTTCGCCCCATGATAACAGGATTACCCCAGCCTGTGGTGCTGCAATTGTGCAAAAAAAAGCGGTCGGCGGCCCGGAGAGGCCGCCGACCGCCTGTACAGCTGCAGGGGGGCGCTCGGCGAGCTACCTGGCCTCGATCACCTGCTGGATGAGGTGGGAGAGGTCTTCCAGGCGGGCCTCGGTGCCCCCGGTCGCGCGAATCGGGCCTTCCTCGACGCCTCCGAAGTAGTACAGCAGGGGGATGCCCGCGGCCAGGTCGGAGGGGTAGCCGTTGAAGATCTGGCTGCCCCGTCGGAGCGCCTCGCGATCGAGCATGGTCCGCATCGCCACGGCGAGGTCGAGCTGTGGGGCGTCGGTGAACTGGGGGGCGTCGTGGACGAGGGCCGCCACGTCGTAGACCACGGTCTGGCGCAACTCGCCGTCCTCGCTGCGAAACTCGGGACCGACGTAAATCCGACCGTCGCGGAATCGCTCTCGCCCGCGGCTTCGCGCTTCCCAGTCACCTGGGTAGGCAAACACGCGGCGCTCGATGTCCATGGGTTCGCTCGCTCGATCGAGCGTGTAGTCGCGGACCGCCTGGGCCTTCGCGTCCAGCGCGCGCCCGCCGGTCTGGGTGGCGCGCTCGAACGCGCCATGCGGCTCGCCCGGCTCCGGCTGTCGCGGTCTTGGATGGGCGCGGTGATGCTCGATGCGGTGCGGCGTCCGCGCAGGCTCTGAGGCGGGCACGCTCTGCCGCGCTTCGGCGATGATCTCGTGCAGCGGCTGGGCGAGCGCGGCGCGGTCCACGTCGGGTGGGAGCCGATCGATCATCGACAGCGACGTCTCCGCCACCGCGATCGCGTCATGAGGCCGGCCGTGCATGAGACGGGCCCGGGCCTTCAGGACCCCGACGCGGACGGCGCCGATCGCGAGGTCGAGTTCGGCGGCCTGGGCTTCGCGCTCCGCTTCTGCGACGTCGGCATCAGTCGCCGGGCGCGGCTCCGCCTGCGCGGCGGCACGGGCGAGCAGGGCGTCCGCGGTCGGGTCGCTTTGTGGTCCGGTGCTGGCCAAGGCGCTGCCAGAGGTCAGGGCGGCGAGGGCTGCCAGGCGGGCGAGTCGCTGCATGGGGGGCACTCCTTGCTCGTGCGGGGTGGGTCTGGGGACCGCGCGGAGTCTCCGCGCGCTCCGGTGGCTCATGCAGCATTATTCGGCCGCCGCGAGCGGCCGGTCAACCACGGATTCAATCGCGGTTGTACGGATTTGTCCCGCGGCGTACCGGCTCGCGTAGTGCGATCGCACCACTCCCGTCCGGTCAGCCCCAGCTCCACGCGAAGCGCCGCTTGAAGTGGTGGTAGTACAGCCCGATGAGCTTGGCCGAAACGATCTCGCCGTAGACATCGCAGCACGTGTAGAGGCTGCGCGCGGCGAGTTCTGAGTTGAGCCGGGTGGCCATGCCGCCGCCTGCGCCCGGTTGCACCGCGAGGTACAGCGCGCCGAACGGGATCGCGTCAAAGAGCAGGACAGCCAGCACGGTGAGGGCATAGGCGGGGAGCGTACGCAGCGCGGTAGTGAACATCAGGTCCGCCCGCGCGAAGGTGGCGAATCCGCCGAGCGCCACGCACAGCGCGACCATCGGCCAGCAGATGAGCCCCAGCAGCAGCAATGCCGTCAGCCCGCCGAACGAGGCTCCGCCGAGTTGGAACAGCGCGACGATCGAAGTGGGCGGCGGCCCGTTGAGCAGCGTTGTGGGCGGGTAGATGAGCAGGAACACGGCCGCCGGCGCCAGGACGACAGCCCAGGAACCGAGCCAACGAAGAAGCGGGAGGGCAATGTCCTCCCAGGCCCCCTCCGCGCCGACGATCGAGGGCAACTCTTCTTCGCCGTTGGCCGCGTCGGCAATGATCTGAAACCGAAACGAACAGAACCACCCGGTGAGGATCAACTGCCCGAAATAGCCGATCAGGGGGGCGAAAGCCAGCAGGACGTTCGCGATGAGCATCATCGCCAGCGCCACCACGAACATGATCACGTTGTTCATCGTGGTCGGGAACGCCAGCGCCCAGATCAAGCTGGACCCATAGCTCGTAGGGGGACGTTCGTCGAAGTCGAGTTCGACGTCTCGACCATGGCCTGCGCGGAGCCGGGCGGCCTCTGCGATTTCGTCGCTCCCCTGCCAGCTCCTGACAGCGGGAGGGCCGGCGGGTTCCGCGGGCAGGGCAGCGACGGCATAACCTCCATCCACGAGGGGCGGCGGCGCGAGTTCGACCACCTCGTCCGGATCGCCCGGTCCCACGTTGAACAGCGCGCCGCACCGCTTGCATTTGGCGCGCTTCCCTGCCGCCGCGTCCTCAAAAGCGTACTTCGCCCCGCAGGCGCATCGCGTTTTGATCATGGTCGCTGCGTCCCTTCCGGCGAAGTCAGACGAGTCTGTGAGTTGTGACGCGCAGCCCCGTCGCCTGTTAGCATCGGCCGGCGTTATCCGGCTTGGCTGTTGGCTCGTTGCGGCTGCGTCATCAGGGCACTGGACCGCTGAGCGGCGGGTTGCGCATCAGCCAGTCGCGCCACGCCGCTGCATCGAACCCGAAGTTCTGGCCGGTCACGAGGATCAGGGCGTCCTGGACCTCCGACCGGACTGAGCCCGCTGCGGCGGGGGGCTCCGCGGCGAGCTGCTCCGCCGTTCGCGGCACATCGAACACCTGCACCGCCGGCGGGATGCTGACCGCCTCCACGCCCACAGGGACGCGGTGCGGCGTGCTGAATAGGCGCCCCAGTTCGGCGAAGAGCTGGCGGCTGGTTTGCCTGCGCGCGCCCCGCTCTTCCGCGACGAGGGCGTCGATCAGCGGGCCGACGGCGGAACGGTCTCCCAGCCAGCCCAGCGCCTGGGCCGCATTGCGCACGACCCGCTCCGCATCACAGCGCAGCGCCGCCTGGAAGAACTCGCTGACCCTGCCGCCCGGAGCATGGGCGAGTTGAGCCGTGGCCTGCTCCCGAAGCCGGGGGTCCGGGTCCAGCAGCGCAAGCATGCACAGGTTCATCACGCTCTCATCTTCCTCAAACCCGCCGAGCAGGTCGATTAGAAAGCGACGGTGGTCTTTCTCAGCGCTCCCGAGGTTGCGGCACATCGGGGCGATGGCCAGCGGCGAACGAATCTCCAGAAGCCGTTCCCGGGCCCGATCGGCAACGTTTGTATCGGTCGAGCGACGAAGGAGTTCGTCGGTGAGCACGTTGACGCGGCGGTGCCACTCGGCTGCAAGTGTTTCGGCCAGCCGCGCCGGTACTGTCCCCTTGACGACCGCGGCCTTCGCCGGCGCGTTCGCCAGCAGCCAGACGCCCCCGACCTCCACATAACCGGCCAGCGCCCGAGCCCCCCGGTGCCCCGGAGCCGCGTCGAGCGCCGCATCAATGTGCAACTGCGCCTGAGCCGCCAGCCCCTGGTCGAGGCACCAGCGAGCCAGGTCGACATGGCTGTCGGCCGTGAAGGTGATTTCCGCGCGACGCCGCTCGTACGCCTCGACGCGCGTGGGACCCTTGCCGCGCCGGCTTACGGCGGAAGTCGGGATCTGGAGGATGCCCGCCTCCGTCTCGATCGTGAGAAGCGTGGCCGACTCCTCGACGACCCGACCTTCGATGATTCCTGACTGGATGTGAAATGTGTCGGCCGCCGCCCTTGGCGTGCAGCACGCGAGGAGGGCCGCAAGCAGGCAGGCGATCGTCGCGCGGCAACAAGTACCGCTTGAGCAGCCCGCCGCTGCCGCCCGGACGCGGGGGCGGGCGATGCTCTGTGCGTGGCAGGAACGTCGGTAGCGCATACGGAGCCCGGGAGATGGCGCGACAGGCGGGGACGCAGGCTGGCGCGACGGGCGCCGTGCATCCGATTCGCCACTACCATCGTCCGCCGCGTTTGCCGATTCGTCAAACGAAGGCCGCACGCCCCAGCGAGATGCAAGTTTGTGCGCGCGATCGTCGATGATTTCTTGACACACGCCGGGGCGTGTCGAATAATGCGATTGAGGGAACGCGGGTTGCCCTCATGGCCGATCGCCGGATTGTGCGTCGGCACCACAGGCTTCATCCATACGCCTTCTTCCCCGGCCGGTCCGCCGGCCCCGCCGCGACCCCGAACTGCTCCGGACTGCGATTGTGAATCAGGGACCGGGCTCCGCACGGCGCGAGTGTGTGCGAGGGTCTGCCGTACCCGGCCTGTTTGCGTCCGGCCTACCGCCGGACCCTGACCTTGGATGGGCGATCCGCGGCGGAAGAGCTGATCGGCTGCGGCTTTACAGGCGTGGGAGGCCCGAGGATACTGCGCGACCCTGACCGGGGTGCCGTCGGCTCCTTGCCGGTGCGGCATCCGCGCGAGGCGGTCAGGCGAAGCGAAGGGCATGCCGGGCCCAGCCTCCGGCTGCCCCGCCCGGCCCGCCACGGGCTCACAGGGAATCGAGAACCACTGCGAGGGCACTCATGGCAGCGCCACAAACCGTCTGGGGCATCGACATGGGGCGATGCGCGCTCAAGGCCGTCAAGCTGCGGGCCGCGGGCGACGGCAAGGTCGAGTTGATCGGCCACGACTTTATCGAACACCCCAAGATTCTCTCCCAGCCCGACGCCAACCGCGAAGAACTGATCAGCAACGCCCTCGAAAAGTTCCTCTCGCGCAACGACCTCAGCAAGGACAGGGTGGTCGCCGCCGTCCCCGGCCAGCAAACCCTCGCCCGATTCACAAAGCTCCCGCCGGTCCAGCCGAAGCGCATCCCCGACATCGTCCGCTACGAGGCGGACCAGCAGATCCCCTTCGACATGGACGAGGTCATCTGGGACTACCAGATCTTCCAGCAGGAGGGGCTTCCCGATCTTGAGGTGGGCATCTTCGCGATGAAGCGCGAGCTCATTCGCGAGCACCTGCTCCACCTGGAGCAGGCATCGATCGAGCCGATCGCCGTGCAGACGACGCCGCTGGCCGTCTACAACGCCGCGGTGTTCGACGGGTGGCTTTCTTCCGAGACGACGATCCTGCTCGACATCGGCGCCGAAAACACCGACCTGATCATCGCCACCCCGAACAACCTCTGGACCCGTTCGATCGCCATCGGCGGCAACAACTTCACCGAGGCGCTGGTCAAGTCCTTCAAGCTGTCGTTCTCAAAGGCCGAGAGTCTGAAGCGCACCGCGTCGACCAGCAAGTACGCCCGCCAGGTGTTCCAGGCGATGCGGCCGGTATTCGCCGACCTGGTTCAGGAGCTCCAGCGGTCGATCGGGTTCTACTCGTCGACTCATCGCGATGCGGACATCAACAAGGTGGTCTGCGTCGGCAGCGCCTTCCAGTTGCCTGGCCTCCAGAAGTACCTCCAGCAGAATCTCGATCTCGACGTGGTGCGGCCGGAAACGCTGACCAATCTCGTCGAGTCGGCGGCCAGCGCCGCCCCCCAGTTTGCCGAGCACATTCCGAGCTACGCGGTCGCGTACGGCCTGGCGATTCAGGGGCTCGACCTGTCCAAGGTGACGAGCAACCTCCTGCCGGTCGAACTTGCGAAGCAGATGGTCTGGGCGAAGAAGAAGCCGTCATTCGCTGCCGCTGCGGCGTGTCTGCTGCTGGCCGGCGGGACGGTGTGGTTCCGCCAGGCGAGCGACATGGGCGCGCTGCGCAGCGCCGAGCAGGGTCGCCGATTCAGCGAGGTCGCCGGCGCCGTATCCGTGCTGGAGAGCGGAACCGCCGGTCTCGCCCCGCGGGCGGCCGCCCAGACGGTGCTCGAGGCGGGCAAGTTCCTCAAGGGCGAGCTGTCGCGACTCACCGGCGAAGGACAGGTCGAAGCCCAGGAGATGGACACCCTCCTGAAGCACCTGACCAACAAGCGGGTCGTTCCGCTCGTGACGCGGATCATCCACGAGGCGGTGCCGCAGCCCAAGCCCCCGGTCTCCGAGGCCGCCACCGCTGAGAAGTACCGCGAGTTGATCGTCGGCGCGCCGCCACGCCAGGAGCGATCCGAGCTGTTCATTGACTCGATGTTGATGACCTACACGGACGACCTCGGCACCGAGCGCGACTTCAGCGAGGGCAGCTTCTTCCCCGAAGACGAGGAAGACGTCGTAGACACGTTCTTCGACGGCGGCGACATCAAGACCGGGCTGTTCATTCGCCTGTCGATTTCCACGCCGCACAAGGACAACCGCCGTTTCGTCCGTGAGACGCTGATGAAGAACCTCAAGGATCTCGGCCGCAAGCCCGGGCAGGGGCTCTACATCAACCGCGTGTACATGCTGAAGGAGGGGCAGCAGTTCGCCGCCAAGCTCGGCGTGCAGACGCCCGACGACAGCGGCGTGGTGGTCGGCGGTCCGGGGGGTGGGTTCCCGGGCGGCGGTCGCACGGGCGGGCCGCGCTTCCAGGGCGGCCGTCCGTCGGGTCGTCCGACGGGCCGCGGTGCGGAGCCCGCGGGCGAGATTCCGGGGTTCGATCTCGACAAGGCCCAGGTCACCGACCCGGTGTCGGGCGAGTCACGGGCCAACGACTGGATCTACGACGTCGTATTCGAGGTCGTGCTCGAGGAAATCCCCGAGACGTATCTCGCCTCCCTCGCCGGCGACGGCACGGGCGACGTGACCGAGGAGGCCGTGCCTGAAAGGCGCGACGATCGCTGACGGATCCCTCGCGAAGGACCAGACCTGAAACAGGAATTCCCCGCGGCCGCAGAGTGCCGCGACTGCCACGGAGGCGACGACATTGGCGCCGATCATCGAGATTCTCAAGAGGCACGCCTTCTTCATCATCTGCGGCGTGGTCGCGCTGCTCGGCCTGGGCATGGGCGCGCTGGGCTTCAGCGGCATGCCCGCGGTCAGGACGGAGCTGGAGTCCGCTCAGCGGATGTACGGCGAGCTCAGTTCGCTCCGGTCCGATCCGGTTAACATGTCGCGCATCGAGGCGGAGCGACGGCGAATCGAACAGACCCGGGCCGACCGTGACAAGGTGCTTACCAAGGCGCGCCAGCTCGCCCCCTATGAGCAGCTGATGCCCGACTTCTTCCCCAACTGCCCGTACGAGGGCGGATTGCAGGAACAGTTCCTCCAGAAGTACGGCGACGCGCTGAACGAGCTTCTCCCTCGCATCGACGGCCCGGCGGCGGCCGACCTTGAGAAGAACCAGCTCCGCTGGGGCGTCCGCGCCACCGAGGACGACATCGAAGCGATGGGCGTCCGCATCGGGCTCGAACAGCTTCAGCACAGCCGTGGCGCCACCACCGCCGCGAGCGTCCACGATCCGAATGCTCCCCGGTTCGACCTCGGCTGGACGCTCACCCGGTCGGCCGCGGCGATCGACAAGCACGCCCGGGCCCACATGGCTGCGGCCCAGCGCGTCAACCTCTATGCCATTCGGTGGGACGGCGTAGGCCGGTCGGGGCGTGCCTCAACCCTCGACGTCGTGCAGCTCATTCGCCCCGGCAAGCAGCGCAGCGATCGCCTCGATCCGCTGGATATGTGGAAAGCCCAGGTCCAGTTGTGGATCCAGAAAGACGTGCTCGACGCCGTGGCCCGGCTCAACGCGAAGGCCGCGCAGGAGTTCAAGGGCTCCGAGCAGGCCCAGACGCCCTGGCTGGGGATCATGCCCGTCAAGGAAGTCGTCTCCATCCGCGTGGCCGACTATGTCGAGGCCGACCCCGACAAGGCCAGTTGGACGTTCGGCCGTCCCGGCGGCGAGGGTGACGCCAAGCCGGCGGCGTCCAGCATCTCGGTGTTCACGCAGTCTGTCCCCTCCGCCGAGGGCGACGTCGTCCACTTCACCGTGAAGCTGGTGATGGATCAGCGCGACCTGCTCAAGTTCGTGGACGAACTGACGAAGGACCGGTTCCACACGCTGCTTCACCTGTCCTATCGCCCGACGTCAAACCTCGAAGAAAAGACCTTCATCTACGATCGCGTGTTCCGCACGACGGTCTTCGGCAGCGAGCCGTCGGTCAGTGTCGTGATGGATTTCGAGACAATCCTCCCGGCCGATCCGTTCCTCAAGTGGATGCCGCAGGAGGCGCTCGATCTGCGGGGCCTTGCCCGGCCGATCGATCCGGATGCGACAGGTGAGGGCGCCTAGGCGCCGCACAGAGCGAATACCGGCGCCGCGGCGGCGCCCCGTCGGAGAGTGACCCAGTCATGGCAAAGCAACTCGTCAGCCCGATCGAGCGTCATGTCGACAAGGCCGTGCTCGGTGCAGCGGCCCTCGTGCTCGTGGGGGCGCTGGCTCTCTACCTGGTGGGCAAGCCCAACCAGATTGAACTCGGCGGCGAAATGAAGCCGCCCGGCTCGGTCGACGAGGCGCTCGCCAGCCACGCCGAGTCGGTGCGCCGCAGCGTCGCCGGCGCCGTGCCGCCCGAGCAGGAGGTCGTCGTCGTCTCCGAGAAGTTCGCCGGCGCGGCAGACACCTTCAAAGAGTTCGCGCTCCCGGCCGAGCTGGCGCGGACGGTGCCATTTAATCCCATTGTACCGCTGGTTGGACCGCCGCCGCCGGTGACGGGCTTCATCGTGCTGGCGACGCCACCGACGCCCTCGCGCCCGGTGGTCGAGTTCGGCCGCAGCGTGCTCGATCTGTCGCCGCCCGATGTCGGCGTCGATCAGCGCTCGGCGTATTACCGTCCGACCGATTGGGTCACCATTGCGTCGATGTTCGACCACGCGACCCAGAGCGATCGCCAGCGCGGCGAGTATGGCGAGAAGTACGGCGCCGTGGTGTACGGCGCGGTCGACGTGCAGCGTCGCGCGATGCGCCCCGATGGCACCTACTCGGATGATGACTGGAAGGACGTGAAGCCGCCGACTGGTGTGACCCGCCCGCTGGATCCGCCCGCCGTTCGCCTCATCGAAACGGATGGCGTCTTTACCGTCGTCAACGAAGACCTTTCCGCCGTCGAGGCCTACATGGCCTCGCTCAAGACAGCCGAGCGCCAGCATGAGACCCTCCGCCCGCGCTTTCCGCTGGTCGTCAACGGCGATGAGTGGCATGTGCCGCAGATCGGCGGCCTAACCCAGCGCCAGATCCTGCTCAGCGACGAGGATCTCGAGCGCCCGACCGATCCGCCCAGCGACGATCCGCAGGACCGCTACGGCGACTACGCCTGGGGCACGCAGGAATCCGAGGATACCGAGGACATCACGACCCTCCCCATCGAGGAGCGCAACCGTCGCCGGTTTGCGAAGTACCAGCAGATGGGCGCGGCCGCCGACGAGCAACTCGATGAGGCCATGGCCATCGCCGCCGCCGGTATCCTGGATGAAATCGTGAAGGATCCCGAGTCCAGCGCGATCGACGTGAAGCGGGCCGGCGACATGATCGCCGGCGAGGCCCGCGACCGACGGTTCAACATCCTCCGCCGCAAGGAGGAGATCGCGCGGGCCGAGGCGGCCGCCAACCGCGGCGGGTCCCGGACCGAGGAGGCTTACGTCCGCCCGGTGCAGGCCACCCAACTGGTCTGGGGCTTCGACACCGGCGGCGAGCGGCTCGAGCCGGGCCGGTCCTACCAGTACCGCGTGCGCGTCCGCGTCGCGAATCCCTTCGCCGGCGCTCCCAAGCAGCTCAAGCACCCGCGCGACGCGCAGGTGGTCTTGATTCCCAGCGAGTGGTCGGAGCCGTCGGAGGACATCACGGTCCCGCCGGATCGTCAGTTCTTCGTCCGCTCGCAGATTGTTTCCGGCGGCCGCTCCGAGGCCCAGGTGGACGTCTTCCAGTGGTTCGAGGGGGTGTGGGTCTCCAGCACGCTGCGCTTCCGGGTGGGTGAGCGGATGGCCCGCGTCGACAAGACGACCATCCCCGTGCCCGACGTCCCCCTCGATCGCAACAGCGGCTTCCGCGGCGACGTGTCGTTTGACGCCGGGGCCACGCTCCTGGGGATCGACGCGGACCGGACCTTTATGGAGCCCCGGAAGGCGGGTCGCAGCGTCAAGTACCAGCCGGGCAAGCAACTCGTCGTGGCCTTCGTCGACGAGTCGGGGCAGGTGTTCGAGCGCTTTGCCTCGCTGGACAAAATCAACCCGGACAAGTCGCTGCGGCAGTCGGAGGTCTGGACCCCGATCGCCATGAAGGATGAGACACAGCCGCAGCCGGGACCGGGCCCGAAGCCCGGTCCGGACCGCGGCGGGGGCAAGCCCGGAATCGGAGGGCCATGAGCCCCGCTGCAGGATGAGGCGGAATCACCGGAAGTGGCTGCCGTTTCCGGTGCTTGCGTGCCCAGCACTGAGAACCTAGAATCCGCCCCCAGCGCGGGTTGGGCCGATGCGAACGTTCGCCATGGCATTCATCCCATACGATAACCTCATTCGCTCGGGCCGTTGATGTAGCGCGTCCGCGAGGAACCCCGGGGATCGGCTACCACCAGAGGCAGCACCCCCCGGACCGCACACGGACGAAACCACGGAGGAGCCCCTTTGCACACCGTAACGCTGATGAAGAGGGCGGGCGTCGTCATGACGCTCGCGGTATGCCTGCTCGTGGCCGGTCCCGCCCGCGCGGCGGACGACGCCGAGTCGCTCCGGCAGGCCGTCGAGCTGTACAACCAGGGCGAGTATCTCGAAGCCCAGGAGATCCTGGCCGGGATCGATCGCGCCAAGCTGAACGAGGACGACCAGGCCCTCCGCGACGAGTACCTCGATCGCACCCGCGTCGCGATCAGCATGGCCGAAAAGGCCGGGCGCGACCTCGAGGACGCCGAGTTGGCGGCTGAGTCTGCCCAGGCGGCGACTGACCCGGCGGTGAAAGAGCAGGAACTCGCCTCCGCCCGTCGGCTGCTTGAGACGGTGCTGGCCAATGAGTACGCACCGCCCGCGATGCGCAACGCAGCTGTCGCCCGGCTCCGCGCCCTGGACGGCGGCGAAGCCCCCGACGCGGACGCCCCGATCGCGGAGATCGTCATCACGGCGCCCGTGGCGGATGAGCCGGCAGACACGCAGGAACCCACGGCCGACGCCGCACCGGCCGCGCCCCAGCCCACCGCGGAAGACGTCGAGAACGCCCGGGCCCGCGTGGCCGAGGCGGACAAGATGCTCGCCGCCGGCCGTTACGACGAAGCCGAGCGGCTGTACACCGAAGCGCTGGCCTACGTCCCCGGCTACCCCGATGCCCAGACCGGCCTCGACGCCGTGGTCAAGCACCGCGCGAACATCTACGGCACGCCCGCGATGACCTTGATCGAGCGGGTCCGCCTCGAGGACGAACTCAACTGGCAGCGCAACGAACAGGCCTATCACTCGACCGAGCGGACCATCCGCGAACACGTCGCGAACAACCGCTATGACGACGCCCACGCGGCGCTGACCCGCGCCCGGCAGATCGTCGAAGCCGCCCGGCAGTACGCCGACCCCGTCTCGAAGTACGAGGCCCTGCGTGCCCAATTCGAGGGACTGAGCGAGGAAGTGGCCGAGGCTGAGCGTCGCTATCACGAGGCCGAGGTCGCCCGCGTGCGGGCCGAGGTCGAGAAGCAGCGCAACATCCGCAAGGAGGAGATCGAAGCCAACCGCCGCCGCGAGATCGACGCCCTGATGAACCAGGCGAACGAGCATCGCATGAACGGCGACCTCGACGGCGCCATCGGCGTGCTCAACCAGGTGCTGGCGATGGACCCCAAGAACATGCCGGCCCGATGGTTGCTCGACTCGCTTGAGGAGGACCGCAACTTCCGCAAGCAGCGGGACCTGCACGCGGTCAAGGCGACCGAGACGCTGCGCACCCTCGTCGACGTGGAGGAATCGAAGATTCCCTGGTCGGAGACGGTGACCTATCCCAAGGACTGGCCCGAGCGCATCAGCCGTCCGGAGCGCAACCGCCCGGGCTCGACGGTGCGTGACAGCCTGCTGTCCAGCGCCCTGCAGAAGCAGGTTCCGGTCGACTTCAACAACCAGCCCTTCGGCCAGGTCATCGAGGCGCTGGTTGAGTCGCACAACCTGAACATCCTGGTCGACTGGAACGACCTGAAGCTCGCGGGCATCGACGCCAACGCGCCCATCAACCTGCGCCTGCCGCGCGAGGTGACGCTCAAGAAGGTGCTCACCGAGGTGCTGGACCAGGCCGGCGGCGGGGTGGTGGACCTCGGCTACGACATCCACGAGGGTGTCATTTCGGTCGCGACCCAGAAGCACCTGGATAACCGCACCTACACCGCGGTGTACGACATCAGCGACCTGCTGATGGAAGTGCCCATCTTCGCCGACGCGCCGATGACCGACCTGGCCACCGCGTCGCGTCCGAAGCCTGTACGCACCTACGAGACGATGCCCTGGAGCGTCGGCGACGATGACGACGACGACATCGAGCGCGATCCGGCCCGCGAGGACCGCGTCCGTCGGATCATCTCGCTGATCCAGGATGTCATCGATCAGGATTCGTGGCGCGAGACCGGCGGCACCATCGGCACGATCCGCGAAATCAACAGCCAGCTCGTGGTCACGCAGAACACGGCCGCCCAGCAGCAGATCGGCGGCCTGCTCGACAAGCTCCGCGAGCAGCGCGCGATCCAGATCGGCATCGAGGCTCGCTTCCTGACGATCGCCAGCCATTACCTCGAAGAGTTCGGTGTCGACCTCGACATCGTGCTCAACAGCGGCAATGCCGGCTTCGACATCGCCCCGACCCGCAACACGGGCGACCCGATCGCGACCGATCCGGTCCTGGGCAGCCGTCTGCTCGTACCGCGCTCGGTGTCCCGCGTCGGATTCGGTCCGGCGGTGCCCGGCCTGGGCGACGCCACCGAGAACGTCGATGGCATCAACCAGCCCTTCACCAACCCGACTTACGTGCCGCGCGGCGGTGCGGGTGGCGGGTCGCGTATTACGCCCGTTCCCATCGGCAGCAACGTGGTTGGCTACACCGATCCGTCGCGCATCACGCACGACATCCCCGGCACTTTCGCCGGCAAGGACACGCCCGCGGGGCTCAACATCTTTGGAAGCTTCCTCGACAACATCCAGGTCGACTTCCTGATCCGCGCCACGCAGGCTGACTCGCGTAACTCGGTGCTCACCGCGCCGCGCATCGTCCTGTTTAACGGCCAGCGCTCGTGGGTGGCCGTGACCGTGCAGACCAATTTCGTCAGTCAGCTCATCCCGGCGGTCGCCACGGCCGCGGCCGCTCAGGCGCCGCAGACCGGCACGATCAACGCCGGCGCCGTGCTCGATGTGCAGGGTACCGTCACTTCCGACAAGCGCTACGTCACGATGACGCTGCGTCCCGGCGTGACGCGACTGAACCAGCTCAGCACCTTCCAGACCAGCGGCGGCGGTACGGCGGGCGACGCGTTCGTACAGCTCCCTGAGCTGTCGAGCCAGTTGATCAAGACAACCGTGACGGTCCCCGATGGCGGCACGCTGCTGATCGGTGGACAGAAGCTTGCGGCCGAGACGGAGGTCGATTCCGGCGTGCCGGGCCTTTCGAAGATCCCGGTGCTCAAGCGTCTCTACAGCTCGCGCGTGCTCGTGAAGGATGAACAGACGCTGCTGATCCTCGTGAAGCCGACGATCTTCATCCAGTCGGAGCAGGAGGAGCAGGCGTTCCCAACCTTCTCCGAGCGCAGCTAGGCGGGCCGGACAGATGATCGGCGCATCGTTGGTCGGCAGCGCGGCAGGGCTCCTTGCGAGCAGCGCGCCGGCGGCCTTCGACGCCGCGGAAATGATCGGGAAGGGCGGGGCGATCGGTTGGACGATCCTCGCCCTTTCCGTTTTTTTTCTGACCCTGTCGGTCGTGCTCGCGCTGAAGCTCCGCCTCGGCGAGCAGTGCCCCGACGAGTTGCTCGATGAAGCATCGGCGCTCGCCGACCGGGGTGACTGGTCAAAGCTCGATGACCTGCTGGCCGCTGACCCTTCGGCGCTGGCGGCCGTGCTCGACCCGCTGGTCCGCCGCCGTACCGAGGTCGAGCATCGGCTGGAAGACGTGCTCGCCGAAAGCTGCGCCGAGCAAACCACCGTCCTCAACCAGCGTGTGGCGTACGTCGGTTTGATCGCGGCGATCGCTCCGATGCTCGGGCTCTTCGGCACCGTGTCGGGCATGATCAAGGCGTTCGCAACGATTTCGGCTTCGCCGGCCGCGCCGGATGCGCCGCAATTGGCCGGGGCCATCAGCGAGGCGCTCATTACCACGTATCTCGGCCTCCTGGTGGCCATGCCCGCGCTCGTGGTCCACACAGTGCTGCGCCACCGGGTGCTGGCCGTCGGGCTTCGCCTCGTCGAGATGGGCGAACAGTTCATCGAACTGCTCCGCCGCCCCTTGGGGCGGCCCGCGCCGCCAGTGGGCCGTGCCACCGCGGCGAAGGCGGCTCAACCGATCGTCCGGCCTCGATCATGAAACGCGTCCTTCCCGAGCCCGGTCTGCTCACGCTTGACCTGACGGCGATGATCGACGTCATCTTCCTGCTTCTGATCTTCTGGATGATGTTCACCAGCCTGCAGGCTCGCCGGGTGGATCGGGACATCGTGACCCCCGTGTCGGACATCCCTGCCGGTTCTGCGGAGGGTGAGCTATGCACGATCGAGCTGCCCGCAGGCGGGATGGTGGCCCTCGTGGAGCACGAGCCCGTCGCCATCGACGCGCTGGCGGATGCCGTCCGCGCGAGGCGGCCGGCGGGGGTTCTGCTGCGGGCGGCGGGTGAGGCAGACTCGGCGGCGGTTCGGGAGGTGCTTGCGGCCCTGCGCGAGGCGGGGATCGACCGCTTGGGGCTCGCTGTCCGGGAGGCGCCGCCGTGAATCCGCGTCGAGCCCTCCAACGTATGGCCGAGGACGGCGGAGTGGCCGCCGCGGCCCTGACACCGATGATCGACGTTGTCTTTCTGCTGATGATCTTCTTTCTGTTCGGTACCATCCCCTTGGGCGAGCGGCAGATCCTGGCCGCGATCGCCGCTGCTCCGGCGGCCTCGCCCGCGGCGGCGGGCGGCCCCTGTCGGGTGGTGTTGCGGACGGACGGCGGCCTGCGATACCAGGTGGACGGCGGCGCGTGGGTCGAGTCGTTTGCCACGCTTGAGGGGCAGATCGCCGACCGGCTGCGCCACCCGGACTGCGACGGCTACGTGACGGTCGACGCTCAGGCCGGGGTAGCGTTTCAGCACGTCGTCGATGTGTTCTCGGCTGCGCAGCGCTGCGGCGCGCTGGGCGTCAGCATGAAGTCGGATTGAGGAGTGTGCACCATGCGCAGCAGTGTTGCCCCGGTCTGCGTGGCCCGGACTTGCACCGGCAGGCTGTTTCGACGCGTGCTATTGGTGGCACTGGCCCTCAGCGCGGCGCAGCATGCGGCCCCGGCGACCCTCCGTGCCGCGGATCCGCCCTCCCAAGCGAAGACCGAAGCGGAACTTCCGGCCGGCTTGCCGAAGATCGACGCCGGCGCCGCGAAGGGATCGCGGGTGCGCACCTACGCCGACGGCGTGCGTATCAACTGGGACGCCCCCGCAGTCGAGGTAGACGCGGTGGTCGTCCTGCAGCAGGGGCAACTGGAGCTGCTAGCCTGCAGCCCGCAGACCCGCGAGCACGAGAGCATTCTGGTCATTCCCGCCCGGCCGCGTCACGTCTTCGAGGCGATGGGCCTGATCGGCCTGGAGCCGGGCACACCGCTGGCATATGACGAGACGGCCGACAGCTGGTCGCCGCCGCGCGGCCACGCCCTGACGCTCGAGGTGCGCTACGAAGAGGGCGGCAAGACTCGTACGGCGCCCGTCGAGGAGTGGCTGTACGACATCGCGAAGGACCGCCCCGTCGAGGCGGTGGACTGGGTGTTCGCCGGTTCGATGGTCACGAAGGAGGGCCAGTTTCTGGCCGACCAGGAGGGCACGATCGTGTGCGTGGTTGACTTTCCCACCGCGCTGATCGCGATCGGCGCGCTGCACACTTCGGACGACTCAGCCCTGTGGCTGGCCGCCAACACGAAGCGCATTCCGCCGCAGGGGACGCGGTGCACACTGCTCATCCGCGCACGAGACGGCTCAGACCTGCCGCTCGCCGTGAGTCCGCAGGGCGCGCTGGTGTTCGGCGGCGAGGTAGTTTCGACGAGCGCAGCCGTTGCGATTCTGAAACGGCGCGAGACGGCGAAACACCGGCCCGCCATCGTGCTGCACGCGGAAAAGGGCGCCGAGCCGGCCCGTCTGGGACAGGCGGCAAAGGAGCTGGCCGCTGCCGGGGTGGATCCGGGGCGGATTCGCCTGGCGGCGACCGAACCGAAGCCGGCTCCCGAGGCCGCGCCTCGGCCGGACGGCGGGGAACCATCGAAACGCGGGCGGGATTGACCGGCGGCCAGCGGTCGCGCTACTTGTCGGACAGGCTGCAGCGGATGATCGTCCACAGCGCCGGAATGCCGTCGCGCCAGGTGATCTTCTTGCCCTCGGCGTAGTCTCGTCCGGCGTAGCTGATACCCACCTCGTAGACGCGCCATCGCTTGTTGTGCTTGTTGGGCTTGGCGATCTTCGCGGTGAATTCGGGCTCGAAGTCGAAGCGGTTGGCCTTCAGCACCATCCCCTCCAGCACTTCACGACGGAACACCTTGTAGCAGGTCTCCATATCCGTGAGGTTGAGGTTGGTGAACATGTTCGACAGCGTGGTGATGACCTTGTTGCCCACCATGTGCCAGAACAGGTGCACACGGTGTGCGTCGCCGCCGACGAAGCGTGAGCCGTAGACAACGTCGGCCCGCCCGTCGAGGAGGGGCGCGAGCAGTTGCGGATAGTCGTTCGGGCTGTACTCCAGGTCGGCATCCTGGATGAGAATAATGTCGCCCGTCGCCATCGAGAACCCTTCGCGGAGCGCCGCCCCCTTGCCGCGATTGACCGGCTGTAGCTTCCAGTTGATTGTCGCGTCCGGGAAGATTGTCTTGAGCCGCGGGTACAGGTCGCGCGTGCCGTCGGTGGAGAAGTCGTCAACCAGAATCAACTCGCGCTCGACGGGAAGGTCGACCGCCAGCACGCGGCGCACGATTTCCTCGAGGGTCTTGATCTCGTTGAAGACGGGAATGACGACGGATAGTTTCATCACACCTCAGCAGGGTGGGGCGGCGATCGGGGCGACGTCCGCCGGCTACGGCATGTCGAACACGGAGTAGCCGCGCGACAGCAGGTCCTGGATGTCCACAAGGCCCACGACGCGATCCTCCGCGTCCACCACGGGCAGCTCGTCGATCGAGTGCTTCCGCATCAGCCGCAGGGCGTCTACGGCGCGCTCGTTGAGGCCGATCCGCTTGGGGTTGCGGGTCATCACCTCGCTGACCGGCTTATCGACCAGGGCACTGACCTTCTCAATGAGGCGGAAGATGTCCCCGTGGGTCACGATGCCTGCGAGGCGGCCCTGTTCATCGACAATCATGGCGGCGCCGGCGCGATGCGGGGCCGTGCGGATCGCCTCGAAGCAGCGTCGCAGGGTGACCGACTCGGGAACAATCGGACAGTCCGAGCCCGTCCGCATCAGTTCCCGGACCTTGATCAGGAATCGGCCCAGCGCCCCGCCGGGGTGATAGGCCGCGTACTCGTCGGCGCAGACGTTCTTCGCCTCCATCGCGGTGAGGGCCAGGGCATCGCCGATGGCCAGCATCGCCGCGGTCGAGGAGCTTGGCGCCAGCCCGAGCGGGCAGGCCTCCTCGGTGCGGCCGATGTCGAGCACGAAGTCCGCATGCCTGGCGGCTTTGGATTCGAGGTTCGCGGTAATCAGGATGACGCGGCAGCCGATCTCGCGCAAGCGCGGAAGCAGTTCAACGAGTTCCGAGCTGCCACTCTTGCTCAGGGCGAGGACGATGTCCTCCGGACGGACCATCCCGAGGTCGCCGTGCAGCGCCTCGACGGGGTGCAGGCTGTAGGAGGGCGTACCCGTGCTCGCGAGCGTCGCGGCGATTTTGTTGCCTACCAGGCCCGCCTTGCCCACGCCGGTGACGCAGACGCGCCCAGCGGTGCTCAGGATGAGGTTGATCGCCCCGACGAACGCCTCGCCCAGCAGCGTCGCCGCCTCGGAAATAGCCGCCGCCTCGGTGTTCAGGACCGCCTTCCCGCGGACGAGAAGGGCTTCCGCGCTGACCGCCGGCGGGGTCGAGTCGGCCGCGGACTGTGGGCTGGTGATCGTGTCCATAGGTCAGGGGATTATGGCGGAGGCGACGCCGATTCTCAACCGGGGCAGCCGGGTCGCTCCGGCGGGGCTCAGCCGTGGCGGAAGCGACGGACTTTGGCGTCGGTGACCAGCATGTCCATGTTCCGGTCGAGGGGGCCGGTCGGGAGGGTCGCAATCACCTGCTCCTCAAAGGCCATGGCACAGGCCGTGCCCTCAAACTCCGGATGGGCGAGGAAGCGGTCATAGAACCCTCGCCCCCGTCCCAGTCGGTTGCCGAATTCGTCGAAGCCGAGCCCCGGGACGATGACGAGGTCGATGATCGGGATGGGAATAGGCACGCCGGAGACCGGCTCGCGCACACCGAGCTGCGAGACCATGAGATCGTCAGTCAGCGAGCGGATTTCGATAGGAATCATGCGGCGCTGCTCCCAGCTGACCTTGGGGGCGAGCACACGCTTGCGATCCTGCCAGGCGCGAAGAACCAGCGGGGCGGTGTCCACCTCGGTGGTCAGCGAGAGGAACACCATGATGACCTCGGCCTTGCGATACTCGGGTTGCTCGAACAGCCGCTGGCAGGCGCGCTGAGACTTGCTCCCCAGTTCCTCCTGGGGAATGGCGCCCAGAACCTGACGAAGCCGCTGGCGTAGTTCCTTCTTGAGCGTCAATCCTGGGATCCGACGTCCGCCTGGTCCGTGCTGCGGGCTTTGCGGACGACTGCCCGGGCGGCGGCGAGCCGCGCGGCGATGTCGGCCTCGGCCCCTCGATCGGTGGGGACGTAGTACGTCCGCTCCACGCCGAGATACTCCTGCGACACTATACCCGCCTGGGCTTCGTGTGGATACTGGTACCCTTGCCCCGAACCGAGCCGCGCCGCACCTGCATAGCCTGTGGCCCGCAGATGACGCGGGACGGGGAGGGTCCGCCCCCCGCGGACATCCTCGACCGCTGTCCACACCGCCGTCGCCGACGCGTTCGACTTTGGTGCACAGGCCAGATAGATCGCCGCCTGGGCGAGCGGCAACTGGCACTCGGGCAGCCCGATGAAGTTCGTTGCGTCGGCCGCTGCCTGGGCTACCAGAAGGGCCTGTGGGTCAGCGTTTCCGATATCTTCGGCGGCAGCGATTACCAGCCGCCTTGCGATGAATCGGGGATCGTCGCCGGCCTCCAGCAGGTAGGCCAGCCAGTACACCGCCGCGTCGGGATCGCTGCCGCGGATCGATTTGATCATGGCGCTGATCGCGTCGTAGTGCTGGTCGCCGGCGGCGTCGAAGACCAGGGCCTTGCGCTGGATGGACTCCGCCGCCGTGGCCCGGTCCACGACGACCTGATCGGTCGGCACGGGCGACTGTGACAGCACGGCGATCTCCAGCGCGGTCAACGCGCGGCGGGCGTCGCCGTCACACATGGTCGCCAGCAGGTCGGAAGCATCCTCCTCCAGCCGCACGTTCCAGCGGCCCAGACCGCGCTCGCGGTCCTCCGCCGCGCGACGCAGCAGCGCCCGGATGTGCCGTGGCTCGAGCGGCTCGAAGCGGAAGATCTGGCTGCGAGAGACGAGCGGGGCGTTGATGGCGAAGAACGGATTTTCGGTGGTGGCGCCGATGAGGATCACCACACCACTCTCCACGTCGCCCAGCAGGACGTCCTGTTGCGAACGACTGAACCGATGCAGCTCATCAACGAAGAGGATGGTCCGACGTTCGTCAGCCTCCAGCCGGTGCCGGGCGTCGGCCAGCAATTCGCGGATTTCCTTGACGCCGACGGCGGCGGCGTTGACCTCCTCGAAGTGCGCCCGGGTCATCGCGGCGATGATGTGGGCCAGCGTGGTCTTGCCCGTGCCCGGCGGGCCGTAGAACACCGCGCTGCCCAGCCGGTCGGCGGCGAGCATCCGTCTCAGGAGGCGACCCTCTCCTACCAGGGTGCCCTGGCCGACGAAATCGTCGAGAGACCGCGGCCGCATCCGCACGGCGAGTGGTTCGGCGAGGCGGCGACGGCGGTCGTGTTCTTCGCGAAAGAGTTCCAACGGGGTGCTCCGGTTGGTATTATAGGACAGGAGGGGCACGACGCAGCGCGACAAATCTCCCCGCGGGGCTGCTGTGCACGAACCCAGTTACCGGACGGACGTAGGAACGCCTGATTCACCCCCCGAGCGCAGCCGATCAATGGGCTGTCTGCCGCCGGTGGGGTGAATCACCCGGGTGAGAGCCCCGGCGGGGCGGCAGTCCGGAAACGATCCATCGACTGCGGTGCGCGGCCGGCGCAGGGCGCGCGGACGGTCATCAGAAAGGGAAAGCGCTATGTGCGGAATCGTGGGCTACGTCGGTCATCGTGCCGCGCTGCCGATCCTTATCGAGGGGCTGCATCGCCTTGAGTACCGCGGGTATGACTCGGCCGGCGTCGCCCTGCACGCGAAGGACGGGCTGAAGCTCACCAAGTCCGCCGGGCGCATCTCCGTGCTGGAGCAGCTCCTGGACATGACCGCCCCGGAGTCGGTCGGCATCGCCCACACACGCTGGGCCACGCATGGCGCGCCGACCGACGCAAACGCCCACCCCCACACCGATGCGACCGGCCGGATCGCCGTCGTGCACAATGGCATCATCGAGAACTATCGAGCCCTGCGCACCTTCCTCGAGCAGCAGGGGGTCAAGTTCAAGTCTCAGACCGACACGGAAGTCCTGGCGCAGCTCATCGGGATGTTCTATGCCGGCAACATCGAGCAGGCCGTGCGCAAGGCGCTGCACGAGGTGGCGGGCACCTACGGGATCGCGGTTGTGTGCGCTGACGAGCCGGACCTGATCATCGCCGCCCGCAAGGGCAGTCCGCTGCTGATCGGCATGGGGCAGGGAGAGCACGTGCTGGCCTCTGACGCCTCAGCGATTCTGGCGCACACCAGCCAGGTCGTGTACATGGGCGACGGCGAGATCGCGCGGATCGCGAGGGACGGCGTGCGCCTGACGACGCTCGAGGCGATTCCGGTCAACAAGGAAGTCCACGAGGTGGAGTGGTCTCTCGACCAGATCGAACTGGCGGGCTACGAGCACTTCATGCTCAAGGAAATCATGGAGCAGCCGCAGTCGATGGAGAACTGCCTCCGCGGCCGAATCGATACGGCCAATGCGGCCGTCCGCCTCGGCGGCCTGGTGGACTGCACGCGTGAGCTCACCCGGGCGAAGCGGTTCATCATCACCGGTTGCGGCACCGCCTGGCACTCAGCCCTGGTGGGCGAGTACCTCTTCGAAGATCTCGTTCGCACGCCCACCGAGGTGGAGTACGCCAGCGAGTTTCGCTATCGCAACCCGGTGATCGACGACGGCACCGTGGTCATCGCCGTCTCGCAGAGCGGTGAAACCGCCGACACCCTGGCCGCCGTGCGCGAGGGCAAGGAGCGCGGCTCGCTGGTGCTGGGCGTTGTGAACGTCGTGGGCTCGACCGTGGCTCGCGAGACCGATGCGGGCGTCTATCTCCACGTGGGTCCCGAGATCGGTGTGGCCAGCACCAAGGCCTTTACCGGTCAGGTGGCCACGCTCGCGCTGATGGCCTGCTACCTCGGCCGGCGCAAGCACATGTCGCCATCGCACGCGCAGCAGTTCCTCTCGGCCCTGTCGCGCATTCCCGAGCAGATGCTTCAGACCCTTGCCGCCGCGGACCAGGCCAAGGCGGTCGCCGAGCAGTACTGCGATCGCGAAAACTGGCTCTACCTGGGTCGCGGCTACAACTATCCGGTCGCGCTCGAGGGCGCGCTGAAACTCAAGGAAATCAGCTACATCCACGCGGAGGGTCTCCCCGCCGCGGAGATGAAGCACGGGCCGATCGCGCTGATCACCGAAGGCATGCCGGTCGTGTTCATCGCGACGGCCGGCTCACAGTACGACAAGATCATCAGCAACATCTGCGAGGTGAAGAGCCGCGGCGGGGCGGTCATCGCCATCGCTACGGAGGGCGACCGCGAGATCGCCAGCCAGGTGGATCACGTGCTTTACGTGCCCGACACGATCGAGCCGCTCCAGCCGCTGCTGGCGTCGATACCGCTTCAGCTTATCGCCTACCACGCCGCCGTACTGCGCGGCTGCAACGTAGACAAGCCCCGTAATCTGGCCAAGAGCGTGACGGTCGAGTGACGGCATTCGACGGGCTCTCGGCCGACTGAGAACAATTACCGCCGCGCGGGTGTCCCCCGCGCGGCGTGTTTTTTCCTGATCGCCTGCCATCTGTCCGCCGCTCGGCGGTCGATCCGGTTCAGCCGGGGCGGCCGCGGGCCGGGCTCTCGATTCCCGCGATTCTCCAGCGTCGGCCATGGGGCGCTCGATCTATACGGACCTGTCTCTGTCCGTTTCCGGACGCGAGGCGTCGCCCGATCGCACCCCTGCCGTCTTCCTATGGGACGCCCACCACGTCCCGCCCTGTCAGTTGATTCCAACGCACACGATGGCGAAAGATGGGCATACGGTGCAGCGGTCTTTCAATGATCTACCATCTGGGGAGGGAGTGCCTTATGCGTTCGGGAATGCGGAAGATGTTGTTCACGGCCGCCTGCGGCGTTGCCATGCTCGGCGGCGCCGGCGCGGCGAATGCGGCGGTCTACACCTGGGAGTGGAACCAGGGTGACCCGCTCGTCAACGCGAGCATGAACCACAACGCGGGCACGATCCTGAAGGTCGAGGCCAGCTACAACACCGACACCGAGGTCATGTCGTGGTACGTCGACTTTGGCCGCTCGAATACCTGGCGTAACGAGTTGCCCAACGGCTTTACGCTGGCCGTCAACGACGGGCCGAATCCGAAGGGCCACAACAAGGAGCTGGCGCTCCTGTACTTCGACGCGACCAACGCGCTGAATCCGAAGCTCACGGCCTACAACTACAACGGCCAGAACACGCAGACCAGCTTCCGCGACGGCGGCGGCTCCTCGCCGATCAAGATCGCCTCGTCGACGGGGGCGCTGCGCGACCAGTGGATCATCGACCTTACCGTCGACAACTCGAATCCGAACCGACGGCGCCTGGGATTCACGATCGACGCGTCGCTCATCAACGACTTCGTCCTGCCCAACCCGCACCCGGTTGATCCGTGGAAGGGCATCCAGTTTGCCGAGGAGCTCGGCCTGTGGATGCACCCGGTCGCGGGCCTGACGACCCAGTACGGCTCGGACGGGTTCCTCAAGTCGAACAGCTACGGCTGGAAGCCCGGTCGCGAGGGCTGGTTCGACGGCAGCTTCCAGGACACCCACGAGCAGATGGTGCCGGTGCCGGCGCCGGGGGCAGCGCTGCTCGGCCTGATGGGCATGAGCGTCGTGGGTTGGGTGCGCAAGCGCAACGCCTGATGAACTTCCCTGCCCGCGGCGCGGCGACCCTGATCGCCTGCCACGGGCAAGCTTGATCACATCTGCAAACGGAGAAGCCTCGTTCGCGCAGGCGGACGAGGCTTCTTCTTTTCTGGGGGTCGTTTCGAACGCCTACGCCAGCGCGGCTTGGGTAACCGCGAAGACGTGTTCGTTGCCCGCTCGAATCGCGGCGAGCGTGGCGTCGTCGAGGGCGGCGTCGAGCTTGATCTTCGCACAGGCCGACTCGGCCCCTTCGCAGATGATGTTCTCCATCTCTTCGACGTTCACCCCGGCCCGGCTGATGGCGTTCAGGGCATGGGCCAGCACGCCGGGGCGGTTGCGGTGCCGCACGACCACGACGTTGCGCGCCGGCGACTTGGCGCAGAGGTTCACGCAGTTTTCGACGCGGCCGGTTTCGCCGTACACGCGGACGATCCGCACGACCTCCGCCGCGATGGCCTCCTGCGCCTCGTCTGTGCTGGCGCCGATGTGGTGCGTGCCGTACACCACGCCCCCGGCCTTGAGAATCTCGGCGTGATACTCGGCCTGCCCTGTCGCAGGCTCATCCGGGAACACGTCCAACCCGACGCGCAGCTGGCGCTCGGCGATCGCTCGCGCCAGCGCGGCATAGTCCATCACGTCCGCCCGGGCCGTGTTGATCACGATACTTCCCGGGGCCAACCTGTTCAGTACGTCGGCGCCGATGAGCTTCTTCGTCTCCGGCGCGGCCGCCAGGTGGATGGTCAGGACGTCGGACTTCGCGGCGACGTCGGCGGGCGACTCGCATCGCAACACGCCGCATTCCTCGGCGATCTCCGGCGTCAGCGACCGACTCCACGCCACCGTGCGCATCCGAAAGGCCTGCGCTCGTCGTGCGACCGCCTTACCGATCTCGCCCATGCCAATGATGCCGAGCGTACGCCCCTTGATGCCGCGGGCCTGGCTGTACTCCTTCTTGTTCCATTTGCCTGCGCGAAGATCCACCGAGGCGTCGACGATTCGCCGGTCGAGCGCGAACATCAGGCCGAAGACGAGCTCGGCCACGGCGATCGCGTTCTTGCCCGGGCAGTTCGCCACGAGGATGCTGCGTTGCGAGGCCGTTTTGACGTCGATCGTGTTGTAGCCCGCCCCGGCCCGCACCACGAGCCCGAGCGAAGCCGACGCGGTCAGCATCGGCGCGGTGACCTTGCGCCCGCGAACCACCAGAATATCAGCCTCGCTCCGCACCAGGGCCTCGGGGAGCGCCTCCTCGGCGACGGTCGGCTCGAACACGACCTTGCAGCCCAGCCCCTTGAGCCCGTCTATGCCGGACTTCTCAAACTTGTCGGCGATCAAGATGTTCATTGGGGTTCTCGCTGGTCCTTGCACGTCATCGTATGTGCGTCGTTCCGCGGCTACTCTCGCCGCGCCCGCTGGGAGCGTCAACGCGGGGGAAGGCCCCGCGGGTCGGTCCCGTTGCTGGAACTCCCGTGCAAGTGGCGTGCCGCCATCTTGGTGGAGCCGGTTTGACCGCGCCCCCGGCGAGTCGATAATGGGGCAATGCCCACCTCCGGGCACAATCCGTCGCTGCGCGCCGTCAGCGATCCAGAGACCGCCGGCGCGGGCCCCGCGCCCGACCGCGGACCGGACGACGCATTCCTCGTCGCCTCCGCCCGCGCGGGCGACTCCGCGGCCCTGTCGCGCCTCATGGATCGCTACGACCGGCTCGTCCGCTACACCGTTTTTCGCACCGCCCGCGCCGAGTGCGAGCGTGACCCGCAGTGGCTGGATTCGCTGGCCTCCGAGACGTGGACCGGCTTCGTGCAGTCCCTGCAGCGGCATCCGGACACCACCCCGGAGCGGGTCTCCACCTACCTGATCCAGATCGCCCGGAACCGAACCCTCAGCAGTCTGCGCCATCGCCGGCCCGCCGCATCGTCCCTCGATGACTCCACGGGCCCCGCGGGAGCCCTCGCCTCTGAGGACGAGGGGGCTGACGTCCGCGTGGAACGGCTCGAAGAGCTGGCGGCCCTCCGGGACTGCGTAGCCGGTCTCCCGGCCGCAGAGCAGGCCCTGATGGGCCAACTTGGCCCCATCACGGATCGGTCTTGGGGACAGGCGGCGGCGGCCTTAGGCATGGCCGAATCGACTTTGCGTTCCCGGTGGAAAAACGTTATGCAGGCGTTAACACGGTGCATGGCGGGCAAAACGGCAGGAAAAACCCTCGCGCGGGCGGCGGAGTCGGGCGACTCCTAGGGCGAGCAGTGCGGCCGCTGACCGGCCACGGAGCGATTCGTATGCAGCCTGATCACGAACATCACACGCCGATGGAAGACGCCTTGGCCGAGCTCTCCTCGGCCGAGCAGTCCGGCGTATTCAACCGCACGCGCGTCAGCGCGGCTGAGGTGCTCTCCGCCGCGGGGGCGACGCGGCCGGTGCCGTTGTTCGCGAGTTGGCGTCGCTTCGGCATTCCGGCGGTGGCGCTGCTGGCGTTCGCGTTTACCACCTGGGGGGTGCTCTTCAATGCCGAGCTCAGCCGCGTCCGCCAGGTGCAGCGAAACAGCCACGTGACCTCGCTTCTGGAGCAGGCCAGTTGCTTCCGCGGCCCGGGTCTCGCCGAGCAGGCTGAGTGCCGCAACTTCGACGCCGACCACGATGGCGACGTCGACCTCGCCGACTTCGCCTCGCTCCAGGCGATGTTCGATCCGTCCGTGACACGCTGATTTCGCAAGGCGGCTGATTCACGCCTTCCCGCGCGCGACGATTGCTTCCTCCGGTCGCTTGCCCAGCACCATCACCAGGGCCACCACGGCCAGCGCACTGGTCACGAAGCCCCACTCCCACGCCAGATCGAGCACGCTGCACATCATGTCGCCAAGCAGCATCGCGATGCATGCCGTGGCGAGCGCGTAGGGGAGTTGCGTCCACACGTGCTCCTCGTGCGGACAGCCTGACGCGATGGAGGACAGCACGGTCGTATCGCTGATGGGCGAGCAGTGATCTCCGAACACGGCGCCAGACAGCACCGCGGCGACCGCCGCGTAGAACAGCGACTGTGCCGAGGCGAACTGCTCCGGCGGCACTTCGCCGATGCGGTTGATCGCCACCTGCACGACGATCGGGCAGAGGATTCCCATCGTCCCCCACGAGGTTCCCGTGGCGAAGGACACGAAGGCCGCGGAGACAAACACCATGAACGGCAGCCACTGTGCTGGGAACTGCGCGTGATCGAGGTAGTCGGCGACCACCGCGCCGAGTTGCAGATCGGTAGACACGGCGGAGAGCGCCCACGCCAGCGCCAGGATGATCACCGCGGGCAGCATCCGCGCCATGCCGTCGAGGCCGGATTCGAACGCATCTTTCAGGCTGCACGCACGCGACACAATGCTCAGCAGTGCGGCTGTCGCTGCGCCGCCGATGGCGCCGTAGAGAATCGCGATGTACGAGTCGGCGTTGCTCAGCAGCATCGACGCACGATCGAACAGGCTCATGCCCGACCAGCTGCCGTCACTGCGGGCGGCGACGATGTCGTCGGAAGCCAGCCCCGTGCTGGCGAGCACCGTCAGCGTCAGCCCGACGAGCGCCAGTACCGGGGTGGCGCCGAGCCACCAGCGCGGCGCGGCTTCGGCTCGGCCCGCTCCGGGCGCCGGATCGCCCCCGACGCTCGGGTCCTCGCCGCGCAGGGCCCGGCGCTCCGACGCGAGCATCGGCCCGAAATCGCGCCCCGTCACGCAGAGGAGGAACACCAGCCACAGCGCGAGAATCGGGTAGAAGCGGTAGGGGATGCTCTGCACGAAAGCGGTCATCGCGCTGGTTTCGCTCAGGAAGGCGGGCAGGGCGCCGCCACCCTTCGCAAAGCTGGAGAAGCCGTCGGCAATGAACCCGACCTCGGCCCCTACCCACGTGCCGATGAGCGCGATCGACGCCACCGGCGCCGCCGTCGAGTCGACGATGTAGGCCAGCTTCGCCCGGGAGATCTTCATGCGATCAAACACCGGCCGCATCGTCGGGCCGATGATCATCGCATTGGCGTAGTCGTCGAAGAACACCACCAGCCCTGACACCCACGCCGCGAGGCCCGTCCGCCGGCGCGACCGCGTCGCCCCGGTGACCAGCGCCACCAGCCCCGCCGTACCGCCCGAGCGCCCCATCACGCCGACCACGAATCCGATCGTCAGCGTGAACACGATCACCTTCATGTGATCGCTGTCGACCAGTGCGCCCAGGACATATTTTTCCGTGGCGAGCCGGATGCCCGCTATCGTGCCCGCGGCGAAGCCGCCCTCGGCCGCGCCATACGCCTCGCCCGCAGGCAGGCAGGGCAGCATCATCCACGCACCCACCAGAATGCCCACGATCAGCGCCGGGACCACCTGGCGCACGGCCACCGCCAGCGCGATAGCCGCCAGTGCCGGGCCGATCACCTTCCAGCGGTATCGCTCGGCGGGCGGAAGTGGGGGGCGGGCAGGCGACTCGCCGGCTGCAGGCTCGGTGGCGACTGCCGCCTCGCTCGCCGCCGGCGGCGGCTCCTGGGCCGCCGAGACTGCCGCGAGGCCCAGCGGCAGCAGGATCGCGAACACCATCATCACGCGCAGGGTGGAAGCGGGGCGGATCAATTGCACGAGCGTCTCCGTGGGTGCGAGCCTCGGCCGGTTGTGACGGAATCATGCGCGGAGGGCCACGGCGTGGCAACTGTTCTCCGCGGCGACCGCGACCGGCACCGCTTGGCGGTCATCGACCCCAGGGCTACAGTCTCCCGAGGGCTCGCCACCACGGGCGCCGGAGGATCCGCAGCAATGGCCATCTATCTCGATTACAACGCCTCGACCCCGGTCGACCCGGTCGTGCGCGACGCGATGCGCTCCTATCAGCACGAGCACTACGGCAACCCCTCCAGCGCGCACGTCTACGGCCGGCCGCTGCGTGCTGCGGTCAATCGGGCGCGCGGGCAGGTCGCGACGCTGATCGGGGCCGCGCCCGAGGAGATCACCTTCACCTCCGGCGGCACCGAGTCGAACAACCACGTCGTCAAGGGCGTTGCCCACACCCTGCGCGACCGCGGCCGCCACCTCGTCGTGTGCAGCGTCGAACACCCGTCGATTCTCAACCCCTGCCGGTCGCTGGCGGCCTGGGGGTTCGAGACAACCATCGTTGGCGTGGACGAGTCCGGCCGTGTCGATGCCGCGGAAGTCGCCGCGGTGATCCGGCCTGACACGATCCTGGTGTCGATCATGCACGCCAACAACGAAGTGGGCACGATCCAGCCCATCCGTCGCATCGCCGACGCCGCGCGGAAGGCCGGCGTGTGGGTTCATTCCGACGCGGCCCAGTCGTGCGGGAAGATCCCCGTCCGCGTCGAGGACCTCGGGGTGGACTTCCTGACCATTGCGGGGCACAAGCTCTACGCCCCGCAGGGGATCGGCGCGCTGTACATCCGCCGCGGCATCGCGATCGAGCCGCTGATGCACGGAGCGGGGCACGAGGGCGGCCTTCGATCGGGCACCGAGGCGGTCGCGGCGATCGTGGGGCTCGGGGCGGCGGCGGAACTGGCCGCAGGCAAGCTCGCCTCACACGGGGCATCTTCCCTGCGGGACCGCCTCTGGCAGGGTCTCTCGGCGGGCATGGGAGACCACGTCCGTCGCAACGGCGACGCCGACCAGGGCCTGCCCAACACGCTGAATGTCGGCTTCCGCGGCATCATCGGCCGGGAGCTGCTCGCCGCTTTGCCCGACCTCTGCGCATCCCCCGGCGCCGCCTGCCACGGCACCATCCACAAGCCCTCTCACGTCCTGGCGGCGATGCGAGTTCCGGAGGAATTCGCCCTCGGCTCCATCCGCTTCAGCACCGGCCGGGGGACGACAGCGGCGGAGATTGACGCGGCGGTGGGGATGATCGTCAGCGCGGTGCGATCGAAAGGATAGCCTTCGGCTTCGAACGGGGGCGTTCCCGTGGCATGGGCTTCCAGCCCATGCGGAATTGCATCCGAACTCAGGCTGGTCCGCGCTCGTCACGGCGGGTCCGGCGGCCGCTCACCTTTGCCGCTCTTTGCGAGCTTTGCGCTTTGGCGAGAGATTTCTCACGCAAAGACGCAAAGGCCGCAAAGGGAAGGCATGCCTGCTCGCGCCGTGGAGTGTGGGCTGTGCGGTAAGAGTGGGTTCGGAGCCGCGCGACCGCTGAGGCAGACCATCCCTACCCCCCTCCCTGTCAGGGAGGGGTTGGGGGAGGGTGTCGAAAGGCGCAGCCCACCTCCGGCCATCTCCAACGCTGGCGACCTGCTACGGGCGAGCTTGCCCGTGCTTCGCTTCAGCAGGACGGCGAAGACGAGTTGCTGCCGTCGCGGGGGAAGGCAATGCCGGTCTTGCTGGTCGAGGGGCTGGCCTGGGAGGAGACGTTGGCCTCAGGTTTGATGCCGCAAGAGAAAGGTGACGCCCTGGCTGCTCTGACCACTTATCTTCTCGATGTCGAGGATCCGGCAGGCGCCGGTGAGGGTGGTGCAGGTCGTGCCGGGCGTGCCC
>CAYRSS010000052.1:0-29565 GCA_964426945.1 uncultured Phycisphaeraceae bacterium
TCCTGGTAGACCATGATGCCGTAGGTTTCCTGAAGCACCTCGGTCATGATCGGGTGCGGCGTGGTCCACGGCTGGCCGTGCTTGCGGGCGACGTAGTCGGGGATGTACTCCATCGGGCCGGGGCGATAGAGCGCGTTGGCGGCGATCAGGTCCTCGATGCGGTTGGGGCGCATCCGCAGGATGACGTCGCGCATGCCGCCCGACTCAAACTGGAAGATGCCCTTCGTGTCGCCGCGCTGGAAGACCTCGTACACCTTCGCATCGGTCAGGTCGACATTGGCGAGGTCGATCTTCCGCCCGCTGGACTTCTCGGCCAGTTGCCGCGCGCGTTCCAGCGTGGTCAGCGTGCGGAGCCCGAGGAAGTCCATCTTCAACAGGCCGACCTTTTCGACCGTCGGACCGTCGAACTGCGTGACCAGCGCATCGGTGCCCGACGCCTTGTACAGCGGCAGGAAGTTGACCAGTTCCTGATCGGCCACGACCACGCCGGCCGCGTGCACGCCGGCGTTGCGGGCGACGCCCTCGAGCTTTCGCGCGACGTCGACGATCCGGCGGACCTTGGGGTCGTTCTCGTACCGCTTGAGCAGCTCGGGCTCCTGCTTCAGTGCCTTGTCGATCGTGATCTTCAGGTCGTTGGGAACGAGCTTGGTGAGGTTGTTCGCCTCCTCAAAGCCCATGCCCACAACGCGGGCTACGTCCTTGATCGCCGCCTTCGCCTTCAGCGTGCCGAACGTGATGATCTGGGCCACGTGACCGTACTTCGTCCGGACGTAATCGATGACGTCGGCCCGGCCGTTCTGGCAGATGTCGAGGTCAATATCAGGCATTTCGTCGCGGTCCGGATCCATGAACCGCTCGAAGTACAGGCCATAGCGGATGGGGTCGGGCGTGCTGATGTACAGGCAGTACGCAACCACGGCGCTGCAACCGCTGCCGCGCGCCCCCACCGGGATGTTGTGGCGGCGGCAGAACTCGACCACGTCCCAGACGATCAGGAAGTAGCTGGCGAAGCCCTTGCTGGTGATGACCGACAATTCGTAATCGATGCGCTCGCGCAGCTCGTCGCTGATTTCGCCGTACCGCTCCGCTGCGCCGCGGTAGACGAGATCGCGCAGGTATTCCGCGTCGGTCTTGGTCTTGCCGGTGGCGCTCTTCTCCTCCACGGGGACTCGGTACACAGGTGCGTAGCGCCGGCCGAGATCAAGCTCGACGTCGCACAGGTCCATGACGCGCAGGGTATTCGTGAGCGCCTCCGCGTGACCGGGGAAGAGGGCCGCCATTTCGTCGGTAGACTTCAGGTAGAATTCGTTCGACGGAAATCGGAATCGGTCTTCCTGGTCGACGTTCGCCCCGGTGTTGATGCAGCAAAGCACGTCATGGGCGTCGGCGTCGTCCTTCTCGAGATAGTGTACGTCGTTGGTCGCGATGGTCGCCACGCCGAGCCGCCGGGCGATCTCGACCAGCTCCGGGTTGAGTGACTTCTGCTCCTCCATGCCATGGTCCTGGAGCTCGATGAAGAACCGGTCGGGGCCAAAGATGGAGAGATAAGTCTTGGCCATCTCCTCCGCGGCGGCGCGGTCGCGGCCGAGGAAAGCCTGCGGCACCTCGCCGCCGATGCAGGTGCTGGTGCACAGCAACCCGTCGCTCAGCTCCCGAAGCAGCTCCTTGTCGATGCGCGGCTTGCGGTAGAACCCCTCCGTGTAGCCCAGCGTGCAGAGCCGCATCAGGTTGCGGTAGCCAGTGAGATTCTGGGCGAGCACGAGGAGGTGGAACGACTCCTTGCCCTCCCGGCCGGGCGTGGCTTCCTTCACGAACCGGCTGGTACCGGCGAGGTAGAGCTCGCAGCCGAGCAGCGGCTTGACGCCCGCCTTCTTCGCCGCCGAGTAGAACTCGACTGCGCCGAACATATTGCCGTGGTCGGTGATGGCGATGGCGGGCTGGCCGTGGGCCTTGGCCCGCGCGACCATCTCCTGGATGCGCGTGGCCCCGTCGAGCAGGCTGTAGTGCGAGTGGCAGTGCAGATGGACAAACTGGCCTGCATCCATGGCGCGGCGGCCTCCCTGCGGCGCGTCTGTCCGGCCGGCGAAAGCCGCGGCGGCCGGAGTTCGGGCATGCTGCAGAGCGGATATACCGGGGTGGTCGTCGACGGTCCAGTCGCGCCGGTCGCGGCGGCCTGTGAGCAATCGACAACTCACACGATTGCCAGCCCCACCCGCCCCCCCGACCGGCGCCATGGCGTCTTATCGCGACGAGGGTTATGAGTGGCCCGCCCCGGTGCCGCCTGCCGCGCGGCGACGGCGCAGTCCAATAGGCGGATTTCTCCCGGCGGCCTCCAAGCCAACCTGCAGCTCGGCGGCGCAAGCCACGGGCGCCGGTGTACGAATCGTCCGGGCGCGGCTACGATCGCCCACAACGCCTTGAGCCGAAAGGACGTGCATCGATGACCGATCTGCCCCCGCCCGACGTACTGGCCGTGCTGATCTGTGACCAGATCATCACCGACCGCCTCACCGGCAAGCAGTCGCTCATCGGGATGTTCAGCCGGATCCACTCGATCGTGTTCCCGGCGCTGCATCCGCAACTGGCCGTGTTCGTCGCCCTCACCGACGGCCACGGGCGGACCGAACTGACGATCCGCATCGTTGACGGCAACGAATCGCGACCGCCCCTGGTCGAGGGCAAGGGCGCCGTTCACTTCCAGAACCCGCGGGCGATCGCCAATCTCGCTCTGCAGTTCAACGGCCTGCGCTTCCCCGAGCCCGGCGAGTACCGTGTCCAGTTGTGGTCGGGCTCGGCGCTGCTTCGCGAGGCGCGGCTTGAGCTGGTCAAGGCCGTGCCCCGCCCCCCGCAGGCTCCGCCCGGTCAGCCGCCCGCCGGGGAAGGCCCGCCCGTGGACGCTTAGCTGTCCGCAAAAAAAGGGGTCTGGCTCCGGCGTCAACCCGCTTCCCGCTTCCGTGAAGGGCGACTCAGGCGGTGCCTGACCCCTTTTTGAACGGACTCCTGACACCCCGACCACCTGCCGGTAGGTCTGATATTCCGCGGCCAGTCGCCCATCGGCCGACGCCTCTTTGTTTCACCCCCCCGGACGGTCCGATGAAAGACCGGGCCCTGCCTGCGCGCGGCGCGATCTTATGGGTGCAGGGCATTTCCAGCCCGGTCGGCTGACACCTGACCGGCGGCGATCTTCTGGCGGGAATCCCGAGTCATGCACCATTTCAATCACCTTCGCACTCGTCACCGCGCCGCAGCTTCTGCGGCGCGACTTCTGCTTTCCGGCGCTTTCGCGTTGCTGCTCGCCGGGTGCGACGTGATGCTGCTGCTTCCGCAGGACGAGATGAAGCCCACCGCGGCGCGATTCGCCGCGGATGGATCGAGCTGCGCGGTCGAGGTTCACTATCCCGCGTCCGTGACGGGCACGCCGGCCGCCTCTGCAAGCTACTACCGCCTGGCCGACGGCACAGCGCCGCTGTCCGTCTCGCCGGTGATCGGTGTGCATGCCGTGCGACTCTCGTTCGCCGCGGGCGTATCTGTCGGCGACACCGTGCTCGTCGGCGATGCGACGGGCGAGCTCACGCCGCTCGCAGTGGAAGCCTCCCGCACGGACGCGACGGCGCCGACCCTGCTCTCCGCCTCATTCGAACCCGAAGTCGACGACGCGACCGTTGTCCTGACCTATTCCGAAGCCGTCGATCCGGTGGCGGCCAGCGACGTGTCCGCCTACGCGCACGTCACCACGCTGGTGCAACCGACGCGGGCGCTGGTGACGGACTGCGGCCGGGAGGTCCGGCTGTCGTTCGATGCCCTGCCGGCGGACACGACGCTGCGGCTTCGCGGACCGCGCGACCTGAGCGGCAACACCGGCGAGGAATCGCCGGCGGTGAAAGTGGCCTCACTCGTCGACAGCACACCGGCTGAAGTGGCGGCGATCACCTACGCGGGCGGAGCCGCCGAGGCGTCCATCGAGGTTGCCTTCGACAAGCCGGTCGACCGCGCGACCGCCGAACGCGTCGCGAACTTCGTGCTCAACCCCGGCGGGATCATTCCAACGCGCGCCACGCTGACCCGCGGCGGGCGAGTGGTTGTGCTGACCTTCGCCCGGCTCGATCCGCCGCACACGCTGACGGTTGCGAACGTGGTGGACCTCGCCCGCAACCCGATCGTGCAGCCAAATCACGTCGAGACCGTCGGCGAGGCCGACACGACGCCGCCGACGATCGTCTCGGCCGTCGTAGTAGGCCGCCAATCCGGCATCACCATTCGTGCCACGTTCAGCGAAGCGCTCGCAGCGTCGTCGGCCACCACGCTGACACGGTTCCAACTGACGGGCATCGACGAGGCCACGCCGCTATCCGCGTCCATCGCCACGCTGCAATCGGGCGGCGCCGCGGTAGACCTGGTGTTCGCTTATCTCCCGGGCGGCGCCGAGCTGCTTGTGACGGGCGTGACCGACCTGGGCGGCAACGCGATCGAAGCCGGCGCCCGCGTATCGGTGGACGATGGAGAGAACGTGGCGCCGAAGATCATCTCCGCGCAGTTCGTTGCGGACCAGGCGGTGCCCACGATCGACGTCGCGTTTGACAAGACGCTTGACCCCGACACGGCGCAGGACCCGTCCCTGTACATGTTCAGCACCGGCGAACCGGCGAAGCTGGCCGAGCTGTTGGCCGATGGGCGGACCGTGCGGCTGGTCGCCGGCGGTGTGAGCCGTGCGGCGAGGCTCAGCGTCAACGGTGTACGCGACGCCGCGGGCAACCTGATGCTCCCAACGACGAGCGGCGCCATTCTCGCGGCGGTCGAGGGCAAGGCGCCGGAGGTAGTGAGCGTCGACATGCTTCCTGATGCTCAACGGCCGACGATCGACGTCGCTTTCGATGAGGCCGTGGACAAGACGGCCGCAGAGACGCTGTCGTACTACGCGAGCACCATCGGCACGGCGCAGCCGGTGCGGGCGGAGCTTCTGGCGGATGGGCGTACCGTGCGACTCACGTACGGGCCGCTGGACAAGTCCGCCCAGCTCACGGTCCGCAACGTCCTGGATCTCGCGGGCAAGGCGACGATTACGGGCACGCACCCGATCGCGAAGGATGACAGCAATGCACCGTCGATCGTCAGTGCACAGTTCGTCGCGAATCAGGCCGCGCCGACGGTCGACCTCGTCTTCAGTGAAGCTCTGGACAAGGCGCTGGCCGAGACCGCAGGGCTCTTTCTGATCGGTGAAAACCACCAGGCCGCGACGGCGGCGGAGCTGCTTGCCGACGGACACACCGTCCGGCTGACGATGCCGCCGATGTCGGCGGATGACGAGTTGTCCGTGCGCGGCATCGCCGATCTGTCGGCGAACGTCATGCCGACGACCGATCCACTCACGATCACCGCGGCCGAAGATGCCGCGGCGCCCTTCATCGTGTCGGCGGCGTTCCCGTCGAACAGCACGACGCCCCGCGTCACCGTGGTGTTCAGCGAGGCGGTGGACCGCACGGCGGCCGAAACCGCGGCGAACTACCGCGCGACCGTTGGTGACCTGTCGCCAACCGCGGCGGCCCTGAGTACCGACTCGCGGACGGTCACGCTGACCTTTGCGAAGCTCGCCCGCACCGATCGGCTCGAGATCATGAACATCGCGGACTTCGGCGACCGAGCGATCGTCGAGACCGGCGCCGCCATCGCCCCCGCCGTGGAGCAGACCGCGCCGACCATCACGTCGGCGACGGTGACGTCATTCACGAAGGTGACGATTGTGTTCAGCGAGGTGGTCGACCGGACGACAGCCGAGAACAAGCACAACTACACCGTCAGCGGCGGACTGAGAACCACGAGCGCGCTGGTGCAGGACGACGGCCGCACCGTCGTCGTGACGGTAACGGACGGCATGGTTTCCTCCGGGGATGAAATAACCATCACGGCGGTGACCGACCTGAACGGCAACGTCATGGCCGAGGTCGAGGACCGGACTCTCGACTGACGCCCGCCGAGCGGGGTCATCCCTGCGCGGGCGGGCCAGAGACCCGCGCGCCACGGCGCCCGCCGCACTCGGGACAACGATCCCCCGGCGACCCGCGAAGGTCATAGCCGCAGCGCACACACCGCCCCGCCGCCCGGCGATGCTGGCGATCCTCCGATGCCCAGCGAGCCCGGACCAGCAACACCGCCATCACCCCGGCGATCACGACATAAGCGGCCACCGCTGCCGGCCACGGCAGCGGTGGTGAGAAGAAGTGGATCAGCAGCAGCGGCGCGCTGAGCCAGAACGCCAGGTCGATCGCCCGCATGAACGGCCCGGCCCTCCGGCCGGCGACGGTGAGCTACTGCCAGCGTCGCAGCACGATGTCTACGTCGTCGGCACGCCCGTCATGCAGACAGGGCACCGGCCCGTCGTTGGCGAAGAGGGTGCGGCCGTCGACCGTGATTTCCGCCTGGATCTCGTAACGATCGCCGCGGTCGACGACGTGCGACGGGTAGCGAAGCTCGAAGGGCATGGGCAGCCGGTCGATCGAGCTGTAGCTGCGCTGGGCGAGCAGCACGGGGTCACCACCGCGGCGGTCAACCTTGAGCAGCCGAAGAACCAGCACCGACCGACCGGGCAGGATCATCCGCTCGCGGATCGTCACTGTGCCGCGGAGCGTGGCGTACTCGATCGGCAGGCCGACCTGCGGCGCACGGTCCAGTTCAACCTCGAGATTCAGGAGTTCACGGTTTCGCGCGTTCTGGACGAGCAGGCGCACCCGCCCGCGGTCCGACGCGCGGGCCTGCAGCTCATCGCCGAGGTCATACGCGCGGCCGTCGACAATGCCGACCTGGTAGCCCGCGACCGCGACGATGCGGTCGCCGCGTTCCAGTCCGGCACGGTACGCTGCGGATCCGCGAACGACGTCGCGGATGACGACGCCGGCGGCGGTGTCTTCGGTCGAGACGCCGAGGCGCCACTCCGGAGCCCGGAAGTGCGGCTCGGCCACGCGGGCGCCGGGCTGGCGGACGCGGGCCTTCCCCGACTCGTCTACCTCCCAGCCACCTTCGTCGCGCTGCGGAGTCCGATCTCGGTCGCGATCGTGATCGCGCGTGCGCGGGGTGAACTGTGCCTGGGCGCTGCCGGTCAGAATCCCTGCGCCGATCAGCAGCGCCGCCGACAGTCCGACGACCATACCCACTCGTGTTCGATGGTTCCTCACGGCACACCTCCTCTGACTCTGGCGCCCTCGCCGACGGGGCAGGGCGGGCCGGTGGTTTCAACGGATGAACATGCAGACCCGGCCAACAGGTGAGACACACCCGCAGCCGCCGCGTCAGCGTAACGCGGATGTACCAGCCGATCCAGCAAGGGCGATCTATCGTCAGGCCGTCGCGGGGTCGGGGCCGCGGTTCCACTGCAGCGCGTGCTCGAGCGGCTTTTTCGGGAGGTCCGGGACGAGGCAGCCATTCGCAGGATACCCGACTGGGATCAGGAGGAACGGCTTCTCGTTCGCCGGTCGGCCGAGCAAGTCGCGCAGGAAGCCCATCGGGCTGGGCGTGTGCGTCAGCGTGGCGAGCCCCATCTGGTGACAGGCCATCAGGAACATCCCGGCGGCGAGACCGGTTGACTCGGCGGGGTAGTAGTTCTGCACGCGTTCGCCGCGGTTCTCCTCCCAGTCGATGCGGAAGACGACCACCAGCCAGGGGGCTACCTCCAGAAACGGCTTGCTCGCGTCGGTGCCGATCGGCTCGAGCGCCTCGAGCCATTCGGGGGGAAAGCGTCGGTCGTAGTTGTCCCTCTCTTCGGCTTCTGCGGCGAGGCGAATCTCGTGCTTGAGCGCGGGATCATCGACGGCGACGAAGCGCCACGGCTTGCGGTTTGCGCCGCTGGGCGCGGTGTGGCCGATGGCGACGGCGCGCTCGATGATGTCCTTGGGGACCGGCTCGACACTGAAGGCCCGACAGCTTCGCCGGGAGATCATCTGTGACAGCAGCGCGTGCCCGCGCATGCGCGACTCGGCCTCGGAGCGGCGTGGGAAGGCGTACGGGATCATGGGAGCGGGCATGGCGGCCTCCCGAACCGGTCGTGCGAGCGGCGCCCGTCGGTCGACGTCACATCGAGCAGTTCTGCGGCGCGGGGATCAGGCAGATGAACTTCAGCGGGTCCGCCCCGTCGTTGACGAACTGGTGCATCTCGTTGGCGGGCACAAAGATGATGTCGCCGGGTTTCATCAGCCGGTCGCCCTGCACCGAGCGGGCCGTGCCGGCGCCGGCGAGCACGACGATTTCGTGCTCGTAATCGTGGCTGTGATGCGGGGTATAGCCGCCCGGCGCCACTTCGAAGTGCCGCATGTGGAAGTTGCGCGCGCCGTCCTCGGGGCCCACGAGCATCCGCATCTTCGCCCCGGTCGCCCCCGGCATGGTCACGTCGGTCTGCGTGTGCGAATCGATAGACTGGATTTTCATGCGGTGCCTCCCTGTTCGTCGCGGCGCGGCACGACGGGCGGGCGCGGGTCGAATGCCCGCGTCCGCCCGCGTAAGTCGTGCACCGGCCTAGACGTCGTTGGCGACGAACACCCACTCGCTGCCGGCGGGCTTGTACTCGATCAGCTCATCGGGCTTGAAGTACAGCGCGATCTCGGTCGCGGCCGAGTCGGGCGAGTCGCTGCCGTGGATGAGGTTGTACGACTTGCTCGCACCGAAGTCGCCACGGATCGTGCCGGGCTCGGCCTCGAAGCCGAAGGTCTTGCCCATAAGCTTGCGGGCGATCTCGATGCAGCGGTCGCCGGCCAGGGCCATGACCACGACCGGTCCGCTGGTGATGTAGTCGATCAGCGGCGGGTAAAAGGGCTTGCCTTTGTGCGGGGCGTAATGCTTCTCGGCCAACTCGCGCGATATCTTCATGAGCTTCATGCCCGCGACGACCAGGCCCTTGTCTTCGAAACGCTGGATGATGCGCCCCATGTACCGGCGCTGCACGGCGTCGGGCTTGAGGATGATCAGAGTCTTCTGCACGCGTGGATTCCTGCTTGGATCGGTCCTGCCGGCGTCGCCCCGTCGACGACCGCCCCGGATAGGCCGGACATGCCGGGAATATAGGCAATTACGGCCCCCCCGGCAACGGCGGAGGCGGCGGGTCCTGGCGATCGAACGCCGGGCCTCAACGGCTGCCATCGCCCAAGCGCGGCCCATAATCAGGTGGCGCGGCGACGCCGCTGGGCCTGGCATGCGGCCTGGGGCTTTCAGCGGGCATGCGCGATCCCGTACAATGCCGGAAGGGCGGGCCGGCCGGAGGGGTCGAGGCTGCCGCGAGCTATCCCATGAACGTCACGATGAGATCAAACTGCTCCACGCATCAGCTCGCCGTCCGGGGCTTCGCGGTACTGCTTTTCGCTTCCGCAGCCTCGTGCGTGTCGGCCCAGCCCGTGCTTTTCAGTGACAACTTCGACAGCGCGGGGCCGGCGAACTGGACGGTACGGTGCCACGCCGGCGACTGCGCGGCGGACTTTCACTTCGACTATGCTACGCGCGGCATCCCGCCCGCACCGAACACGACCGGCGGCACAACCCGTGGCCTGCGCCTCCTGGTGAACGCAGGGGACGCCGTCGCCGCCAAAGACGCCGTCAGCGTCTATCCCGATGGGGAGTCGTTCGGCGGCAACTACCGCCTGCGGTTCGACCTGTGGATGGGCTACAACGGCGGAGCGGGGGGCGGTGTCGGCTCGACGCAGTTCGCGACGTTCGGCCTGAATCACGCGGGCGGTCGTGTCTGCTGGGCTGACAACGCCGCGTCGGACGGCTTGTGGTTCGCGGTCACCGGGGAGGGCGGCGACAGCAGCGACTACCGCGCCTACCGCGGCGGCATGCTGCTGACCGCGGCGACCGGGGGTTTCCCGGCGGGAAGCCTCAACCACACCGCCGCGGCGTACCAGACGATGTTCCCCGTTCCGCCATTCGAGACGGCGGGCGCCCCGGGCAAGCAGTGGGTCGAGGTGGAGGTCGCCCGAGAGAGCGGCGTCATCTCGTGGCGCATCAACGGCGTGCTCATCGCCTCGCGGACGGACCTGAACTACCCCACCGGCACGGTCATGCTGGGGCTGATGGACACATTCACGTCGATCGCCTCCCCCCCCACCGACACCTTCGCCCTCTTCGACAACGTGGTCGTCGAGGAGATCCCCGGCCCGGACTGCAACGACAACGGCGTGGATGACTACGACGAGATCGCCGCGGGAACCGCGGGCGACTGCGACGCCAGCGGCGTGCTGGACGAATGCGAGTCGTTCGACTTCGGCGACTGGGACGGCGACGGCCACGCAGGTTCCGCAGACTACACGTACTTCGTCGAGTGCCTGGCGGGGCCGGCGGCGCTGCCCGATCCGGCCGAAGCCGCCTGCGGCGAGACCTGCCTGTTCGTCTTCGACCACGACGACAACGGCCGGGTCGACCTGCGCGATGCGGCGGCGATGCAACGGGCGTGGCGGCTCTCGCCGATTCCCCCCCGCCCGGCCGGGGCGCCCACCGGCAGCCAGTTCTTCGCCCAGGTCAACGGCCTGAGCCTCACCCAGCGCGACCCGATCGCGCTGCAGCAGATACTGTCGGGGAACATACCCAAATTCCTGCGCGACTTCGTTCCGGTCACTGTGACGGCCACGGTTTCAGGCACACCGCGCTCGCTGACCTACTACGTCATGCCGGACTATCTCGCGATTGGCAGCGACGCGGACTTCTTCCGCTTCCCGATGCGTCCCGAGACGGCTCAACCCATCGCCGACGCGTTCGACTGCCTGCTGACGACGCGCAAGATGTGCAACGATGTCTGGACGGCTGCCGCGGTCAAGCTCGCGCCGTCTCCGATCAATCCGGCGACGACCGACATCACGCTCGTGTCGACCTTCTGGACGCACCACAACACGATCGAGGGGCAGCGTGCGGGGCAGGCCCTCGGATTGCTCGTGGCCGGCATCAAGAAGGACGTGGTAATCACCCCCCTGCTCGCGACGAACCCCGGTCGCGTGGCGATCTATGGCTGGCACCAGCTCAGCGGCACGCCGATTCAGCCGCTCTACCTGGGCCACAACACGGCCCACGTGGACTACAGCCACGGCATCCGGCTGGTGCGAAGCGATGTGCTGCTGGACGGCGTTCCGACCACGGCCCAGGCAATTCTCGCTCATCCGACGCTGCACGTGCTGCTCAGCGACGAGGGCGTCGTGAACAATCCACGCTACGATTGAGCCCGGCGCGGCGGGCGGCGAAGGAGCGCGCGGCAGGCATGGCCATCCTGATCGGCATCGACGAGGCGGGATTCGGTCCGCTGCTGGGTCCGCTCGTGGTCTCGGCGACGGCCTTCCGCCGCCCGCAGGATCGCGTCGGCGAGTGCCTCTGGGCCACGCTGGCCGAGAGTTGCACCCGCTCGACGGCCCGCGCCGGTCATCGGCTGGTCGTTGGCGACAGCAAGCAGGTGTACTCCTCTGCGCTGGGGCTTGCCGGGCTGGAGCGGGCGGCGCTGACGATGCTGCGCACGGCCGATCGGACGCCGGAGACCTGGCGGGGGTTCGTCGAGGCGGTGGCGCCGGCGATGACCCCGCAACTGGCGCGCTATCCATGGTATGCCGCGACGGATTTTCCGCTGCCCGTCGATGCGGCCACGGGGCAGGTTTCTCTCACCGCCAACGCGATCGCCCGCGCGCTGCGCATGCAGGAGTCGGCGTTCCTCGGGGCCTTCGCCGAGCCATTGCTTGAAGGGGACTACAACGACCTCGTGCGCCGGACGGGCAACAAGTCGACGGTGCTGATGAATTGCGTCATGAAGCTGATACACCGGGCGACGGAAACGTGGCCCGATGAGCCGATCTTCGTCCAGGTCGATCGACTGGGCGGACGCAGCCGCTACCGCGAGGCGCTGATGACCGCCCTGCCCGACTGGGAACTGTCGATACTCGAAGAATCCGACAACTGCAGCGCGTATCAGCTCATCACAGGTCGGCGGGCGTGTCGGATCGAGTTCCGCGTTGATGGCGACGCCGAGTCCTTCCCGGTAGCCCTCGCCAGCATGTTCAGCAAGTATCTGCGCGAGCTCTGCATGAAGTCCCTCAATGACTGGTGGAGCGGGCGCGTGCAGGGACTCTCGCCGACGGCGGGCTATTACACCGACGCTCGGCGCTGGCTGGGCGACGCCGATGCGGCCATCCGGCAGCTCGGGGTTGATCCCGCGCTGCTCGTGCGCGAGCGCTGACGACCGGCCGGCGCAGCCCGGCGAGGCGGGATCGAGCTCATGGACCGGCAGGTCATCATCGACGGCAACAACCTGCTCTTTGCCATGCATGCCCACGCGCCGGTGCCCGAGGTGGGGCGCGAGACGCTGGTTCGTGTGGTCGAGCGGTGGGCTCGCCAGCGGCGCGAGGCGGTGACGATTGTATTCGACGGCCACCGGCCCGGCGGCGGCCTCGGCCAGCAACTCGCGTCGTCACAGCTCGACGTGCAGTTCAGCGGCAACCGGACGGCGGACGACGTGATCGTCGCGATGATCCAGCGGACACGCGACCCGGGCCGGATCCGCATCGTCACCAGCGACCACGCGATCCGCAGCGAAGCCCGCCACCGGCGCTGCGAGACTACCGCGGCGGAGAAGTTCGTCGCCGAGCTGTACCCCGCCCCCGAAAAGCGGCCCGAAGCCCCGCCGAAGCAAGGGAAGCCCCGCCCCGACGGAAAAGCCGCCGATCGCGATGAGTGGCTGCGCCTCTTCGGCTACGCCGACGACAGCGGCGGCGCGGATATTCCCAAGACCGATTACGAGTTGTTTGACGACGAGTGATGCAGTGGGGTCAGGGCCAGGCAGCCGCCAGGAGGACTCCCTCGTCAGCGCCGGGTTCGGGCGGTTCCTGCGACACAAAGTAGCCGCCGCTGCGGCAGAGCATCGCGCCGCCTTCCCCCGGCACAGGGGCGCAGGTGGACCGCAGCGGGTCGGCCATGGCGAGCAGCACCTCGCTGGGCCGCGCGGCACAGAGGGCGTAGGTCTGGTCGCCGTCCTGCCAGGCCACGACGCTCAACTCGTTTTCGTCGCAGGTGACGAAGTAGTGCCGCCCCGTCGGTGTCGCCACGTCACAGGCGCCGATGGGCGTCTCGCGCGGAAGGGTGAACACAGAGTAGGTCGTGTGTGAGGTACCGCAGCGGTAGACAACCTGCACACCGACGGCGCCAACGACCTCGCAGCGGTCGGCGCGTACCAGCTCGACGCCGTGCCCCGACAGGTCCGGTGCGACAACCTTCTGGCACATTCGCCGGCTCATCTCGCGCTCGACGCCGCAGGGCATCGGCCGTGGGCCCGGCTCCAGCGGTGTGGCCGAGGCGAGCGTCGCCTGGCGGTGCAGGACGCGCAGCCCGGTGACTACGCGGGCGACGGGATCGGCCTCCGCGTGATGATCGGTTGACGCGACGGGCGGTCCGGCCGCCGGCGTCGGATCGCGGTAGATCGCGACGATCATCACGAGCGCGGCCGCGGCTGCAGGCGCCAGCCACCATAGCGATCTGCGCACCGTGCCAGGGCGGGCCGAACCGGCGGCGGCGGCGGAAATCGCCAGCCGGACCCGCTGACGCAGCGCCTCGGACGCTGCGACATCGCCGCACGCCCGGCGCACGGCGGCGGAGCCGGCGCTGACACCGACCAGCGCGGCGCGGCACGCCCCGCAAGCGGCGGCGTGAGACTCCGCTTCGCCGCGAAGCGCGGCGGGGAGTTCGCCATCGGCAAGCTGCTCAACCAGGCTCTCGAACTCGGTGCAGTTCATCGCGACTCGCGTCATCCGCTCCTGCGCCCGCCCAGATTTCGCGCGCGGGCATAGTCCTTCAGTTTCTCTGTCAGCGCCCGGCGCGCCCGGTGAAGCCGGCTCATCACGGTTCCCACCGGGCATTCACATACGTCGGCAATCTCGCGGTAGCTGAGCCCTTCGATCGCCAGCAGCATCAGAACGCTGCGGAACTCCTCGGGCAGTTCGGCGACGGCCTGCTTGATCTCCTCGTCAAAGCCGTCCCAGTCCACCGCCGCTGCGTCGAAGTGTGCGGGCCCATCCGTGGAAGCGAGCAGAGTCGCGTCGACGCCCTGCCCTTGCACCGGGTCGCGCTGGCGGCGCTGGCGATGCGTCAGGAACGCGTTGTGCAGAATCCGCAGCAACCACGGTTTGGCCCCGTGGGAGCGCAATTCAAACGAGCCGAACGCCCGGAACGCGCGGACGAACGTCTCCTGAACCAGGTCGTCCGCCTCCGCGGCGTTGCCCGCGAGCGACCGCGCGAACCGGTGGACCGAGTCGAGGTGCGGCAGGGCAACCTCCTCGAACCGCAGCTTGTGGTCTCGGTCCATGCCGGAACTGGTTCCGCGGAATCGCGGCCGCGGACCAAGCCGCCGCCACTGGACTAAACGCCGATCGGTCCGCGTCCTATTCCCCTCACGGACCGCCGGCGGGCATTCTCACCCCCGAGCTCACGCCAGGCCAACCGCTGCTCAAGCTCGGTACGAAAAAAGAAAACACCGGTTGACCGAAGCCAACCGGTGTTTTCCGGAGGGGAAAGAAGCGTCAGGATTATCGGGCCTCAGACCCGGAATTCGCATCGGCGGACGGGCATGTCCCGTCAGTCTTCAGTAAATATATAACGAGTTTTCGGACTTTGCAACTAGGTAAAAACCCTAGAAGCTGCACTTTTTGAAGCTGAGAAGGGATTCAGCTTGCCTGAATTCACACCGGGAGTCAATCCAGGGAGCCGGCGTCCTGCCCGGCGGGGCTGCTCCGACGGGATCGGCCCGCGAAGCCGCGGCGGGTCGGCGCGGCTAGGAACGCCGACAGCTCGGCCACGATCGGCGAGCTGCACCCGGCGGCGAGCTTTGCGACGCCCTCGCGAAACGCCGCGCCGCCGTAGATCGTGCGGTACGCGGCGCGAACAGCCATGATATCCTCGCGACCAATGCCCGCGCGGCGCATGCCAATGGTGTTGATGCCGACCACGTGGCCATCCTCATCGATCATCGCAAACGGCGGGACGTCCATCGGGACGCGCGCGTGACCGGCGATCATCGACAGCCGGCCGATCCGCGCGAATTGATGAACCGCCGCGACGCCGCCGAAGGTCACCTGGTCGGCCACCTCCACGTGACCGGCGAGCAGCGCGTTGTTCACCATGGTCACGCGATTGCCGACGATGCAGTTATGGCCGATGTGGCTGCCCGCCAGCAGGAAGCAGTCATCGCCCAGGGTGGTCTCCGACTCGGGCGTCGTTCCGCGATGCACGGTGACGAATTCGCGGAAGATGTTGCGCGCGCCGACGCGACAGAACGTACGTTCACCCTTGTACTTGATGTCCTGCGGTTCGTGGCCGATGACCACGCCCGGATGCAGCGTGCAGCCTTCGCCGATCGTCGTCCAACCGGTGACGAAGACGTGCTGCATCAGCCGGCATCCCGCGGCGATGCGGACGTGCGCGTCGATCACGCTGTAGGGACCGATCTCCACGCTCGGGTCGATCTCGGCGTTGCGACTGACAACGGCGGTCGGATGAATCGCCACGGACGGTTGCTCCTGCTGCAAGGGCGCCGATGGCGCTCAAGATCCCGCCGGTTTCGGCGGTGAGAGATCGAGGCGAGCCATCACCAGTTGCAGATCCTCCCAGCTCTTGCCTTTTTCGCCGGGAGAACGCAGCAGGTAGGCCGGGTGAAACGTGGGCATGACCGCGATGGGCTCGCGCGACGCCGCGCCGGCAGGCGGATGATACTCGTGCCAGCGGCCTCGCAGGGCGGAGATGCCCTGGGCCGTGCCGAGGATCGTCTTCGCTGCGGGCGCCCCCAGCGCGACGATAACCTCCGGCTCGATGATCGAGAGCTGCTCCACCAGGTAGGGATTGCAGGCGAGGATCTCATCAGCCTCGGGGGTTCGGTTGCCCGGCGGGCGGCACTTCACCGTGTTGCAGATGTAGACCGCCTCGCGCGACAGCCCCATCGCCGCGATCATCCGCGTCAGCAACTGGCCGGCCTTGCCTACGAACGCGAGACCCTGCTGATCCTCGTCGTAGCCGGGGCCCTCCCCGATGAACACAAGCCGCGCGTCGGGATTGCCCTGGCCGAAGACGGTGCGCGTACGTTGTTCGCACAGTCGGCACCGACGGCAGTCTCTCACCTGCGTTTCGTCGAGGCGCCGCAGCCGCTCTCCCTTCTCCCGCAAGGTCTCTTCTGTAGTCGTGGCCTTTGTGCCGGGCGAGCCGACCACTACCGCGGGTGACGCCGGTGCAGGGGCCGCCGGCTCGACCGATCGCGCCGGCCGGGCCGGAGCGGTGCGCGGCGTCGGTGGCGCCGGAGCCTCGGAGCGGCGACGCGCAGCCGGACGCGGCGCAAACACCAGCGGCACGTCGCGCAGCCCCATGAGCGCATCGCCCATGAGCTGCTGACGCAGCCTGCTTCGCATCTCATTCGAACTTGCCATAGCGTCAGGGCCCGGCCACCACCCCCGCGGCGATGCGACGAACGCAGTACGCATGATCCCGTGAAGTCTGCGGTGATTCAAGCTATCATTCGCGGCCGTGGACTACCTCGAGCTGACCATCACCCTCCCCGACGGCTACGAGTCGTACGCCAGGTACTGGCGGCACGAGCGGCCGCGGGGGGCTGTGCTCTACCACCACGGCATCCAGTCGCACGCGGGGTGGTTCGAGCGATCGGCACGGCGGCTGTGGGCCGCGGGCTACGCCGTGCTCCAGCCCGACCGCCGGGGCTGCGGACGCAACCAGGCGGCCCGCGGCGACGCGACCTCCGCCGACCAACTCATTGCCGATGCCCACGAACTGCGGAACGAGCTGACGCGGCGGAGCGGCGTGAAGCATCAGCATGTGATCGGAGTAAGCTGGGGCGGCCGGCTCGCGCTCGCCGCCTACATCGCGGAGCCGCGAGACGTGCGCAGTCTGTCGCTGGTCACGCCCGGGTTGTTTCCACGTGCGGCGGTATCGAAGGAAGAGGCCCAGCGCATCGGTTTCCTGATGCTCTATGAGCCACACCGCTATATCGACATCCCGCTGAATGAGCCCGCCCTGCTGACCTCGGACCCGGACCACCAGCGCGCCATCGTCGAGGATCCGCTCGCGCTGCGGCAGGCGACTGCGGCGTTTTTCCTCGCGTCGCGGCGCATGGACCGGATGCTGCCGCGCCTGGCACAGTGTGCGCCCGTGCCGCTGCACACGATGCTCGTGGGCGAGGAGGGTATCATCGACAACGACGCGACGCTGGCCTTCCTCGACGGCATCGGCTGGCCGACGTCCCGGGTGACGCACTACGACGGGGCGCGCCACACCATCGAGTATGAACCCTGCGCAGAAGCGTTCCTCGACGACCTGGCGGCGTTTCTGCGCGAGGCGGACGAGCCGGCGACGCGCTGAGCCGCGCTAGGCCGGCATCACCAGCACACCCTTGGCATTGTGGCCGGCCTTCATATCCGCCAGCGCCTGCCCGAGATGCTCCAGCGGATAGCGGCGCGTGACCATCTCCTCCAGGCGCAGCCGCCCCGCCGCGTAGAATGAGAGCAACCTCGGAAAATCGATCGACGGCCGGCAGCCGCCGTAGAGGGCGGTGATGAATGTCTTGTCCCACTCAAGCAGCTCAAAATCCATCGTTACCCGCTGCTCGATACCGCTCACGCCGACGGCCGTGCCACCGTGACGGATCATGCGCAGCGGCGCAGCGCCCAGCTGCGGCACCCCGAGACACTCGAAGGTGTAGTCGGCGCCGCGCCCGCCCGTCAGCTTGCGGACCGTTTCGGCGACGCCCGCCAGATCATCATCGTCTTCGGCCGGAGCGAGTGCGTCCGTTGCGCCGAATGACCGCGCCATCTCAAGCCGGGTCGGGCTCAGGTCGACCGCGACAACGACGGCGGCGCCGGCGATTGAGGCTCCCTGAATCACCGACAACCCCACGCCGCCGCAGCCCAGCACCACCACCGAAGCGCCGGCGGGCACACGGGCGACATTGAGCACCGACCCCACGCCGGTCATCACGCCACACCCGAGGATGCACGCCGCCTCGAAGCTGATCGCCAGCTCCGGCGGGATGCGCACCACCGCCGCGGCGGGCACGACGGTGGCGCCGCTCATCGTCCCCAGGCGGAAGGACAGCGTTGCCGGTTCGCCGAGGTACGTCACGCGCTCCGGTGGCACCTGCGGTCGCTGTTCGCAGATGTTCTCGGCGCCGCGCAGGCACTGGAAGCACGCCCCGCAGGGCATCGCCCAGTTCAGCACGACCGCATCGCCCGGGCGCACGTGCGTCACGCCGGAGCCGACGCGTTCGACCACGCCCGAACCCTCGTGGCCCATCACGATGTGCCGGGCGTGGCGCATCGTCTTGAGGTCCGTGTGACAGACGCCGCTGGCCCGGATGAGCACGCGGACCTCGCCGGGGCCGGGCGGACCGACGAGGGCCTCGCCGATTTCGAACGAGCCGCGTGCGTCCGTCAGCGCGGCCGCACAGCACAGAAAACCGTCTGGTCTTTCGGCGACAGCCAATTGGACCGCCCTCCTCTCCACGCGGCGCCAGGCCGCTCGGAGCATCAGCCGGGCCGCACAGCACGTCAACCCGGGATCACCATCGCCGGGGCGAGGCGCAAAAAAAAGCCCGCCCCGGCACGGTGAGGCCGTGCCGGGGCGGGCAGAGAAAACCAGAATGTCCTGCGGTCGGTCAGACCCTTCGAACTACTCGCAGGTGACTTCGCCGCAGGTCGCGCCGGCGGTGAACGTAGCCGTGCCGAAGCGATCCTCCGGCGCGCCGCCGTTCATGCCGCTGCCATCCATGTAGTCCGGCAGCCCGTTGCACAGACCGATGACCGCCGCGACGAAGCCGCGGTCGCCGGCATTGATGAAACCGTTGCCGTCCATGTCGTACTTGCAGACCTCTTCGTTGCCGGTCAGACCGATGGCCGCGGAGATGAACCCGCGGTCGGCGGCATTGACGAAGCCGTTGCCGTCGGCATCACCGTAGCAGCCGGTGAACGTCTCGGGCAGGAGGGCAGCCACGTCGCAGACGTACGACTGGCACGCAGCGCCATCGGCCATCTCGGTGCAGACGCCGTCATTGCAGCAGGCGCCGCTCGTGGTGGTCGCACGGAACTCGTAGGCGCCGGCGTCGACCACGTCGTTGACGATGCGGTCGAGCTCATCGAGGTCGGTGGTCACCCAGCCGGGGACCATGGCGTTGCTGCCGGCGTCGATGAGGTCCGACGCAGAGTTGAGCCGGAGATTGCCGAAGGTGTCGTTGTTACCGACGCCCCAGCCGTCGCCGCCGTGACTGGGCAGCTCGATCACCGCGGGCACGAGCCCGCTGTTGCCCGTGCCGCCGAAATTGCCCGACCAGTTCTGGACGCTGGTGTACGAGATCGCCGGCGAACCGCTGGCGACCGAGAGCTGCGCGACTTCCGTCGTCGCTTCACCGGCCCCGAGGGTGTTGTACCACACGATCGAGTTGGCCAGCATCGGCGCCGTGCCCGTGCCGGCGAAGCGCATGCCGCCGCCGGAGCTCGTGGCGTGGTTGGCCATGACCGTGCAGTTGCGGAACTCGGGCGAGCCGAGGTTGCTGAAGACCGCGCCACCGTTGGCCGCGAAATTGCCGGCGAACACGGTATTGATGAACACGGGGCTGCTCTGGACAACCGCCAGACCGCCACCGACGCTCGTCGCGCTGTTACCCTCGATCCGGCAGTTCACCACGGTCGGCGTGACCGTCGTGCCCGTGACGTACATGCCACCGCCCCATGTCGCCTTGTTGCGGGAGATCATGAGATTGCGGAGCGTCGGATTGCCGCTGACGACGAACACGCCGCCGCCATAGATCTCGCCGGCGGGCGCGCCGATGGCGTTGCCACCGGTTACGGTGAAGCCGTCGAGCACCGCGGTCGGTCCGCGGCCGCTGCCGGTGACGACGTGGTACACGTTGTCGATGTTGCCGCCGAAGTCCGGGGTGTCGTTGCCGTTCAGGTCGCCGCTGAGCACGGAGGTGACCGCCTTGGGATCGCGCTCATCGCGCGACTCCTCGACACCAGCGAAGCCGCCGTAGATCGCCACGCCGTCGATCAGCGTGAAGCTGGCCGCGCGGGCGGTCGTCGCGCCGACGGTCGACGGGCGATAGACACCCGGGCCGACCCAGATTTCCTCGATCAGGCCGTCCGAGTTCGAGGCCTGGGCCATGGCGTCGGAAAGGCTGTTGATGGCGCCATCCCAGGTCACGCCCGACCCGCCGGCCGGGGCCGAAGCCAGCACGCGGAGGATCGCGCACTCATCCGGGAAGCCGTTGCCGTTCGTGTCGAGGCTCGTGCCCGCCGAGATGTCGCAGTCGTCGGGCACGTTGTTGCCGTTGCAGTCGTCCTGGCACTCGTCCGGAGTACCGTCGGTGTTGCAGTCGAGGCTCACGCCGCAATTCGCGAAGTTCGCACAGACCACGCCGTCGAACGTCACGCCGTTGCAGTCGAGCTCGCAGAGGTCCGGCATGCCGTCGGCATCGCAATCCGGCGGACCCTGCTGCGGAACCTGAATCGAGACGTACACCTGCTCGGGGCTGCCGGGCTTGAAGAGGCCCAGTTCAACGTCGACCTCGCTCGAGTGCGGAGGCACGCTGGCGACGAACCGGAAGTTGAAGATGTTACCCCAGCGCAGCGCGTTGGCGTTCGGGTTGGAGGCGTTCGGGACGGTCCAGCTGACCTCGTTGGCGCCGTAGACGCCCGGCCACGGGGCCCACTCGTAGGGCACGCCGCTGTGGTAGGGCACGCCGTGGAACCCGATCTCGGTCACCTGGACACCGCCGGCCATGGGCACGGTGAACGAGCCGAGGCTGCGATCGGAGTTGTTGTTCTCAATCGCGTACTCGTACGCCCACGTGCCGTTGCCGAGATCCGTCACCTTCGAGGCGACGAGGAACTGCCCCTCGTTCGGAACGTTGGCGTAGCGGAGCTGGACGCTCGCGTCGTTCGCCACCCAGGCCTGCAGCGCGTTCTGCTCACGCTGGGTCGGGCCGGGCGAGCTCGAGGTGAAGTTCGTGCCGCTGCCGGTGATGCTCACCGTCGCCCACGATTTGTTGTTAGTGCCGTTGCCGGCCTGGGCGTCGTCCTGCGACACGTACTGGCCGCTGACGAAATACTGCGCGCCGGCGTTGAGCGTCGGGTCGAGATCGGTCGTAAGCACCTGGAGGCGACGGGCGATCGTGCCCGAGAACGGCGGATCGAGCAGCCGCGGATAGGGGAACACGCCGGTGTAGGCGTTCACTTCGCTCTTCGAGCCGGCGCTGGGCTGACCGCCGTTGAGGCCGCAGCCGTACGGATCCGAGCAGCCCAGGTCAAGGAACGAGCCACCGCCGCCGTTGCACGGGCAGCAGACGTTGCCGCTGAGGGCCGTGAAACCGTGCTTCAGCCAAGACTGGCCGATCTGCTCAAAGCGACCGTTCTTGAGGCGGTACATGTTCTGGGCGATGACGGGGTGCATCGGCGTGCTGGCCACCCACTGGCAGATCACGTCGCCGATGTTGCACGACACGGTGCCGACGGAAAACGCGTCGACCCACACGCCCGGCGAAACTTCCTGCGAGGCGAAGTTGCAGGTGTCAGAGAGCGTTCCGACGATGATGTCCGGACCATGCACGGCCGGGCTGCAGATGCGGAACGGGTCGTCCTCGTCAAAGTCGTCGATCGTCTCGCGGCGCGGAATGCTGCCGCGGATGAGCGTCGACTCGGCGGTCATGTAGACTTCGCCGATCGACTCGCCGACGAGGTTATCCTTGCCCAGGAGGATGGCGAGATCTTCGGCGATCTCGATCCGGCCGACTTCGGCCTGCAGGAGGCCCTCAAACACGTCGAAGCCGACCTTGGAGTCGAAAAGGCGAAGCATCGCCGGCTCGCCGTCGTTGCGGCCGGGCACCACGATCAACTCCGCGCCGGAGCCGTCGTGCGCCGGGCGGATGGCGAAGCCGTTGAGCCGAACCTCCGCGCCGTCGGCCTTGAGCACCATCGTGCCGTCGTGCTGCACCTGGCCGCCCTGATACTCCTCGACGCCCGCGATGGTCGTCTGGAGCGTCAGCGAGGAGGCCGCAGTGACCTCCATCGAGCCGGAGACTTCCGACGAACTGTAGTTGTGCTCCACGTAGACCGACAGGCCAAGCTCCGCGAGACGAGCCTTGTCCAAGTAGACCTTCGTGGTACCGCCGTTGACGGTCCAGACCTGGCGGGCGGCGCTGGCCGACGCGGCCAGACAACTCATTCCGGCCAGGCACAGGATGACATGGCGTACGATTGCTCTTCCTTGCATTGGTGGGCCCCTGGTGAACGACTCCCGATCACAAACCGACGCTAAACGGACTTCTCGCGCTGCGACAAACCGATCAAACCTCCGGGGTTCCCCGGAGGACTGGAAGCGAAAGGCTGACTAGACGACCACAGATCCCCCGAACGATCCACGAGGCGAGAGTGCTACGCGACGCTCCCTGCGCCGCAGATGCACGCGCAGGCCGCAGTGGCAGGGTGATGAGCCTGCCGACAGGATGAGCGCCGAAGCCTCGTGAATGACATTCTCCGCCAGAACGGGCCTGACCCTGCCAGTGTAACTGCCCAATACCGCCAATTCAATGCATATTCGGGGGGGAAGACCCCTCAGCGCCGCGATATTATGGCGCCTGTGCGACTTCTTCCGCTCTCACTTTACGACCGACGCCCGGTGGGGCCCGACAACAGGTGGTAGTACGCTTCGAGCCCCGCGACCATGGTCCGCCAGTCGAAGGCAGCCAGGCATCGCCTGCGGCCGACTTCGCCGCAGCGTTGACGCAGTTCCGGCTGCTGCGCCAACCGAATCATGGCGTCGGCGAGCCCCGCCGTGTCTCCGAGCGGCACCAGCACCCCGGTCTCGCCGGTCACGACCACCTCGGGTGAGCCGTCGTTGTCGAAGGCCACGGCCGGCACGCGCATGAGCAGCCCCTGCACCACCGCGCGCGGCAGCCCCTCCCATCGCGAGGCGTGGGCCAGGATGTCCGCACCGTTGAGCAGCCGCGCAACTTCGGTCGGGGGGACGAGGCCCTCAAGCCTTACGCGGTCGCGGAGGCCGAGGCCTTCCAGCGCCCGCTCGTAGCGCGTCCGATCGGCCCCATCGCCCACCCAGACGAACCGGAGGTTGTCCGCGGCGCTCACCGCCCGCGGCAGGGCTTCGATCAACTCTTCGTAGCCCTTGTTGCGGAACAGCCGCGCGACCGTCATCACCACGACCTCGTCGTCGGCAACGCTCCAGGCCGCCCGCACAGCGCGCCGCGTGTGCTCGTCAGGCGTGAAGGAGTCGGTCTGCATCCCGGAGCGGATGGTGACGAAGCGTTCGGCGGGAGCGATGCCGGCCGCGACACACTGCGTGGTCATGGCGTCCGCGACGGAAACAAAGCCGCTGGTCTGCCGCGCGGCGCGGCGCTCAAGCAGGCGGTACACCAGTTGGACGACGGCGGGCTGAGTCCGGTTGAAGCTCATGCCGTGCACCGTGTGCACGACGACCGGCACGCCTGCAGCCGCCGCGGCGGAACGCCCCAGGATGCCCGCCTTGCTGCTGTGGGTGTGCACCACGTCGGGAGCCAACTCGCGGAAGCGCGCGATCAGGTCCCGTCGGGCAGCGACATCGTTCCGAAGGCTCACCGCGCGGCGCAGCGAAGGCACGGTGACCAGCCGGGCCCCGCTGCGCTTCGCGTCGTCCCAGAGCGACCCTTCCGGCCCCGTCTCTGGCCCGGCGATGAGCGTCACCTCATGGCCACGCTCGACGAGGCCCCGGCAGGAGAGCACGGTGTTTTCCTGCGCGCCGCCAATGATGAGCCGCGTGATGACGTGGCAGATGCGCATGGCGGGGAAGGATACAGAACAAGCGGCGCGGCAGCCATCAGGCGCCGGCGGTCGGCACATCTGGCGAGACGAGCATCTCAGCCGGGTAGCGCACCCACATCAGGCAGAGCCCCAGCGCGGGCACGCACGGCCCGCCGCGGCTCCGATCGCGCGAAGCAAGAATATCGCGGAGGTAGCCGGGCTCCCAGCGGCCTCGGCCGATCTCGATGAGCGTCCCGACCATGTTGCGGACCTGGTTGTAGAGAAACCCGGTCCCCTCGATGCTGATGCAGACCTCGTCGCCGTGCCGCTCGACGTCACAGCGTATTACGGTGCGGACGGTGCTCTCCCGCACTTGCGTGCCTGTCGACGCCATCGCCGCGAAGTCCTGCTCCCCCACGAACCAGCGCGCCGCCTGCTGCATCAACTCCAGGTCCAGAGCCTTCCAGAAGTGGTAGACATAGCGCTGGGTCAATCCGGCCACGGGCTTGTGGGTGACGTTGTGGATGCGATATCGATAGAGCTTGCTGACGGCGCTGTGGGTGGCGTGGAAGCGCGGGTGCGCCTCGGCCACGTCGAGGACGGTCACATCGTCGGGCAGCCTCGCGCCGGCAGCGTAGCGGATCTTGTCCACGGGCAGGACGCAGGTCGTTTCGAGGCTCGCAACCTGGCCCCGGGCATGGACGCCGGCGTCGGTTCGGCCGCTGCCGACCAGCGAGAGCGGGTGGCGGCACACCCGGCGCAGGGCGTCCTCGAGCACGCCCTGCACCGTGCGGAGGCCCTCCTGCTGCTGCCAGCCGTGAAAGTCGGTGCCGTCGTAGGCGATGCGCATGAACAGCTTGCGGGTCACGATTCGATCGTATGCGGCGGGCGCAGGCGGTACAATCGCCGCTCGCAAGGCGGCACGTCACCCGCCGCGCGCCGGGCCCATGAGCGACGTCACACGCATCCTGGAAGCGATCGAGCGCGGAGACCCGGCCGCCTCAGCCGATCTGCTGCCCATCGTCTACGAGGAGCTGCGCCGACTGGCCGCTGCACGCCTCTCCCGCGAGTCGGCCGGTCAGACGATCCAGGCGACCGCCCTGGTGCATGAGGCGTACCTCCGACTGGTGGGCGACCCGGCGCAGCAATGGGATGGCCGGGGTCATTTTTTCGCCGCGGCGGCGGAGGCCATGCGCCGCATCCTGATCGATCGCGCGCGGGAGCGCGGCGCGCAGAAGCGCGGAGGCGACCGCGTCCGCCTGTCGCTTGACGACGCAAGCCTGACGGTGGACGTGGCCGTCGAGGCCCTGCCCGAGCGAGAAGCCGAGCGGCGCGAGGACCTCCTCCGGTTGAGCGACGCGCTGGACCGACTGGCCGCCCGCGACGCGTTGAAGGCCGATCTCGTGAAGCTGCGCTTTTTCGCCGGGCTCACCTTGGAGGAGGCGGCCGCCGCGCTGCGCATCTCCCCCGCCACCGCGGACCGGTACTGGGCCTTCTCCCGGGCGTGGCTGTTCCGCGAACTCGCCGCTTCGCCCCCGCCGTGACTTGCGGAGCCGCTTCCGCGTAATCTGCCCCGAGCCAACTTTTTTTGGTGATTTGCTGAGGCCGCCCCGCTGCCGACTCCGCATGGGAGTCCGGCGGGCCGTCGTCCACGCCGGCCTGAGTCGCCCAGGGAGTCTGCCATGACCCGCAGCGAGGAGCTTCTCGAACAGGTGTTTGACGCGGCGCGAAAGCTGCCCGCGGGCCGCGAGCGCGAGGCGTACCTTGCGGGCGCCTGCCGGGGCGAGCCGGGGCTGCGAGCCGAGGTGGAGGCGCTGCTCGCCTCGCATGACGGTGCCGGGAGCTTTCTCGCCGAGGGGGACTCACGCCTCCGCCACCTGAGCGAAGGCGCGACGCACACCAGTCCGGTCGCGGATCGACCGGATGCCGATGGGACCATCATCGATCGTTACCGCGTGATCGAGAAGATCGGCGAAGGCGGGTTCGGGACCGTACACATGGCCGAGCAGCAGCGCCCGCTCCGGCGGCTCGTCGCTCTCAAGATCCTGAAGGCGGGCATGGACACGCGGCAGGTCGTCGCACGATTCGACCAAGAACGACAGGCGCTCGCGCTGATGGATCACCCGCACATCGCCCGCGTGTTCGACGGGGGCGAGACCGCCGCCGGCAGGCCCTATTTCGTCATGGAGCTGGTCAAAGGGGTGCCGCTTACGGCCCACTGCGACGCGCAGCGTCTCACCGTCCGCGAGCGGTTGGAGGTGTTCCTGCAGGTGTGCGACGCGGTGCAGCACGCTCACCAGAAGGGGTTGATTCACCGGGATCTCAAGCCCGGCAACGTGCTGGTCAGCTACGTCGACGGCCGCCACGAGGCCAAGGTGATCGACTTCGGTATCGCCAAGGCCCTCGACCGCCGGTTCACCGATCACACCGTCTACACCGGGTTCCACCAGATGGTCGGGACGCCGCAGTACATGAGCCCGGAGCAGGCGGTCGGCAGCCTTGATGTGGACACGCGCACCGATGTGTACGCACTGGGCGTGCTGCTCTACGAACTCATCACCGGAGCCACCCCCTTCGACGGCGAAGAACTGCGCCACGCGGGAATCGGCGGAATCCAGCGGATCATCAGCGAAGTCGAGCCGCCGAGGCCGAGCACGCGGTTCGCCACCTTGGATCAGCGTCCATCGACCTCCGGGGCCAGCGAGCCGTTGTCGGCGACGCAACGAATCGCCCAGCAGCGACGGATCGAACCCGGCGCCTTGGCGCGGCTGCTTCGCGGCGACCTGGACTGGATCGCGATGCGCTGCCTCGAGAAAGACCGCGCGCGGCGCTACGCGTCGGCCTCGGATCTGGCCGCGGACATTCGCCGATACCTGGCGGATCAACCAGTGCAGGCCGGCCCACCCGGCATGACGTATCGCGCCCGCAAGTTCATACGGCGTCACCGGGCGGGCACGCTCGCGGCCGTCGTGCTGCTGATCGCGGCGGTGGCGGGCGGTGCAACGCTGCGCCAGGCGCGCCTCGAGAGCCGCCAGCGCCGCGAGACGCACACTCGCCTCCTCGCCCAGGCCCTCGACCAAGGGGCGGTGCTGCTGGGCCAGGCGATGTCCGCGCCCGTCGGTCGGTCGCTGGAGTGGGATGCTGTCGAGACCGCGTCCGGCCGGGTGTCGGACCTGTTGGCCACCGGACCGACGGACGAAGTGACCGCGGACCGGGCTGATGCGTTTCTCCGCCTCGTCGCCGAGGCTCGCTCGGACCGGGAATTGGCTCAGCAGATCGAGGACGTCGTGATCGTCGGCGCCACGCATCAGGATCGAGACAGTTGGCTGGCAATGGAGGCGCGTTTCCGCGAGCTGTTCAAGGCGCGCGGCATCGACCTCGATCAACTTGACAAGGAAGAAGTTGTCCGCCGCATCCGCGCAAGCCGCACCCCCGACAAGCTGGCCGACGCGCTGGAGCTCTGGATCGGCACGATCGCCAACCTCCCCGCGTTCGGCGTTCGACGCATGGAGAAGCCCGAGTGGGATGAGTGGGTCGAGGTGCTGCTGGCCAGCGATGACGACCCGGTGCGCACGGGGATCCGGAAGGCCCACTACGCCGGCCGACGGCCGACGGTCGCGGAACTCGATGCCATCGTCGCCGACGTGGATCTCGCCACGCTGACGCCGCGCACCCTGTCATGGCTGGCGACGACCTACGCCATGACCACCGAGCCGCAGCGCGCCGAGGAGCTCTTCCGCACGGCCCTGAGGTTTCACCCAGACGACTTCATGCTGAACTTCGACTACGCCTACGGTCTTGCCTGGCGGCAGCGCTGGCAGGAGGCGATCCGCTATTACATGCGTTGCCTTGCCCTTCGGCCGGAGGAGTCCGGGATCTGGCGGGCGATGGGCAACGCGATGCGGGAAACGGGCGAACTGGAGAATTCGCGTGAGGCGCTGGAGCGTTCGATTGAGCTCAAGCCGGAACATGCCGCGACTTACGTGGACCTCGCCGAGACCCTCGTGGCCATGGATGCGCCGGACGCGGCGGCAACCGCGGCGCGGCAGGCGATCGCCCGGCAGGACGACTTCGCGCAAGCGCATGGCGCGCTCGGACGAGCCCTCATGACCACGGGCGATCTGGACGGCGCCCTCGCCGCCCTCAAGCGTTGTCGCGAGCTCGACGAGGCCAACCCGCTGGTCACGCTGGACTCGGCGCAGTGGCTGGCCGACTGCGAGCAGCGCCTCGCGGAGCGGGCTGGACAACCCATGACCGCCAGCGACGCAGCACCCCTTGCGGAGCCGCAGCCATGACCGCCGTGGAAAGCCCAACCATCCCCGTGAAAACCAGAAAGAGGCACAAGATGTGGACTTACCTGCTCCTCGGCGCAGCCGTTCTCGCGGGCGTGGGAATCACACTCGTCGTGCTCGGCCACTTCCTGCCGCCGGACTACAGCTTCGAAGTTCGCCGCCGTGTGGCGCTCGCCCCGGAGGTTGTCTGGCAGCGGATGCAGGACGTTCAGAATTACCCGCTGTCCACGAAGATGTGCCGCGGCGTTGTGCTGCTGGATTCGACCGCGGGACGCGAGTCGTGGACCGAGGACATGGGAGCGTCGAAGGCGACCTGCGCGGTCGTTGAATCGCAGGAGCCCGCGCGGCGGACGGTCACTGCGAAGGACAACGTCGTACCCCTGTCGTTTCGCTCGGTGACGACGCTGACACCGGTCGAAGGCGGCACGGAGCTTCACACCGTGGTCAACGGGCGGATCGAGAACGGCACCTGGCATGTGCCGATTTTCCGCCTGCTGATTCACTGGGCCGGGGCGGCGAAGTCCGGCTCGCAGCAGTACCTCGATTCACTGGGGGCGCCGGGGGCCTGAGCGCCGTCGCAGCCGGTGAGCCCGGGTTCGCCCCGCCCGGACGCAGCAGGACCAATCAAATCGAAGGAGGATCAGGACCGTGAACAGGATGCTTCAGATTACCGTGTGTGCCGTGGCCGGCTGGCTGGGTGGATCCCTGCTGGCGAGCGGCAGCGAAGAACCACGAAAGGAGCCGAGCACGATGGAATCAGGATGCATGGATCAGGCCGCGATGCAGCGCTGGCAGGACGCGGCCACCGCGGGCCCGATGCACGAGCTGCTCGCGAGCCGCGTCGGCAAGTGGAAGACCACGACGAAGGTCTGGATGAACCCGGCGGGCGAGCCGTCGGTCTCCGAGGGGGAGGCCGTGATCGAGCCGGTGCTGGGCGGGCGCTTCACGCGCGAAACGTCGCGCGGTTCGATGATGGGCATGCCCGTGGAGAGCATCTACTACCTGGGCTACAACAACGTGCGCAAGCAGTTCGTGACCTGCTCGTTCAGCGGATTCGGCACCGGCATCACCGTCGGCCAGGGAGCCCTGAGCTTCGACAAGAAGACGCTCACCTTCATTGCGGAGATGGACGAGCCGATGACCGGCGAGATCGGCAAGGCGGTCCAGTGCACGATCCAGCTCGTCGATAACGACACCAACGTGATGAGTCTCCACGAAATCCTCTACGGCCAGCCGTTCCGCGTCGTGGAGATCACCTATCACCGCGTGAAGTAACCTGTGCACCGGCGCGAAAACACGGGAAGCGTACGCCTCGGCGTGGCCGGGACCGTCTGGGACCGTCGCGGGTTGTGTATCCCCGCTTGCCCCCCCTGCCGCTTCAGGGGAATGCCTTACGCCAAGGCGCAAAGCTCGCATAGTGCGAAGGGAAAGACCAGCCGGCCTGCTACGACGGCACGGGCCGGCGGGTGCGGAAGGTCGTCTCGAACGCTGGCGAGCAC
>CAYRSS010000053.1:0-28667 GCA_964426945.1 uncultured Phycisphaeraceae bacterium
CGCCCCCTGCAGCGACGACAGCGGGTATTCCAGGACCGTCCGGTCCTCGAAGGAAGTTACCTTGATGGCCAGCCCATTGAGGAAGGCCAGCGTCCCGCCGGAATGTCGCCGGATGCCCTGCCCGTCTTCGTAGTCGATCAGGATCGGCCCGGCCGAGGCGCTGGCGGTGGCCAACAGGAACAAGGCGAGCACGGGAAGTGTTCGAATCCTCATCGCGGCCTCCACGCGTTGGGCCCCGCCTGAGGGCCCCCGCGGTTGAACGAAGTGGCGGAGCAACGGTTCAGTATACCAGGTCGAGGCGTCCACCGGAACCCATACTTCTCCAGCCGCGAGCCCAACCCGCCGCAGCGGGCATAGACCCGCTCCGGCCTGACCCCTTTCTGCACACCCGAAGCCGCATCCCGCGGATCGCCGCGGAGCCATGCCGTTGAGGCGTTCACCTCACAGAATCCTCATTGGCGCGTCCGAATCGCCGCCCGCGGCGGAGGACCGGGCGGCGAACTCTGCGGCGTGGAACTGGCCGAAGGCGCTACGCTACGCCTCGAAGTTTACCTCCAGCCGGGGGTCCTCACATCCCATCAGATCTCAGATTTGAAATTTGAGACCGGATCGCCCGCCCCGACTGGCCGGTAGCGATCGAGGCGCCCGATCTTTCCGAGGCGCGACAGTGAGGGAGCGGGCGACCGCGCCACTGGCGCATTGCGAGTCCAAACATGCCGAACGCACACGACCGCTTGCTTTCGCGCGCGGCTCGGAAACGCGGCCCGAATTCACGATGTGCAAAGCGCCGACACTACGTTGATGAAGTGCTCCCCGCGGCGCTCATAATTGGCGTAGGCGTCGAAGCTGGGGCCGCCGGGGCTGAAGAGCACGACATCCCCCGCATGGGCGAGGCCGCGGGCGGCCGAGACCGCGTCCTCAAGCGTGGCCGCCTCGCGCACGACGGCCGGCGAAGCGTTGGCCGCCAGCGTCTCGGCCACGGACTGCCGGATGGCGGCGGCGAACTTCGGCCCCGACTGACCGGTGCACACCACCGCCCGACAGCGCACGGCCAGCCCCTGAGCACACTCCGCGAGGGCCATGCCTTTGTCCTGCGCCCCGACGATGGCGACGACCGGGACGTCGTAGCTGTCGAGGGCAATCACCGTCGCCTTCGGCGCGGTGGACTTGGAATCGTTGATATAATCCACGCCGTCGAGCCGCCGCACAAACTGCAGCCGATGCGGCAACCCCGCGAACGCCTCGATCGCCTCGCGCAGCGGCGCCGGCGGCATGGCCAGGCAATTCGCCACCGTCCACACGCAGTCGCCGTTGGCCGCGTTGTGCGCCCCGCGCAGGGCCAGCGCCAGCGGCGGATCGGCCGGCCGCACCGGCACCAGGCGACGATCCGCCAACGGCACGTTTTCCCTCACGAACCGCTCGACCTCGGCCGACACGGGGCCAACGACGAGCTTACGCTCCGGATCGGGCAGGCGGGCGATGTTCAGCTTCGCCCGGGCGTACGCCTCCCATTGGCCGTCGTAGCGATCAAGGTGATGCGGGGTGAAGTTCGTCAACACTGCCAGGTGGGGCGTCCAGTCGATCTGCGGCAGGTCTTCGAGCTGGGCGTTGGACATCTCCAGCACGACGAGGTCGTCGGACGAGATCGCCGCCAGCTCGCCCAGCAGCGACCGGCCGATGTTGCCGCCGAGGTGGACCCCGCGGTAGGGCGAGCCCCCCGCCCGGGTGCACGCCTCCAGCCCGGCCGCGAGCATGGCGCAGGTCGTGCTCTTGCCGAAGCTGCCGGTGACGCCGACGACCGTCGCCGGGCAGCGCTCGCAGAAGAGGTTCATCTCCGTCGTCCACGGCACGCCGGAGGCGATGATGTCTGCAAAGAAGGCGGACTTCGACTTGTTAACCGCGGGGTTGACGATGACGAGGTCAGCGCTGGAGAGGTCGGCCGGATCGTGTCCGCCGAGCCGCAGCGTCGCGCCGCAGTCGGCGATCCGGGCGAGCGAGTCGGCCAGCTCGGCCTCGGCGGCGAGGTCGGTCACCGTCACCCGCGCCCCCTGCTGCGCCAGCCAGCGCGTCACGCCGACGCCCCCGCCGAATCGGCCGAGCCCGACGACCAGCACGCGCATCCGCTCAAAGGAAGCAATCGGCGGCATGACGACCCCTCCGTGGGTAGGGTGAGGAACTCACCGTATCGTATTCGAGGGCGGGCATGGGACAAGAGCGGGTTCAGCCACGGCAGGCGAAACTGGTTCCGATGCGCCGCGAACGGTCACCGCGATCCGTCGGCGCTGCAGGCTGGGGATGGATTTCCATGAGGATCTATGGCGGCCTTGAGCGCATGAGGACCCGTTCATCCTGGCGCGATACCGCCCCGCCCGGAGGGTGCACGTCTGCTAGCCGGGGGCTTTCAGCCCCCGGTGGCCGCACGCCATCTACGCTCGCACCCGGAGGGTGCACGCGCCGCCAATCGCGCGGTTTGCGAACCGATCACGTTACTCCGCCGAAACGAAGCCGCGTGAACCTACCCGCCCTTCTTCTCCACCTTCGCCCACGAATCCTTGAGCGACACGATGCGGTTGAGTACCAGGCTGCCCGGCGCGCTGTCCGGGTCGACGCAGAAGTAGCCGTTGCGCTCGAACTGGTAGCGCGAGGCGACCTCGGCGTCGGCCAGGCTGCGCTCCAGGCGCGCGGCGGGCAGCACCTCGAGCGAGTTGGGGTTGATGTTCGCCCGCCAGTCGCCCCCTTCGGGCACGTCGGCGGGATCGTCGGGGGTGAACAGGTGATCGTACAGCCGCACCTCGGCGGTGGCGGCGTGGTCGGCGCTGACCCAGTGAATCGTGCCCTTCACCTTGCGGCCGTCGGGGGCGTCGCCGCCGCGGGTGGCGGGGTCGTAGGTGCAGCGCACCTCCGTGACCTCGCCGGTAGCCGGATCCTTGTCGAACCCCGTGCACGTCACGAAATACGCATAGCGCAGGCGCACCTCGCGCCCCGGCGACAGGCGGAAGTACCCCTTGGGCGGGTCCTCGCGGAAATCGTCGCGCTCGATGTAGAGCACGCGGCCGAAGGGCACCTTGCGCGTGCCCGCGGCGGGGTCCTCCGGGTTGTTGACGGCGTCGAGCTCGTCGGTTGTTCCTTCGGGCCAGTTTTCGATCACCACGCGCAGCGGCCGCAGCACCGCCAGCCGCCGCGGGGCGGTGCGGTTCAGCTCATCGCGGATGGCGTTCTCGAGCTTCACGATGTCGATGGTGCTCTTGAACTTCGCCACGCCGACCTCAGCACACAGCGCCCGGATCGACGAAGGCGTGTAGCCGCGCCGGCGATACGCCGCCAGCGTCGGCATGCGCGGATCGTCCCAGCCGCGGACGTGCTTTTCGCGCACCAGTTCCAGCAGGCGCCGCTTGCTCATCAGCGTGTGCGTCAACTCGAGCCGGGCGAACTCGATCTGTCGCGGATGGTGGATGCGCCGGCCCCACGAGCCGCTGCCGTCGGCCGTGCGACCCTCGTTGATCGACTCGATAAACCAGTCGTAGAGCGGGCGGTGGTCCTCAAACTCGAGCGTGCAGATCGAGTGGGTGATGCCCTCGAGCGAATCCTCCAGGCCGTGTGCCCAGTCGTACATCGGGTAGATGCACCAGTCATCGCCGGTGTTGTGGTGCGTGGCGTGGAGGATCCGGTACATGATCGGATCGCGCAGGTTGATGTTGGGCGAGGCCATGTCGATCTTCGCCCGCAGCGTGCGCGACCCGTCGGGAAACTCGCCGCGGCGCATGCGGTCGAACAGCTCCAGGCTCTCCTCGGCACCGCGATCGCGGTAGGGGCTGGGTCGACCCGGCGCGGTGAGCGTGCCGCGGTACTCGCGGATCTGGTCGCCCGTCAGGTCGCACACATACGCCCGCCCCTTGCGGATCAGCTCGCAGGCGTAGTCATACATCTGCTGAAAGTAGTCGCTCGCCCAGAAGATGCCGCCGCCATTCGGGCCCTGCCAGTCGGCCCCGAGCCAGTGCACGTCCTTCTTGATCGAATCGACGTACTCCTGCTCCTCTTTTTCGGGGTTGGTGTCGTCGAAGCGCAGGTTGAACTTGCCCCCGTATTTCTGCGCCAGGCCGAAGTTCAGACAGATGGCCTTCGCGTGGCCGATGTGCAGGTAGCCGTTGGGCTCGGGGGGAAAGCGCGTGTGGACGCGGCCGCCGTGCTTGCCGGTGCGGTTGTCCTCCTCGACGATGCGCTCGATGAAGTTGAGCGACGGGGCTGCCGGTTCGGTGCTCATGCTGCGGGTCGACTCCTGCGATCGGGCGTAGCGCGCCGGCGATGGGGGAAGAGGGACGCAGAGGTCGCTTACGTGCCGCGGAGGTCGCGGGGCCGGGCAGGAAGCCTCGGCGGGGCGTTCCCACTCGCTTCCTGCGGCAGGCGGGCGATGCGAAATCGTCCACGCCGTTCCGCTCGAAGTCTCAAACCGGTCGCTGAGCCCCGCACGCTCGCCCGCCCGCACTACCGCGCCCGACGGGCGGCGCGCCTCCGCGCGTTCTGTGCCTCCTCCGCGCTCTCTGCGTCCAAATCCCCCCGGGGCCGACACCCCGAAGCGCGGCCGCATCATATCGGCCCGGTGAGTCGATTCGCAAACTCGGCCCAGTCCTGCGCGTTGATCGTCCCGCCGCCGGCGACATCGCCCGCCGCACACCCGCCCGCCGCGGGCTGGCCGAAGCAGCGCAGTATTGCCGCGGCGTCGATCAGGTCCACGTCGCTGTCGCCGTCGAAATCGCCCGTGGCGTCGCCGGGAAGGCCGTCGCAGTGCAGGAAGTACACGCGGAACGCGTCCACCGCCGCTTCGACCACCGAGGGCTCGCCGAGGTCCGACGCGTCGAAGCGAACGCGGATGGTGTCGGTCGGGCCCAGGAGGTCGGCCGGGCGGAATGAACGGACCTGCCAGCCGCTCGCCGTGACCGGCCCGACGACGTCCGCCTGCACCCAGCTTCCCCCGCCGTCGCCCGAGACGCGGACGATGAAATGATCCTCGTGCGGCGCCAGCCCGGCGTGATTGGTGTACCACAGCGCGTAGCCGACCAGCAGATCGCTGCGCCCGCCGGTGGCCAGCACCGGCGAGATGAGCCGCGTGGTGCCGTTGTCGACGTCGGTGTTGCCCGCGCCGTTCTGCGTGAGCCAGCACTGGCCCGAGCCGTCGTAGTCGCTGGTCGGGTCGCCGCGCGTGCCGTCGCCCGCGGGCACGCCGCGCTGCCACATGCCGCCGCTGATGACCGGATCATGGTTCACCGTCCATCCATTGGCGGCCTCGAAGTTTTCGGTGTGGACGACGACCTCCGCACCGATGGGAATCGAAATCACCTCCGCCGGCGCCGCGGCGGGCAGCGTCACCGCGCCGCTCTGAACGCCCACCGCCCGGGCGTAAAACTCCGCGGGGGCAGCCGTGCAGGGCGGAGGCGGAAGAATGCCGCGGTAAAGCCCGTCGCCTAGCGGCAGCAGCGAGACCGACGCAAACGCCCCGCCGCCATAGCGATAGAAGAGCCGCGCCGTACCCGACTGAATCGTGTCCGCCACGGGGTCAATGCGAACATGCACAATGGCCGACGCCCCCACGGGCAGCGCCGACGGAAACGCGTTGGGCCACGACAGCAACACCTGCGCAATCGACGCGCCCGCCCCGGCGATTGCGAAAGGCTGTGGACCTTCCGGCACGCGGTGGCCGCGCACCTCGACCGTCCAGGTGCCGGCCTGCGGATTGGCCACGTAAACCTGCTCGACATTGTTGCGACGGTCGGCCTGCGTACGCACTGCGGCGGTGGCCGGGGCGTCGGGGTCGAGTGTCCAGGGATAATGCACGGTCCCGCCGGGGGCGATGACGCGCAGATCGAGGTCGTTCACGAGATACGTCGAAGGCCCGTCGACGGCGGGCGGATCGTCCCAGGCGATGGTCACGCGGAGTTGTGGCGTGCCCGGCGCCACGGCATGCGTCCGGCTATAGACCTCGCCGTGACCGATGGCTGCCTCGCGGAACGCTCCGCTGCGCATCAGGTCGATCGCCGACTGAATGCGCAGGGCGCCGTAGCCGTGCTGATAGTCCGGGCCGGGCGCGCCGCGATCGGCCGCGGTGTGCACGAGCAGCGCCTTGAGCGTCGCGTTCCGCATGCGCGGCAGCGCGGGGAAGCGATCCTTGTAATCTTCGATGAGCAGCGCCGCGGCTCCGGCGGTGACCGCGGCCGCCATCGACGAGCCCGAGCGAACCACGTACGAGGTGTCCGTCCAGTAGCCGGTGGAGGTGATGCCGCCGTCGCCCCCCTCCTGCGCCCCGGGGGCAACCAGGTCGGGCTTGATCCGCCCGTCGTCGGTGGGTCCCCAACTGCTGAAGTCGGTCATCGTCTCGCTGCCGGTGTGCACCGCGCCGACGACTATCGGGTTCTTCGCCGCCACCGGCGGGGCGAGCGAGTGATAGCCGAGGCCGACGTGACCGCCGGGCGCCCCGGTGCAGCGCCCGCCGCAATCCGGCGAACGCTCGTTGCCCGCCGACCACACCAACGGCAGCGAACGGGTGTACTCGCCGGAGGCCACGGCGTCCATCACCGCCGAGACCATGCCGTAGTCGCCCGCAGTCGAACAATCGTACACCGACGATTCGCACAGGTGCAGCGCCATCGTGCCGAGTGCCAGATCGGCGTCGGAGTCCGACAGCCCGCGCAGCATGTCGCTTTCCATGTCGCCGCTGCTGGAGAACAGCAGCACCCCGCCGGCGCTGCCCTGGCGGTGGACGTAGGCGTCCATCCTCACGGCCGGGGCGAGCCCGCGATAGGCGCCTCCTGAGGCCGCGCCGCTGCCACCGATCGTTCCCGCCACGTGCGTCGCGTGATCGCCCGGATCGCCATCCGTGTCCTGCAGCACCAGCCGTCCGGCGAAATCCACGTGCGTCGCCCGCGGCACGTCGAAGTCATACAACATGACCGTGACGCCATCACCCGTCAGGTTGTAGGGAGCGGACTGCACGGCCTGTCCCTGCGATGAGATTCTTGCCTCATCGTTCGTCGGCGCAAGCGGGGGCGAGACAGGGAGGACCGCCGCGACCGAGGGATCATCCAGCAGCGCGGCGACCGCGTCGGCGGGCATCTCCGCCGTCACCGCGGGAAGCAGCACAAAGGCGTGAACCACGCAACCGCCGTGGCGGCGGATCACGGCGTGGCGAGGATCCTCCAGAGACTGTCCATCCCCGCCGTCACGATGAAAGAACACCTCGACGGTCATCAGGCCGGCGGTAGCGGTCGGTGATTCCCCGGCGCGGCTTGTCACCGGCGCCGCGACCATCATCACGGACAGGACCAGGCCGGCGGCCCGACGGCGCGCCTGCGGCGCAACTTGTACATACTGTGTAGATGCCATCGCGCTCTCCGTGTGCGCGCATCGCGACGCGACCCGCTGATGGGAATGGAGAGGATTCTAACGAATCGGGGATACGGCCTGCAAGGATCGTCCGCCGGGAGCCCGCGTCCGCCTCAGGGCAGCGCCGCGATCTGCTCGGCGACCCACTGGGCGTCCAGAAGGCAGTTTTCCACCGCCGGAAGCGCCCAGTTGTCCTGATTGACGAACCAGATCTGGTCGTTGATCGGCCGGCGCAGCCGCTCGCCGTGGCCGTCGGCCAGAAAGTGCGGCGCGCTGACCGGCATGGCATGGCCCCAGCGCGTCAGCCTGATCTGGCGGACGGACGTGTGCCGCACTTCGAGCAGCGCAAGGATCCGTCTGACCTGCGGCGCGATCGACTCGGCGTAGGACTGCCACGCGTTGTCATCGAGCAGCGTGAACCGCGAGCTCGCCCACGGCAGCGGCCAATAGAGCGTCAGCACGCTTCGCGACGAAGGCCCCTGCCGCGCGTAGTGACCCGACAGCACGTCCACAACCTCAGAGCGCTGCTCGAACGCCGCGGGCGTCATCGGGAACGTGTCACTCCCGAGGAGGAACAGGTCATAGAAGTCGCGCGAGATCGGCTGGCTGAGCAGCACGTTCGCCACCGCATAGGCGGCGTAGTGCACATTGTGCATCGATTCCAGCTTTTCCGCGTCGAGGCTGTCGAGGCGGCGAATGATGTACTTGGCGATCATCTTCGCGCAGGCCATCACCACGCGCCGCGTGAGCAGCGAGCGGAACTGGCCCGCCGGGTCGCGGTAGGTCACCTGAACGCGCCGCCCTTCGACCAGGCGGACATCGACCACGCGGCACCCGCCGCGCATCCGCCCCCCGGAGCAATGCGACTGGAGACCGCTGTCGGCCAGGGCCAGCCGTCGCCACATCTGGTCGACGAGGTACGCGTTGCCACCGGGCAGCACCCAGCGGCCGAACTCCTCGGCGGCCAGGAAGTTCCACCCGCCCGCGGCGGACAGGTCCTGCCAGCCCGCGCCAAAAGACGAGTAACAATACGCCTGGATCGCCTGCTCCAGAACCCGGGGCAGCGGCATCCCCACGCGCTGCTCGATGTCGTCCTTGAGCGTGAGGCGGTCCAACTCGCGGATCCACGCACTCTGGGGGCCGTCCGGCAGCGGAATCTCCGGATAGTTCTCGCCGTAGTGAGCGACGAGCTCGGTGTAACGTCGCACGGCCTCGCGCTCGTCCGCGGAGAGACCCTTGCCCTCCCAGAATCGGTCCTGAATCGCGCCGCGGTACTCAAAGAAAAACTGCCCCTCGTCGACGCGCACCACCTGGTCGAGTTCGAGCTCGCGGTAGAGCGACTCGAGGAACGACTCTTCGTCGGGCGTGATAAAGTACGCCCCGCCGAGCGAGTAGGGTGTGCCGCCCCACGACTCCCCGGCGCTGACGCCGCCGAAGCGGTTCTTCAGCTCGAACAGCACGGGTGACCGGTCGCGCAGCAGGTACGCCGCCGCGAGACCCGACAGCCCGCCGCCGACGATCGCCAGCTCGACTTCTTCGGTCGGATCGGGCGGACGGTTCGCAGGGAAGCAGTTTTCGCAACTGTGGAAGGGGAAGTCGGCGAAGGCGTAGTCGTCGCCGGTGAACCGTGGCGCGAAGGGCAGGCCATCGACCATCACCGAATCGGGCGACAGCGGCAGCAGTTCCAGCGGCCGGGTCTGCCAGGTCGGCAGCGCGCCGGTCGGCGGACAGGGGTTTCGCACCAGCGATGGTGGGAATCCGGGCAGCGAGGGCACCATCTCGCCCCCGGCCCAGGCTCGCCGCATCGTGAGCCCGGCGACCACCGCGCCGAGCCCCCCGCGGAGAAACTGTCTTCGTGTGGGCATCTCTCCCCCTCCGGTCCCTCGCGCGAGGCGGGCGGCGGGGCGCACGTCTGCAAGGACATTCACGTCCCGCTACTCGAACACCTTGCGCTGCCGCGTTGATCCGATGCCCAGTTGGGCGCGGTACTTCGCGACCGTGCGGCGCGAAATCTCGGTGCCCTCCTTCTTGAGCATCGCGGCGATCTGGTCGTCGCTCAGCGGCGACTTCCGGTTTTCCTGCTCGACGATCTCGCGGACGCGGTTCTTCACGCGGTCCCAGCCGGCGCTCTCGCCGTCGGCCGTCTCCATGCCGCCGGTGAAGAAGTACCTCAGTGGGAATACGCCGCGCGGCGTCTGCATGTACTTGTCCGCAACGGTGCGGCTGATCGTCGACGGGTCACAATTCAGCTCGGCCGCCAGATCTGCCATGCGCAGCACCTTCAGCCCCTGCGGGCCGATCTCGAAAAACTCGCGCTGGTGTTCGGCGATCGCCTTGGATACCTCAAGCAGGCGGCTCTGGCGGAACTTCACCGCGTCGAGAATCGCCGTGGCGTCCTCGATCTGTCGTCGGGCGTAGTCGCGCACGTCCTTGGTCTGCTCGCGCGAGCGGGCCATCTCCGCGACGCGATCCGATATCTTCAGCCTCGGGGAGTTGCCCCGCGCCAACCCGATGGTCAGGCCGCCCCCCGTGTCGGCGTAGTCGACCAGCACGTCCGGGCGCACGATCGGCACGCGCGCCGAACTGACCAGATACCCCGGGTGCGGGTGCAGCGACGAACGGATCGCCTTGATCGCCTCGCTGATCTCGCCGAGCGAATAGCCCGTCGCCTTCGCAATCTGTGGCAGGCGGTTCTGGGCGATGTCATCCAGGTGATCCTGCACCAGGCGCCGCTCGATGCTGTTGTCGCCCGGCAGGGCGTCAATCTGCAGCAGCAGGCAGTCGACCAGGTCACTCGCCCCGACCCCGGGAGGATCGAGCCGGCGGACGTGGGCGAGCGCCGCCTCGACCGTCTCGCGCGGCAGCGGCGGCCGCGCGTCGGCCGCGATGTCCTCCACGCGCGTCTGCAGGTAGCCGTCGGGCGAGAGCTGCTGGATGATCGCCACTCCTGCCCGCCGCACCTCGGCATCAAGGTCGAGCAGCGCCCACTGGTCGAGCAGGTGCTCGTTGAGCCCGCCGTCGCGCCCCGCGGTGTTCGCCATGGCGTCCATCTTGGCATCGCGCTCACCGGCGGCGGCGACCCGTCGCGGGCGGTAGGCTCCGCCGTCGTCGTAGTCGTGGTCGTAGCTGCGGTGGAACCGGTCCAGCCGGGCGAAGCCGGCGGCCTCGGCATCGGGCGCGGGCTCGCGGTCGCGGGGCGGGGGCTCGGCCGACTCGGCGGGGGCGGCCTCCTCCCGTTCCAGGGCCGGGTTCGATTCGAGTGCTTCGTTGATGAACGTTTCCAGGTCGGCAACGGGCTTCTGCAGGATCGCCATCGACTGGATAAGCTGCGGCGTCAGCCGCTGCTCCAGCCGCATGTGCTGCCCCAGGTGCTGAGAGAGGATCTGCGACATCGTCCGCCCGTTCGCGGCGGCCCCCTGCCGCCCCGTGGAGTTGCGTACTGCGGCTCGCCCGGCCCCGGTGACCGCGGGGACAAGCAATCCGCATACCAGCATCTTACCTGACGGGCGGGAATTCCAGAACCCCGCGCCTTCCGACCCGCGCCCCGTGGTGGATTACCGGCCCCGGGGTAGGCCCGGTCGCCCGCGGGCGGGGGTCAGCGGCGATTCTCGCCGAGGCAGGCGCTTCGGGTATGATGCTTCGCTTCGTACCCGCCGCGAGCGGAGCCGGCCCCGCAGGCCCGCCGCGCCGAACCCATGTGACGCCGTCGGAGAAGACGCTGCCGTGCCACCCAAAAGGAAGTCTGCCCACAATCCGTTCCGCATCGCCCAGGCCCATGTCGATCGCGCATGCCAGCAGATCGGCCTGTCGGACACGACGCGCCTCTTCCTGCGCCGGCCGATGCGCGAGTACCGCGCGCAGCTCAGCGTGGCGATGGACGACGGGTCGAAGCGCGTCTTCTCGGCCTATCGCGTGCAGTACAACACCGCCCGCGGCCCGGCCAAGGGCGGCCTGCGCTGGCACGCGCAGGAAACGATGGACACCGTGCGCGCCCTGGCCTGCTGGATGACATGGAAGACCGCGACGGTCGACCTGCCGCTGGGCGGCGGCAAGGGCGGCGTGACCTGCAACCCCAAGGAGCTATCGATCACCGAGCGCGAGCGCCTCGCCCGGGCGTACATGCGGACGTTCTGGGAACAGTTCGCCGTGGACAAGGACGTGCCCGCGCCAGACGTCAACACCACGCCGCAGATTATGGCGTGGATGCTCGACGAGTATGAGACGATGGTCGGCTACTCCCACCCCGGCGTGATCACCGGCAAGCCGCTGCCCCTCGGCGGGTCGCTGGGCCGGGCCGACGCCACCAGCCTCGGCGGCATGTACATCATCCGCGAGATCGACGAAGCGCTGGGGCTGAAGCTCAACCATGCGGCGTACGTCGTGCAGGGCTTCGGCAACGTCGGCGGCGGCGTCGCCCGGATGCTGCACGCCGCCGGCGGGCGCGTCATCGGCATCAGCGCCGAAGACGCCGCCCTGCACCACGAAGACGGCATCGACATCCCCGCGGCGCTCGCTTACTACGAGCGTAACGGCTTTCAGCTCGCCGGTTTCCCCGGGGCCAAGACCATCCCACGCGACAGCCTGATGGAGATCGAGTGCGACATTCTCATCCCCGCGGCGATTGAAAACGCGATCCACCGCGACAACGTCGAGCAGATCCGCACCAAGGTGGTAGTCGAACTGGCCAACGGCCCCACCACACCCGGCGCCGACAAGATTCTCGCCCACCGCGGCATCGTGGTCGTCCCGGACATCCTCGCCAACGCGGGCGGCGTGACGGTCTCCTACTTCGAGCAGGTGCAGAACAGTTATAACTACTACTGGTCGCTGGAGGACGTGCAGCGCCAGCTCGACCGCAAGATGACCGAGGCCTTCCGCGCCAACTGGCACGAATCGCAGACCCGCAAGGTCTCGATGCGCGAAGCGGCCTATATGCTGGCGGTGAAGCGCGTGGCCGAGGCGTGTCAGCTGCGGGGGTGGGTGTAGTCACGCCGGGTCGCAGGGCCTATCAGATGAAGTCCGGCTGTCAGCCGCGTGCAGCCGGAATTCGTAGTATTCCGCCCTCCAATCGGGTATCGTAGACGCCATGCCCCCGCCGGCCGGACGGTGCGGGCGTCTCCTCTGCGTACCCGGCCTGCGAGGAACCCGACGATGCCCACGCGCACCCTGCTCACGATCGGCGTGGCGGCCTGCCTGTTGCTGCCCGCCGTCGCCCGGTCGTCCTTCGTCAACTTCGAGACACCCCACGTCTCGCCGATGACCATCACTCCCGACGGCTCGCGACTCCTCGCGGTCAACACCGCGGACAACCGCCTCGAGGTCTTCGCCATCACGCCCACCGGGCTGCACCGCGAAGGCTCGATCCCCGTCGGGCTCGACCCGGTGTCGGTGCGGGCGCGCACGGCGACCGAAGCGTGGGTCGTCAACCATATTTCTGATTCGGTCAGCATCGTAAACCTGACGGCCATGAACGTCGTCTGGACGATCGCCACCGATGATGAACCCGCCGACGTCGTCTTCGCCGGCGCGCCGCAGCGGGCGTTCGTTTCCTGCTCACAGACCAACACGATCCTCGTGTTCGATCCGGCCAGCCTCGCCGCCGCGCCGCAGCGCATCACCCTGGTTGGCGAAGACCCCCGCGCCATGGCGGTCAGCGCTGACGGCGCCAAAGTGTTCGTCGCCATCTTTGAAAGCGGCAACGCCACCACCATCCTCGGCGGCGGCCTGACCATGGCGGGCGGCTTTCCGCCCAACGTCGTCTCCGACCCGGCGGGCCCCTACGGCGGTGTGAACCCGCCGCCCAACGTCGGCGGCGCGGGGGGCACGTTCGATCCGCCGATCAACGTCGACCTGCCCCCGCCCCCCGCCGTCGGCCTGATCGTCCGCAGAAACGACGCCGGCCAGTGGATGGACGACAACGGGCAGGACTGGACGAACCTCGTCAGCGGTCCGCAGGCGGCGCTCTCCGGTCGGCCCGTCGGCTGGAACCTGGTCGATCACGACCTGGCGATCATCGACACGGCCACCCTCGGCGTCACCTACGACGGCGGCATTGTGAACATTGCGATGGCCCTCGCGGTGCACCCGACCGATGGACAGGTCACGCTCGTCGGCACCGACGCGACCAACGAAATCCGCTTCGAGCCCGTGCTCAGCGGCCGGTTCCTGCGCGTGCTGATGGGCCGCTTCGATCCCGCCGCGGCCCTGCTTCCCGGCCGTTTCGACCTCAACCCGCATCTCGACTACGTCGACGCCACCATCGACCAGCCCGAGCGCGACCGTTCGCTGGCTGATCCGCGCGGTATCGCGTGGCGCGCGGACGGCTCGAAGGGATACATCGCCGGCATGGGCTCGAACAATGTCAAGCCTGTCGGCCCGGGGCCGAACCTCACCGCCGATCCGATCGAAGTCGCCGAAGGCCCAACCGGCCTGGCGATTCACGATGGGTCCGGGCGGCTCTTCGTGCTCAGCAAGTTTGCCGCGACGATCACGACGATCGACATGGCGACCGATACGGTGCTGGCCACCACCCCATTGTTTGACCCGACGCCCACGGCGATCCGCATCGGCCGCAAGCACCTGTACGACGCCCACAAGAACAGCGGCCTCGGCCATGTCGCCTGCGCCTCGTGCCACGTGGATGCCCGGTTCGACGCCCTCGCGTGGGACCTGGGCGACCCGACGGGCGAGATGAAATCCGTCGCGGGACAGAATTGTCAGAACGGGCTCGTCGGCGGCTGTGAGGACTTCCACCCGATGAAGGGGCCGATGACCACGCAGACCCTGCAGGACATCGTCGGCAAAGAGCCCTTCCACTGGCGCGGCGACCGCGACGGCCTGGAAGAGTTCCGCGACGCGTTCATGCTGCTCCAGGGCGACGACGAAACGCCGACCGTTGACGAGATGCAGGAATTCGAAGACTTCCTTGCGACGATCCACTTCCCGCCCAACCCCTACCGCACCATCAACAACACGCTGCCCACGAGCCTGCTGCTCACCGGGCATTACACCACCGGCCGCTTCGCCGCGGCGGGCCTGCCGCTGGGCACGGGCAACGCCTCGACCGGGCTGAACCGCTACCGCACCGGCGGCATCGACGGCGGCATCGACTGCGTGTCGTGTCACACCCTGCCCACGGGCGTCGGCTCGAACCACCTGGTGACCAGCCTCTTCCCGCCGGCATCCGGCCCGATCCCCCCCGGCCCCGACGGCGAGCTGCACCACGCCCTCGTGTCGGTGGACGGCTCGACCAACGTGTCGATCAAGGTGCCGCAGATCCGCAACGTGCACGAGAAGACCGGCTTCGACCTGACGCAGATGGTCAACACGCGCGGCTTCGGCCTGCTGCACGACGGCAGCGTCGATTCGATCACGCGGTTTCTCGCCGAGCCGGTGTTTAACGTCACGTCGGATCAGGACCTGGCCAACATGGTCGCCTTCATGCTCGCGTTTTCCGGGTCCGGCCTGCCGCTCGGCTCGGCCACCGACATCACCGAATTGCCCGGCCCGCCGAGCAAGGACGCCCACGCCGCCGTGGGTCGCCAGATCACCGTCGACGCCGCCAACCGCACCACCGCCGCGGTGATCAACCTGCTGAACACCTTCCAGACGCTGGCGAACGGCAACCACATCGGCTTCGTGGCCCACGGCGTGCAGGGAGGCATCGCCCGCGGCTACCGCTACTCGGGCGGGGGAATGATGCAGTCCGACCGCAGCGTCGAGACGATCAGTGTCACCAACCTGCGCCTCGCGGCCGCGGCCGGTGCGGAGATCACCTTTACCGCGGTGCCCGCGGGCACGCAGACGCGAATCGGCATCGATCGCGACGAGGACGGCTGGTTCGACCGCGACGAGCTCGACGCGTGCAGCGACCCCGCCAACGCGGCGAGCACGCCCGACAACGCCGCGGTCGACGCCGACGCCGACCACGACGGCGCGGTCACCCTGGCCGACTACGCAGCGCTGACGGGCTGCCTGGGCGGGCCGACGGTCGGCGCCCCCGGCGGTGTGTGCCTGTGCGAGTTCGACCTCGACGGCGATGGCGACGTGGACCTCCGCGACGCCGCGGCGATCCAGACGATGTTCGATACGCCGTGACAGGCGGGCCGGATCGGGGCTGGCGCGCGGCGTGCAAGGCTGTTCTGGCATGGCCACCCTGCACGACTTGCTGCGCGACCCGCCCGTCCTCGTCGAAGGGGCGATGGGGACGATGCTGATGGGCCGGGGGCTGCCGCCGGGCCGCCCCGGCGAGCTCTTCACCATCGAGCGGCCGGATGTGGTCGCCGGGATCCACCGCGCGTACCGCGCCGCCGGCGCGCAGGTTCTCAAGACCAACACGTTCAACGCCAATGAGATCCGCCTGCGGAGCGACGCGGCGTTCCCCCCGGATGCGGCCGAGACCTGCAACCGTCTCGGCGTGGCGCTCGCCCGGGAGGCCGCGGGGACCGGCGCGCTGGTGGCGGGCTCGATCGGCCCGCTCGGCGTGATGCTGGAACCTCACGGGGAAATCTCGCCCCATCGGGCCATCGAAGTCTTCACGCGACAGGCGACGGCGCTGGTAGCCGCCGGCGCAGACCTGCTTCTGGTCGAGACCATGTACGACCTGCGCGAAGCCCTGGCAGCGCTCAACGCCTGCCGCGCGGTCAGCCATCAGACGCCGGTGATCGTCACGCTGACCGTTTCGCGAACGCCGCGAGGCTTCTTCACGATGATGGGCGACGCACCAGCCGAATCGCTGCGCAGGCTGCGCGCCGCGGGCGCGGCGGTGGTGGGCCTGAACTGTACGCTCGCCGGGGAGGACATGATCGCGGCAGCGAGTGAGATCGTCGGCGCGGTCGACGCGCCGATCCTCGTGCAGCCCAACGCGGGACAGCCGCAGGTCGCGGATGGTGCGACGGTGTGGCCCGAGTCGCCCGCGGCCTTCGCAGCGCACGCACGCCGACTCGCCGATCTGGGCGTGTCGATGATCGGCGGCTGCTGCGGCACGACCCCCGCTCACATCGCCGCGATCAGCGCCCGTTGAAGGCGTGCACGGTTTCGATCATCGCCAGGTAGTTGCCCGCCGGAACGTAATTCGTGATCGAGTTGCCCGATCCGCACGCGTATCCGCCGCCCGGCGCGCAGTGTTCCAGAATCCTGACCACCCGGGACTTCACCGCCGCTTCGTCGCCGGTGGCCAGCAGGTTCACATCCACGCCGCCCAGCACGCCGGTACGGGAGCCCCACTGGTCGTAGAACTGCTCGACCGGCTGGATCGCGTCCTCGAAACTGTGTTTGGCGTCCACCCCGGCCGCGACCAGATCGGGCATGACGGCTTCGATCCGTCCGCAACTGTGCAGGATAAACGGCCGGCCGTGTTCATGGGCCAGCGACGCGAATCGCGCGTACCACGGGATAACGTGCTCGCGCAGAAACGCCGGTGAGACCAGCAGCCCGTTCTTGCTGCCCAGGTCGTCGCCCAGCCACAGCGCGCATACCTCGTCCATGCGGCAGTAGGCCTCAAACACCGCCATCACTGTCCGGCCGATGCGTTCCACGACCTCCGCCGGCAGCTCCGGCTGGTCGTAGAGCGCGTACATGAAGCGCTCGAGCCCGATGAGCTCCGTGGCGAACTCGAGCACACCCCCGGCGAACCCGACGAGCTTCATCCCGTCGGGCAGCGCCTCGCGAGCCGCCTCGACAGGCCTGAAGTCGACGTCTCCGAGTACCGGCCAGCCGAACGCGGCGCAGGACGCGAGGTCGGTAATGGCGCCGCCGTGCTCGTCCTGCCAGAGTCGGTTTCCGCGGCTGAGCGCGGCGGAATCGGGCGCCGTCAGGCGGCTGTCGGTGAAGGGGATGACCGCTGAAACCTTGACCGCATCGTAGCCCAGCCGGTGCATCAGGCGGACATGACGCGCAGCGGCAAGCCTCCGATCGCTATCGGCGCCCCCGTCGTCAAGGAGGACCGCAACGATCTCCGGATCGACCGCCAGTTCGATCATCGGCACGCGGCGCGGACCCCGTCGGGCCACCGCCGCGAGAAACTCGCGATAGTCCGGATCGGGCCGAGGCAGGCTATCCACGCGCGGATGCATGAGGTGGTCCTGATGCGCGGGCTCGTCGCCGGGCGTTCCTAGTATGACAGCGCTGGATTGCATCCCGACCGTTTGAAATCGGCCACAAGACCGCCGGTTCAGTCGTGCTGAACCGGCGTTTCTGGGGCCGCCAAGGCTGATGCAGCGCTGTCATACTAGTCGGGCCGCGCGGCGGTCAGTCGGCGCGGACAGTGCTCCATCGAGCACAAATCACAGACGTAAGGACGACGCTGCACGCGCGGCCCCAGGCCGATGATGCCGCTGACGCTCTTGACCGGCTGCATCACAGCATGGTCTGTGAGCGTCACGCCCGCAGGCTGATTCGGCAGCAGCGCGAACAACGCGTGCTGATCGCGCGTGGACCACGTGCAGTAGCCGGGGCTGTAACGATTGGTGATCGCCCAGCCGCGCGGCGCGACGGTCGCCAGCAGTTCGCGCTCCATCACGTCGGCGGCAGCCTCAACGGCGGCCGAGCCGATCGCATCGAGCAAGTACGCTGCCAGCGGATCTCCCTCCGCGAGACCGCTGCGCGACGCCTCCTCGAGGCGCGGACCGATGGTGACCACGAATACGGCCACGGCGTCGCTGCGCGACACCTGCGCAAGCACCATCCGGCCGACCGCCAGCTTGTGCCGCGGATGGTCGCCGCAGCGCAGCGCTTCGACGCGCGGATCCGCCGTCGCCGACACGATACGCCACAGCCAGCGCGGCTCGATGAAGGCCATCGCGGTCGCCAGCGCCGACTCCAGGTCGCGGCGAACGGCCTCGGCAGGACGCGGCGACGCCGGACCATAGCCCAGCCAGCGGAGCAGCTTGTCACCATCCAGCCCGAGCGACTGCGGGTCGCACCGGCCCTCGCAGCACAAATCGAGAATCGAACCCGGCGGCGCGGCGGTCATGCCACGTCCTCCGCGGGGATAAGCCGATCGAGCAGGGCGATCGCCGCGACCGGGTCCGAGGCGTAGCCGTCGGCGCCGATCTCGCCGGCAAACTCCACCGATACCGGGGCCCCACCCACGAGGATCACCGTCGAGGGGCTGGCCGCGCGGATCGTCGCGGTTGTCTCGCGCATGTGGAGCATCGTGGTGGTCAGCAGCGCCGACATACCCACCGCGCATCCGGGGTTCGCAAGAACGGCCTCGACGAATCGCTCACCTGAGCAGTCGATCCCCAGGTCCACAACCCGCCAGCCAGCGCCCTCGAGCATCATGGCAACCAGGTTCTTGCCGATGTCATGCAGGTCGCCGCGGACCGTCCCGAGCACGAAGACGCCGCGCGCGGGCATGGGCCGGCCGACGAACGCCGGTCGGAGCGCCGCCAGCCCGGCGCGCATGGCCCTGGCGGCGATGAGCACTTCAGGAATAAAAACCTCCCCTGCCGCAAACCGCCGCCCGACCGCCTGCATGCCGGGCAGGAGGCCACGCTTCAGCACGGCATCGGGGGGTTGCTGATCGGCAAGCGCCGCAGCCACCAACTCCACCACGCCGGGGGAGCCGCGAGATCCGGGCGGGATGTCAGTGGCTGCGTCGGTCTTGCCCTGCTCGACGCAGGCCGCCAATCGGCTGAACAAGTCGGCCATCGCTCGCCGCTCCGAAGCCACGCACGGAAGCACCCCGGGGCCGGTGCGCCCCTCCGCGCAGTAGCGGCGGGAGAATCCGCAGGCGACCTTCCGCCTGCCGACCGGCCCGACCCGAGGCGAACTGCCTAGTTCAGCGAAGCAAGCGGCGTGCCACGGCCCCTCACTCCCTCTCCCCACCCGCGGCGCTTCCCCCCGCCCCGCCTCCCGCGGATGATCGCCCGCCGGACCGGGCCGCGGGGCTAGCGAGCCGGCCGCGGCGCGGGCCACCGGAGCAGATTCCAGCATGGCGCAGGAAGCGGGCAGCCCGGGACGATCCTACGGCGCAGGGCTGCTCTTCATCCTGCTGGCCGCCGTGCTGTGGAGCCTGAATGGGGCGTTGATCAAGTTCATCTACCGCGACGGCGCCGGCCCCGAAGGGGTGACCATCGCGTTCTATCGCTCCCTGATCGGCGGGCTCTTCCTGCTTCCGCTGGCCCGGGGACGTTTTCACACGCTGCTGCGCCCCGCGCCGGGGGCCGTCGGCGGGAAGCGAAGGCTCCGTCCCGCGGCGCTGTGGTGCTGCATCTTCTTCACCACCATGACGGTGTGTTTTGTCACCGCCATGACGATGACCGCCGCGGCCAACGCGATCATCCTTCAATACACCTCCACGTTCTGGATCTTCGGCCTCTCACCGCTGGTGCTCGGCGAGCGGGCGCGCCTGCGCGACCTCGCCGTGCTCGCCCTGGCGATGGCCGGCATCGTCATCATCTTCGTGGGCAACGCCGGGACGAGCCTCGCCGGGCTCACGATCGCGCTGGCGGCGGGACTGTTCTACGGCCTGCTCACGCTGATGATCCGGCGCCTGCGCGACGCGGATTCGGCGGCCGTCACCGTAGCCAACACCCTCGGCTCGGCGATCATCATGCTGCCGCTGGTGGCGATGATGGGCGAGTTCGCGGTCTCGGGCCGGATCGCGGCGCTGCTCGTGGCGATGGGGGTACTGCAGTTCGGGCTGCCCTACTGGCTGTACTCGCTGGGCCTCGCCCGCGTGCCGGCGTACCAGGTGGCGCTGATCACGCTGCTGGAGCCGGTGCTGGTGCCGCTGTGGACGTGGCTCGCCGTGGGCGAGCGGGTTCCGGGCTGGACGGCCGTGGGCGGCGGGGTGATTCTCGCCGCGCTGCTGATCTTCGTCGTCGTCGCGCGCCGCGCGCCGGCGAGACCGCCTATGCCGCCGGCTTCGTCCTGACGCCGCGCATGACCACCGCATCGAGCGAATACCGCCCCGCGCCGGTGCAGAGCAGCGCCGCAAACACGCCGAGGTATAGCAGCGCCGGCTCCTTCGCTGCCCCGCCGCCCATGAAGAACGGGTCGTCGCCGTGCACGACAAACGCGGCGATGACGAACGTAAACACCAGCGGCAGGCACGCCGCGCGCGTCGCCAGCCCGATGATCACCAGCCCCGCACAGATCGCTTCGCTGAAGACCGCCCCCGCCATGCTCGCGGTGTTGCCGATGCCGAGCGGGTCGGGGAAGTTCTCCGCCCCGCCGGGGAAGTTGGACAGCTTGCCCCAGCCGTGACCGATGAGCATCATGCCGCCGAACGAAACGCGCAGCAGCAACAGGCCGATGGAAGAGAGCGCGTGGTGCGCGCCCGCCATCCGGCGGGCGGTGTCGGCGATCAGCGTCATGGTTGTATTCTCCGGCGACCGACGCGGAGTCTAGCGGACACGGTTCGCGGGCGGCAAGGCGAAAACCCGCGCCCCGGCCGGCCCGGGAGGGGTGGGCGGACACCTGCGCGGTTCCTAGGATGATACGCCGGTCGGAGGGTCGAGCTTTGTCCTGCGCCCCCATGCTGCGACAGCGAAAAGTCGGTTTCAGCCAGCCTGCGCGCCGGCCGGTCGCGCTCGCGCTGTCGTCGGTGGCGCTCTGGGCGGGGTGCAACGCCTACCTGCCCCCGGCGCAGGAGGAACTCTTCCGCCTGCCGCTCGTGGTCAACGGGGTGGCGGTCGGCGATGCGCTGATCGACACCGGCGGCGGCTACGAGGTGCTGCTGCGTGAGCCCTTCGGGCTCGAACTGGTCGACGAGGCGCGGGTCATCGCCTTCGGCGGCATCGAAACGGTCGGCGTGACCGAGCCGTTTGAGTTTGCCGTCGGCGGCTACCGCACGATGGCGGGCGGCGCGCTGGTCGGCCTGTCGGTCTGCGACTGCAACGGTCTGGGCTATCACTTCCTGCGCCGCACCGGGCTGACCCTCGCGGTCGACTTTCCCAAGCGGCTCGCGTACTTCCTGCCCTCGCGGCCCGACAGCGATCTGTTTCTGAGCTTCCGCGAACCGCCCGCGCACATGCCCGATTTCAACGGTGCGTTCATCCAGATCGACGTGGAAGCGGACGGCCAGAAGCGAACGGTCCTGGGACTGCTCGACACCGGGGCGAGCATCACCGTCGTCCGTCGCGGCCTGGTCGGCACGCCGCTGCCCCTCGCGGGTACGCAGGAAGTGCTGATCTCCGAATCCCAGCTTGGCACGGCTCGCGCCACCGTCGGCCTCTTCGACAACGACGACCTGCCCGATGTCATCCTCGGCCTCGATCTCATGCGCGTGTGGGCCGATCGTTGGATCTTCGACTTCGGCCGCAACGGCGGGCCCGGTTCCGTCTCCGTGTTTTTCGAGTCCGACGCGCCGCAGATCCCCGGCGACAACGTGACGCTGCTGAAATCTCCCGCCCGGTCCGCCCGCGCGGCCGCGCCCGGCCCGCGCTGACGCCCAGCCCCCATCCGATCCCGCATTCCGCCAGGCCCCCCGCTCGCATTGGCTTGGCCCGTGCTTCGTGTCACAATGGCCCCATGCCATACCTGTCTGCTCTTTCGTTGATGCTGTTGGGATGGTGCCTGGTCACGGCTCCGCCGAGCGCGCTCGCCGCGCCCGCGCAAGCTCGCGAGCCCGGGCTCGAGCCGGTGCGTCTCGGCCAGGCCCGCGCGCAGGAAGCGCCGCCCGGTCGGCGCCGTGCGACACGAAACCGCCCCGCGCGGGAGGAGGTCGCTCCGCCCGCCGACACGCAACCCGCCGTCATCCTTCGCACCACTGAACCCGTGCGGCTGGCGTTCCGCGAACACCTCGGACCCTACTGGACCGTCGGCCGCGTGGTGTCGAGCGTCGCGCGCGAGCTGCGCGAGGCGGGCCGATCGGGACCGATCGTCGTGCGCTACATGGAGGACCCTGCGCGCACAGCGCCCGACCGGCTGGTGACGCGGATCGGCTGGTTTGCTGAGCCCGGCGAAGCGGCGGTCGAGGGATTCCGCATCGAGCCGGTCGGCGAAGAGGAGCTCGCGTGCTCCGCGGGCGACGCCCGGTCGGTCAAACCGCTGCAGGCGATCACCGACCTTCGCAACTGGGTCGCCGACCGCGGCTATGAACCGACGGGCCCGGTGTACGAGATTCACCACCCGGCCGAGCCCGGTGATAGCGGCCCGCGCGTCGAGACCTGTGTCGCCGCCCGGCCGGTCGGCGACGCGGCGGCGCCCGTCCACACCGACACCGCCCCGCCTCCGCCTGTGCGGCTGGATCCGATCAAGTCGCGGGTCGAGCCCGATGCCAGCGGCGACGACCGTGTCGAAGTCGTGATCCCGATTCGCCTCGAACCGCGCAACCCGCCGGCCGCCGAACCGAAGCCAGCCGAGCCCGCGGCTGCCGAACCGGCTGCGGAGCAGCCCGTCACGCCAGCCGAACCGTCAGTGGCCGACGCCGATCCCCGCCGGCCTGCGGCCGACAGCCCGCCCCGCCGTGATCCGGCCGCGGTCGAGCCCGCGCCGGCCGTTGGTGGCGCCGGGCGTGCGCCGGGTGCCGCGGGGATGGGGGCGCTGCTTCGTGCCGAGGATCACGAGGGGGTTGCCGCCTTGCTTATCCCCGCCAATCGCGCGTGGGGTCATGACGACTGTGCGTTCGCCGGGGCGGTGGTGACGCGGATTGAAGCGCTGGCCGGGCGGCTGGGCGGACCCATGAACGGGCTGGCCGCGGCGTGTGCGAATCGGTGGAACGAGCGCTGCGGCGCGGCGGGTCCGGCGCTGCGCGTCGCATTTCGGCTGAGCGCCGCCGATCCGCGGTCGGAAGAGAAACGGGCGGTGATCCGCAAGATCGACGGCCTTATGGCCGCCGTGGGCGCCGGTGCGCTGACCGCGGACGCGCTCCGCAGCGCGCTCGGCGAGGCGCTCGACGGCGCGGCCCAGCTCTGGGAGTAGCGCCCGCCGAAGCCGCGGCGGTCGTCAGTTCGCCGCCGCGGTCGCCGCGGCCATCGAGGCCGCCACCTCAGCCTGAAGCTCCAGCCAGGCGAGCCAGTCATTCACGCCCGCACTGGTCTGGAGCGAAATCCCGATCACGTCGAGGGCCGCGTTCACCCGGCGGATGTTGTCACGACACTCCTGCGGCACGCTCGAACCCGGCCGCAGCCCATCCAGCTTGCTGAGCACCACCAGGTTCGCCTCGCGGAACGCCGCCGGATGCGCCTGGGGCAGACTCACGCCCTCATCCACCGACCAGAGCACCACGCGCCGTGACGCGCCCGGATCGCGCTGCGCTAATCGGTCGAGCGCTGCGCCGCTGTCAACGAGCGCGATCGAACCGGCGCCGAGCTTCAGCCCATCCACCAGCAGCCGTACGTCCAGCGCATCGAGCGCCGTGCTGCCGTCCCCGAGAATCGCCACGCGGCGGTCTACGCCCATCACACGCGCGGTCTCCCTCAGCAGCGACGTGCGCCCCGCCCCGGGATTCGACACGACGTCGACGACCAGCACACCCCGCTCGGCAAACCGCACGCGGTTGGCGATGGACTCGCGGTGGTTGGCCTGGTGCCGGGCGTCAGTCGTGCCGCGTCCGCAGGGTGCCGCATTTCTCCGTTCGGTGATGTGTTGTGCGGGCGTGTCGAGCATCTCAGGTTACCTCCAGTTCCACGATGCGAAGCTGATCGCCCCCGCGGGAGACGAGATCGCGGCCGCCGCAGTTCGGACAGGCGGGCGACGGGAGAATCTGGTGAAATCGCCGACCGCAGCCCCGGCAGATGGCCTCGCTGCTGCCCTCGCAGATCGTCAGGCGAGCGTGGTCCGCGACGGTCCCCTCCTTCGCGAACTCGAAGGCCCGCCGCAGCGAGTCCGGCTCGATGCCAACGCTGTCGCCCAGTTCGATCCACACGGCGTGCACCGTCGCGAAACCGTCAGACCGGCTTCGCTCTTCGAGAATCTGCAGCAGTTCTTCACACAAGACCACTTCGTTCATGTCACCACTTCGATTCCCGCTTGAGCCAGCCGCATGATCTGCCGCGCGAATGCCGCACGGTGGCTTCCTTCCCCGAGCCCGATCACCGGCACGCTGATCCTCCGGCACGTTCCGGCCGGGTCGCTGCCTACGGGGGAAGTACCATTCGGCGACGGTTGCCCCGCGCGCGCCGACCGCGGCCTGCCCGCGCGCAGGGCATGACGTACTCGGACCCGACCGATAAGCCGCGCAATTTCACGCCGCCGATCGCGCCGCGCCGCGACACCCGTGGGGGGATCACCCCGGCCTTGGGGTAGATGCCCTGTTCTCTGCTCTGTCCCATAGCAGCGCAGGTTTTGGCTGCCTGGCGGCTTGCGCGGCGGAGCTTGCTTGTCGGGCGCGCGGTCGACCGCTATGGTGCCCGTCGACCGCGACGAGGCGTGGATGAGGTCGTCGCGCACGACCTCGCACACCGGGAGGGCTCGCATGGACAACTTCGCCGATCGTCTGCTGGCCGCCGCAAGCGCGAAGGGCGCCGCGGCCTGCGTCGGACTGGATCCGCTGATCGAAATGCTGCCTCCCGCGGTGCTGGGTGAGTTCGGCCTGTCGCCGGAGAGCGCGGCCGGCGCCGATGCCGAGCGCTGCGCCGCGGCAATGGAGGCGTTCGGCCGCGGCGTGATCGACACGGTGGCGCCGCTGGTGCCGGCGGTGAAGATCAACATCGCGTTCTTCGAGCGTTACTACGCCCCGGGAATCGCAGCGTATTACCGCCTGACCGCCCACGCGAAGGCCGCGGGGCTCGTCGTCATCGGCGACGTGAAGCGCGGCGACATCGGCCACTCCACCACGCAGTACGCCCACGCCCAGCTCGCCGCGCCGGGCAGCGCCGGCGCCTGCGCAGCCGCCGACGCGCCGGACGCCGTGACCGTCAGCCCCTACCTGGGCTTTGACACCGTCGAGCCCTTCGCCGCCGTCGCCCGCCGCGAGGGCAAGGGGCTGTTCGTGCTGGTGCAGACGAGCAACGCCTCGGCCGAGGCGATTCAGGGGCTGCGCCTGGCGGAGGGTGACACGGTCTGTCACCGCGTGGGGCGGATCGTCGAAGGCTGGGCCGCGGCCGACGGGCTGGTGGGCCGCAGCGGCTACAGCGCGATCGGCGCGGTGGTCTCGCCGCGGGACGTGCCCTCGACCGAGCGCCTGCGCGAGCTGATGCCGCACTGCCTGTTCCTGGTCCCCGGCTTCGGCGCCCAGGGCCGCACGGCCGACGAGGTGGCGCGGTGCTTCAAGCCGGACGGCACGGGGGCGCTGATCACGTCATCGCGCGAGATCATCTTCGCGCACGCGAAGGCGGCCGACGGCGCCGACTGGCGCAAGGCCACCGCCCTCGCATGCGAAAAAATGGTGGAAGCGATCCGAGCGGTGTCCGTTCCGCGACGATAGCGGTCAGGCCGCGGTGTGCGGTGGCCGCAGGCCCCGGGCTACGCATTCCCTTCGAAAGCTGCGCGACCGCGCAGCGCAAGTCTCCCTTCATGGGTGTCCCGGCTCGCAGCCCGATTCTCAACCGATCGCGCGATACCGGGCGAACGTGGAAGCCTCGGCAAAGTTGCGTTCGCAAAACCCGTTCACATGACGCCGTTCGCGCAGCAATTGCACCGGCAATTGTCGCCCTCGGGGCGCCCCGCGCGCGAACCGTGTAGTACGCTTGCATGCGTCGGGCAGGATCATTTGCGAACCGATCTGCGGGAGCGCAGCCGATGAAGGACTATTCTGACGGCGCGGTGGATCGCTGTGTAGAGTTTGTGCTGCGGTTCATCTCGGCAGACCGTCATCGCAGCCGGCTGCCTGCGGCGGAGCAGCGCCGCGAGCACGCCCGCGCCCTCGAATACCTCAACCGCCTCGCCCCCGACACGCTGACCCGCGCGCTGCATAAGCTCTACCGCGCCGGCGAGGCCGAGCAGCGCCGCGCCGCCCGCACCCAACGCCGAACGACCGGCCATCGCTGACCGCGAAGACCCCGCACGCCGAGCAGCCGGCGCCGGGCCGCCGCGTAGCGCCGCCCCACACCAGCCCCACCCAACCGCATTGCCCCGCGCGCCCGGCGAGCGACGCACACCCCGCTCCGCACGCCGGGATTTGCCGGGACCGCCGCGGGACCGCCGGGCTGTACGGCGCAGCCATCCGAGGGCATAATGCGGGGCCCGGCGGCGGGCGGTGCGTGCCCCGGACAAAGACCACGGGCTTCGGGTTTGGCGGCGATGTCGGACAAGGGCGCCTCCCTCAGTTTTGCGGTGTACAGCGGCGGAAAGCCGGCCGACCAGGTGGACCTGTCCAGCGCCTACCTGATCGGCAGCGACGACGTACCCCTGCGCGCCGAGTTCGCCCTCCGCGGCGGCGTCATCCAGTGCCGCAAGCGAACCCCCGGCCCAGCGGGGCTCGTCGTGCTCTACGACCTCGACGGCGTCGGCCAGACCATGGCCGAGACCGTGCGCGTCCCGGAGCGAAAAAACCCCTACATCCTGACCCTCGAACTCACCCGCTCGCGGCTGCTGCGCATCCACCAGAAGGTCGAGGAATGGGGGCTGCTCGAGCAGGCGGAGGCCCAGCCCGCCCTTAAAAAGGTCGATGCGGCGAGGGATCTGCTCATCCGCGCCCTGCAGGCGGCGTCGCCCGGCGAGTCGGCCGAGATCGGCCACGAGGCCCTTGTGGCGGCCGTCTCAGCCAGTGAGGAGCTGGCCCGCATCCACGCCGGCATCCTTGCCCAGCGCCGCCGCACGGCGGGCACGGCCAAGCGCGTCTTCGGCTGCGGAGTGGCCCTGGACAAGACGGCCGAGGGCTACCGCAAGGCGCTTGCCGCGGGATTTGATTTCGTCTGCCTCCCGGTGCTGTGGCGCGACGTCGAGCCGACCGAGCAGAATTTCAACTGGAAGCCGCTGGACTCCTGGGTCGAGTGGCTCTCCAAAAACCGCATTCCCATCAAGGGCTCGGCCCTGGTCTCCTTCACCGAGGCGAACGTCCCGGACTGGCTGTATATCTGGGAGCACGACTTTGAAACGATCCGCGACCTGACCTTTGAACACGTCAAGCGTGTCATCGGCCGGTACGCGTCGTATATCTCGGTGTGGGACGTCGTCGACGGCATCCACGCCCAGAGCACTTTCACCTTCAGCTTCGAACAACTCATGGAGCTGTCGCGGATGGCCACGGCGGCAGCCAAGCAGGTGGCCCCGAAGTGTACGAGCGTGGTGAACGTCCGCGGCCCGTGGGGAGAGTTCTACGCCGCGAACCAGCGGACGATCCCGCCGACGCTCTATGCCGACATGATCCTGCAGAACGGGCTGAACTTCGACGCCCTGGGGGTGCAGTTCTCCTTCGGCGAAGGCGCGATGACCGCCCGCGACATGTTCCAGGTGTCGTCGATCCTCGACACCTACGGCAAGTTCGGCAAGCCGCTGCACCTCTCGGCGGTGTGCGCCCCGTCGGCCGCGGACCCGTCGGGCTCCGCCGGCGGCTGGCACGGCGGCTGGACCGATGAGTCGCAGGCTGCCTGGCTGCGCGAGTTCGCGACCATCGCCCTCAGCAAACCGTTCGTCGACAAGATCGCCTGGCACCGCCTTTGCGACAGCGACACCCTCGCCACCCCCGCCACCGGCCTGCTCCGCGCCGATCTGACGCCCAAGCCGGCGATGAAGGAAATGGCGAAGCTGAAGCAGGAATACTCGCTTGCAGTTTAGCAGTGCCGGGCTTTCGCCCGGGTATCGCAACCACGCATCGACAGGACCCTGCACAATGTGCCCCGACACCTCCGCCGTCGTGCACGCTTATCAGACAGATTTCCTTAGTGCCAACCCACTCTCAAAGGATATCCTCGAACGACTTCGGCAAGATCTCGACGACGCGGAAATAATTCGCTTTGCAGTCGCATACATCTCACAACCAGCCATCGATGCTCTCGATTTGCAGCGGCTTGCATCATTGCTATGCCACGAACACTCCTTTGGTCTCGGTTCCTTGACGTGCGATTTCGGCTATAAGCCACTCTATGCGCTTCAATCGGCGCTGACAGTGAATGACCCACCGCGCCTGAAGTACTTCCTTGAGCCGTACACGGCCGACGAGCCTCGGCTACTCCACGACAAGCTTATCTACTTGGCATCCCCTTCCCGCGGGAAATCCGTACTCTATGTAGGATCTCACAACTGGACTGGAGCAGCACTTGGGATCACGAATCCCTATAACATCGAGGCTTCACTGCGCATCGAGCTGCCGTTTGAGCGCTCCGATCTGGATGGCGACGGGTCAGGCCTCGCGGCAATGGCCAATGCTCACCTCATGAAATGCTATGAGTATCCCGTTGCAATGCCGGTTACGCCCGAAAACCGTCTCGTATTTCAATGTTGGTATGAAGCCGCTTGCACTC
>CAYRSS010000054.1:0-28603 GCA_964426945.1 uncultured Phycisphaeraceae bacterium
GACGTATTCAACGCCCTGCTGCAGGTGCTCGACGACGGCCGCCTCACCGATGGCAAGGGCCGCACGGTGGACTTCAAGAACACCATCATCGCCATGACCAGCAACCTGGGCAGCGACCAGATCCGGCTGCTCAGCGAAAGCGGCGCGGCCGACATCGAGATCGAAATGAAGGTCAAGGAAGTGCTCAAGGGACACTTCCGCCCTGAGTTCCTGAACCGGATTGACGAGACCATCATCTTCCACCAGCTTACGCAGGAAGACCTGGTCCGGATTGTGGATATTCAGGTCGTCCTCCTCCGCCGCCGGGTGGAGGAGCGCGGGCTGCGGCTGACGCTGACGGACGCCGTCAAGCGCCAGTTGGCTCGCGACGGCTACGATCCGACGTTCGGGGCGCGGCCCCTCAAGCGGCTGATTCAGCAGGAGGTAGAGAACCCCCTCGCCCGGCGGCTGCTCGCCGGCGACTTCGCCCCGGGCGACGAGATCGTGGTCGATGTCGGCCAGGCAGGCCTGACGTTCAGCAAGGGCGAAACGAGAGGCCGCCAGCCCGCTGGCGCCGGCAGCCGATGACCGGGGAGGGCGAGCGCGGTTCACCGGCGTGTAACAACCCGGGCGGGCAGCAGCCAACGACCCCGGTCGGACCGTCATACAATCGCATGACCGGACGCGGCCCCGGCAGAGTCCCGGAGCGGCCGACGTCCTCGTTGCAGGAAAGGAATCGACCCTTATGCCGATGATCTTTGACCCGATGTATCTGCTTGCGGTGGCGCCGGCGATCCTGCTGACGATCTACGCACAGATCAAGGTGAAGTCGGCCTTCGCGAAGGCCCATGAGATCCGCCCGGCCAGCGGGATGTCCGGGGCCGAGGCGGCGGAGGCAATTCTGCACTCCGCCGGGCTCCACCACGTCCGCATCGAGCCGGCCCAGGGGTTTCTAAGCGACCACTACGACCCGCGACACAAGGTGCTCCGCCTCAGCCCCGAGGTGTACCAGGGTCGCTCGCTCGCCGCGGTCGGCGTGGCCGCCCATGAGGCCGGACACGCCGTGCAGGACCAGCAGGCGTATGCGCCGCTGACAATCCGCAACCTCATCGTGCCGATGGCGGGCATTGGCAGCAACCTGTCATGGGTTCTGCTGTTCGGCGGGTTCTTCCTGCACATCATGGGACTTGTGTACGCTGGAATCATCCTGTTCGGCGCGGTGGTGGTATTCCAGATAGTCAACCTGCCGGTCGAGTTCGATGCCAGCTCGCGGGCGCGGCGGCTGCTGGTGGACTGCGGCATCGTGGCTGTAGATCAGGACCGTGAAGTCGGCCGCGTGCTCAACGCGGCGGCCATGACCTACGTCGCGGCGATGCTGACGGCCGTGCTGACGCTGCTGTATTACCTGTGGCGGGCGGGGCTGCTGGGCGGACGCCGGTAGATCGGGATTGAACCCACACGAATGTAAGCCTGCGGGCCGATTGCGGAATCGCGATCGGCCCGCTTTCCTTGCGCATACGGCGAGCTTGCGGGGCGCATAGGGTATTCCCTTAGTGCCCGCCCAAGTCGGCCGGCCCCCTGCCAGGGCTGGATACCGGCGGCACTTGAGTGCCTCCGGCCTTTTGGAAAATTGAAGTACCGGCCATATAATACCCTCGCAGCACATCCACCGGCCGGTGGCCGCCCGCGGGCTCCGGCCGATAATCGCACGCACGGGAGGCTCCCATGGCCCGTCGAACGCACATCGCTTCCGTCCTTCTGACCGCAGCAGCCGCCCTGCCGCTGCTGCCGCCGGCGATCCGCCCGGTGGCGGGGCAGGTGCCGGAGGGGTATGAACTGCTCCAGTTGACCAACGATCCGTGGTTCGCGCTCTCGCCGCGGTTGAACGCCCGCGGGCAAGTGGTCTGGAGTCAGCGACTTGGTCCATCCGCCGACACCACCGAGATCTTCTTCTGGGATCGCGGTCGCCTGCATCGGTTGACCAACGACGACGACAACGACGTGATCGCGGACATCAATGATCACGGCGTGATCGTCTGGGCCGAGCAACTGGTCCGCGGTGATCCGAATGCCGTGCAGATTATGCGGCTGGAGAACGGAATCCGGTCCTTCGTCGCCGAGGATGACACTGCCCAACTCAGCCCGGCGATAGACAATGCCGGGCGCGTAGTGTGGGCATTTCAGGAAGTCGACTCATGCTCCGTCAGCCAGGTCGTGCTCTTCGACGGAGCCTCCACCACGCAGATCACGAGCGGACGGTACTGGCGAAGCTCTGCTCGGATGGCGAAGGGGGGTGACATGGTCTGGGATGACATCAACAGTTGCGTCAACCCTTGGGTCGGCCAGACGGCCTATTACACTGGCGGAGAATGGTCGTACATAAACACACCGGTCCAGAACCAGGCTTCACGACTTAACGACCGGGGCCTCATCACCTGGCTGGGTCCGGGATCGACCGCTATGATGTATCATGACGGCACGACCTCCCAACTTGCCTATTACGGCCGGGCTACGCCCAACAACCGCGGCCAGATTCTGCTCGTGGGTGAACCACACGCAGGCGCCCAGCGTGCGACTTGGCTGCATGAGGATGGTGCTTTCCGTCAGGTCGGTCCGGGATTCGACTATCCGGCCATCAACGACGCCGGCGAGGCGGTCTGGACGATCGGTGCGTTCCCGAACACGGAGGTCATGATGATGCGCCGGATGACTATCCCCGGCGATATCAACGCCGACGGCGACTGCGACCTGGACGATTTTGCGCTTCTTCAGCTCTGTATCCCGGCCGGCGGATCGCAGGGCATGGCCGCGTGCGCTGCGGCCGACCTGAACCGCGATGGGGCCATGGACGCCGACGACGTGGCCATGCTGATGGCCTACGTCCGCGGCCCCCGCCACCCCGCCGACGCCAACTACGACGGCCGCGTCGACCTCCGCGACTACGTCCGCCTGCAGCAATGCGTCTCCGATCCGGAGCGGGTTATCCCCCCGGGCTGCTGGTCGTGCGATGCGAATGAGGACAACCACGTCAACGGCGAGGACGCGAGGATCTTCGCCGGGCGAATGAGCGGTCCTGCCGCAGCCGGGCAGTGATCCTTATAACGGGAGGAGGTAGTGTGCGTACAAGGGCACGCTTGATCGCTGGAGGTCCGTACCTCCGGCGGGTCGTTCTATTCCCCGATCAACGAAGGAGTGTATGATGGGAAGACGATGCGGAGCAGTCGCACTAGGGGCAGTAGTGGGACTCGTGCTTCTGGGGCCGGAGGTCGCCAGCGCTGACCTTAAGACGTGGACAGGCCAGCTCACGGCCAAAGTCTGGGACGCAGAGGATAACTGGGCTCCGCTTGGTCAGCCTGGACCGAATGACGACGTTCTGTTCTCGGTGCCGACGACCGGCGCTGACGCGTCGATTATGGATCTGACGAGTACGCTGACTGCGCCACACAGCATTCTCTCTTTCACCGTGGAGGAAGCGGGGCTGCTGAAATTCGCAGCAGCCGCCGGTGGGACAGCCGGCCACGCCCTGAACATCATCGATTCCATGTTGTCGACGGCTGATCTGAACGCGTTCGAAATTCGATTGAGCGGGGATGGCGTGATCGACGTGGACGCCCTGTATCTTGGAAACGGATACCCTGGCGGCACCTCACCCACTCCCGTGGACACGTCAGGATTAGCATGGATCGTTTCCGACGGCGCCTTCGCGATAGTCACAGGCAACGTGGGCCCAGGAAGCTGGGCTGTGCTAGACGGCAGAATCGGAGTCGGACACACGCTGGAGGACAACTCACCTTCCGGCTATAAGTTGGAGGCGCTCGCCGAGTCTGACGGCACGATCGACAGCGGAGTCACCGGTGTAATCCTCGCGCCAGGCGACAGCACATGGACATTCGTCGGCACGGACCATCAGCGATTCCCCTGGCTTCACGCGAAACGGGCGGTCGACCTGGACCATTGGACGATCTCGAATCCGGTCCAGGGCACCGACAAGGTCCCCCACATGCTCATCACAGAGTATATGGCGGCCAGAACACTCTTCATTGAGGCTGCCTGGGACGAGGAAGAGGGCGGCTCACATTTTGAGATTCGGGCACCAGAGGACCTTGCTCCGATCCATGGGCTTCGGATCCTTCAAGAATTCACCATGGCGGGTCTGCAGCAGGACAATGGTGCCAAGGTGAGGGCAAGAGCGCTCACTGTTCAACGGGCAGCGGGAAGCGATCCGCCGGCCGTACTCCGCATCGAGGGCGGAAGCTGGATGGAAGTCCGCACTAAGACACCTGACCAACTCGCCTCACCCTTCTTCCTCGACGCGTCCGAATTGCGATATGGCCCATTGCACTCAAACTGGGTTCAGTGGTCAGAGATTCCATCACCGACCGAGAAGCTCTCCAGAAACCGGCTTTCGGTAGAGAATGCGGAAGCGATGAACGACCCTGAATCGCTTGAGGTTGGCATCCTGCATTTTGATGCAACTTCCTTCATTGCTCCATCGGGCCCCATCGTCCCGGATCCCGAACTGAGCGATCGCTACGATCTTATGCTTCACCTTGATTTCGCTTCACTTGACATCGCATCAGTAGTGAGTTCCGCACCAGCCCGCACGTGGTTCACAGGCGATACAGATATAGCTGCGCTTTGGCGTGCCTCTGCCGGCGCGAGCGTAGCCACTGAGGTGGAGGTGATCGCACCTGATGTGTGCGATGTTTGGTTCGCCGATGTCCCAGAGTCGCGGTGTCTTAAGTACTGGCGTAGCCTCGCGCTCGCGCAGGCGACCGTCCGCCTTGTCGACAATCATGATAACCACGCCAGCGACTCGCCCCCACCAGTACCTGCCGAAGCAATGTATGTACGCGGTGACATTGTCGTTGACGGGTTCGGCTGCACCCTTGATCTCGACGGATTGATGCTCTACCACGGCGGCGCACTCCCAATCGGGCTGACGATCAATGGCGGCACGCACGCCCAGCTCCGTTTCAGCCTTTACGGCGACTTCAACGGCGACTGCCTCATAAACAGTGACGATCAGGCCCACTTCGAGGCGTACACGCTTCAGCCGGGCGTGACCACGCCCTGGGCCAGCGCTGATTACGACGGCGACTGCGACCAGGACCTACACGACTTCCTGGAGTTCCAGCGCCGCGTCGTCCCCAGCCCGACGGCGATCACGGGCTGCACGACGGCAGAGCACGAACTCTGCAGCGCCCCGGTCGAAGAAATGCAGGGTCTTTCGGCACCCTCCGGCGGCGGCTCCGAAGCGTTCATGGAAGAAGAGGACTCCGGCTCCGAAGAAACGCTCGTCGCCGAGGAGCCGCAGTTGCAGCTTGACCTTCGCTTGCCGGCCGGAGGCTCCGTCGGCAATTTGCTCGCCCCGACCACGACCTACAACCTGCATTTCGCCATGGATGACGAGACGATCAACGGCTTCGTGCTCTACACGCTCGACGCCGGCGAAGAATGCGGCATCGGTCAGGCGGCCGTCGCCGCCTCCGGCGCATGGGCGTCGGCCGCGGATTTCGACTTCCTGAACCTGTCCACGCTGTCTGGTTCGCTGCCCCCGGCCATGCACGAATCGGCTACCGCCCGCATGCAGATGGTCTCGGCCGACCTGTCGTCCGCCGCCGATCAGACCGACGGCCCGCTCTGCTCGATCACGACGGCGGGAGCGGGGACGCTTGTCCTCGATCTATGGACATGGAGGACCGACTCCGGCGGCGCCATCACCTGGACCGCTCGTGGAACCGACCTGTTCGTGGTCGAAGACGAAGGAGGTGACGAGTAATGGCGCACAACACCTCGCGAACTGGGTTTTCCGAACCTAAGGATGGGAGCACCACCATGCAAGCAGGAAAGTCTCGGCTGTCGCTGACAGCGATCGGAGTGTTCGTGATGCTTCTCGGCTCGGCACAGGCGGCCACCAGCATCGATATCACCATCGTAGACGTCACGGAATGCGCCGGCTTCGCCGGCTATGACTACTATCATACTTTCGAGATTCATGGCGAATTGACCGGTGACGCCAGCGCGGGGTTGGCCGGCTTCAGCCTTGACCTGAGGGCGACACTGGGCGGCGTGCCGTACGAGTTGACTGAGGCCGTTGTTCAGCCCCCATCGGACAACAGCATGGATTGGTTCGCACTCAGCCCGGGCGTTACCAACGTGGCCGGGTACGGCGGGACGCTGATTGCGGGCAAGCTGGTCCAGATCGGCGGAGCCCAAGACACCACCGGACGAAGCGGCCAGACATCGCCGGTTCCCGTGGCGCTGAACGTGGCCGTCGGCGCGCCGCAGGTGCTCGCGCGGGTGACCGTCGAACTGACGCAGGCACCCGCCACGGGTGAGACCTACGATTTCATCGTGGAGAACTTCCGCGGGAACGTGATCAACCCGAGCCAAACGGGCCCGATCTATGCCGTTACCGCGATGGAGCCCCCATCGGCCGCGACGACGGCGTCGTGGACATGCGTGGGCGCCTGCTGTCAGGACGAGACCTGCGTGGACAATGTCAGCGAGGGCGATTGCCCGTTCAATGCAGGCTACGTCTGTGACGTAAACGCCATATATGTTTTAGGCACTTCTGGCGCAGGAAGTTGTGGGAATCGGGTCGCGGATGAGGACTGTGGCGCCAACTGCAACTCAACATGTATCGCCGGATGCCACCTCGGCGACGCAGACGGCAACCGTGTGGTAACTGCGTCCGACCGGGGCCAGATCAGTGCGAACATAGGCCAGACGGATCCGGAACTAGTCTGTCTGTTCGACCTGGACGGCAACGGTGTCATCAACGCGGCCGATCGCGGCCAGGTCTCGGCCGAGATCTGCAATTGTACGCCATTGAAGAACTACCAGAACGGCAGCGGCCTGAACGAGGCGGGCACGGGCCCCGACCCGCGATTCCCGCAGCCGCAGGAGTTCCGAGGCTTAGGCACGACCTGCGCGGAAGTAAGCTGCGACTAGACCGTCCGAACCCGTAACCATCAGGGGCGTGCATCGCTCTGGCACCGATCATCGTGAGCCCACCCCTTGCCGAGGACGGCAAGGAGCGGGCCACCCAGCGGTACGCCCGCGGTCACCCCACGCTCGTCACGGGCGTTCGCGCCGAGGGGGTGCCCATCGGCTGGCCGTCCAGCTCCCGCCGGGTGCGCAGCCAGTCGTGCAGCGCCTCGGTGCTCACCGGGTGATTGCCGATCAGGCCGATTTCGACGGCCGCGGCCGCGTTGCCGAGGTAGGCCGCCTGGTGCAGCGTCGCCCCGGCCGCGAGGGCCAGGGTGGCCGCGGAAAGCAGGGCATCGCCGCAGCCGAGGCGATCCACGGCGTACTCAGCGAACGACGGGATGGACTCGCCCTTCAGCCGCCCTTCCCACTCGGGAGTGGCCCGCTGCTGGCCCGGGCGTTCGAAGACGACCATGCCGCGCTTTTCGAGGGTGATGATCAGGTGGCGGGCCTGCGTGCGGTGGAGGAGCTGCCACGCGACGGCCGACAGGCCCGAGTCGTAGTCGTTGAGCGTCGCCCGGATCTCGCGCTCCGTGGGGCACAGCAGATCCACATGCCGGAAGTTGAGCAGGTTCGCCCGGCCGCCGCTGACGTCGGCGGTGATGAGCCGGACGTTCTGTCGCAGCGTGGGCAGCGACCGGGCGAGCAGGCCGCCGGTGATCGTGCCGTAGCCGAAGTCGCACAGGATCACCGCGTCGGCCACCTTGGACTGCTGCTCGAGGATGATCGCCGCGCGGCGCTCCGCCCGGGAGTCGAGCGGCAGGCGGTGGGCGCGGTCGAGTTTGAACATCTTCGTGTCGCCGACGAGGAATCGCGTCTTCTCAACCATGGCCGGCCGGGCGCGGAGCAGCTCGAAACCGACATGTTCCTCGGTCAGGACCTTCTCGACGTGGGCGGTCGCGGTGTCGTCGGCGGCCGCACTCAGCAGGAACGGCCGGGCGCCCATCGCGGCGAGGTGACGGGCTATGATCGCCGCCCCGCCGACGTATTGCCGCTCGTCGAGGTGGGCGAGGCTCATCATCGGCGATTCGCTCGCCACGCCGATGGCGTCGCAGAACACGTAGCGATCCAGCACAACGTCGCCCAGCACCAGCACGCGCAGCCCTCGGAAGCCCTCCATGACCTGCTCGAGCCCGCCCGCGGTGATGCGCTGCCGCCGGCAGAGCAGGTTGAGCCGATGCGACTCGACCTCGGCCACGCGGGGCATCTGTTCGAGCAGCTTGCTGGGGTTGAAGACGATCTCGCCCGACGAAAAGATGATCCGCCCGCCGTAGCTCTCGACGATGCGCTGCTCGGCGAGGAAGCCGGGGTCGCTCGAGTGCTCGAACTCCTTGCCCTTCACATAGACGTCGGGGCGCAGACGATCGATCGCGGCCTCCGCCGAGGCGAAGGGCACGATGGTCACATGATCAACAAACATCAGCGCCGCGAGATTCTCGGCGCGAAGGTCCTGGGGGATGTAGGGTCGGTCGTCGGGCTCGCCGCGGTCGGGGTCGCCGGCGAGGGTCACGATGAGCAGGTCGCCCTGCGCCCTGGCGAACTGGAGGTAGCGGACGTGGCCGGGGTGGACGATGTCGAAGACGCCGTGACACTGCACGATCGTCCGACCGGCGGCGCGCGCCGCCTGCACGACGGAGCATGCGCCGTCCAGATCGACGATCTTGCCCGCCAGCGGGTTTTCGCGTGGGTCCATCCGTCCGGTCTCGCCGACGGGGACAGCCCCCGCCGCTTCCTATATCGGCCGGCGCCGGCCGCGCAGCGCAGGGAATCCGGCCGGCCGCAGCACTCACCGGGCGAGCCGGGCTATCGTTGCAATGCCGCCCGCTCCGCCTACCATGTCGCGGCAACGCGACGGCCGGCGAGGGCGGCGCGCCGCCGGGAGCCCGAATGCGACGCTCGTCCTGGACACTTCAGCGATACATCTTCGCGGAGATGGCCAAGACCTTCGCGCTCACCGCGGTCGGGCTGACGGGGGTATTCCTGCTCGGCGGCGGCGTGCTGAACATGGTCAAGATCGGGGACGTGACCCCGGGCCAGCTTGTCAGCCTGCTGCTGATTCTGCTGCCGCTGGCGGGGGCGTTCACCGTGCCGGTGGCGGCGCTGTTCAGCGCCGCGTCGACCTATGGCCGGCTCAGCGCCGACAACGAGTTTGTCGCCTGCCGCAGCAGCGGTATCAACATCCACTCCCTGCTCCTTCCGGCGCTGGCGATGAGCGTGCTGTCGGCGGGGTCAAGCTTCGCCCTGCTGAACTTCGTCATTCCCGGCATGGTCCAGCACCTCAACGCGCTGGTCAGTGCAGACGTCACGAAGATCATCGAACAGCGGCTCTCGCGGCCCAAGGGGATGGCCCTGCGCGACGGGACGCTGCGCCTGTGCGCGGATCAATGGCGCGTGGCACCCGGCGCGGACGCGAACAGCGTAGACCTCGGCGGCGTGGTCTTCGTCGAGGTGGACGAGGAGTCGTGGACGCGCTTCGGCACGGTGCAGCGCGTGAACTTCCGCTACGAGCGCGGCGAGGACCGGATCCGCGTCTCCGGCCGGCTCATGGGGGTGAGTTTCTTCGACCGGCGCACGTCGGATTTCGGCGAGATGGCCGAGTGGGACATTCCGCGCAACGAATTCCCCCTCGCGCTGCCCAACCAGCTCAAGTATCTCGACCTGCCCATGCTGCTGCACTACCGGCGAGTGCCCGCCGAGTGGCGCGAAGTCCGTCAGGAGCTCGACCGGCTGCGGTTCGAGGTCGCCCGGCTGGCCGCGTATGACGAGCTTTGGGCGCGGTGGACGGCGGACGCGGCGATTTCACTGTCCTCTTCCGGGCGCGAGTGTGTGATTCGAGCCGCCGCGGCGGAGCGCATGAGCCGTGACGGCGCCATCGAGCTGACCGACGTCACCATCGAAGATCGTGAGACCGACAACGAGCGTCCCCGCACCATCCGCGCGAACCGTGCGGCCATCGAGATGACCCCCAGCGAGGACGAGGCCGACGCGGCGCTGGAAGTCCGCCTGTTCGTGGTGTCCATCACCGACGGGGAGGAACGCACGAGCAAGCCGCAGGAGACGCTTGGGCCCTTCCCTCCGCCGCGCGGCGCCGTGCTGGCTGCCACGGAGGCGAGGGTCGACGAACTGCTCGCCCCGCCGGCCGGCGGAGCGACGAGTCCGACCGTCGAGCGGCAGCGTGCGGCGGCGCAGCAGCGGCTCGGCGGAACGCTCCGCACGATCAACAGTGTGCTCCACGAGCGGGCGTCGTTCAGCGTGAGCATCTGCGTGCTGGTCGTGCTGGCCGCGGCCCTGGGGATCATCCTCCGCGGCTCGCACGTGCTGGTGGCCTTTGGCATCAGCGTCGTGCCGCTCGTGCTGATCATCATTGCGATTCTGGCGGGCAAACAACTGGCCCGTGCGCCGGACAAGCACCTGATCGGCCTGTGTGTCATCTGGAGCGGGCTGGTGCTGGCGGTGGTGGTGGACGGCTGGACGCTCTTCAAGCTGCTGCGGCGATGAGGGACGGGGCGATGCCCGCGGGCGGCCGCGGGGACAGGCGGGGCAACGCGTGACGATTCTGGATCGCTACATCCTGCGCGGCCTGCTGGTGAACTTCGCCATCGCGCTGTTCACCATGATCAGCCTGTACCTCGTCCTCGACCTGCTGATCAACGTCGACGAGTTCACCGAGCATGGCCTGCCTTGGACCACGGTGCTGTGGAACATGGCCAGCTTCTACGGTCCCAATGTGTTTCTCTACTACCAGCAGCTCGCCGGGGTGATCACGCTGTTCGCCTGCATGGCGACGATCGGCAAGCTTCGGCGCGACCGCGAGATGATCGCCATTCTCGCGTCGGGGGTCAGCCTGTTTCGTGTGGCGGCGCCGGTGCTGGGTTTCGGGGTGGCAACGTCCGCCCTGCTCGTGGCCGACACGGAGCTGATTATCCCGAGAGTGGCCCACCACCTCGCGCGCGACCACGACGAAGCGGGTGCCCAGCGCGGGTACGAGGTGCTGTTCCTGCGTGATGGCACGGACCGGCTGCTCTCGGCGGGAAACTTTGACCCCGGCCGCGAGCGGCTGCAGCAGCTGCTGGTGCTGCGCAGGTCGTCGGACGGCACGATCGTCGAGTCGCTCGCGGCCGACGGAGCATCCTGGGAGCCCGGCGGCCACGAAGGCGGTCGCATCAAGGGTCGCTGGCGGCTCGACCGGGCGCGTCAGGTCGAGCGCATCTTCGATGACAGCTCACAGTTGGGCCCATCCGAGCGTCGCGTCGAGACCTTCCCCGCCTGGTATGAGAGCGAGCTTTCGCCGCAGGACATCATGATGCGGCAGTCCGAGTCGTGGGTGAAGTTCCTGAGCCTCGCGCAGCTTCGCACCCTGCAGCTGGAAGAGACGGCTGACGTCGCCGAGATCGTCCGGACCCGCCACGGCCGGATCGTGCGGCCGATGGTCGGGCTCATCATGCTCCTGCTCGGGCTGCCCTTCTTTCTCGATCGCTCGCCCACCAACCTGCTCAGCGACGCGACCAAGTGCATGGCCATGACCGGACTTTGTTACGCCAGCTCCTTCATCAGCGAGTCGGTTCGCCCGGAATCACTCTCCGCCCTGCCTTTCTGGATTCCCATTTTCCTGTTCGGCATCGTCGCCACGGTCATGATCGACCGCATCCGGACATAGCGTGCCCCGTTGCCCCGCACCACGGCGGCCGGGCGACGCCGGACGGGGTAGAATAAGAGGGGACCCCGGCCCCGCCCGCGCGGGGCACGGGGCCGCGGACACCTGCGCCGATCGGCGAGGAAGGAGCGTGTGCCGTGAACGAGCGCATCGCGCAGACCCTTCGGGAGGTCGAAGAGTTCATGCAGTCCGTGGACGACGCCTGCGCCCTGCCCAGGGCCGCGGCGGAGTTCACCCACGGCCTGGTGCTCCACCGCGGGGCCCGGCGCGTCATCGAGATCGGCACGAGCTACGGCTACAGCGGGCTGTGGATCGCCGCGGCCCTGCCGCCGGGCGGGCGCATGCTCACCATCGATCAGGACGCCCGCAAGATCGAGAAAGCCTGGCATCACTTCGACCAGGCCGGGCTCCTCGAGCGGGTGGAGTTCCGCCACGGCTCCGCGCTCGAGGTGTTGCCGACGATCGAAGGACCGATTGACTTCGTCCTCAACGACGCGGACAAGACCTACTGCGTCGAATATGTCGAGCTCCTCCTCCCCCGCTTAGCCGAGCGCGCGGCCATTCTGACGGACAATACGGCGACCCACCGGGGCGAACTGCAGGAGTTTCTGGCGTGGATGTCGCGCCACCCGGAGTTCCAGTTGAGTGAACTGACGATCGGCAATGGCATGGCGCTTGCCGTGCGCAGGCCCGCGTCGTAGCCTCGTTGCATGAGCCTTCGCGTCCGCGTGCTGTTGTTCGGCCCCGCCGCCTCGATCGCCGCCACGCGCGAAGTGACCGTCGAGTTGGCTGAGGGCGCGACCGTCGGCGACCTCCGAGGCGAACTCTCGCGACGGCTGCCGGCGCTGGCCGGCGGCCTGGCGTCGATGCGGCTCGCGGTGGGCCAGCGCTTTGCCGAGGATGGCCATCGCCTGCAGGACGGCGACGAAGCCGCGGTGATTCCGCCCGTCTCAGGCGGGCTCGACGAGGACGACGGCCTCCGCATCGAGCTTACCGCCGCCCCGATCGACGCCGCGGCGATTCGCACCTTCGTCAGTGGCGACCCGGCCCTGGGCGGACTCGTCTTCTTCGAGGGCGCCACCCGCGCCGAAACAGATCCCACCCACGGCCTCCTGTCTCACCTGCATTACGAGGCTTACGAAGAAATGGCCCGACGGCAGCTTCTCGACCTGGCGCGAGCGGCACGAAGGCGATGGTCGGCCGGGCGCGTGGCGATCGTGCACCGGCTGGGCGTCGTCCCGCCGGGAGAAGCCTCCGTGCTCATCGCCGTGGCGTGCGGCCACCGGGCCGAGGCCTTCGAAGCCGCCCGCTGGCTGATCGACACGTTGAAGAAGGACGTGCCCATCTGGAAGAAGGACGTCTACGCCGACGGGGCCACGAAGTGGGTCGAGGGCGAGCAGCCCTGACCGCTCCGATCGCCTCGCCGCCCGACGCCCACCCCGCGCTCACCCGTGACCACCGCGAAGCCGGTCGCTACACTCTGGGCACTCTGGCCCCAGGGAGATCCGCGCGTGCCCCATACTGACCTTCGCTCGTTCATCGAGGACCTCGAACGCCGCGGCCAGCTGAAACGCATCAAGGCTGCCGTCGACCCCGTGCTCGAGATCGCGGCCATCGCAGACCGCGTCTCGAAACGCCCGGCGGCCGGTTCGGCCGCCCCGCCGCCGACAGACCCGGTTCACGGCCTGCGCGGCGGACACGCCCTGTTGTTTGAACAGGTGCAGGAGGCGAAGTTCCCCGCCGCCATCAACCTGTTCGGCAGCTACGAGCGCATGCGAATCGCTCTCGGCGTCAGCAGCTTCGAAGAGCTGGCGGCCCGCGTGCAGGAACTCATCAAGCCCGAGGTGCCGACCACGCTGATGGACAAGCTCAAGAAGCTGCCCCAGCTGGCGAAGATCGCCAGCTTCGGCCCGAAGGTCGGCAAGCGCGGCATCTGTCAGGAGGTGGTCCACACCGACGACGCCAACCTGTTCGACCTGCCGATCATCCAGTGCTGGCCCCACGATGGCGAAGCGGGCTTCGGCGCCAAGCCGGCCGACGCCGCCGGGGGCACCGGAAGGTACATCACCCTCGCGGGCATCTACACGAAGGACCGCGACAGCGGCGAGCGCAACGTCGGCATGTATCGCGTGCAGGTCTTCGACCGCAAGAAGTGCGCAATGCACTGGCACCTTCACCACGACGGGGCCCGCCACTTCCGCAAACACAAGGCCCACCGCGAGAAGATGCCGCTCGCGATCGTGCTCGGCGGCGAGCCGATTCTCACCTACGCCGCGACCTGCCCCCTGCCGCCCGACGTCAGCGAGCTGCTGTTCGCCGGCTTCCTCAACGATGGCGGCATCGAGCTGGTGCCCTGCCGCACGATCCCGATGGAGGTCCCCGCCAACGCGGAAATTGTGATCGAAGGCTGGGTCGATCCCGAGGAGACGCTCATCGAAGGCCCCTTCGGCGATCACACGGGGTTCTACTCGCTGGCCGACCGATACCCGGCGTTTCACGTGACCGCGATCACGCATCGCCGCGACCCGATCTACCCCACCACGATCGTGGGCAAGCCGCCGCAGGAGGATTACTACCTCGGCAAGGCCACGGAGCGGATCTTCCTGCCGCTGCTGAAGATTCTCATCCACGACATCATCGACTACAGCCTGCCGATGTTCGGCGCGTTCCACAACGCGGTGTTCGTCAAGATCCGCAAGGACTACCCGATGCAGGCCCGCAAGGTGATCAGCAGCATCTGGGGAGCGGGCCAGATGATGTTCAGCAAGATGATCGTCGTCGTCGACGAACACGTGAACGTCCACGATGAGCAGGATGTGCTCTTCCATGTCGGCGCTAACGTCGACTGGCGCCGGGACGTCGTAGTCGTGGACGGGCCATGCGACGTGCTCGACCACGCCACCCCGTACTGCGGGACGGGTGCGAAAATCGGCATCGACGCCACGCGCAAGATCCCCGGCGAAGGGGTTGTCCGCGAGTGGCCCGCAGAGCTCGAAATCGCCGAGGAAACGCGCCGCCTGATCGAGCGCCGATGGGGCGAATACGGCCTCAGCACCTGACGCCGGGCAGGGGGTGGAACCGGAACGGCCTGTCCGGGTATACTGGCGGTTCAGGGCCGCTGATCACGATCCGTCAGGGCGGGGTCGTTTCAGATCACATCTTCGGCTCACGGTCGCGCGAGAGGAGATCAACTGATGATGGGACATCGCATCTCGCCGGGCTCGCTCTCTGCCTTCACCGTGCTCACCGGACTCCTGGGCTGGATGGCGCCTGCCGGCGCAGACGACGACCTGCGCAACGCCACCTGCCAGGTCGGCGGCTATGACGCCTACGTCGGCAACATCACCGGGAGCATCGCCAACTACGACGTCGACGAGGCCCCCGACGGCAGCGGCGAGTTCTACGACGCGCTGTCGCTCCCGATTACGACCTGCAACCTCGGCGTCGTCCCGCTGCCGTGGGTGGTGAACACGCCGAACACGCCCGCATTCGCGATGAACCTGTTCCGCGTCTCGCAGGAGCGCATCGTCCAGATCGGCCAGGGCTGGGTGCACTTCGGCATCCTGCCGCTGCAGCAGGCCACCTGCTGCGCCTGCACGCCGGTTGGCGGCGCGGCGCTGGGCGGGGGCTGTTCCACGGCGGACTCCGCCTCCATCCACGGACACCAGGCCGTGGCCGGACCGAAGGCCGACATCAACCCGCTCACCGGGGTCTTCCCCGCACCGGCCTCGTCGCCCCCCTACCAGGCGGGCACGACCGCCCGGCGGCTGCGGGCGAAACTGAACGAACTCACCAGCACCGATTCGTACTTCGTCGAGGTGCAGGTCATTCACCCCTCCGAGACGCCGGAGGCGACGCGCAACAACGTCAGCCGGCGGCGCGCCGTCATCAGCGGCACGGCGAATGAGCGGACGTTCCTGCTGACCGACACCGTCGCCGCGGGCAAGCCGGGCATCGGCGCGTGGTCCCAACTGGCCGCCGACGTCGTCGAGGTCGAGTTTTTCGACCCGGCCATCGGTCAGGCGTACGTCTCGGCGCGGGTCACACAGATCGCGGAGGATCTCTGGCGGTATGAATACGCGGTGCAGAATACCACCGTCGCCCGGGCCTTCGGGAGCATCTCGATCCCCCGCGCGCCGCAGGTCAGCGTGGACAACTTCTACTTCCACGACGTGGACTATGCCGACGGCGACGGCCTCGGCGGGGTGAGTCGCGACGGCGCCGACTGGCCGGCCGTCGTGACCACCGGGGCGCTCGAATGGGCGACGACGCCCCACGCCCTCGACCCCAACGCCAACGCCCTGCGCTGGGGGACGCTCTACAACTTCGGCTTCGACAGCAACTTCCCGCCGTGCGAGGGAGACATCACGCTCTCCCTCTTCGAGCCCGGCACACCGGCGAGCGTGACGGTCACCTCCGTCATCCCCGGCTGCGACGCGGGCCCGCCGGACGGCGACTACACGAGCGACGGCGTGGTCGACGTTGTGGACTACGCCTACTTCGCCGACTGCATGGCCGGCCCACAGTCGTCGCCCGCGCCCGTGCTTCAAGGCTCCAGCGCCGCGGCGTGCCTGGCCACATTCGACTTCAACACGGACGGCGACGTCGATTCACAGGACTACGCGACATTCGCCGGGCTCTGATCCCGCGAGGCGAGCCTGACGGTTGGCACTTTCGCCCTCAATGCGATCCGGGGCCGCCCGGTCGAAGAGTTTCGTGGGGTGGGTCATACTCGACCCACCATCCTTGCATGCCCCGTCAAGCGGTGGGTCGAGCACGACCCATCCTCCACAACTTCGACCTGCACCGCCTGCGATAGGCGGCGCTCACGGAACTGAGTCAGCGGCCACAATCAACCGCGGTGATAGGAAATCTATTCTGACAGCGTGCGCCATGCCAGGTCCCGAATCGCCCTGATTCAACACCTTCCCACGTGCTCACGCCGAATAAAGCGAGAGCAAGCCCCCCGCCGGGCGCGAATGCCCGACGGGAGGCTTGCATTGTCGGCGCGTCGCCTTGGTGAGCCTAGCGACCTCAGGCCGCGCGCATCCGCTACAGGCCGGAGGCCTGTGGAAACTGGACAGGCTGGCGGACGGTCAACCCGTTCGACCGCATCGCCATGCCGGGGCGCTATCCGCCGAAGGCCCTCTGGAACGCCGCCGCGTCTTCACAGTCGACGTCGAGGTCGAAGTCGCTGTCGAAGGCGTCCAGGCATTCCTGCGCGGTGCGGGGCGGCGTCGGCGTCGGATCCGCACCGGGGCCGTTCATGCAGTCGGCCAGGGCGAGGTAGTCGTCGAGGTCGACGTCCTCGTCCCCGTCGGCGTCGCCGAAGGCGATCGGCGTGACGGTGAGCAGCGCGGTGTACCGCTTGCCGCACTGGGATTCGTCGGTCGAGCTCAGCACGCGTGTCGCCATCCAGTAGGTGCCCGGACCGACGGACGCCGTGGCGTTCGCGCTGTCGCAGGCATAGTCAGCGAAGGCGGAGAGCAGCTCGCCGGGGCAGCCCGCCGTGCCGTCGTAGATCGCAGCGATCACGGGGTATTCCGCCAGCACGCTGAAGTGGAGTTCCGCCGAGCCGGTGAGGACAAACTCGTAGATGTCCCAGTCGGCGATGAAGCCGCCCGGCTCTTCCCACGCGCCGCCGGTGCCGCACACCGCCGTGCCGGGTGTGATCGGGCTGAAGGCCGGCTCCGCGGCGAAGCAGCCGCCGTTGGTCGTGTCGACGTAGCCGACGCCGCAGTCCGCCTCGCCCTCCGCCGAGCCGCCGGCGCAAGGCACGATGCAGGGGCACTCGGAACAGAGCGAATCCGCCCCGAGCCACGCCCCGCCGGCGCCCACGCAATCCGCCTCGCTGCCGACGGTGCAGGTCGCATCGGCGAAGCAGCAGGCGCCGATGAACTCGCCGCAGGGCACGGGAAGGTCCTCGCAAAGCCCATCTGCCAGGAAGCGCTGCCCGGTGCTCGAACAGGCCGAAATCTCCACGTTTTCCGTGCACACGCCGGTCGCGTCGTCGCAGCAAGCGCCGAATACGCCGCCGGTTTCACCCGCCAGGCACATGTTGCGCCCGGCGATCAGCGTCGTGCCGCAGCCGCCGCAGTGCGCCTGGGCGGGCGTGTCTCCGCTCAGCCACAGGAACCAGCAGTCGGTCACGCCGCGGGCGACAATCCGCACCCAGCCGTTGGTCAGCACGCAGGCCGAGGGCAGCGTCACGCTGTACTCGTTGAGCATCGCCCCGCGATAGCTCTCGATGCCGGTCTCCACGCGGTCAACCAGCAGGGTGTAGTCGCAGACGATGGATCCAGGCACGCCCGCCGCGTCGGCGTGGAAGGTGATGTCGAACGTGTTGTCGAACTCCGTGCACTCGACAAAGCCGCCGAGGTCGGGACGATACTGCAGGTCGAATCCGAACCACGAGAGCCCGACGATCGCTCCGTCGGCTTCTTCGTAGTAGTTGGCGATGGAGAAGCCGGGGTCGAATTCGGACGTGGTCGCGATGAAGCCGTGCGGAGGATCAGCCTGGTAGGCCAGGAGGCTGTCCTCCGGGCAGTGCGGCGGGATGGCGGGGCAGTCGTCGCAGGTCGTACCCTCACCGATCCAGGTGCCGTACTCGGTGTCGCAGAGCTCGTCGGTGGTGACAACGCAGATGCCGTCCTGAATGCAGCACGCGCCCACCGGCGGACACTGGAAGCACTCGGTGAACTGACCGAGCCAGTTGCCCCCTGCGGCGGCGCAACCCGCCTGTGTCTCGACGGAGCAGGGCGTCTCGTCGTTGTGACAGCAGGCGCCCGTCACCAGGTCACACGGGCCGATATCCTGACAAGTCAGGTCGGGATGGAATCGCATGCCGATCCCGGCGCAGTCGTCGATCTCGACATTGTCATGGCAGACCCCGAGCCCCTCGTCGCAGCATGCGCCGAAGACGCCGCCGCGCTCACCCCCGAGGCAGAACGACAGGTCGTAGCCGTCGTCCGGCGGGAAGCCGCATCCGACACAGTACGCGCCGCCATCGCCCGAAGTGGCGCTGGTCCACAGGAAGATGCAATCCGGATCGCCGCCGATGCCGACAATCGATATCCACCCATTCGACTGGATGCAGGGGAACGGCAGCTCGACTTCGTACTCGTTGATTTCGGCGAAGTCCTGGATGAAGTGGCCCGTCGGCGTTCGCGAGGCGGTCAGCGTGTAGCCGCAGACGAGGTTGCCCGGCTGGCCGAGCTGGTCATCGTAGAACTCGATCTGGAACGTGGGCGTTTCCTCGACGCACTCGACGAACGTGATGCCGCTGCGCTGCAGGTCGAGCCCCCAGAAGCGGACGGTCTCGATCGCGCCGAGAACCCCCTCGTAGCGGTCCCACCGCGCGGTGGCGTCGAACTGGTCCGACACACCCGCCACGCCGCCGAGATTGGGCGACTGCGCGTAGAGCGAGTCGCCGTCGCATTCGTTCTGGGCCGCGCACGCCCCTTCGGACGCGCAGGTGTTGCCGGCGAGGAAGCCGCCGCCGGCGGCGGTGCACTGAAACCGGGCCAGGTCCTCGCACTCGCCCGGGTAGCAGCACGCACCCAGCACGCAATGATCCTGCGAGCAGTTCGTGCCCGCGCCCAGCCAGGTGCCTCCGGCGGTTGCGCAATCCTCGGGTGAGGCATCACTGCAGGCACCATCCTGGCAGCAGGCCCCGATGCCCGCGTCGCACGGATCGTCAAGGCAGGTCGTGCCCGCCCCGCCGAACTGGCGGCCCGATGTTTCGCAATCGTATGCGTTGCTGATCGAACAGCTCAGGCCGTCGCAGCACGCTCCCGTTCCACAGGCATTGCCCGCACAGACCGTGTTCTCGAGGAACACCCCGCCCGCCTGTTGGCAGGCGATGGGCAAGGTCTCGCTGCAGGAACCGGTCGGCTCACAGCAGGCGCCCGGGGAACAGGGCGCTGCGGTGCACGATGTGCCGTCCCCCTGCCACGATCCTCCGGAGACGACGCAGACGGCCTCGGTCGCTTCGCTGCACGCTTCGCCCGTGCAGCAGGCGCCGACGGGCTCCACCCCGCAGGGGGCGTCGTTGCAGTTCGTGCCCCCGCCGAGGAACTCGAAGCCGGCCGCGAGGCAGTCGATGCCGGTCATGATCGAGCAGGACGCCCCGTCGCAGCACCCGCCCGGGTCGCAGACCCCCTCCGCACAACTCCCGCCCTCGACGTAGACGCCGCCGATGGAAGCGCAGGGGGCGGGGTTCGTGACCTGACGGCAGTCGTCGTCAGCCGCGATGCAGCAGGCCCCGGCGGCCAAGGCCGCCTGGGGGGAAAGGGCGAGCAGCGCAGCAACAAGAAGAGTGGCCCGGACAGGCCGCTGCCAAGTGGTTTGCATCAGTCAACCGTGCTCCTGGCTCGGGGTGATTCGCGCGGGTCGTCGGCCGGTATGGCCCCATTGTATCGAATGTGGCCGGTATGGCCCCATTGTATCGAATGTGGGCCGTCCGGTGTAGGCATGCACGAGTCCTTACACGCTGCGCCAGGCGCGATATCAGTGCGACTGGACGCGCGGGCGCGCGGCAGGTCCCCTACTGCCGCTGCAGCATGCGGGCAGGACCGGCATTGGCGTCGGGGTTATCGAAGCCGCGGCTAGTTCGCTGGATCGACGATGACGATGGCGTTCCGCATCGTGTCGGGGTGGATCTCGCAGAAGTAGATGAAGGTGCCAGGCGTCTCGAAGCGGTATGACCAGGATTCGCCCGGATCGATCACGGGCGAGTTGAACAGCGCGCCCGCGTCATTGTCACCCGGGTTGCCCGAAGTCACGGTGTGCTGGATCGGGAGGCCTTCGCGATTGCGCCAAGTGACGAGTTCGCCGGCGGTGACTCGGATCGTCTGGGGGCTGAACTCGAGATTGATCATCGTTACGGTGTTGCCGCTGGGCTGCATGGCGCAGCCGCCGAAGCCGGCGAAGAGGCCGGCCACGGCCACCAGGGGAAGAGCGGTCCAGCGGATGGCGCGGGCGACGTTCTGCATGAGCTACCTCCTGAACTTCATCAAGACCGGGCCGGATGGCGGCCGCGTGGGTCTGGCTGCGAGGCATGATACCCCGTCATCCCCGGCCGACAAGGCATGCCAATCTCCTCGCGATTCACCCTCGTAACGGGATGCTGCCGGCGTGGGAAAAAGCCGCTCTCCGGCTATACTGCATGCCATGGCAGTTACTCCCTGGCAGGTGAAAGTCGGTCGCAACGTCTACATCGCCCCCACGAGCTATGTCGCGGGCGACCTCGTCCTCGGCGACGACTGCACGATCATGCACCATGTCATGATCCGCGCAGACATTGCACCCATTCGCATCGGTAACCGCGTCAACATCCAGGACGGCAGTGTCGTCCACACGAAAGTCGGCGTGCCGCTCGACATCGAGGACGACGTCGGCGTGGGCCATCGCGCGGTCGTGCACTGTCGGCGTGTCGGTTCGCACACGCTCGTCGGGATCGGCTCGGTATTGCTGGACGATTGCGAGATCGGCAACCGATGTATTATTGCCGCCGGCTCGGTGGTACCCCCGCGGACGATTATTCCCGATGGCAAGGTGGTGATGGGTGTGCCGGCGACGATCGTGCGCGACACGACCGAGCGAGACCTCGCGGCGATCGACCACGTCGTGCGCAGCTACATCTCGCTCGGTCGGCGACACGCCGAGGGCGAATTTCCGAATATCGTGACGCCGTGAGCGAATGCCCCTTGGCGCCCACTTTCCGCGACATGCATCGGGCAATCCGGGGAAAAGTACGGCTTGACGCGGTCGCGGCGAGGTTCGCATCTACCGCCCTGCCCTCGGGGTTATAAACGACGGGGCGGATTGTCATGGCCGAGCGCCGGCTTGGCGTGCATGCTATGAGCGCGTCGATGGGCGCTTCGCCCTCCGGAGCTTGACCGAGCCTCCGGCTCGCGGTCCCCTCGCGAACCGGCGGCCCAGGCGACGGATGGCACTTTTTTGAGGAATATTCAAACGTCTCGGTCGGTCCGAGCGTCTACTTCGGTAGGTAGCGGCGGGCGGCGGCCGCCACGGCGACCAGCCCCGCGGAACAGAGAAGCGAATCTTGTCCCTCGATCCCCTGTCCCCTGACGCATCCGGCGGAGGCATTCTCCCCGGTCCGACGCGCCGACGGCCGATGGCCGTCCTCGGCGACTTCGAACTGCGCGCGGAGATCGGCCGGGGTGGGATGGGAACGGTCTTCGAGGCGTGGCAGCGCTCCCTCCACCGGCGCGTCGCGCTCAAGGCGCTCAACGGCACCCTAGGCGCCACGTCGAACGCCGTGCTGCGGTTTCAGCGCGAGGCCAAGGCCGCAGCCAAGCTGTCTCATCCGCACATCCTCCCGATCTACGCCCAGGGGCAGCAGGACGGCGTCTACTACTACGTCATGGAGCTGGTCTCCGGCCCGGGGCTCAATGGGGTCATCGCCCAGGCCCGGCAGCGATGCGGCGCGGATACGGCGCTGAGCAGCGCTGCCGAGACCGTCGCGCTGGGCACCAAGGGATCGCCCGAGTCGCCGGCGGACACCGTCATCATTCGTCAGTCGCCGCGCGGTCCCGACGTTTCGGACTCTTCGGTGCTGCTGCTGCCGCCGGGCGAAGTGCACAGCGACGAGGAGTACTTCCGGTTCATCGCGCGGCACATCGCGTCGATCGCCGACGCCCTGGAGTACGCGCACCAGCGCGGCGTCATCCACCGCGACATCAAGCCGCACAACCTGCTCTTCTGTGCCGACGGACGCCTGGTCGTCTCTGACTTCGGTCTCGCCCGCGTCACCGAAGAGCCGGGGGTGACGGTCACGGGCGAGTTCTTCGGTTCGCCGCTCTACATGTCGGTGGAGCAGATCACGCGCGGCGCGAACGACGTCGATCATCGCACTGACATCTACTCGCTCGGCGCAACGATGTACGAATGGCTCACGCTGCGCCCGCCCTTCCCCGGCGAATCGCGCGAGCAGGTCATCAGCCGCGTGCTGCACACTGAGGCGTCTGCGCCGCGCGAGATCAACGAGGCGGTTCCGCTCGACCTGGAGACCATCTGCCTCAAGGCCCTCGAAAAGGATCCCGGCCGGCGCTATCAGACCGCCGCCGAAATGCGTGACGACCTTCAGCGTTTTCTCGGCAGTGCTCCCATTCACGCCCGCCGGGCGAGTGTGGTTTCCCGGGCCGTGCGCTTCGTCAAGCGTCACCAGTTCGTGACTGTCGTGGCCGCGGCCGCGGTTGTCGCGCTGGTGCTGGGCAAGGAGCTGATCGAGACACGTCAGGAGGTAAAGTCTCAGGCAGTGGCTCACCAGCGCGAGCGCGAGGAAAGCCGCCTGGCCTTTGAGGAGATCCTCCGGGCTCTCCCGCCGGAGGTGAAGGGTGTGGCCTGGACGCTCGAGACCGTCGCGCCGGTTGTGCAGGACGTGATGCGCCGCTCGCCGGGCGAAGGGGAGGGCGCCGCAAGCCTGCTGACCGCCGGCCCCAACGCCGCCTCCGCGGGAACGCCGGCGGGGCTTGCGCGGCGTGCCGCCGCCGACCTTTACGCTGTCCGCCTCGCGGAAGGCACCCCCGAACTCGATGAGCCGGGAAACGCCGAGCAGCAGGCCGAGCGCCGCCTGCTGACCCTCGCCGAGGGCGAGAGCGATCCCGCGCTCAAGGCGGAGCTTGCGGAGCGCGCCATCGAACTGAACCCCGACAGCCCCGCCGCCGCCCGGCTGTGCGTGGTGGCGTGCTGCCTGAATCGCGACTTCGCCCGCATGCGGCATCACGCTGAGCACCTGGTGCGGCTGCGTGCCGAAGACCCGGACGCCGTCGTCTGGCGCGGCCTGGCCAACCTGCTCACCGACGCGCCCGACCTGGCCCTCGCCGACTTCTCGTCCGCGGTCGAGAAGGACAGCCGCTCGCCATGGACGCGAACGCTGCGCGGGCTGGCCCTGCTGCGGGATGGCAAGCCGGACGACGCCATCCTCGACCTGACCACCGCTGTCAGCCTGGAGCCGAATCTCGTCGTCGCCTGGCTCGGTCGTGCCGCGGCGAACGCGGCGATGGGTCGCTTCGACCAAGCCGTGGGCGACGTCACACAGGCCATCGAACTCTCCCCGACTGACCCTGACGCCTTCGCGATCCGCGGCGAATACCAGGCGGCGCTGGGACGTTACGTCGAGGCGGCGGATGACTTCGATGAGGCCATCCGCATCGGCGGCAAGAACGCGATGGTCATGATCCAGCTCCTCGTGGTCCGGTCGCGCGCGGAACAGTTGGGCATTCCGCTGGAGAGCGAGTCGCTTCCCGGCGAGATATCCGAGGCCTCCGCCTCGAGCAGCCCAACCGACCAGTCATCAAGCACCTCGGCCTGGGAAGTCCTCGATCGGCTCTTCGGTGGGACTCGGCCTCCCCCGGACGAAAAGCCCACGCGCGGCCGGTTCGACTTCCCGCGCGCCCGGTTCCAGTAACGCCGCGTGCCACCCGCCCCGCCTGCGCGTACAATTCGTTCGTGACTACCAGGCAGTTGGAAGATCGGATCCGCACCGAGCTCCCCGAGGGCTCGATGAGCTTCACGTTCTCGCGCAGCGGCGGCCCCGGCGGGCAGAACGTCAACAAAGTATCCACGCGGGTGACCTTGCTGTTCGACCCGGACGCTTGCCCGTCGCTGACTGAACGTGAGCGCTCAACCATTCGCCGGCGACTGGCGGGGCGCCTGACAGCGGACGGCCTGATCCGCATCACCTCCTCGCGCCACCGCACACAACTGGCCAATCGGGAGGCGACGGTCGACCGGCTGGTGGAGCTGCTCGCCGAGGCCCTCACGCCGCCCAAGCCCCGAAGGGCCACCAAGGTGCCGCAGGGCGAGCGCCGCCGCCGCCTGCAGGACAAGCGCGCCCGCGGCGAGCGCCGCCGGCTGCGCGGGCGCGTCGATTCGGGCGACTGACCGGCGGGCGGGACGAACGCCCATCGCCGTCCACAGCACTGGAAGCGCGGGTTGCGTGGCGATCAGGCCGTGCGGTATACCAGCCGGCGATTCCCGCCGATAACCGAGTCAGCAGCAGCCGCAACCCCTCGCCGGCCGAGGGGCGGGTGCGGCTGAACCCCGGAGGCCTCCAATGCCCGCCAGGAAAAAGCTACGTCGTCGTCTCGCGTCGCTGCTGTGCAGCGGGGCCCTGCTGATGCAACTCGGCACCTGCACAATGCCCACCCCCGAGGAGATCGACGCGGGCATCGCCCGTTTCACCGACGGCTTCGTCCGCGGCTTCGGATACGGCCTCATTTCGAACTACCTCCTCGACTAGAGCGAGGTCGTCTGCCGACAGTTCGCTGGAACCTGCCAGGTCCGCGCACCACCAGCCGGACCAGCGCGGCCCCCGGCCGCCCCGCCGCTTGTTCGCTGCGCGTTACGCCCGTACACTCGGCCGCCTATCGCGGGCGGTCGCCCCAGGGACGGGGTCCGACTGTCTGGTCCCGCGGCACGGTCCGGACCACCAGGCGACCCCATGGCACTGCGCAAGGAATCCTACGACTTTCTCCGCAAGATCCTCGAAACGCCTTCCCCCTCGGGCTTTGAGCAGCCCGTCCAGCGCATCGTCCGCGAGCGAATGGAGCCGTTCGCCGACTCGATCGAGACCGACGTGCATGGCAACGTCATCGTCGCCCTCAACCCGAAGGGCTCGCCGCGGGTGATGCTCGCCGGCCACTGCGACCAGATCGGGCTGATGGTCACTTACATCGACGACAAGGGTTACCTGTTCTTCGACGCCATCGGCGGGATCGATCCCTCGGTGCTGCCCGGCGGCCGCGTCGTCGTGCACACGCGGCACGGCCCCATCGACGGCGTGATCGGCCGCAAGGCTGTACACCTGATGAAGCCGGAAGAGCGCGGGGCCAAGACCGAGCTCCGCCAGATGTGGATCGACATCGGCGCGAAGGACAAGAAGGAGACCGAGCGCGTCGTGACCGTCGGCGACCCCGTCACCTTCGAGTTGAAGGTCGTTCATCTCGGCGACGACCTGGTGGCCAGCCCGGCGTTTGACAACAAGTGCGGCACCTGGGTGGTCATGGAAGCACTTCGCCTGTGCAGCGAGCAGCGCAAGAACCTCAAATGCGCCCTGTTTGCCGTCAGTACCGTGCAGGAGGAGATCGGCCTGCGCGGTGCACGGACGAGCTGCTACGGTGTTGATCCGCAGGTGGGCATCGCCGTCGACGTCACCCACGCCAGTGACTACCCCGATGCCGACAAGCGCGTGGCAGGCGATCTGAAGCTCGGCGGTGGCCCGGTCATCGCCCGCGGACCGAATATCAACTGCGTGCTTGAGGAGCTCTTCGTCAAGACCGCCAAGGCCCGCCGTATCGGCTACCAGGTCGAGGGCGAGCCGGGCGGCACCGGTACCGACGCCAACGCCCTGCAGCTTACCCGGGCCGGCGTGGCGGCCGCGCTGATCAGCATTCCCAATCGCTACATGCACACGCAGGTGGAGATCGTCAGCCAGGCCGACCTGGCCGCCTGCGCCAAGCTGATCGCCGAGACCGTCTGCACCATCGACAAGCGCAAGAGCTTCATCCCGCTGTAGGGCCGCGCCCGTGGAAGCCGCCGCGATGCAACCTGACGCCTCCCGATCGGTCGCGCGGGAACAGGCGCTGCGCGCGCTGCTCGGACTCGCCACCATTCAGCGGCTGCAGGACGGCTTCTCTCGCCTGGGCGGCTTGACCATCTCGTTGACGGCGATGGACGGCGCGCCGATCACGGAGCGTTCGTTCCCCGACGAGTTTCATAGTATGGCCGGCAAGTCAGCCGCAGGAACGGCGGCGTTCGTCCGCCGCTCGGCGACGCTCGCCGCCGACCCGACGAGCGCTTGCGCGCCGATGTGGGGCGAGGACGCGGAGATCCTCGTCAAGCCCGTCGAACTCGAGGGCGGACGAATCGCGATCCTCGTGGCCGAGACACGGCCGCTGGCGGCGCTGCCGCCCGAGCGTCTCGCCCGCCTCGCGGCAGAATACGGCCTCGACCCGGCGACGCTGGCCGCGGCGTATCAGACGGTCCGCCCCTGGTCAGAACCCGATCGGGTCAACTTCCACCCGCGTACCGCCCTGCTGGCCGACTCGCTCGAACTGCTCTACGACCTCGCCGCGCGCATCCGGAAGCAGATCGACGACCTTCAGACGGTCCACCAGCTCGCCAACCTGCTGGCCGGCACGCGCAGCCTTCAGGAAATACTTGACCGCACGGTCCGTCGCGTCGTCGAAGTCATGGAAGTGAAGGCCTGCGGCATCCGCCTGCTCAACCCCGAGACCGGCGAACTCCGCATTCAGGCGGTCTGCAACCTCTCGGAGGAATACCTGCAGAAGGGCCCCGTCCGGCTGGGCGATAGCACGATCGACGCCGAGGCCTTTCGCGGGCGCACGGTACACATCCTCGACGCCGCGACCGATCCGCGGATCCGCTACCGCGACAGCATGCAGCGCGAGGGGATCGTCAGCGGCCTGTGCGTGCCGATGGTCTACCGCGGCCAGACGGTGGGCGTCATCCGCCTGTACACCGACCGCCCGCGCGTCTTCACCGATTCCGAGGAACAGCTCGTCCGCTCCATCGCCTCACAGACGGCGGCCGCCATTGTCAACAGCCGTCTCTTCGACGCCCGTCGCGAGGCGGAAAACTACCAGCGCCAGGTCCGCAACGCCGGCGAAGTTCAACGCCGCATGCTGCCCGCCACCCTGCCGAAGCACGCCGAGGTGGAGTTCGGCGTCGTCTACCGGCCCACGCTGGAACTCGGCGGCGACTTCTACGACTTCCTGCCGCAGTATGACGGTAGCGTTGGCGTGTGCGCGGCCGACGTGGTGGGCAAGGGGCTGCCCGCGGCGCTGATGATGGCGTCGATCCGTTCGGCCCTGCGGGCCCACGCCTACAACATCGGGGATGTGCACGAACTGGTCGTGGCGGTCAATCAGCACATGTGCCGCGACACCACGGTGAGCGAGTTTGCGTCACTGGTGTATACGGTCATCTCCCCGGACGGACGGGAGGTCCGCTACTGCAACGCCGGCCACCTGCCGCCGTTGCTGCTGCGGGGCGACAAGTTCACGGAGCTCTCCACCGGCGGGCTGGTCATCGGCGTGCAGCCGAACGAGTCCTACCAATCGGGCGTGCTGAAGCTGCGGGCGGGCGACGTGCTGACCTTCGTCACCGACGGCGTCACCGAAGCGATGAACTTCCACGACGAGGCGTACGGGGCCGAGCGCCTCCGCAAGTCGATCCACCGCCACCGGCGGCTGACCGCCCAGCAACTCGCCGACCAGATCCTCTGGGACGTCCGGCGGTTTGTCGGCCTGGTGCACCAGTCGGACGACATCACCGTGGTCGTGGCCAAGGTCCGCGCCCGAGACCGCGGCTAGCTGCCCGTACAAAATGGGGTCTGGCTACGGCGTCAACCCGCTCCCCTTGTCCCGGAAGGGCGATTCAAGCGGCGCCTGACCCCTATTTCAGCGGAGTCCTGGACCAACCGGTAACGGGCCGCCCCCGACCCGCGCCGGCACCGGCAGCGACGAGGCCGCCGCCCGCGAGTGCTCCCGCGCTGTCAGCCGCGCCGCAACCCCTGTAGCCGGCAGAACGCCCCTCCCGACCTTTCCCCACGACCCGCAGGATGGTACGCTCGCTGTGCCCGGGGCGTGGCGCAGTCCGGTAGCGCGCCTGGTTTGGGACCAGGAAGTCGCAGGTTCGAATCCTGTCGCCCCGAATCAACTGGACTGAGGGCCGTTCTGCGAGATGGCAGAACGGCTTTCTCTTTTCCAGGCAAAGACTTACGTCGCTCAGGGTGCGGTTCAAAGATAGCGAGGTGAGGATCGCGCGCTTCTCGGCGGTCTTTGAACGCTCCCACGCTTCCGGGGCTTCCTGGCTCCAGTCGAAGGCCGCCAACGCCTCTTGGGCCCAACGCCGACGGTACGCTCAACCTCATCAACTACGCGGCGTGGATGGTCAAAGTCCTGGCGGAGAACGACGGTGGCGATTGAC
>CAYRSS010000055.1:0-27778 GCA_964426945.1 uncultured Phycisphaeraceae bacterium
TTTCGCGCCGCGCGGCCTCGATGTGCGCGGGCGAGCGCGAGAAGACCCCGCCGGTCAGCGCGTAGGGCGAGTCGTTGGCGATGTCCAGCGCCTGGGCGAAGGATTCGGCGCGCAGCACGCACAACAGCGGACCGAAGATCTCCTCGCGGGCCATGCGCGCGTTGCGGGCCACGTGGGTGAAGATCCGCGGCGGACAGTACCAGCCGTGGGCACAGGCGGCGGGCAGTTGCCCTTCGAACGCCAGCCGGCCCTCGCTGCGGCCGGTGTGGGCGCAGTCGTTGATGCGATCGCGCGCCGCCTCGTCGATCACCGGGCCGATCCACGTCGCGGGCGTTTCCGCCGGGCCGACGGGGATCGCCGCGGTTGCCGCGACGAGCCGGGCGACAAATTCGTCATGCACACCAGCGAGGACGATCACGCGGCTGCAGCTGCTGCACTTCTGCCCGGCGTGCATGAAGGCGGACTCGGCGACGGCCGAGACCGCGCCGTCCAGATCGGCGTCGTCGTCGACGATGATCGCGTTCTTGCCGCCCATCTCGACGATCATCTTCTTGATGTAGGACTGGCCTCGGCGGACGGTCGCCCCGCTCTGCAGCACGGGGAAGCCCACCTCCTGCGAGCCGGTGAAGGCCACGAGGCGCACATCGCCGTGCTCGACGAGCTGCCGCCCGACCACGCCGCCCTCGCCGGGCAGGAAGTTGATCACCCCCGCGGGGAAACCGGCGTCCTGAAAGATCTCCATGACCTTGGCCGCGGCCACCGCCGCCTGCCGCGCGGGCTTGAACACCACGGTGTTGCCCGCGGCCAGCGCCGCGCCGGCCATGCCGACCGGGATCGCCGTGGGAAACGCCCACGGCGAGATCACCGCGCAGACCCCCTTGGCACTGTAGATCATCAGGTTTGATTCGCCGGGCAGGTCGCGCCGCCTCGGCCGCGCGTCGATGCGCTCGATCTGGTCGGCGTAGTAGCGAAGGTGGTCGATCGCCTCGGTCACGTCGGCGTCGGCCTCGCGCCAGGGCTTGCCGCACTCGAGAATCATCGTGGCGGCCAGCTCAAAGCGGCGCATCTCGAGCCGCGACGCCGCCCGACGCAACGTGTCGGCGCGCTCGGCCGCCGGCGTGTGGCGCCAGCCGTCGAAGGCTTTCATCGCGGCGGCCACTGCCGCGTCGGCCTCGGCGGCGGAGGCCATCGCCACGCGCCCGACGACCTCGCGTGGGTCGGCCGGGTTCACCGAGTCGTGCCACCGGCCTGTCACCACGGGCGCATGGTTGATGACCAGCGGATACTCACGGCCGAATTCGCCGCGGACGTAGCGCAGCGCTCCGGCGAGCTTCTCGCGGTTCTCGGCCAGGGCGAAGTTGGTATTGGTCGCGTTGCTGAACGAGGACATCTCCTCCTCCGGATCAGTGTTCTGGTAGTGTCGCGCGGGCAAAGGGGCGCTGCGCGGCCGGGCGACGGCCGGATCGGCCAGCAGCGCGTCATGCCCCGCGCGGTCGCCGAACGCCTGCTTCAGAAACCCGTCGTTCGACGTGTTTTCCAGCAGGCGCCGGATCAGGTAGGCCATGCCCGGCATCTGCGCCCCGCAGGGCAGGTAGACGCGCAGGCACCGGCCCAGGCCGGCCACCGCCGCTTTCAGCGGATCGCCCATGCCGTAGAGATTCTGCAGCTCGTAGTCCAGTGGCGAGAGGCCGAGCGACTCGGCCGTGGCCATCACGAACGCCAGCGACCGCACGTTGTGGCTGGCAAAGGCGGGGCGGATCAGCCGCGTCTGGGCCAGCATGGCGCGGGCGATGCGTTCGTAGCACGCGTCCGATTCCCACTTCTGCGTCCAGACCGGGGGCTTCTTGTAGGCCCGCACCGCTGCGGCGACCTCGGCGTCCCAGTAGGCTCCTTTCACGAGGCGAATGGCGAAGCGTGTCCCGCGGCGACGGGCAAAGTCGAGCATGCGCCCCAGGTCGCGCTCGGCGTCGACGAGGTAGGCCTGCACGACGATGCCCACGTGCGGCCAGTCGCGGAACTCGTCCTCCATCAGGATCGACTCGAAGAAGTCGAAGGTCAGGTCGCGGTAGCGGAACGCCTCCATGTCGACGTTGATGAAGGCGTCGTGGCGGCGAGCTACTCGGAACAGTTCGCGTACGCGCCGGCCGACACGCTCAAGCGAGCCGGCCGAGTCGATCGGGTCAAAGTGCGGGTCGAGGCTGGTGAGCTTGATCGAGACGTTCATCCGTGGCATCGGCGCAGACGCGGATCCGTCCAGCAGCGCGATGCGCGGCCAGCGATTGACCACCGGCGCGATGCGCGTGATCAGCCCGATGTTGGCGTGCAGGTATTCGTCGGCGCGGGCCTCGCTAGTGGTCGACTCGCCCAGCACGTCGAGGGTGAAGGTCATGCCCGCGTGGCGGAGGCGCTCGATGGTCTTCAGGGCGCTGTCGGCGTCCTGCCCGGCGATAAACCGGCCGGCCATCATCGCCGCGCCCATCCGGGCCGCCCCGGCCAACAGCCCCTCGCGCGTGGACTGCATCCAGCCCGGCGCGGTCAGGGCGTGAAACGCCCGCGGCAAGGTTATGTAGCGCGGATCGAGATACTCGCGGGCGTGCCGGGCGATCGACGCATCGTCGCGCAGCGCGGGCAGGCACTCGACAAACTGAAACGCCCGCGTCTTGAGCGCGGGGTCGCGATCGACAAACTGCGTCGCCTGCTCAAGCCACCAGGCTTTCTGCCAGATGCGCGGCCGGGCGTCCCGCGCCCGCTCGAAGATGTCGAGGCCGATTTCGCGCACCCGCGCGCTTAAACTGGCGGGCGCCGGCCCCGGCGGGGTGGCGGTGACTCTGGAAGAGGGGGCGTGCACGGCTGAACCTTTCCGTGGCGGCTCAGAAATCCACGATGCGCCGCGCCGACAAAAACACCAGCCGACTCGCCCGGACCGGACGCGCAAACAGCCGGGCCATCGCCCGACCGTAGAGCACCATCTGCGTGCGGTAGATCGCCGTCCGCGCGTCCACCCCCGCCGCGTCGACCGTGTCGGTCTTGTAGTCGACGAGTTCGAGTCCGTCAGCGTCCACCAGAATACCGTCCACAATCCCGCGCACCAGCACGACGTCGCCCGGCGCGTCGTCCGCCGCCGAGGCGTCACCGAGGAAGAGCGCCAGCGGCTCGCGGGCCACGAACGAGAACTCCCGGCGGTAGGCCGGGCCGGCCGCCCGGAGGCGCTCCGCCAGCGGCGTGCCCAGGAACCACGTCAGCGCCGCGGCGTCCACGGCGCCGGCGTCCGCCGGGGCGATGATCCCGGCGGTGGTCAGCCGGTCGAGTTCGGCCGCCAGCCCGCGGCCATCGCCCGCGGCGGCAAGGTCGAGGTGCTGCAGCACGCGGTGGGTCAGCGTGCCGCGGTAGAGGGCGTCGGTCCGGTCCACCGGGGCGTAGCGCGACGGCGGGCGGGCGAACGCCCCGATCCGCGGAATCGGGCGGCGCTCCTGCGGATCGGTCCAGGCGTCGAGCAGCCCCTTGAGTTCGCTCGCCCCCGCCGCCGCCCGTACGCCTGCGGCCGCCGCGTGGGGATAGACGTAACTCAGCCTCGCGAGTGCCGAGGCGAGTTCCTCATCGCTCCGCGGCGCGATCGGCTCGCCGGGCGGCAGGGGGGCGGACGCGGTCAATGCCGCGTGCAGCGCGTGCACGTCTTCTGTCTGGGGCGGGTCGATGCCCCAATCGCTCACGTCGTCGGCGGCGTGCATGACCACCGCAAACCGGGCTTCGCCGGCCTCGCGCGGACCGTCGGATGGATCGGCCTGGCTGCGTTCCAGCGAAACCTGTCCGGCGGCGGTCGCCAGCGCGGGCAGGATCCAATCGAGCGGGGCCGCAGCCAAGTGCAGCGAGAGCGTGCCGCACTGCGTTCGCGGCGTCGTCAGCTCGCGCTCGACGCGCTGCACGGCATTCTCCACCGAGCCGACGAGGATCAGCCGTTCGCGCGCCCGGGTCAGCGCGACGTAGAGAATGCGCATCTCCTCCGCCCGCGACTGCCGCTCGATCTCGCCCGCGACCTGAGAGCGGGCGCAGGATTCATACTCGATCGACCGCTCCGGCTCGATGACCCGCAGGCCCAGGCCCGCGCGACGCTCGAAGACGATCAGCCCGCTGCGGTCGGCGAGGTTGAACTTCGTGCCCAGCCCGGCGACGAAGACGACCGGAAACTCGAGCCCCTTGCTGCGGTGGATGCTGAGGATGCGGACGACATCCTCCGCCTCTCCGAGCGCCGACGGGCGGTCGACGCGCTGCTCGCGCTCATCCAGGGCGTGCACGAAGCGCAGGAAGCGGTGCAGGCCCTGGATGCGGAACGCCGCGAACTGACGGGCAAGATCGTGCAGGCGTTCGAGGTTCGCCCGGCGCTGGGCCCCGCCCGGCAGGCCGCCGACCTGTGCCGGCAGCGCCGTCTCCTCATATAACGCGCTCAGCGCCTCCGCCAGCGGACGGCGGCGGAACGCCTCCCGCCAGCGCGACACCGCGTCGAGAAACCCCCGGACCTGATCGGCCGTCTCGCCCGAGTCGGCGGCGAGGAAGACCGCTTCGTGAAAGGGGATCGTGCGGTCGAGACAGCGGATCGACACCAGGTTGTCATCGGAGAAGGGCGGGGCGATCAGACCGCGGCGCATCAGCGCCGCGAGGGGGATGTCCTGTCTTGGATTGTCAAAGACCCGCAGGGCGGAGAGCACGTCGCGGATCTCGACGGCAGCCAGCAGGGAACCGCCCGCGTCGGCATGCGCAGGGATGCCCAGACGCGCCAGCCTCGTCGCCATCTTCTCTGCGGCGACGCTGGTGGAACGCAGCAGAATCGCGACGTCGCTGTAGCGCCAGGGCGTGCCGTCCGGGCGGCGTTCCGCGCGGATCAGTCCCTGGATGCGCCGACCGACGAGATACGCCTCGCGCTCGATCCCTTCCCAGTCGGCCGGGTTGTCGGTCGCGCCGTCCGGCGCGTCGTCGTCATCGGCATCCTCGTGCGGCTCTGCGGAGGCGTGATTCGGCGTGTCGGCGTTGAACTTCCGGTCGAGCAGGTGTAGCTCAATGGGTTTCGTCGCGGCGGCGTCGGTCTGTCGTCCCGGAGCCAGTTCGGCCGACTTGTCGTAGGGGATGCCGCCGATCGATTCGCGCATCAGGGCGCGGAAGAGAATGTTGACCGCATCGAGGATCTCCGGCCGGCTGCGGAAGTTGTCGGGCAGGGTGACGACGCGGCCCTCGGCGTCGGCCGCGCTGAAGCGGCGGAGCCGGTCGAGAAACACCTCCGGCTCCGCCAGGCGGAATCGGTAGATGCTCTGCTTGACGTCGCCCACGACGAAGAGGTTGTCTGCCCGCGCGGCATCGGACTCGCGGCTGACGAGGCGGATGATCGCGTCCTGAATCGGGCTGACATCCTGAAACTCGTCGACCAGCACATGGTCGAAGCGGCGTTGCAGCGTCCGGGCCGCCGCCGAAGGGACGAGACCCTCACCCGGCTCGCGAAGCACGGCGAGCGCGAAGCGCTCCAGATCCGAGAAATCGAGCACGCCGAGCTGGCGCTTGCGTTCGCCGTAGGCGGCGCGGAAGCGCGTGGCCACGCTACCCAGCGTCCGGGCAAACGGCGCGATGCGGTCGAGCCCCTCGCGCCACTCAAGGATGGAGAAAAGGCCGTAGCGCTTCCGGATGCGATCTCGCCACAGTTTCGCCTTGGTGTCGGACCACTGCGCTCCCATCTCCCTGATCGCGGCTTCCACGTCTTCGGGCGTTTCCTGGGGAGACTTCGGTCGTCGCGCAGGGTTCGGCTTGAACTCGCCGATCTTGGTCCGCACCGCGCCGAAGCTGGCCAGTCGCGCCATCAAGGGCTGGGTCGCGTCGCGCAGCGGGGCGAGCTGCTCCAGCCAGCCCGCATAGGTGTTCACGAACTCCTGCATGCGGTCCACATAGAACAGCGCTTCGCAGGGCCCTCGGCGAAACTGCTCCATCAGGGCTTCAAGATGCTCGATCTGCCACGCCAGCTCATCCGCAAGACCAAGGCCGACCTCGATCAGCAGCTCGTCGCGACGGCCGGCCAGTCGGGCGATGGCGTCATCGAGCCAGCGCTGCGGATCGGGGAGCGAGTCGAGAAAGAGCGCGAGGCTGTGCGTTACCGCGGCGATCGCATGGTCATGGCCCAGGCCGTAGACATCGACCAGCTCGACAAACGCCCGCCCCAGTTCGACGTCTTCCGGCGCAGCGTCCTCCACGTCGCCGCCGCGGGCCGCGGCGTAGAGCCGGCGGATCAGGTCATCGAGCACCTCCTGCCGCAGCATGGCGGCCTCGTGCTCGTCGAGGAGCGGCGCCGTGGGATCGACCTGCGCCTCGCTGAAGTGCCGGCGGATGATCCACAGACAGAACGCGTGGATGGTGGAAATCCGTGCCGCGTCGGCGAGGGCCACCTGCTCGCGGAGTCGGTGATCGCCCGGGGTTGCGGCCAGCCGTTCGCGCAGGGCCGCGATGATCCGCTGGCGCATTTCGCCCGCGGCGGCCTCGGTGAAGGTGAGCACCAGCAGGCGGTCGACATCGCACCGGGCCGCGGGCGGGGCGTCGCAGACAAGGTAGGCGCAGCGCTCCGCCAGCACCGACGTCTTTCCCGAGCCGGCCGCGGCCGAGACGATAAGGCTGCGCCCGACCGTGGTGACGGCCTCTTGCTGCGGTGCGGTCAGGGGGAATCGCGCCATGGGGCGGATTATACCGCTGACCGGGAAAGCCGCTTGCCGCCGGTTGTCCGGCACGGGACGTGCATAGGATATCTACGGGGGCGTCGGCGGCTCCGGCGTCCGGTCGGCCTCCCGGAAAGGGGGATGTGCCCGTGCTATCCCTGCGCTCGTTTCATCTCGTGTTTCTGCTGCTGGTGATCGTCAGCGCGGACCTGTTCGGGGTGTGGTGCCTGCTGGATTACCAGGATGGCGGCGGCGTGTGGATGCTGCTGCTCGGACTGGTCTCGCTGGTCGGCGGGCTGGGGCTGATCGGCTATGCGCTGTGGTTCGTGCGCAAGCTCGACCGGGCGAAGATCGCCTGATCAGGGCGCCAGGCCCACGGCTGTCCCGCAGGTTGCCCCCGCATCGTCGGCGTGGAGAACCCGCGCGCAGACTTCGAGAAGCTGGGCGCGATTCACCGGCTTGGTGGTGTAGTCGGTGCATCCTGCCGCGAGGCACTTTTCGCGATCGCCCTTCATGGCGTGGGCGGTGATGGCGACGATCGGCCGCGCGAAACCCATCGCCCGCAGCGCCCGCGCCGCCGTGTAGCCGTCCATCTCCGGCATCTGCATATCCATCAGGACGAGGTCCACGTCTGCCGGAGCACGCAACTCGCCGTCGATGGTTCCGCAGACGGTGAGCCGCTCAATGGCCTTGCGCCCGTTGTCCACGACCTCAACGGTTGCTCCGGCACGCTGAAGAATCGTCGAGAGCAGCCGCTGGTTGTCGGGCCCGTCCTCGACGAGCATCAGGCGCACGCCGGCAAGCTGCGCCGGCGGGGCCTCGGCGGGCGCCGGGTCAGGGGTGAGTTGCTCAGCACGCGCCGCTTCAGGGCGGATGCGGGGCACGCCGTCCAGCGGGCCGGTGGCGACCGTGAAGGTGAACGTGCTGCCGCGCCCTGGCTCCGACTGCAGTTCGATGTCGCCGCCGAGCATGCGCGCCAGTCGGCGCGACAAGGTGAGCCCCAGCCCCGTGCCGCCGAACCGGCGCGTGACCGAGGAGTCCGCCTGGGCAAAGGGCTGGAACAGCCGGCCCGCCTGCTCGGGGGTCATGCCAATGCCTGTGTCGTTCACGTCAAACCGCAGCCGCGGCGACGCGCTGTCCGATTCGTCGAGCGAAACGACGAGCCGCACCGAGCCCGATTGCGTGAACTTCACGGCGTTGCCGACGAGGTTCAGCAGCACCTGCCGCAGCCGCTGGACGTCGCTGAGAATTGTCTCGGGAATCGGCGTGGCGTAGACCGCGTCGAGTTTCAGACTCTTCGCCCGCGAGTTCACCAGCATGAGCGAGAGCACGTCCTCCACCGCCTGCACCGGCGAGGTGGGCAACGGCTCGATCGTCAGGCGGTCCGCTTCGATGCGCGACAGATCGAGAATGTCGTTGATGATACTGAGCAGGTGATCGCCGTTGCGCTGAATGGTGCGGATATTATCGATGCGCCGCGCCGGCGCCCGCTGGAGGTCGCCGTCTTCCAGCAGCAGATCGGCATATCCCATGATGGCGGTCATGGGGGTGCGGATCTCGTGGCTCATGTTGGCGAGGAACTCGCTCTTGGCGCGGTTGGCCTCCTCGGCCTGGGCCCGCGCGGCGCGGAGCTCGGCGGTGCGCTGCTCGACCGTCCGCTCGATGCCACGGTTGGTTGCTTCCAGCTCCGCTCGCTGCACGGCGATCTGGCGCATCTCGGCCACGCCCACGCCGCACCACAGCAGCAGCACGACGTCCTCGAACACCACCCAGCCGACGTGCTCAAGGAAGCGCCACGGGCTGGCGCCGAGGATGCCGTAGACCGATTGCGGGTAATACACGCCGCGGAACCAGTGATCCACGGCCACGACCGTCGTGGCCGTCATGACCACTTTCCAGTCGCGGAAGAACGCCAGAAAGGCCAGCGAGCCGAAGACGTGGAAGTGCGTTTCGATGCGCCCGCCGGTCAGGTGAATCAGCAGCGCCGACGTCAGCATCTGACCGACAGCGATGACGTGTCGTGTCAGCGCTCGGCCGGGGTACACGCGGACCAGCCAGATGGGCAGCGCGGCCATGGCGCCGCCCAGCAGCACCGCCGCCCAGACGTGGATGTGCGGTTGGCTCGACAGCCCCGCCCAGGTGCGCGGCGAGATGATCAGCGCCGCCATCACGCCGGCGATCCACTGCACCAGCATGAGCCATGCGAAGAGCCGCTCGACCAGCCGATGGTTGGCGTCGGCCAGTTCCGCGAAGTACCGGTTCGCGGTGTGCGAGAGTTCCGGCGAGGGAGTCGACACGGTCATCGGCCGCCTCCCGTCACAGGCTCGACACAGCGGCCGCATGAATCCGTCGACTTCGATGGCGCGGAGTTCGCATCGAACAGCGGGCATCCGTACACGGGTGTGGTGGCGTGCCGAGGGGCCTCGCCCCGGACGGCCCAGGCGAGGATCGCCGAGGTCCCGTCGGCGACGCCTTCGTGGCCGCGCGACGATGTGAGGCCGCCGCTGAACACCAGTCGCCCATCCGCCCCATAGAGCATCGCCTGTCCCGAGGTGCGTGCGCCGAAGCGGCGGGCCTCGGCGCCGTCACGATCGACGCGTACCGACGCGCCCACGATGTGCCTCGCGGCCGCCTGGAGATCCGTTTCCGCCCACGATGGCGCTGCGCCATGCGGGGCGACCAGCCAGATCGTCACGTCCAGTCGGTCCTTGCAATGAGCCAGCGCCCGCTCGAGGTTGGCGAGCGTGGCGCGGCTGCACGGGCAGTGCGGATGGATGAACACGCACAGCCGACCGTGGGCGGCCGCCGCGATGGGCTCGGCGCCTGTCGGCCAGTGCGCCGGTGCGGCGGAGGCGTCTCCCGGCCGGCCGCCGTAGTCGATCAGCTTCAGGCCGCCGACAGTCAGCGCCGCGAGCCATAGCAGCAGCGCCCCCGCAAGGCGTCGACGACCGGGCGACCGGCGCGGTGTGCGCTGCGGCTGACTCGCGGCCATGGGATGGCGCGCGGAGTCGGCAGGGGTTCTGGCCATTTCAGACATGACGGAAGCTCTCGTCAGCGCAGCAGTCCGCGGTGCCGCCGATCGCCGGACCTCATCGCCGACGCCGACCCCCGAAACCATGAACCGCGCAAACCCACGCCGCTGCCGGGCGCACCCCTGTCACCACCCGGCACCGACGGGTCCGCTCGTTATCTACGATAGAATCGGCTGTTGCGGACTTGCGATGAATGTGGGGCATGGCGGCGGGTCATGCAGCCCGACTTGACGTGCCCGGCGCTGCGCCACGGGCTTGCGGGCACGCCATTTCCGGCCGCAGACGCGTCGGGCCGGAGCCGCGCCCGAAAACGGGCGCTTTCACTACTCGTTCAACCGGCGGATGCTCGCTCCGGCGGCGTTGAGCTTCTCTTCAATCTTCTCGTAGCCGCGATCGATGTGGTACACGCGGTGGACGCGCGTTGTGCCCTTGGCGACCAGCCCGGCCAAGACCAGCGCCGCAGACGCACGCAGATCCGACGCCATCACCGGCGCGCCGATGAGCTTCTTGACCCCCTGAATGATGACGGTCGGCCCCTCCTTACGGAGGTTCGCGCCCATGCGGTTGAGCTCCGCCGCGTGGAGGAAGCGGTCGGGGTAGATCTTCTCGGTGATCGTGCTGTTGCCGTCGGCGAGGGCGAGCAGGGCCATCGCCTGGGCCTGCAGGTCGGTCGGGAAGCCGGGGTAGGGCTGCGTGGTGATCTCGACCGGTTCGAGGCGACGCGCACAGGAGACCACCGCGCCGCGCTCGGCCTTCTCGACGATGACGCCGATGTGCCGCAGCCGTTCGACCACCGCGGTGAGGTGGTCGAGCCGGGCGCCTTCGACTTCGATGTCGCCGTTGGTGATCGCGCCGGCGATCATGAACGTGCCCGCCTCGATCCGGTCGTGGATGACGCGGTGTTCGGTGCCGCGGAGGGAAGCGACGCCCTCGATGGTGATGAAGGGGGTGCCGTGGCCGGTGATCCGGGCTCCGCAGGCGTTGAGGAACGTCGCCAGGTCGGAGATCTCGGGCTCGCACGCCGCGGAGGCGATGACCGTGCGCCCCTCGGCCAGGCACGCGGCCATCATGATGTTGCCGGTCGCCGTCACCGACGAGCCGAAGGGCCCGCCGAGAAACACTTCCGTGCCGGTGAGCTTTTTGGACTTGAGCAGGACGTCGCCGTTGACGAGGTCGGAGTCCGCACCAAGGGCGCGCAGGCCCTCGATGTGCAGGTTGATCGGCCGGTCGCCGATGGCGCAGCCGCCGGGCATGGAGACCTGGGACTTGTGGCGTTTGGCCAGCAGCGGGCCCATCACGCAGACGCTGGCCCGCATCTTGCTGACCAGCTCATACTCCGCGTGGGTGTTCATCTCGTCTTCGACGCGGATGTGCATCGCGCCGGCCGCGTCGCGCTCACACTTGACGCCCAGTCGGCCCAGCAGCGTCTGCATCTGCTGCACGTCGGCGAGGTCGGGGACGTTCTTCAGAACCGTCTCCCCCTCGCAGAGCATCGCCGCCGCCATGATCGGCAGCGCCGAGTTCTTCGCCCCGCTGACCTTCAGTTTGCCCTTGAGCCGGCTGCCGCCGGTGATTTCGAAGAAGTGCATCCGTCATCCCTCCCTGGATTTGCGAGCGCGTCGGCGGGTATGCGCAGGGCGGCGCGGCGACCGGTCCGCCTACCGGCGCCACATCATCACCCGCTCCCGCCCGGTGACGCGGTCCCGGCGCGAGGAGACGAGTGTCCAGCCTGTCGATTCGAAGATCGCTCGCACGGCGGGCGCCTGGTCTGCGCCGATCTCGACGGCGACGACGCCGCCTTCGGCCAGCACCGCTTCCGCCCCCTCCGCGAGCAACCGGTAAAACGATAACCCGTCGGCGCCGTCGGTCAAAGCTTCGCGCGGCTCGTGATCCCGCACGGTCGGGGCGAGACCCGCCATCGCCGACTCGGCGATGTAGGGCGGGTTGGAGACGACGACGTCAAAGCCGCCCTCCGGCGCGGTCCCCGCAGGCAGGGTCAGGCCGCTCGCCTCCAGTGGCGTCAGCCGGTCGGCCACACCGTGCCGCCGGGCGTTGGCCTCGGTCGTGGCCAGGGCCGCGGCGGAGACATCCGTCGCCGTGGCCAGTGCCTCGGGCAGCTGCTTGAGCAGGGCGACGGCGATGCACCCGCTGCCGGTACCCAGGTCGAGCAGCCGCGCCCCGGCGCGCCCGGCGGCGCGGAGGTGGTCGAGCACGCATTCGACGAGGGTTTCGGTTTCCGGGCGGGGGATGAGCACGCCGCGACCGACGGCCAGCGGCAGCGAGAAAAACTCGCGCTCGCCAACCAGATACGCTATCGGCTCGTGCTCGGCCGCGCGGCGAATCAATTCACGGAAGACGGCCGTTTTTTCGGGGGGAATCGTGTCGTTGAAGCGGGCGTACAGATCGATCCGCCGACACCCGGCCGCATGGGCCAGCAGCACCTCACTCGCCAGCCGGGCCTCACCCACGCCGCGGCGCGTCAGGTGCTCCGTCGTCCAGGCCAGCAGCCGCGCGACGGTCCAGACAGTTTCACTCGCAGGCGTCGGCGCGGTCATGGGCGCGACTATAGCCGCGCGGCGAGAGGCGGGGAAGCGGAGAGGCACGGCGTGAAGCCCAAGGCGCCCGCAGCGTGCGCCGCAGGGTGGGCGAAGCGCGCCGAGGGGGAGCCACAGGGGGCTGGCCGCAAGGAGGTTGGGTCGCCGGGCTAGGAAGCAGCCGGGAGGACGAGGCTCCAGCCCAGCCGGGGGCGCGACCGCGGTGCATGGTCGACCTGGCTCGGACGCTCGGGCCCGCCCAGGCCGATTTCGGCCGCGCCGGAGCGGTTTCAGCCGCTCGGTGCGCCATAGAATCCACCTCCGCTCCAGCCTTAATGCTCGCCAAGGCGACCCCCTTCACTTAGCCTCTCAATCATGGATCGACTTCAGATCGGGCCCTATCTGGTCGCGCGCAACCTGGGGCGCGGGGGTATGGGGGAGGTGTACCTCGCCACCGACACGCGGCTTGATCGCCAGGTTGCGATCAAGGCCCTGCCGGCGCACTTCGCTCAGGACAGCGACCGACTCACCCGCTTTCAGCGCGAAGCCAAAATTCTGGCCTCGCTCAACCATTCCGGCATCGGGGCGATCTACGGGCTTGAGGAAGCCGACGGGCGCCAGTACCTGATTCTGGAGTATGTCGACGGCGAGACTCTGGCGGAGCGGCTCGCCCGGGGGCCGATCCCCGTCGAGGAGACGTTGACGCTGGCCCGGCAGATCGCCGAGTCAGTCGAGGTAGCCCACGACAAAGGCATTATTCACCGAGACCTCAAGCCCGGCAACGTGATGGTGACGCACCACGGCCGCGTGAAGGTCCTCGACTTCGGACTGGCGCGCAGTGCGGATGAACGAGGCTCGTTGAAGGACGGAGGACGGCCAGCGGACCGGGACTTGCTGGCGCCGACGGTCACTTCGCCCGCCTTCACCGACAGCCCGACAATTCCCGGTGCGATCCTGGGAACCGCCGGCTACATGTCTCCCGAGCAGGCCCGCGGAAAGCCCGTGGACAAGCGCTCGGACATCTTCTCCTTCGGCTGCGTACTCTACGAGATGCTCACCGGCGCAATGCCGTTTCGGGGCGAAACCGTTGCCGACTCCATCGGCGCGACGCTGCACAAAGAGATGGACTTCGCGTTGCTGCCTCCGGCGACGCCGCCCACGATTCGGTTTCTGCTGGCCCAGTGCCTCGCCAAAGACAAGGCCAACCGCCTCCGCGACATGGGCGATGCGCGGCTGGCGCTGGGACAGGCGATCAGTGATCCGCGCGGTGCGGCGCTGGGGTTCAACAGCGCCGCCGAACCGCCGCGTCGGCGCGGCCTTCAGCCGGTGCTCGCGGGAGCACTAGCGGTCGCGGCGCTCATCGCCGGGATGGCGGCGGGCGCGGCCTGGTCAGCGTCGAGCGCGTCGCTGTCCGAGCCGGCGCGGATCGTTCGGAAGCTCGAGCTTCTTTCGATCGGTCCGGACGAGGACTTCGATGCCTCCTCGCCGGTCATTTCTCCGGACGGGATGAAGATCGCCTTCATTCACGACGACGCCGTGAAAGTGCGCGACCTTTCGACGTTCGATGTGGTCACGATCGTCGAGGACAAGAACGCGCAGCAGCTCACCTGGTCGCCCGATGGACGGTCGCTGGTGTACGGTACCGGGAGCGAGCTGTTCAGGGTTCTGACCACCGGCGGCGCAAGCGCCGTGCGCATCGGCAAGCGCAAGAGTGCGTTCCCATTCGCATGGACCACGGACGACCGGCTCATCTTCGCGGATGGCGGCGATCCGGATGGGATCTTCGAGATGCCCGCGCGAGGCGGTACGCCCCGGCTGCTGCTCGAAGCGCGCGAGGATGAGGTCGTTGACTTCCACGCGGTCGCCGCGATTCCCGGGACGAACGTCCTGCTGATTGTACGTCATCGCACTGATCAGCGGATTCCCGTCGAAGCATGGGACGGTTCGCGGTCGGTGATCATCTCGGAATTTGAGGATCAGTACCTGTCGGCGCCGGTCTGGTCGCCCAGCGGGCATGTGCTGTTCGCCCGCGGCTTTGGCAAGCTCGATCTCTGGGCGGTTCCGTTCTCCCCCGAGCGGATGGAGGTCACGGGGGATCCGTTCCTGGTTCAGACCGATGCCACGGCACCCTCGGTGTCTGCCGCTGGGACGCTTTCGTTTGTCCGCGGATCCGCGAATCTGAGCGGCGAACTGGTCTGGGTGCTTCCCGACGGCTCGACGGAGCTCATCGGCGACGGTGGGAAGGTCGTGAACAGCGCCATCGTCTCGCCCGACGGCTCTCGCATCGCCTTCGCCGGTGGATCCAATCCGATGGACCAGGACATCTGGGTGCGCGATCTCGAGCGCGGGATCAACACGAGAGTTTCGTCGCTGGAGGGGTTTGTGGTTCCCATCGCCTGGTCGCCCGACGGCCGGGAGATCGCCGCCATCAACTTCAATCCCGCCGCGCGGAAAAACGACCAGACGACCCGGTTCCTCGCGGCGGATGGATCGGGCGAGAGCCGCGAGCCGTACGTGGGCATCCTGCCGGCTTTCAATGCCGATTGGACTCGCGCGGTGGTGGTGTCCGATCCCCGCCGCGGCTCGACGACCGCCTCGGTCTTCGACCTCGAGCAGATGGCGAAGATGGGCGACCTCACGGCCGAGATCAGCATGGGAGGTGTCGCGATCAGCCCGGACGGCGAGCTCATGCTGTATGAGTCGCGGGAGTCGGGCGAGTCGCAGATCTATTGCACACGGTTCCCCAGCGGGGAAGGGCGCTGGCAGATATCCGGCGACGGCGGCAGTTCTCCGGCATGGTCCCCGGACGGGTCGTGGGCATACTACCAGAACACCGAGAATGAGTTGATCCGTGTTTCGGTGACGCGCGAGCCGAGCATCCGGTTCGGGACGCCGGAGAAAGTGTTCGCGATCATGCCGAAGCTCGCCGAATTCGGCCGCGTCACTCCCGCCCCCGACGGTAAGCGATTCATCTCAGTCCGAGGACGGGACGACGAGGCGGCCAAGGCCGGATACAAGCTCATGCTCATCGAGAATTGGTTCGAAGAGTTCCGCAGCCGCTGAACCCGCAGCGCCAGGACGACTTTCCTGCAGTGTGCGGCGCGGGAACCCTCTCCCTCCAACCGTCCGGGCGTGGCAAGCGGCGCTTCCGCTTTGAGCACGCGCACAGGGTTCTTCGTGGTTGGCATCTGAGCGGCTTGGCGGGAGGGAGTTCGCCGCGGGCATTAGGTTGAACCCTGTGCGCCGCCGGGTCCGGGCAGCCCTTCAATCGGATAGGGAAAGCGGAGCCGTTCACCCAGGCTTGCCCACGAGGGTACCGCAGAGCAGGGCCGGGTTAGCCGCAGGGCGCGGCGACCTTCGGGCGTCAGGTAGTGCTGTGCGGCTAGGCAGGCAGCGAGGCGGCGGACCTGCCGATCCGCGCGACCTGACAAGTTGTCGCAGACAAAGTGCCAGCCGCTGAACAGGCGGTATCGCATGGCGTACACCGCTGCGTGAATCACGGGGGCGGTGTTGATCTGAAGGAAGCTGCCCGTCGCCGGATCGCGGCTCTCGTACCAGATCACCGGGGAGCCGTCCGCCGGGTATTCCTGCGGCTGCGTCAGGAGTTGCTGCCAGCACTGCGGCGAAGGCCACCCGAGGCGCATGGCGAAGGTAACGATGGACGCGGGAGAGCCGGGGTTGTCGCTCATGGTTCACTCCGGCCGGGGGTGGTGTGTGGGCCAGTGGATGATCGTACCGTCCGGGGCGGGCTCAGTCATGGCGCGACAATCGCCGCGCGATTGGCTCGCGGCCGTGAACCGCCCTCAGGGTGAGAAGGAGTTGGAGGGATTGCGAAGAAGTGCGTATCGTGGCGCGCCGTTCGGCGACAGGACCTGGCAGGAGCGGACGGCGGGGCGGATGGGTCTCGAATCGTCCCTCCGCCCGCGCGGCCGGCCCAGAAAGGTGCTAGACGATTGACGCAGGCCGAAACAACGACTCCCGACCCCTTGGGGGTTCTGCCATTTTGAGTCGAGTCGCACGTTTGACCTGGATGGCACTCTCCAGAAGTTTCGATCATCCCGCGTCCGCACTCCGTTCAGCTTCCGCGTAACGCCATTGGCCCGTCGGCGCCAACTCCGCGGGCCGCTGGCGGCCAGGTCGCCAGCGTCCCGCCGCGCGCTGCACACGCAACGGCCCCGCACTCGCGCGCACCTGCAACACTGTCATTCTCTTGTCACACCACGACTTACGACGCCACGCGCATCCCCGCCGAACGCCGCCTGCGCCTCTGGCACGATCCTTGCTATCCCCGCCGCGGCACAGGTCGGTTTCATAACTGACGGATCGTGACACACCGGCGGGACGCCGGTGCCACAAGTGCCACAAGTGCCGCGAATGCAGGTATTCCGCGCGAACGCGGAGGGCCGACTCTGGGAACACTGGTCGCATAGCGACGAGGGAGGGTGACATGACTCTACGACGGGGACTGGGGGTTCTCGTGGTGGTCGGCCTGGTGGCCACCGCACAGGCGCAGCCGATCGGACCGGCGCCGATACAGCCCGGCGGCATTCACGCGCTGCCGCTGAACGCGAAGTATGACTACTGGGTGACGCCCGGCGGCTTGTCGATGTCGCAGGTGGACATCCCCGCCGACTTCTTCGGCCGCGGCTCCGATGCCTGGAGCGGCGTCATCGGCCTGGTCGGCGATCCCTTCGGACCGGGGGCGGGGGCGTACAAGCCCGAAGACGCCGACACCACCATGTGGCGCAGCCGTAACCCGCGCTTCCGCGCCGTCGGGGCGTCAGATACGGTGTCGCTGCGCATTTACGCCCTGAGTCTGCGCAGCGAGTCGCCCATCACGGTCAGCTACAACGGCGGGGCGTCTACGGAGCTGTGGGACGTGCACGTCAGCCTCTCCGACCTCGCCGCCCAGCCGACGGGCACGCTGACCGCCACCAAGACGCACGCCAACGGCGGCACCTTCGCCAGCTCGTTCAGCGTCATTCCCAAATTCCGGTTCACGCGGGTGGGCGACGGCGCCGAGGAAACCCTCGACACCGGCAACCCCGCTTACGGCCTGCCCCCGAGCGGCATGTCGACCAGCGGCGTGCCCTGGGTGGACAACCTCGGCGGCGGTTCGGCCTCCGGCGGGTTCAATCCGGGCTACGACGGGGCGGGCTGCACCAACCCGACCTGCATCAACCCGGCCCTGCTCTACTACCTGCTCTTCGTACTCAACAACTGCGCCCAGCACGTCGCCGGTCCGTGCACGACCTGCCCGCCGGCCGGTGGCGGCGGGCCGATCATCATTCCGTGGGAGGATCACGAGGGGACCACGCCCGTCGTCGACGGCGGCGTGATCATCGACATCGCGACCCCCGGCGAGGACACGGCGGACGACGCCCCGGTCATCGGCACAAGGCCCGGCCGGCCGGGCCCCGTCGGGCCGTAGGGTTCGAAGGGGGGCGCGGCTCGGCCGGAGCCTCGCCCTCCCGGGCGTGCGTGGCCGTGCGGCTCGGCAGGAGCCTCGCCCTCCCCGTGGTTCGCGCCGGCCGTGCGGTTCATCGCCGCGCGGCCGGCGTGCGAGCCGCGCGCCCCGCCGGCCCGGGTTTTCGTGGAGCCCCGCGCGGGGGCGGGCCGATACTGCCGATGGAGCGCAAGGACTGCGCGTCCAGCTACGGAAAGGCAGGAGGCCTATGCGTACGTCCCCCGCGGGCGCCGCCCCGACCGGCAGGTTTCTACGCCGGTCGCACGGCGTCGTCGTAATCCTGGCCGCCCTCGCGGCCGCGCACCGCGCACCAGCCCAGTCTGCCGACGTCGCGCGCGTCCGGACGCAGGCGTTCGACATCGACTACGCCGTCAACGTCGAATCGCATCCGCTGACCGAGGTCGTGCTGTGGTACACGCTCGACCGCGGCCAGACCTGGCACCGCTACGCCGTGGATGAGGATCGCCAGTCGCCCATGGCGTTCACCGCGCCGGGCGAGGGGCTGATCGGCTTCTTCGTGCAGGCGAGCAACCAGGCGGGGGAGTCGAGCCTCGCGCCGACTCCTTCGACTCGGCCGCACGCGTGGGCCTTCGTCGACTACACGCCGCCGATCATCCAGCTTCACGAGGCGCTGCCCGCTCCGGGCCCGGGCGGCGGCCTGCTGCAGGTGCGCTGGACGGCGATCGATCGACACTTCCTCGCCCGGCCGATCGAACTCAGCTACCGCACAGCGTCTTCCGAGCAGTGGCTGCCGGCCACCGCCGAGCCGCTGGCGAACACCGGTCGCTGCGACTGGCGCGTGCCCGACGGACTGACCGGGCGGATCCAGTTGCGGGCGACCGTGCGCGACGAAGGCGGCCACGCCGTCGTCAGCGAGCCCGTTGCCGCCGAGATCCCGATCGCCACGACCAACCTGCTCACCGCGGCGGACCGGAGCGTCGACCACGCGCCGCCGACCAGCGCCACGCCGGCCGCGCCCGTCTCGACCGATGCCCGCCAGCGCGCCCTGCGGCTCTTCAAGGAAGCGCTCATCCATCGCGACGGTGGTGACAGCCGAGAAAGCATCGTACGCCTGCGCCAGGCTGCCGCGCTTGATCCCGAGTTGACGGATGCGTTCGTCGAGCTGGGTCGCCAGTACTACCTGCTAGGTCGTATCGACGAGGCGGGTGGGGCGTACGAAGTGGCGCTGCGCCAACAGCCGCGGCTGCGCTCCGCGCTGCGCGGCGCGGCGATGGTCGACCGCAAAAGCAACAACTACGCCGCCGCAGAGGAGAAGCTGCGCACGATTCTCCGCGACAACCCCAACGATGCCGAGGTGTGGCTCAACCTGGGGGACGTCGCCGTGTTCGGCGGCAACGAGAAGCTCGCCCGCGAGTGCTACCAGCGGGCGGCGACGGTCGATCCGGCGGCGGTAGAGGTGATCGAAACGGCCAGAAAATGGCTCGACCTGATCGAAACGGCCCGCGGCGGGTCGGCGGCTGCGGCGGGCGGCCCGTGACGGCGGCGAAGCGGCTGGGCGCGTGTGAGGCCCGCCGGTAGAGTCCTCCGCCAGGAGCCCCGGACCAGCCATGAGCGCCGCCGTCGCCATCAAGCCCGTGTACGCCGTCGTCGGCAACGACCGGTTCCTTCGGTCGGAGGCGCTCGCGCGGCTGCTGGGAACGCTCGAGCCCGAAACGGACGGTATGGGCCCGACGACCTTCGACGGCGAGCGGGCGGAACTGGCCGACGTGCTCGACGAGGCGCGGACGATGTCGCTGCTGGGTGGGCGGCGGCTGGTCGTGGTCGACGAGGCGGACGACTTCGTGTCGAAATACCGCGATCGGCTGGAGGCGTACGTCGCCTCGCCGGCGGACGCGGGGGTGATCCTCCTGGTCTGCTCGTCGATGCCGAAGACGACGCGCCTGTACAAAGCGATCGCGGCCAGCGGCGAGATCGTCACCTGCGAGGCGCCCAAGCGCAACGAGGTCGCCGGCTGGATAACGGCCCGAGCGAAGGCAGTCTACGGCAAGACGATCGAGCCGGCGGGCGTCGCGCGGCTGCGCGACCACATCGGCGACGTGTTGGGGTCGCTCGATGCCGAGTTGGGCAAGCTCGCGGCGTATGCCGGCACGCGATCGGTGATCACCGCGGCCGACGTCGACGCGCTCGTGGGGCAGCACCGCGAGGAAACGGTATTCGCCGTGGTGGATGCGATGGCGGTGGGCGACGCGCGAACGGCGCTGGGGTTGTGGGAACAGGTGCTGGCGACCGATCGCGCCGCCCCCGGGCGGGCGATCGCGGGTCTGGCGTTCGGTGTGCGCAAGATGCTCAGCGCGCGGCGCGAGCTCGACGGCGGCGCGCCGCTGGGCAACATCGCCCGGATGCTCTTCACGAGTCCGGACGTGGCCCGTGAACGGATGGAGCGCGTCAGCGTCCGCACGCTGGAAGACCAGCTTTCTGACCTGTGCGAGGCCGACCTCGCCATCAAGACCGGTGCGGCGACGCTGGAGGGAACGATCGAAGAGTTCATCGTGACCCACGCGGCCCGCGCGTGGCACGCCCGCCGACCGCTCTAGGTCCGCGGGGCGCGATCCGGCGACGGCCAGGGATGGCCGTTCGACGACGAACAACCCGGCGCCTCGGCGCCCAGGGAGCGAGACAGGGATGTCATCCGCAACGATCCTCACGCGGCGTGCGCTCGCGCTGTGCAGCCTTTCGCTCTGCGGCGGTTGCCTCGGGCTCACCGGCTCGACCGACGTGGCCCCTCAGCACAACGCCACGTCCACGCCTCCGTCGCCCGCCGCTGCGACTCAGACTCCGCCCGCCGTGGATCCCGCCGCCGAGCGCGAGGCCCAGAACCTGGCGCTGGTGCGAGAGTTTCTCGAACGCACGCGGGAGTTGCCTCCCCCGGCAGACAGCCGCACCGAGCCGGCGGGGCACGCGACGTCCGGACTTGATCCGCTGACCGGCCGAGGCCCCGACACCGGCGCGCGGATCGTCGAGCCACCTGCCCGGCCGGTCCCGACGGCCGCGCCCGCAGTGGCCGTCAGTGCGCCCGAACCGCGCTCGCTGGCCAACGCCCAACTTGATCTCGCGCCGCCGACGCGGATGCCCGCGGTGCCGGTGGTGCAGACCGTGTCGATCCGCGCGGCCCTGCCGACCAGCACCGCGCACACGCCCGCGGCCGGGGCCGCGGCGGGCAACCCGCCCGGCCGCGTCACCAACGCGCCGATGGAGCTCGATCGCTCGTTTCAGCTTCAGTCGATCGACGCCCTGCTCGCGGATTGGCGCCGCGCTGCACAGGACACCAGCGACGCCGATGCGCAGTGGCGACTGACGATGTTCCTGCTGGCCCTCGGGCGCGATTCGGAGGCGGCCGAACTGTCGCCGAATCTCTCGCCCCCTGCGCGGCAGGTGCTGGCCACCTTTGTTCCCGCGGCGGCGGCGGCTCGCGCCGTCGTGCGCAACCCGATGCTGGTCGATGACAATCAGCTGGCGCCGGCGGAAATGTATGCGCGCAGCCTTGCCGACCTGGCCGATCCGTTCGTCGCCCGCATCGCGCTGTGTCGCCGCGTGGTGACGTTCGGCGTGTACGATGAGCAGGCGCCGACGGACTTCGTCGCCGGCCGACCGATGCCCACGATTGTCTACAGCGAGATCCGCAACTTCTCCTCGCAGAAGGGAGAGGAGGGCTACCGGACGGTGCTAGGCACGCGGCTCGAGGTGTTGACGCACGACGGCCGCAGCGTGTGGGAACAGAGCGAACCGCAGATCGAAGACGTCAGCCGCACACGGCGCACCGACTTCTTCCTCGCCCAGCGAATCACCCTGCCCGCGACGCTCCCCGCGGGCGAGTACATCCTCAAGGTCTACATCGAGGACAAGCTCTCCTCGCGGGCGAACGAGTCGGTCCGCCCCTTCACCATCCACGAGCAGGCCGCGGTGGCGGCGAGCCGGCTGTAGGAGTCCGTTGAAAAAGGGGTCAGGCACCGCCTAGGCCGCCCTTCACGGACAGGGGAAGCGGATTGACGGCCGAGCCAGACCCCTTCTTGAACGGCCAGGTAGCGGCGTGCGCGAGTCGCTTGCCGGTATGTGGTCAGCCGGGAATCGGAGGAGGAGGGATTCGAACCCCCGGTACAGTTACCTGCACAACGGTTTTCAAAACCGTCCCCTTCAGCCGCTCGGGCACTCCTCCGGAACAACTTGTGTCGGCCGCCGGGTGGGGGCGGTGCGACGGTCCGTCTGCGGCCTCAATCGGTCGCGGCGGGCCGGATCGAGTCTATTTCCCGTTGGCGGGGCGGGCAAGCGGAGAGCAGGCCGCCCCGGGACGCACCGGAGCCCCGCGCGGTATCATCCGCCGCGGCCGCACGGCCGAGGAGGCTCGCCCATGATGCGTACCGCGCTTCGGATGGTCGTCGTCGTGGCCGGGCTCTTGGCCGCGGTCGGGTGCGCGCCGCGAAAGCCGCCCACTGTCGCCATCATCCCGCGTAGCGCCTGGGCCGACGCCGAACCGCTCACGGATCGCCTCGTGTCCCACAAGCCCAGCCGGCTGACGATCCACCACGCCGGCGTCAGCGACGACGGCAGCGTGGCGGGCGACGAGAAGATGCGGCGCCTGCTTCGCTTCAGCCTGCGTGACAAGCCGTGGGGCGACGTGCCCTATCACTTCATCATCACGCGACAGGGTGAAGTCTTCGCAGGCCGCGCCATCGCCTGGGCGCCCGACACGAACACCGGCTACGACGTCGCCGGCCACATCGGCATCTGCGTCAACGGCGACCTCACCACGCAGCCGCTGCTGGAGGTGCAGTATCGGCAACTCGTGGCGCTGCTGGTGCGGCTGACGGCGGAGCTGGAGATCCCCGACGACGCCATCGCCGGTCATCTGGACTACTCGCCCGGCAAGACGTCGTGCCCCGGCGTGCTCGATCAGTATCTGAAGGATGGGACGCTGCTGCGTGATGTGGCCGCCGCCCGCGCGGGCAAACTGTTTGCTTTCGAGCCGAAGACTGCCGCGAATCCCGGCGCAGATAGCTGACGCCGGCCCGCCGCGCCGGGGCCTCCGCGAACTTCGACTAACCCCGCGCCACGACCACGACGCTGGCGTCGTCCTCCGGCTCGCCGCTGGGCAGGTGGGCGGTGAGCGCGCGTTGGATGTGGTTCAGGATGTTCTCGCCGCCGGCGAACGCATCCTGATCGAGCAGGGCGTCGTGGATGCGCTGCGTGCCGAGCGGTTCGCCGCCGACGTTGGCCGCTTCGGCCAGGCCGTCGCTGAAGCACACCAGCCGGAACCGATCGGGCAGATCGACATAGCTCGTTTCGTAGATGTAGGCGCGGTCCACGCCGAGCACCAGCGAGGGCTGGTCGAGCGTCATGAGCCGACCCGGTGCGACCATCAGCACCGGCGGAATGCCCCCGGCGTTGACGTAGGCCAGCTTGCCCGCCGCGAGGTCGATGCCCACGAAGGTGCAGGGAATGGTCTGACGGATCGGCGAGGCCGCAGCCAGTTCGCCCAGGGCGTGAAAGAGCGGCGCGGGGTCGTTCAGGCTGTCGGGCGACACGGCGAGGGCAGCGCGGACGCTGCTGCGTATCGCCGCGGCTTGGACGACGCCGGTCACGCCGTGTCCGCCGCCGTCCACGAAGATGACCGCGGTGCGCTGCTCGTCGAGGTGGATCACGTCATAAAGATCGCCGCTGCGGCCGCGACCGGGGATGTGCTTTGCCTGCACTGAGAACGCCTCGCCGGGGCCAACGGGCAGTTGCAGGTCGTGCATCAGCCGGCGCATGCCGCTCATCCACGCGGCGCCTTCGCGGGCGTGGCCCTCGGCCAGCCGGCGCGTGGCATCGGCCATCAGCGAACCGATCATCGCCCCCGCGGCGGAGAGTTGGGGCACCGCCGACGAGGCGAAGGGCTTCTTCGTGCTGGGGCGATCGAGATAAACGAGCCCGACGATCTCGCCGCGCTGGGTCAGCGGCGCGACGATCCCCGCCGCGGCGTAGCCCGACTTGGGATCGAGTCCGGCGGCGCTCATCGGATAGCGCCCGGCCACCGACTGGAGGATCGACGCGAAGACGAAAGTCTGGCTCACCGGCATGTGCGGCGCGCCGGGAATCTTCTTGAGGCCGCGCTGCGCAATGGGGATCAGGTCGCGCTTGCCGGGGCCGCGCAGGGCGATTAACCCGCGCTCCGCGCCCAGGTCGAGCATCACCTGAGACAGGGCGGTGTCGGCGAGGTCTTCGGCGCGGGCGGTGAGGCGCTGCAGCCCCGGCACGCGGGCAAGTTCCTCCACCTGCATCCCGGTCAGCGAGAGCGGCGCCTTGATCTTGACCCATTCACAGTCGGCGGGTTCGGTCTTGTCGGGGGTGAGGAAGTCGAGCTCGATTTTCTCGCGCGGGCCGGCGTCGCCCAGGAACTCGACTACGCGATCGCCGAAACGGATCACGTCACCCGCGCGGACGAAGGTCTCGGCGATGGTCTGGCCGTCAACGAAGGTCTTGTTGCGGCTGCCCAGGTCGCGGAGTTGCCAGCGGCCGTCGGCCGCCTTCTCGAGGCGGGCGTGCTCGCGCGAGATCATGTCGCTGTCGAGGATGAGCTGACACGTCGCCGCCCGGCCGACAACGACCGGATCGTCGCCGAGCTCGTACATGCGGACCTGCCCGGCCTCGTCGAGATAGCGAAGAATCGGCATGGCGGGAAATATAGCCCCGGCCGTAACCTCGGCAAAGGGTGGCGTAACACCCGGGCATTCGTCCGCCCTCCGGGCGGATTCTGATAGAGGCTGCGTCTTCCGGGGGCTGAAGCCCCCGGCTACGGCCGTGCGCCCTTCGGGCGGAAGAATGACGAACCGCGACGGACGCAAACCGCTGAAGACGGCTTCTGGCTGACAGCCGAAAGCTGATAGCTGACAGCCCTTGGCTATTCCGCATCCATCCGGACGTCGAAGCGCAGCTTTGCCATCACCGGATGCTGAAACCGCCACTCGTCGCGGGCGTGTTCCAGCATGTCGGCGATGCTCGGTTTGACCACGCCTTCATGTCGCGTTCGGCCGTTGATTCTTACCACCACGGGCTTCGAAAAATCGACGAAGTTTTCGCCGAGTAGGATTTCGACCTTCTCGCAGCGGCGGGTTTCGAGGGTGATGGTCTGCCCGTCGATCCGGCCGCCGAGGTACCCGAGCTGAGACTTGAGGATCTCGCTGATGTACGCGTCGCGATCGGTTACCGGGGCGGGAAGGATGTCGATCTGGTCACTTTCCCACACGTCGCCGCGGAACTTCGTACACCGCAGCCAGTACGCCCGGCCGTGCTCGGGGTAGCGGAACCAGTGCGAAACCTCGACCGGCCCGGCGGGGCGGCGCATCTCCCCCACGGGTTTTCCCTTCACCGCGTCGCCGTTCCACCCGGCGAGTTCGCCCGTAGGGAGCGGATAGGCCGCCTTCGTGGGTAGGCGCAGGTCTCGGGCGGTCTTGATGAACAGATGAGCGGTGGACGCCGGCCAGCGCGCCGGCGCGCCGCCGACGTCGAACAGCACGTCAATCGCCACATGACGGGTATTGCCCAGCAGCATTGGGAATAACTGCTCGGGGAAAACGCATCCGAATCCGCCGCTGACGAGTGACTGAGAGGAGGCCAACTCGTCCGCGTTGGTGACGGCGGCCATCAACGCTTCGCCACCAGCGCTCTGATCGTGGGCCACGTAGTGCACGTCGTCCTCGTCAACGCGGGCGAGAGTTCGGACCAGTCGCAGTGCGATCTCCATTCGCGCTCGCTGATCATGGGGTTCGTGAATCGACGGCGCGTTGAGGGGAGCGGAGGCGAGGAGGCGAAGGCTGGTGGGCGGCCGCAGCACGTTGTCGTTTCCGCACAGAACAGGTTGAGCGTATCGCGAGATGACCAGCGGCCAGCGGCGTTCCGGGGAGTAGTCTGAGGGCAGTTGGAGCGTCAGCGTCACGTCGCCGAGTTCTGCGCTCTTGATGGGTATGGCCGCTGGCTGGCCGGATCCGCCGGGCTTCGGCGACCACAGGTTGACCGAGCGCAGCGCCGCGGCCACCACGGCTGCGTCGTCCTTCGCCGCCGCGGCGATCGCCTTGGCCGTTTCGTCTCGCTCGCCCGGTGCCTCGGCCCTGAAGTAGCGAACCAGCAAGTCATCCAGCGACGGCTCGATCGGAGAGGCCTGCGCAAACGCACCGGCGCCGCGGATGCCGAGAACAACGACGGTCAGCCAGCCGAGTCGAACCATGCTGCTCTCATCTCACGCGCCACTCGGTCGCGTTTCTCTTACCCCGGAGCCATCCCCATGTTGGCGTTTTGACTTTCTGGCTTTTCGGCGTTTCCGCGCTTACTCCACCGTGATCCTCGTCTCAAACTGCGTCCCGCCCCCCGCGTAGAGGAAGGTGACGGTGCCGCCGCAAAGACCGATCCCCGTGTCTTGTACCCAGCGCGGCTGGCCTTCGCCGCGGGGCTCGCCGCTTTCGGCGTCGCGGAAGGCGCCGCCCTCGGTGCCCAGCACCAGGTTGGGTGTGCAGTCCAGGAGAATCTGGTCGCCCGCCCCTGGCGTGATCAGGCTGGAACCGGCCACCCCGACGCTGGTGGTGACGCGGAAGGCGGGGGCGAAAAGATCGTCCGGCAGGTTTGTTACCCCCGCGGGGGCGGCGTAGAACTCAACATCGACCGCCTCGGTCCGGCTGAGGTTGAGGAAGCGGACGAGCACCTGCTGGTTCGACGGCTCGCCGACGTTGGGAACGACCGGCCCACCGCCGGTGTTGTCGTTTTCGTTGTCGCTGCCTCCCCCGGCCGGGGGGATGATGCCACAGCCCGAGAGGCATCCGAAAAGCGCCATGACGACGGCGGAATTACATTTATTGCGGAACAATTGAAGCCCTCCATGATTTCCCTGGCCGTAGGCGGGCCTCAGGCGCGCGCCATCCTGGCGGCGGACCGGGCCCTGCAACGTATCGGTCCGCGGGCGGCGCGAGGGCGCAGCGAAATTGCCGCTGCGGGCCGGCCGATTGGCGGGAGGGGCAGCGGGGCGGTTTTCACAGGCCTTGCCCGCGGGCGGGCTCGCGTTTACACTGCTGCGTTCCTGTCGGTTCGCGGTGCCCTGTGAGCTGCGAGGCAGTGAGGTGTGCGCCCCTCCGGGTCGGAGCGTCGGCGCGAGCAACGAGGTTGAACGACGATGCACTACCCCAGGCGCCAGAGCAAGATCAAGCGCGCTCGCAAGCAGGGTTTCCTGGCCCGTATGCGTACGCACAACGGCCGCAAGCTCATCAGCCGCAAGCGTCGGCACGGATTCAAGCGGGTCAGCGTCTGCTGATCCTTCGCCGTCCCACCCGGGCGGCGTGAGCGATGAACATTGCGCAGTCGCGGGTTTCCGCGCGGGGCGTCCCGCGCCCCGCTGGCGGCGAGGCTCTTTTCCCTTCCCGGCGGTGGTGCCGAGTCCGGCCGGCCGTTTCTGACGGTGGCCCGGTCCTCGGCCGCAGCAACTTCCCATGGTAGATCAAAACCTTATCAGCGATCTGGATTTCGAAGACGGCAATCTGCTCGAAGCCGAGCTCAAGAGGGTCTTCGAAGGCGCGGGCGATCACGAGTCGATCCTGGGCGCGCTCAACCCGCAAGAGGCCGACCGGCGCCGCGGCTCGAACCTCCCGGGCCGCATCGTCGGCCGCGGGGGCCACGACGTCGTGATTGACGTTGGCCTCAAGAGCGAGGGGCTCGTGCCCCGCGGCGAGTGGGAGGACGAGTCGACCATCAAGGTGGGCGACTCGGTCCAGGTGCTGCTCGAGTCGGTCGAGTCCGACAGCGGGCACATCGTGCTGTCGAAGCGCCGCGCCGACCGGATCCTGAACTGGGAGCGCATCGTCAGCTCGAAGCAGGAAGGCGACACCGTCGAAGGCCGCGTCATGCGGAAGATCAAGGGCGGTCTGCTGGTGGACATCGGCTACCCGGTGTTCCTGCCCGCCTCGCAGGTCGACATCCGGCGTCCCGGCAACATCGACGAGTACATCGGCGACACCATCCGCTCGAAGATTCTCAAGATCGACGCGGAGCGCCGCAACATCGTCATCTCGCGCCGCCGCCTGATCG
>CAYRSS010000056.1:0-26872 GCA_964426945.1 uncultured Phycisphaeraceae bacterium
CTTGTTCGCCTGTACGCGAATCCGGTAAAGGCATGTTGCGTGCCGAACGGGATTGGGTCGGGAGTCGATACCGTAAGCCTATCTGCGACCCGGAAAAGCCGAGCGATCGCAAAATTTCTGCGGCATCAACCCTGAGGCCAAGGGCTCCTCTCCGGCCCGCTCGTGGACCAGCACGTCCGGCATCGTCTTCGACCGCGACGGCAGCAACTCGCACTTCGCCGTTGTGCTGAACCGCCGCACGGGCAAGCTCCCACGTAACAGGTCGTCAGCGGTGGGGATGGCCGGAGGCGGGCTGCGCCTTTCGACACCCTCCCCCTGCCCCTCCCTGACAGGGAGGGGGGAAACCAGGGTCTCTCGCCGCCGGCGAGGCCCGGCTTCTCGGGCTTCGGCGGGGCGGATACGATTCCGCCGGGCAGGACGGGCGGCCTGTCCTGTGCCCTCCCTCGCGGCAAGTCGGACGGGGGAGCAATGGCTTCGTACGCGCCTCGGGCCTGCCGGAAGCGGACACACCATGAACAAGTCGCAGGAATTGCTGGCCCGCCGCGAGGCGGTCGTCTCGCGCGGGTTGAGCCTGATCACCCCGGCGACCGTGGCGTCGGCCAGCGGCGCCACGATGGTCGACCTCGACGGGCGGGAGCTGATCGACTTCGCCGGCGGGATCGGCGTGGCCAATGGCGGCCACTGTCCGCCGGCGGTGGTGGCGGCCATCCGCGAGCAGGCCGGGCGATACCTGCACACCTGCATCCACGTCACGACCTACGAACCGTACGTCGCCCTCTGCGAAAAGCTGGTTGAGCTCTTTCCGCACGGTGGCGCGGCGGGCGGCACGAAGGTGATGCTGAACAATTGCGGGGCCGAGGCCGTGGAGAACGCGGTGAAGATCGCGAGGCAGTCCACCGGTCGGCCGGGCGTGATCTGCTTTTCCGAGGCGTTTCACGGCCGAACGCTGATGGCGCTGACGCTCACCTCCAAGGTGGGCTACAAGGCGGGTTGCGGCCCGTTCGCCCCGGAGGTTCACCGGCTGCCTTTTCCGAATCACTTCCGCTATGGCGACGGCCTGCCGATGGAGGCGTTCGTCGCGCGGGAGCTGCGCCGGCTGCGCGCTGCGCTGACGGGCACCATCGCTGCGGACCAGGTGGCGGCGATCATCGTCGAGCCTGTGCAGGGCGAGGGCGGCTTCGTCGCCCTGCCGGCGGAGTACGCCCTCGGGCTGCGGCGGCTTTGCGACGAGCACGGCATCGTCCTGATCTTCGACGAGGTGCAGACCGGCTTCGGGCGGACGGGTCGGTGGGCGGCGTATCAGCACCTGGGGGTGACGCCGGACCTGTCCACCTGGGCGAAGTCGATGGGCGGCGGCCTGCCGATCGCCGCGGTAGTCGGGCGAGCCGACATCATGGACGCCCCCAAGCCGGGCACGCTCGGCGGCACCTACGCGGGCAACCCCGTAGCGTGCGCCGCGGCGCTGGCCAACATCCGCCACATGGAAGAGCAGAACATCTGCGGCCGGGCGGATCGGGTCGGTCGGTGTGTGCGCGAGCGGCTGACGGCGCTGCAGAAGCGGTGTGGGGTGATCGGCGATGTCCGCGGGCCGGGGGCGATGGTCGCGATGGAATTCGTCGAGGGCGGCGATCCGAACAGGCCGCTGGGCGACCTCGTCAAGCAGATCGTCGCGGCCTGCTTCCAGCGCGGGCTGATCGTGCTGCCTGCGGGCTCACTCGGAAACATCATCCGCATCCTCTGCCCGCTGGTGATTACGGACGATCAGCTTGATCGAGGGCTGACGATTCTTGAAGAGGAAGTGGTGCGGCTCACTGCGGCGGCTGGCGCACCGCGCCGGCCCGTCGCGGCAGGCGCACAGGCCCCGGCATAACCCGCTTGTCATTTGACACAGCGCGTAGGGAGGGTTCTGATGGCCGCATGGCAACCGAGCCGGGTCAGCTTGCGACGGTCTCGGCCGTGCTCTGCGTGTCGGAGGACGCGCTGCGACGGTTCGGCCGTTCGCTGCGACACCTGGCGGTCGGCCTGATCGACCAGGCGGTGACCGTGCGGCTGCTGAGCCCCGACAAGCAGGCGTCGAGCCTCTCGTTCGGGCCGATCCAGTCGATCATCCACGACGAGCCGCGGTGGCCGATGAAGAAACGCCGCCTGGCGCGCATCATCGACACCCTGACCCCCCAGCCGCCCGACGTGGTCCACGCCCTGTCGCTGGAATCGTACGAACTGGGCCATCGCATCGCCGACCACTTCGACGCCGACCTGGTCTGCCACGCGTCTTCGCTCGCCGACTGCCAGGCGCTGGAGACGGGGGTGAACCTCAACCCCGACCGGGTATCAACGACGAGCGAGTTGCTTTCGGACCGTCTGCGTCCGCAGAAGTTCGTCGCCGATGAGCACGTGGTGACCATTCCACTGGGAGTTCTGGCCGCGGAGAAGGTCAGTTGCTTCCGCCGGGAGGACCGGCCGCCGGCGCTGGTGTGCATGTCGAACCTGGAATCGGAAAACGGGATCGACCGCCTGCTCGAGGCCGCGGCCGACCTGCGTCGGCGCGGACGAGAACTGCTGCTCTTCCTGCTGGGGCGGGGTCGACAGGACGAGGCGCTGAGGCGGCTGGTGCGGCGGCTGGACCTGACCTCGGTCGTGACGTTCGCGACGCCGATGGGCGACAAGGATCCCGTGCTGCGCAGCGCCGACATCTTCATCATCCCGGCGGAGGAAACGGCCGCCTCGACGGGCGGGCTGCACGCGATGGGCGAGGGGGCGCTGGTCATCACGATGCCGAGCCGGGTGGGCAATCACTACCGCGACGGCCACACGGCGATTGTATGCACTGAGCCGACGGCCGCGTCGCTGGCCGCAGCGATCGATCGCGCGCTCGCCGACCGCGAGTTCGCCCGCCGCGTGGCGAGGTCGGCGCAGGATTACGTCCGCACGCACCATTCCGTCAGCGCGATGGCTGAGAAAACCACGGCGTTGTACCGCTCCCTCGCGATGGCGAGCGCTACAATCCCGATGCGGGAGTAGCAGCGCCATGTCCATCAGCCTGCCGCTTGTCAGTGGGGAGGCACGGCCTGCGGAGCATCCGCTGGCCGCGCGGCTGCGCGAACAGCTCGACGGCGACGCGCGCTTCGACGCGCTCACGCGGACCATCTACGCCACCGATGCGAGCATCTACGAGATCATTCCGGCGGGCGTGGTCTTCCCGAAAACGCTGCAGGATGTAATCGCCACCGTCCGGACATGTGCCGAGGCGGGGGTCGCCATCGTCGGCCGCGGCGGCGGAACCGGACTGGCGGGCGGAGCGCTCGGTTCGGGGGTGATCCTCGACTTCTCAAGACACATGCAGCGCAACAGGCGGCTCGACGTCGCCGCGCGCACGGTCGAGGTCGAGCCGGGTGTGGTGCTGGACGAACTGAACGCGGCCCTCGCGCCGCACGGTCTGCACTTCGCCCCCGACGTGGCCACCAGCAGCAGGGCGACCCTCGGGGGGATGATCGCAAACAACTCCTGCGGGGCACACTCGGTCATCTTCGGCCGGACCGTGGATCATGTGGCACGGCTGGACCTGGTGACAGCTGACGGGCAACTCGTGAGCTTCGGTGAAGGTGCCGAAGCGGGCGCCGAGCGCCGCGCGGCCATCGAGGCCCGGCTGAGTGAGCTTCGCGACGAAAACCACGCCGAGATCGCCCGGCGGTTCCCGAAGATACTCCGAAGCAACGGCGGCTACGGCCTCGATCGACTCGGGCCGCCCGGCACGCCGGCGGACGCCGTCAAGCTGCTCTGCGGCAGCGAAGGCACGCTGGGCATCGTGGTCGGGGCGAAGCTCCGGCTGACCCCCCTGCCCCGACGGGCGGGGCTGGTGGTGCTGCACTACGGCAAGCTGCTCGACTCGCTGGGCGCGGTGCCGTCGATCCTCGCGCATCACCCGGCGGCGGTTGAATTGGTAGACCGGCTCATCCTGCACGCCCGGCACATGCTGCCTGCGGTGGCGAAGCGCTGCGGGTTCCTGGAGGGCGACCCGGAGGCGATTCTCGTCGTCGAGTTCTATGACGAGGATGAGGCGACCATCGCCGCGCGGGTCGATCGGCTTCTGGCCGACGCGGGGGCAATGCACGGGACGTACGCCGCCCGGCGCGTGCTGGATCGAGCCGGACAGGGCGACGTGTGGAACTTGCGCAAGGCGGGGCTCGGGCTGCTGTTGAGCCGGCCGGGCGATGTGCAGCCTTACGACTTCGTCGAGGACACGGCGGTGGATCCCTCGCGGCTGCGCGAGTACATCGCGCGGTTCATGGCGATCGTCGAACGCGAGGGCATCCACGAGACGGGCTACTTCGCCCACGCGAGCGTGGGCTGTCTGCACGTGCATCCGGCGATCCGGCTGAAGACGGCGCAGGACGTCGCCCAGATGCAGCGCATCGCGGACGCCGTGTGCGAGCTGGTCGTCGAGTTCGGCGGCGCCGTCACAGGCGAGCACGGCGAGGGCATCCTCAGGTCACGCTACGTCGAACGGGTCTACGGCCCGACGATCATGGCCGCCTTTCGCGAGGTGAAGCGGCTGTTTGACCCGCGGAACCTGATGAACCCGGGCAAGATCGTTGACCCACTGCCCATGACCGAAAACCTCCGCCACGGGCCGACCTTCGAGGCGAGCGCGGTCAAGACACACCTGGACTTCTCCGCGCACGGCGGCATGGCGGGGCTGGCCGCGATGTGCAGCGGCGTGGGTCAGTGCCGCCAGCGGCTGACGGGCACGATGTGTCCCTCTTACCAGGCGACGGGCGACGAGCGCCACACGACGCGCGCGCGGGCCAATGCGCTGCGCGTAGCGCTCTCCAACCGCGGGCTGCTCGAGGGGCTGGACGATCCCCACCTCGCCGAGGTGATGGACCTCTGCCTGGCGTGCAAGGCGTGCAAGAGCGAGTGCCCCACCGGCGTGGACATGGCCAAGCTGAAGTACGAGTACCTCGCCCGGCGCAATCTTCGCGAGGGCGTCCCGCCGCGCGCGCGGATGTTCGCGAGCATGCCGGCCCGGGCGGCGCTGGCTTCGCTCGCGCCGCGACTGGCGAATCTCGTCGCACAATCGGGACTCGTCCGCGGTTGGATGGATCGGCGTTACGGCATTGACCGGCGCGTACCGCCGCCGCGGTTTGCGACGAAGACCTTCCGCGCGTGGTTCTCCCGGCACGCCCGAACGCGGACGGGCTCGCCGGCGCCGCGCGGGCCGGTCGTGTACTTCGTGGATACTTGGACGAACTACTTCCTGCCGTCGATCGGCATCGCGACGGTAGAGTTGCTCGAAGCGGCGGGGTACGAAGTACTCTGTCCGCGCGTGGCGTGCTGCGGCCGGCCGGCGATCAGCCAGGGACTGCTCGCCGAGGCTCGCCGCGGGGCTGAGGCGAACGTGCGGCAACTCGCGCGCCTCGCGCGCGAGGGGATCCCCATCGTCGGGACGGAGCCCAGTTGTATCCTCACGCTCTGCGAGGAATTGCCCCAGTTCGTCCCCGTGCCTGCCGCGCGGGCGATCGCCGGACAGTCGATGATGATCGAGAGCTTCCTCGCCCGGCTGCTCGAGCGGGAACCCGATGCCCTGCGCTTCGATCCGGGCGCCGGCGCGCGGGGGCTGCTTTATCACGGCCACTGTCATCAGAAGGCTCAGGTTGGCACGGAACATGCTGTCTCGCTCATGCGGGCGGCGTTCGGCGACGCGGCCCGGGAGATTCCCAGTGGCTGCTGCGGCATGGCGGGCGCCTTCGGGCATGAGGTTGAGCATTACGAAGTCGCCCGCGCCGTGGGGGAGGGTCGCCTGTTCCCCGCCGTGCGCAACCGCGGCGAGGCGGCCGTCGCCGTGTCAGGTTTCAGCTGTCGACACCAGATCGAGCATCATACGCACGCCCCCGCGCTGCACCTGGTCGAGCACCTCGCTGCGGCGCTCGCGGCGCCGCCCCGCTGAGATACCGGTCCTTCGGCGGCGCCCCGCCGCAAGGAACCAACGCCCCACTGGAACGCCGCAATTTTCTCTGTTGGGGAGCGTGGTTCTTATCGGAAGTTGGTTCGCAATTGCGCCTCGGTTGCGATATACTGAGTTGCGTTTTTCGACGGCCTTAAGACCACTGCCGCCGGCGCTGACGGCGAGGCGGCGGCCGTCCATTCCCAGGAGGAGAGCCATGTTTCGACGTTTGACGCGTGTACTTGCACTCAGCACGGCGGTATGCCTGCTACAGTCGGCAGCCTTTGCCCAGTTTCCCTCGGAGCTCGTGAGCTTCGAGGACGGCGCCGTCGACTCGCCGACCGCCAAGGAGATTTTCCTGGCGCCCCAGGCGTCCGGCTCGACAGCGGGCATCGTGCCCAACGTCGCAGGCGAGGACAACAACGGCTCCTTCCGCACGGTGTCCGGTTTCGGCGCCAGCGACGGGTCGCGCGCCTACCAGGTTTTCTGGAGCTGGCAGGATGCTGCCAACCCCGAAGCCTGGGTGCGCCTGACGTCTTTCAATGCCTCGTCGCGCCCCAACCCGTCGCTCGATACGCGCGGCGTGGTACGCTTTGACGTTCAGAACATCGGATCGTTCGTCAACGGCGCCTTCGGGCTCTGCCTCGGCATCCGCGAGACGGGCGTGGACGTGGGCCAGCTCGAAAACGGCGGCACCGTCGGCGCGATCGAGTGGGTCGGCGTCGACCCGACCATCAACGCCATCATCGAGCCCGAAACGGGCGGCGACGGCGTCGCCTCGGCCGTGGCGGCCGGCGACGACGTGCAGGAGGTCGGGGTCGGCCTGGCCACGACGCCGGGGCAGGTGGTCATCAGCCCGGGCCTCAATGGCGTGATCGACTCGGTCGTGGCGGGTGACGACATCACCCGCTTCGGCTACTTCCGCAACGCGTTGGGCACGCGCGTGCCGATCCCCGCGGTGACGATCCCCGTCGCCGGCGGCTACCGTTCGTTCGAGGTCGACCTCGCCACCGGCGACGTGACCTACGATGGCGTTACCACTCCGGGCGCGATCGTGGCCTTCGCCAACGGCAACGGCGTGCTCGATCCGCCGAACTTCCGCGGCACCCTCGAGCACCTGGCCCTCACCAATGTGACCAGCGACACCGCCACGGGCATGCTCTTCCTGATCGACGCGCTGCAGTTCGAGGCGACGGTTCCCGACCCGGTCGATCCGCCGACGGTCGTGGCCCCGGTGTTTGATTCGGATACCATCGTCGAGGTCCAGTGCGACGTCGGAGCGACATCGTCGGAACTGTTCCTCAACGACGTGTCGCAGGGCACGGCCGTTCCTGACGGCATCACCGGCGTCGCGCAGTTTTCGAGCCTGTCGCTCGAAGTCGGCGACCAGCTTCGCGCCACCCAGACGCTCGGCGGCATTACCAGCGGCCTGTCGGGCATCGTGACTGTCGTGGCCGAGGGCACCGCCCTCGCCGAGAACTTCGACAGCTACGCTTCGCAGGCCGAGTTCAACCAGTTCTGGAGCAATTCAATCGCCAACCCGACGCCCTCCAGCGCCCGGCTGACGCTGACCAGCGGCAGTGCGGCCAGCTGCGAGAACGTCATTCAGGAGTTCAATCCGTCGGGCTCGGACGCGGCACGGCTCTACCGCTCATTCGGCAGCCTCAACGGCACCGACGCCGAACCGCTGTGGGTGACTTGGAAGTTCAAGCACGACATCCAGAGCGGCAATGCCCGCACGCGGCTTGAACTCGCTCGCTTCGCCAGCGGCCAGTTCTCTACCGCGACGGGCGACCCGGGCACCACGGGCATCGGCATGATCAATGAGTTTGTGGGTGACCTGATCAGCAACTACGCGGTGATCATCCGCTTCACCGACTTCAACAACCCGCTGCCGGGCTTCTTGTCGAGCGGCGCTCGCAGCTATGCCCCTTCGACCGCGGCGCGCAGTGCCAACGTCTGGCACACGATGCAGATCGAGGTCCGCTCGGGGGTGATCAACTACTACGTCGACGGCGTGCTTGCCAACCCGGCGGGCTACGAGACGGGCGTGCCCCGGCCGAACACTGAACCCTATCAGTTCATTATCGTCGGCCAGGGCTTCAGCAATAACGGGCCGCGGATGTTCTTCGACGACATCTCGGTGACCATCGGCGACGCCCCGCTGCCGTTCGGCCCCGCCACAGACATCCCCTCGCCGATCATCAGCAGCGAGCTGTATCCCGGGTCGATGGAGGTCGCGCTGGCCGGTGTCGATGAGACGTCCGACCTGGTGACGATTTACGCCAACGACCGCGACACGATCGTCGGGACGCTGCCGGGCCCGTTCCCCGGCGGCACGGCGCTGGTCCCGGTCGATGAGCTCGAAGAGGGACAGGTGATCTATGCGACGCAGAGCACCGGCGGCCCGTCCTACATTTGCGACGCGGGCGCGCTGCTCGGCGTGACTTGCCTGGGCGACACGGACGGCAACGGCGTGGTCAACGCCGCAGACCGCGGCCAGATCTCGGCCAACATCGGCCAGACGGGCAATGACCAGCTTTGCCTGTTTGATCTGGATGGCAACGGTGCGATCAACGCCGCCGATCGCGGCCAGGTCTCGGCCAACATCGGCCTGTGCACGTCCCTGCCCAACTACATGAACGGCAGCGGCCTCAACGCGGCGGGCGACGGCCCTGATCCGCGCTTTCCTGGCACGCCCGGCGAGGAGAGTTGCTTCTCCACCGCCGTAACCGTCAGCGTGCCGGTGCCCACGGTGCAGGCGCTGCTGGTGCCGAGCCAGTTGCAGGTTGACGTCAGCGGAATCATCGCCAACGTCGCGTCGGACGTGACCGTCTACGCCAATGAACTCACCGAGATCGGCTCGATCAGCAACCCGGCGACGACCACGGTGTCGGTGCCGGTCAGCGCGCTGGTCAACGGCGACGTCATCACGGCGACGCAAACCATCGGCAACGAGAGCGTGCAGTCGGTCGGGGTCACGGTACGCGTGCCCGCGCCGACACTGCTGACCGATCTCAACGCCAACGAGGAGGAAGTGCCCGTCTCCGGCCTGCATCCGCTGGCCACGACGGTGACGGTCTATGTCAACGGCTCGCCGACGAGCGAGCCCACCGGCGGCGCCGCGACCGTCGCGGTGGCCGTGGCCACGCTCAACGAGGGTGATTCGGTGGTGGCGACGCAGACGATCGCCGGCATCGAGAGCCCGGACTCCAACACCAAGACCGTGCAGCCGGTGTACTGCCTGCTCGCGTTCGAGGACGACTTCGATACGGATACTTCCGGGTCGTGGACGATCCTGCAGTCGTCGGCGGACACGGCGGCGACCTTCGCCTGGGATTACAGCCTGCTGGGCATCCCGCCGTCACCGAACGGCGACGGCTCGACGCTCGGGCTGAAGCTGGAAGCCAACATGGCTCTTCCCGGGACGATCGAGTCGATCACCGTCCTGCCCACGGGCGAAAGCTACTCCGGCAACTACCTGCTGACGTTCGACATGTGGATCAACGTCAACGGTCCGCTCCCGGCCGGCGGCACGGGCTCGACCGAGTTCGTCACGGCGGGCGTCGGCCACGACGGCGTCACCAACAACTTCCACACCGGCACGACGGCCACGAGCACGGGCGTCGGCGGCTGGTTCGCCGTTGCCGGCGAGGGCGGTTCGACGCGCGACTTCCGCGCGTACAAGAACAACTCGGAGCAGTTCGCCGAGAGCGGCCAGTTTGCCGCGGGCACCAGCTCGGCGGGCGGCGGCGCTCACAACAACACCGCGACGTACTACGCGGCGACCTTCCCCGGCGACGCTCCGCCGGCCCAGCAGCAGCTCGACTTCCCGCAGCAGACGGGGACGGCTGCCGTCGGCACTGTGGGCTTCGCCTGGCGCCAGGTCGAGCTGCGCCGCACGGGGACGCGCGTCCGATGGTCGATTGACGGCCTGCGTATCGCCGACCTGGATCAGAACATCGGCACGACGGTGTTCCCGCTCGACGGCAACATCGCCATCGGCTACCTGGATCCGTTCACCTCGGTGTCGGACAACGCGGCGCTGAGCTTCGGCGTGATCGACAACGTCCGCGTCTACCTGGAAGCCAACCAGTGCGACACGGGCGCCTGCTGCGAGGGGCTCTCGTGCAGCGACACGACCGAGGAGGCGTGCACCGGGACGTTCCTGGGGCTGGGGACCGAGTGCGTGTCGACGGTCTGTCCGTAGGGTCGCCCCGCGGCCGAGCCGCGGGGATCCGCCTGTCACCAGCCGGGCCGCCCCGCCGCCTCATGTGCGGTCGGGGCGGCCCGTTTTTGGTGGCGCCGAGAGCCATTTCGCCACCTGGGCCACCCCGCGTGGATTGAGCCGAGCCCCCGGGAATGCTAAAATAGGGAATCACCCGGCCGTCTCGGGGGGTGCAAGGGGATAGGAGCGATCCATTGAATTTCCGACGACTTGCCGCGGTCTGCGTCGTGGGGGTGAGCTGCCTGACGCAGGCCGCGTCGGCCATCCTGATCAACCAGATTGATACGTTTCAGAGCGGCGACCTGGCCGGCTGGAACGGCGGCATCACCTACACGAACGCACCCTCGGGCGGCCCTGCCGGGGACGGCGACCGGTATCTGCGGGCCTCCACCGCCGGCTCGCACATGGGTACCCGCAACGACTTTCAGTGGGCGGGCAACTACCTCGCGGCGGGTGTTTCGCGAATCGAGATGGACCTGCGCAACGAGGGCTCGACCGTGCTGAGCATGCGCCTGATGTTCCTCGCGCAGGGCGTCGCGGACTCGTGGACCAGCACGACCGCGTTTGTCGTCCCGACGGGCGGCGAGTGGCACCACGCCGTGTTCGAAATCAGCCCGTCTGCGCTGACGAACGTCGGCTCAGGGCTGTTTCCCTACGAGAACGCGCTGAGCAACGTCACGCGGCTGCTGCTGCGGCACGATCCCGGCACCCCCTCGCCCCCCACGCAGAGCGTCAACGTGACGGCCGCGCTGGGTATCGACAACATCCGCGCCGTGCCCGAGCCGACCGTGGCGATGCTGGCCGCGTCGATGGCTGCGGTCGCGCTGCTCCGGCGGCCGGCTCGACGCTAGCGCGCGAATCCGGCTTTCATAGAAACGAATACGAGTTCGCCGGGCGGCCGTCGCCCGGCGAACTCGTTTCTTTTCCGTAGGGTGGCTGCAGCCTTTCCCGCGAGTCAGGTTCCCGAATCCACGCCGCTGACGTGTACGTTGCGGCGCACGACCAATCGCACGCGTTGGTCAGCGCGCGGCCGACGGCGGACGATGCGCGCATCGCGCGCGATGAGCCATTCCATGCTCCCGGCGAGGGGCATGGCGATCGAGATCGTCTCGCCAATCCTCGCCGCATCGCCTGGCTCGACGAGCAGGCACGCGGCCTTGGGTGAAACATCGATCAGTCGGCAGCGACCCATGGAGCCGTCTGACTGCCAGGTTACTTCGCCGGAGAGCGCCGCGCGCGCGTGCCCTCGGCGATCGACGACACAGGTCATGGCTTCACACCTCCTCGTGCAGACGCTGGATGTGACAATAGCTCCGGATGGATCCGGCGCGATGCGCGGCGCCCCTCTGCGGCGACTCAGGGCCGGGGTGGACGGGGCGCAAGTTCCGACGTGGGCGGCTACACGAGGGCCGGTTCCTCCAGTGCGGCGATCGGCGGCGCGGTCTCCTCCGGTCGGGCGCGCATCTGGATGCCCGCGAGGACGACGTCGCCGTGAACGTGTTCGACGCGGATGACGCGCGCCTCACGGATGTTCGAGATCGTGTCCAGCGGATCGAGCGTGGAGACCAGCAGGCGAAAACCCGGAAGGATCGAATTCTCGCCCCGGCTCAGGAACGCGGCGCCCATCTCGGACTTCTCGAGCATCCATCCCTGGCGAAAGGCCTCTCCCCCCGGCTCCTTGAACCAGATCGGACTGGAACAGATCTGGCGTTCCCACTCACGGCTTTCCTGAAGTGGCATCGGCAAACTCCTTGTCAAGACGGGCACGCAGCGACATCCGGGCGGATCCGGCCGTGCGGGCCATACCGCGGCAGCCTGACGGGCCGCCTCGCTCGTTTCTCGCCGGGAGATCGTGGCTTCGAAGGCCTGAGAAGAGCGGGATCCCGCGGCAGCTGTCACCCCGAGCGGCGTGGCAGCAGTGTTGTCGGCCCCGGGCTATTCACGCTTGAAGGAATAACCAACGGACGCGTGCGACAACCGCCTCGTCCGACAAGATCGCTGGCGGTGGAGTCAAGCCGCACTCGACGCACCGGCATGCGGCCCTAAAATGCGCCAGCCCCGGCCGCAGGACCGCGGCGCACCACCGCCGGGTGCGACCCGGCCACGCCGGACATCATCGAGGGATTATGGACCACTTTCGTTATCGCGGCGCGAGCCTGTGCTGCGAGGATGTCTCACTCGACTCCCTGGCGGCCGAATACGGCACGCCGCTGTTCGTCTATTCGCAGCGCACACTCCTTGAGCACTACGACCGCATGGCGGCCGCTTTTTCGGTCCTTCGCCCGTGGATCTGCTTCTCGGTCAAGAGCTGCCAGAACCTGGCGATCCTGCGGCTGCTGCGTGAACGTGGTTCGGCGTTTGACGTGGTGAGCGGTGGCGAGCTGTCGCGTGTGCTGGAGGCCGGCGGAGACCCGGGGCGCGTCGTCTTCGCCGGCGTCGGCAAGACCGCCGCGGAAATCGAAGCCGCGCTCCGGGCCGACATTGGCTGGTTCAACGCCGAGTCAGAGGAGGAGATCGAGCATCTCGCGCAGATCGCGACGCGGCTGAGCTGCAAAGCGCGGGTGGCCCTGCGCGTCAATCCGGACGTCGACCCCAAGACCCATCGCTACACCACCACCGGAAAGCACGAGACGAAGTTCGGCGTCGACATTGAACGGGCACGCGCGGCCTTTGCGGCCTATACGCGGCTGCCTGGGATTGACCTCAGCGCAATTCACCTGCACATCGGATCGCCTGTCAACACGATCGAGCCTTATGTCCAGTCGATCACGAAAGGCGTCGAGCTGATCGACCACCTGCGACGTGACGGCTTCGAGGTCCGAGCGATCAACATCGGCGGCGGATTCGGAGCGCACTACGACGGACAACAGGCGCCCACTGCAGCCGACTACGCGGCGCAGCTTGTTCCCCTGCTGGCCGGTCGCAACCTGGAGGTGCTCATGGAGCCGGGCCGGAGCATCGCGGCGAACGCAGGCGTGCTGATCGGCCGGGTGCTCTACCGCAAGGGCTCGGGCCACAAGCAATTCCTGATCACCGACGCGTCGATGACCGAGCTGATCCGCCCTGCGCTGTACGAAGCGTTTCACTTCGTGTGGCCGGTGTCGCCGCGCGCAGCCGACGGTACGCCGCTGCCGCCCACGGATCGCAGGCGCGACCTGCACCTGCCTGACACCGTGCTCGTCGACGTGGTGGGGCCGGTGTGCGAGAGCGCCGACTTCCTCGCCAAGGACCGCTACCTGCCCGCGGTGAACCGCGGCGACCTGCTCTGCGTGTTCACCGCCGGGGCCTACGGCATTGTCATGAGCAGCCAGTACAACTCCCGACCGCGTGCCGCGGAAGTCCTCGTAAACGGCAAGACCAGCCGGCTGATCCGCAGGCGGGAAACGTACGACGATCTGGTGGCGGCGGAGCGGAACGTCTGATTTCGGATTGCCAGGAAGCCTCGCCTCTGCCAAGCCGCAATCCGCAATTCTCTTCACGGCCTCTTTGCGACAAAAAACGAGGTGTCGAGCCGCTCGTCGTAGAGCCGGTCGGCCTTGTCGAAGCTGCCGATCTGGACCTCGGGCACGGCGGCGTGGACGAAGTGTGTCGCGCTGAGGGCGATGCCGGTGTGATAGACCCGGCCAGTGGCGTCGATGAAGTAGAGCAGGTCGCCGCGGCGGATGCCGGTGCGGTGCCAGTCGGTGGCGACGAGCTCGCCGACCAGGGCCTGCTGCCATGCGTCGCGCGGCGGATTGTCGCCAGTCTGCCCGCCGACGTTGGTGATGAGCCCGCTGCAATCCAGCCCCAGGGGCGAGCGCCCGCCCCACCGGTAGGGCGTGTGCAGCAATTCCAACGCGGCAAGCGCCCGCGCCTCGGCCGCCGGATCCGCGGCTAACAGCCGGACAGCCTCCCGCCGGATCGCACGCTTCGATCCTTCCGGGGTCAGGATGGTGCAGCGGTCGTCGCCCAGGTCGACTACGGCCACGCGCGCCCCACGCGGCAGGTCTGGCGTGCCCGCGTCGGTGTCGCCGGAGACCTCGGTCACGAGCACCCCGCGATCACAGGCGCGGTAACGATCAAACACGCCGGCGTCCATCGGCGCGATGGACTCCTCGCGCACCCAGCCGACATAGCCATCGCCGGCGTGAAGCTGAAGCCAGCCGTCGCGCGCATCCAGCAGGAATACCGGCTCGCCGTACAGAAGCTGGGTCACCACCCCGCCGGTCGCCGCCGGCTTGTCGTACGCCAGCGCCGTCGAGACGCGGCAGGCTCCAAACAGGCGGTCTTTCAGCACGTCGCGACGGGGCAGCGAGCGAATCTCGTTGCGCACGGGCGTGACGCCGACCGCTTCCAGCGCCCCTTCGATCCCCTTGATGAGCGACGGAACGTTCGTGGTACCGCGAAGAATCCAGGATTCGCCGTCGCGCTCGACGTTCGGCTGGAACGCGACAAGCGTGCGATCGTTCGGCGCCACGCGTGCGAACATCTTCACGAACCAGTCGACGCGATCCGGAGCGAGCGGCTGGTCGCCCGCGAGCTGCCGCGCGAGGGACGCCTGCCGCGATGATCCGGTGACGCGCGGGTAGCTGGGAACATCGCCGCCGGCCTGATCCCCAGCCGCCGAAGTCTCGGCTGTCGGGTGAAGGGCACTCCCGTGGGCTGCAGCGAACTCGGAGAGCCCGCGCCCGATGCGGGTCGCCTCCTCTCGGGCAGATCGGCGGATCGCGGCGCGCCCGCCGGATCCGCTATGAGGCGTGGCGGGGAAGGTCGCGGTGGGCGCGTCCAGGCCCAGCGGCTCGGGCAGCCCGCCGGGGATTGCGTCACCACCGACCGCGGCCGCCAGCGCCGCGCTGAGCGGATGGACCTGCTCAGCCGCCGGCGGCGAGCTCGCCACGCCGCGTGTCGTCACGCGAATCGCAATCACCAGATCGCAGCGCTTCTCGCGAAACACGCCGGGCGGCGAGACAAAGCTCGGTGACTCGGCCGGGCACACCACCACGGTCCCCTTCGCCGCATGGACGATGTGGTACAGATGCTGGGCGACCAGGAGGCTGAAGTCCGTTCCGGACATCAGGTTCGCGTCGTCCACGGGCGCCTCGTCCGCGACGGGCCACACCCCGATGACCAGCCCCCGCAACCGGGGCTCGCGAGGCATCTCGCCATGCTGGAAGGAGGCAATCGCGGCGGACACGACCCGGTCACTCGGCGAACTCACGGCAGGCTCCCCCGCCCCGGCTGCGGGCGGCGTCAGGATGGCGATCAGCATAAGCAACAGCAAGGCACGTTCTCCCGGACTGGCCTGGCTCCATTCTAGGGCCGCAGGCCGGCGAATGGCAGCGGCAACGGTCGCAAAGTGGCGGTCCGCCCGGGGGCGGCGCTGCCGCGGGCGACTTGACGCCGTCGCCGCCTGCGGGGTACACGATGGTCATGCCATTCGATTATGGAATCGCCCGAGGCAGCCGCGGGCTTGGCTGGTGGGCCGCGACCATGCCCGTCGCCCTGCTGCTGGTCACGATGTCGGGCTGTCACAAGCCCTGCCCCTGCACAGGAGATCACCAGGTGGCCTCGATCCCCACCGGCTTTGTCGACACAACCATCGAACTGCACGGCGAGACGTACAAGTACGTCGTGTACGTTCCGGACGACTACACCCCTCAGCGGACCTGGCCCGCGGTTCTCTACATGCACGGCGCGGGCGAACGCGGCGTGGACGGTCGCGTGCACTCGCTGCACGGGCTGGGGCTGGCCATACGGAAGCACGTCGACCGCTATCCCTGCATCGTGGTGATGCCGCAGTGCCGACCGGAAGTACGCTGGGAGGGGCCGATGGTCGAACTGGCCCTGGCGACGCTCAACGCGGCCATCGAGACATATCGCATCGACGAGACCCGCATCGTGCTCACCGGCCTGTCGCTCGGGGGCTACGGGACGTGGCGGATCGCCTCGATGCATCCGGAGCGGTTCTCCTGCGCGGTGCCGGTGTGCGGCGGTGGTGATTCGGCGTGGGCGCCGCAACTGGCGAAGCTGCCGATCTGGTGCTGGCACGGCGACGCCGACACCGTGGTACCGGCCGAACGCTCGCGCACGATGGTCGAGGCTGTCCGCGCTGCGGGGGGCGATGTTCGCTACGACGAACTGCCGGGCGTGGGGCACAACTCATGGGATCCGTGCTACCAGAATGCTGAAGTCGCTGCCTGGATGCTGGCCAATCGGCGCCGCTGACGCGGCCACCCGCGCTGGGGGGAAATCCGTCGCATGACCGCGATGCTGTCCGATCGTGATCTGCTCGCCCGGCTCGTGTCCTTCGACTCCACAAGCCGCTACCCGAACCGCCCCATCGCCGAGTTCATCTGCGACTACCTCAATGTGCCGGGCGTGACCATTGCCCGCAACGAGAGTGCTGACGGCGAGAAGGTGAACCTCGTCGTCCGCGTGGCGGGTGAGGATGGAAGTTTGCCCGCCGCGGCGGGTGGCGGGCTGATCCTGTCGGGCCACATGGATGTCGTGCCCGCCGAGGAGCCGGATTGGCGGACCAACCCGTTCGAACTCGCGGAGGACCCCGACGCCTACTACGCGCGCGGCGCCGCAGACATGAAGGGGTTTGTCGCACTGGCGATGAACGTCGCCCGCGACGCCGCGGCGGCACGAGCGAGGATGACCGCGCCGCTGGTGCTGCTGCTGACCTTCGACGAAGAACTCGGCTTGCTCGGCGCTCAGCACTTCCAGCGGACATGGAACGGCGAATTACCACTGCCGCGTCAAGCGATCATCGGCGAGCCGACCGAGCTGCGCGTCGTCCGGCTGCACAAGGGACATCTCAAGCTGCGGGTCACGATCCGCGGCATTCCCGCGCACAGCGCGTATCCGCACCTCGGGCGTAGCGCCATCGAGCCGGCGGCCCGGGTGATCGGTGCCCTGGCATCCCTGCGGCAATCACTCGAAGCTGAGCGCTGCCCCGCCAGCCGGCACTTTCCGCAGACGCCTTTCGTCACGCTGAACGTCGGCATGATTCGCGGCGGCTCGGCGGTCAACGTGATCCCTGACCGGTGCGTGCTGGATATCGGAGCCAGGGTGCTGCCGGGCATGGAGTCCACCTCGATCATCGGGCGGGTCCGCGAGGCGGTGGCCGCCGCCGTCGACGCGGCGGACTGCACGGTCGAGGTCCTCAACGACGGCCCGCCGCTGGAGGCGCCGGCTGACTGCGCGGTGTGCACCCGGCTGATGCACATTGTCGGGCAGGCGCGAGACGAGGCCGTTTCCTACGCCAGCGACGCCGGCGTCTTTCAGCAGATGGGGATCGACTCGGTGCTGTATGGCCCCGGCACGATCGAGGTGGCCCACAAGCCCAACGAGTCGCTCCCGAAGGCCGAGTTCGCCGAGGCGCGGCGTGTCCTCGATCGCGTAGTGGGCGAGTTTTGCCGCAGCGCGTGAAAGCCCGCACCGGCTTCCCCTCCCCTGCCGCATGCCGCCCGGGTAGACTGGCCACATCATGCTCCACCGCGAGATCCTTGAGGCCGACCTGACCTGGACCGGTCGGCAGTTCGAGCCGCACGTGCAGGTCGTCATCGCGCCCGACGGCACCATCGGGCACGTCGGCGCGCTGTCCGAGCGCCCGACACGCCGATTGGAAGGCCGCGCGCTGCTGCCAGGGATGATCAACGCCCACAGCCACGCGTTCCAGCGCGGGCTGCGCGGCCGCGGGGAGCGCTTCCCCTCGGGATCGGGTTCGTTCTGGACCTGGCGGGAGGAGATGTACCGCCTCGTGTCGACGATGACGGTCGATCGCCTCTATGCACTGACGCGACAGGCGTACGCCGAGATGCTCGCCGCGGGGATCACCACGGTCGGCGAGTTTCACTACCTGCACCACGACAAGTCCTGCGGGGGCTTCGCGTTTGACGAGGTCATCCTGCGGGCCGCGGCGGACGCCGGGATCCGCCTCGTGCTGCTCAGCAGCTACTACCGAACCGGCGACGTGGGCCGTGCTCTCGAAGGCGCCCAGCGGCAGTTCGACACGCCCGACGTGTCCGGCTTCTGGCGCCAGACCGATCGGTTGGCCAACCTGCTGGACGGACGAACCCAAAGCATCGGCGTCGCGCCGCACAGCGTGCGCGCCGTGCCGATCGAGGACATCGTCGAGATTCACGCGGAAGCCCTGCGCCGCGGGATGGTCTGCCACATGCACGTCGAGGAGGTGCGCGGCGAGATCGAGTCCTGCCGGCGGGCACACTACATGACGCCGATGGCGCTGCTCACGGGGCGGCTGCGGATTGGTCCCGAGTTCACCGCCGTGCACTGCACCCATACCGAGACCGGCGACATGCGCCGGCTCACCTCCGCCGGCGGCAACGTCTGCCTGTGCCCGATCACCGAGGGCAACCTCGGCGACGGCATCGCCGACGTGCCGAGCATTCGCCGCCTCGGCGGTCGCATCTGCATCGGCACGGACCTCAACTCCCGACTCGATATGGCAGAGGAGCTTCGCTGGCTCGAGTACGTGCAGCGCGTCCGCGGCGAGCGTCGCGGGGTCCTGGTCACACCAGAAGGCGACCTGGGCCCGGCCCTCTTCGCCTGCGCCACGACAGCCGGCGCGCGATCGCTGGGCCTGCGCGCCGGCGCCATCACCTCCGGGGCCCTCGCCGACTTCTTCACGCTGAACCTCGGCCACGACACGCTGGCGGGCTGGACACCGGAAACGCTGCTGGATTCCTTCCTTCTCGGGGGTTCGCCCGCGACGATTGACGCGGTCTGTGTAGGCGGATCGTGGATGTCGACGGCCGCGAGATCGGCCGATTGACTTTCGGTTCCGCGGGCCTACCCTGACGACTCCAGATCGCTCACGACTACGCGTCCGCCGACAGCGCGTCGTCTGATGCGCAGGACGCCCCTGACCCATGGACCCTATGCCAGAAAACATCCAACTCGAATCCGTCTATGACCCTCGGAGCGTCGAGCCGGAGATCTACGCGCGGTGGGAGTCCGCCGGCGCGTTCGTCTCGCGCCCGGACGGCCGGCCCCACGACGAGACCTACTGCATCGTCATCCCTCCGCCGAACGTCACCGGTGCGCTGCACCTGGGGCATGCCCTGAACAACACGCTCCAGGACATCCTCGTGCGGTACCACCGCATGCGCGGCTTCAACACGCTCTGGCAGCCGGGGACCGACCACGCAGGCATCGCGACGCAGGCCGTGGTCGAGCGTCGGATCCGAGAGACGGAGGGCAAGACCCGCCACCAGGTCGGCCGGGAAGAGCTGGTTCGCCGAATCTGGTCGTGGAAGGACGAGTACGAGCGGCGGATCATCTCGCAGCTCAAGCTGATGGGCTGTTCGTGCGACTGGTCGCGGACCCGCTTCACGCTGGACGACGGCCTGGCCCGCGCGGTGCGCAAGCTGTTTTTTGACCTCTTCCGCGACGGCCTCATCTTCCGCGGCAAGCGCCTGGTGAACTGGGACACCGAACTGCAGACCGCCGTCTCCAACGACGAGATGTACCACGAAGAAGTGGACGGCAGCTTCTGGCATATCCGTTACCCTGTGCTCGAGCCGCGGCCCGGCGAACCGGCCCACGTGGTCATCGCCACGACACGCCCGGAAACCATGCTCGGCGACGTGGCGGTGGCCGTGAACCCCGATCCGGCCGGTGCGTTTGACTCCCGGGAGGCGGCGCTCGCGGCGGAACTGGCCGCAGCCGCGGACAAGGACCGCGCCGAGGTCGAGCGCCGGCTGGAAGCGCTGCGCGACCGCCGGGCAACACACCTGGCCGGGCTGACGAAGCTGCGCGACATGGCCCTCGCCGGTCGCCGGCTGCAGCTTCCGCTGGTGGACCGCGACATTCCGCTGATCGCCGACGATTGGGCCGACCCGACGCTCGGGAGCGGTTGCGTCAAGATCACCCCGGCGCACGACCCGAACGACTATGAAGTCGGCCGGCGGCACGCGCTGCCGATGATCAACGTGCTCACGCCCGACGGCCGGATCGCGCCGATCATCGAAACCGACGGCGTGGTCAACGCCAAGAGCAGCCGCTACGAAGGGCTCGCCTTCAACACCGAGGGGCGCACCCGTGTGGTGGAGGACCTTGACGGCCTCGGCCTCCTTGAACAGGTCGAACCCAAGAAGATCGATCTCGGCTTCAGCGACCGCAGCAAGACGCCGATCGAGCCGTTCCTCTCCGACCAGTGGTTCGTGCGAATGGACGATGCCGCGGGCAAGGGCATCCTCCTGGGCGACGGCTCGCGGGCGAAGGGTCTTGCCCAGGCGGCGATGGACGCCGTGCAGCGCGGCGACGTCCGCTTCTTCCCCGGGCGCTATGCCAAGAGCTATCTCGACTGGCTGGGTGAGAAGCGCGACTGGTGCATCAGCCGTCAGCTCTGGTGGGGACACCAGATTCCCATCTGGCGGGCCGTGTTCCGCGCGGGCGCCGACACCGCCGGCGCCGAGGCGAGGATCGCCCAGCTGATCGACCGGAGCCTGGCGGCGTCGCAGCGTGTGCAGCTCAGCGATTCGGCCTACGAGATCGTCTACTGCCTGTCGCCGGAGGTCAGCGACGAGGACGTGCGCTTCCTCGAGGCCAACGGCTTCGTGCAGGATCCGGACGTGCTCGACACGTGGTTCAGCTCGCAGCTCTGGCCCTTCAGCACACTGGGGTGGCCCGACCGCACCGAGCACCTGGCCCAGTACTACCCCGGCAGCGTGCTGGTCACGACGCGCGACATCATCACCCTGTGGGTGGCGCGCATGGTGCTCAGCGGGCTCTACGCTGTTGGGAAGGCGCCCTTCGACCGCGTGTACATCACGCCGAAGGTCCTCGACGGCCGCGGCGACACGATGAGCAAGTCCAAGGGCAACGGCGTGGACCCGGTGGACATCATCCACGTCTACGGGGCCGACGCGCTGCGCTACAGCATGGCCGACATGACCACGGAATCGCAGGATATCCGCATGCCGGTCGAGTACCTCTGCCCCCATTGCGGCAAGCTGACCGACCAGGGCTCGGCCCTCAAGAAGGAAGAGCAGGCCCGCAAGTCACGCGGGGAAAAGCTCAGCCGCAAGATCATGCCGTTCGACTGCCACGTGGTGCAGTGCCTGCACAAAGAGTGCGGCAAGTCGTTCGCCACGCAGTGGGCCGCGGAGAACCTCAAGAGCCAGCACGGCCTGGCCCGCGAAACCAGCGAGAAGTTCGAAATCGGCCGCAACTTCTGCAACAAGCTGTGGAACGCGGCCCGCTACGCCTTCATGAACCTGCAGGGTACGACCTGCGAGCGGCTGGACCCCGCCGCGCTGGCGCCGGAAGACCGCTGGATCCTCTCGCGCCTCTCGCAGACCATCTGCACCTTCCACGAGCAGATGGCGGAGTATCAGTATTCAGCAACCGTCAAGACACTCCGCGAGTTCTTCTGGGATTCGCTGTGCGACTGGTACATCGAGTTAACCAAGCCGCGGCTGGTCGAGGGAGAGACCGGCGACTCGGCAGGGGCTGCGCGGCAGGTGCTGGCGTTCTGCCTCGACCAGGTGCTTCGCCTGTGGCACCCGGTGATCCCGTTCATCACCGAGCGCCTCTGGATGCAGCTCGAGTCGCTGGTGCCGCAGCGCGGCCTGCCGGGCATCGCGGAACTGCGGTGCGGCACGCCGCTGATCGCCGCCGCCTTCCCGCCGGCGGAAGGGTACCCGGCGCTGGAGGCCCCGCAGATCGACAAGGTCTTCGGCGAGATTCAGGACGTGGTCCGCGGCGTGCGCGACCTGCGGTCGCAGTGCAACGTGTCGCCCAAGCAGGCGGTGCGGGCGACCGTGGCCATGCCGGAAACGGATCGCGCGTCGTTCGAGGCCAGCGCCCACATCGTGCTGCGGATGGCGAACCTGGCCCAGTTGAGCGTCGAGCCCGGCGCCCGCCGCCCCGCCAACGCCGGAAGCATCGCCGTTCGCGGGCTGCGGATCTTCGTGCACGACATCAGCGACGACGCCGCGGAGCGCACCCGCACCACCGCATCGCTGGCCGAGGTGACCAAGCAAATCGAGGGCAAAGAGCGCAAGCTGTCCAACGAGAGCTTCGTCCGCAACGCCAACCCCGAGGTGGTCGCGGCGGAGCGGGCTCGCCTGGTCGAACTGACCGCCCAGCGGCAGGCGCTGGAGGCGCACCTGGCGGAGCTATAGATCTGGTATCGCCCAACCGCCTGTGCGGTGACGCAGCGAGGAGCAGCGCGTGTCGATCATCGAGAACACGGCCGAAACTGACGTTCAGGCGCTTGAGCGTCTTGTCGTGGAAAACGACGACATGCTTGCCTTGGAGGAGCAGGTCGGCCGGTTCAACATTTTCGACGCGCTGAACATCGCCCGCGTCGAGATCAGGCACAGCAACTTCCTGTCGTGGATCCTGACCCCCGGCGAAAGCCACGGCCAGGGCGACTACTTCCTCAAGGCCCTGCTGATGGACCTGCTCCGCAAGGCGCGGCAGCAGGGTGCGACGCCGCCCATAAGCCCCGTAGAGTTGGACGGCGCCGATCTGCGGGGTGTTGAGGTCCGTCGCGAGTGGCGGGGCATCGACCTGCTCATTACCTGCGACGAGCCGGGGTTCGTGATTGCCGTCGAAAACAAGGTCGACAGCGGCGAGCACAGCAACCAGCTCCAGCGGTACGCACAGATCGTGGCAGGCGAGTTCCCAGGGGCGAAGACGCTGTTTGTCTACCTCACCCCCGAAGGCGACGAGGCCAGCGGCGACGACTGGGTGAGCTACAGCTATGCCGATCTGCACCGCGTTTTCTCGCGCACGCGAAAAACCAACGTCGGCGCCCTGGGCGGCGACGTCGCTGTTTTCCTGGACCACTACCTCAGCCTGATCGGGAACCGATTCATGGAGAACGAGGAAATCGATAAGCTGTGCCGGCAGATTTACGCCAATCACCGTCGAGCGCTCGACCTGATCTGGGAACGGGTCGGTACGCCGTCGTCAGCGCTGATCGGACGCGTCCGGGACTGGATCGAGCAGCATTCGGATCAGTGGTTGCTCGTGGCGGTGAAGCCGAAGGAAGTGGAATTTATCCCGGTAGCATGGAATAGGATGCTGCCGCCGATCGGCAGGCGCAAGACGTTCAAGCCGGAGCACTGGATGACCGTGCGGCTCAGGGCGGAGGAAAGAAAGTTACGTCTGTATGTGATGGTGTGTCCTGTCACGGATGGCGCGATTCGCCGGCGGTTGCTCGAAAGACTGCTCGACGACAGGAAGGAATTCGGGTTCTCCAGCTCGATGAAGAAGCTGACCGAAGAGTGGACATCGGTGTTGTCCGACGGTGTCTACCCCCTCCCCGAAGAGGAGGAGCCCGATCTTGACGCCGCCGTGGAGCACGTCGAGAAGCGCCTGGCCGAGTTCCTGAAGCAGACCGCGGGCCTGCCTCACGCCGTCGCCGCGTTGTTCGCTCCCTAGCGATGGCGTGCCGCGACTCGCCCGACGCCGGCCCGTGGGGACGCAGGCCGCTACACTGGCGCTGACACCCACCCGCGCTTCCCGGGCACGGATTCGCTGGCCCGTTTCAGCCCTCCCAACCGATCAAGACCGAAAGGCCCTGCCGCCCTCCCGCGCACGCGGTGCGCCGGGGCGGCCGCGGTCGCACCGGTGCCTGGCCATGATCTACGCTGCCCTGACGTTCTGGCTCTTGGTCATCGTGATGACCGCGTGGGGGGTCCACGCGCTGTGGAGCGGGATGGTCAAGCCCAAGGTCTTCAACATGATGCTGCTGCCGGGGACGCTGGTGGCCCAGGTGGGACACATCCTCGGGCTGCTGGTCACCGGCGGCACCGTAGACAACACCGCCCTGATCCGCGACGACGAATCCGGTGCCCCCCAGACCAACCCCAACCCGCAGCCGCGGATCCCCGTGATCGGGCCGGTCGTCGTCGGGATGCTCCCCTTGCTCGCCTGTGCAGCAGCAATTTACGGGGTGGCGCGTTTCCTCGGCGGCTCGATGCTGGGGCGGCTGGCGCCCGGCGTGGTGGGACCAGCCCTCCCGACGAGCCTCGGAGCCGTCTGGCAGCTCCTGCGTGACCAGATCTCGCTGATGGAGTCCATGGTCTCGGCGGTGCTTTCGACGAACCTGGCGAGCTGGCAGGCCCTTCTGTTCTGGTACCTGCTGGTCTGCCTGACGATCCGGATGGCGCCGTTCCCGGGGATGCTCCGCGGCGCCCTGGCGGCCATCCTGGTGCTGGGCGTGGCTGGCGGTCTGGCCAGCCGCCTGTTCGCCATCGGCAGCCCGGGCGTCGCCGAGGCGTGGCAGGTGCTCAACCTTGTCGTGGCGATGCTGCTGGTGCTGCTGCTGCTGAGCCTGGTGGTCCGCGGTGTGATCGGGCTGGTGGCCCTCATCCGCGGTCAGGAACCCGCCGCAGCGCCCATCACGGGGCGGAAGGCGCATCGCGCGGCGGCGTAGGGCGACGCGCGATCGGAGGGGGCTGGGGCAGCACCAGTGAGGTCGCGGCCAATTGGTGCGATCCGGAGCCCGCCGGCTCGAACCGCACGCCTACCTCACACAAACCGAGTCAATCGCATCTAAGTAGGCACCCTCTTCTAGCAGGTAGACATCTCTCGCGGCGGCGACTTCAACCAGAATTACTTGCCGATCGTCGGTCAGCCACGCGTCGATGACGATAAGATCATCGCGAGGATCGCCCAAGATCGACGGGCGGACCCAGGTCGCAAGGTAGCCCCGCAAACCAGATGCGACCGTGATCTCATCGAGTGACAGCAACTCTCTGCTCATGCTCGTCGCCGTGAGCCATGTCGCGATAGAGTCGTCAAGCGAGTCGCGAGGATCCGTCACAACCGCGACTCGCACGCTGGTAAGCTCGTCAGGCACCGATGCCGGCTCCCTCGGCGCGAACTCCAGCATGATCTCAAAGGGCGCGGGGATATAACCACTGACAACCGGGCCATCGAGTCTACCCGGCACGTCCAATCCGAATCCCCAAGTCGGGCTGAAATATGATGGGTCACAGGTGATGCCTGGAATTGCACCCTCGAGCCGATCTGGCAGCGAGCCCAGGATAACTCGCACTGCGCGTCCGTCTTCCAACTGGTCGAGAAGTTCTTGAAGGTGATTCGCGCGCGTGGCGAAGCCGTAGCTGCCGCCAGTGATTGGGCGGAAGGAATTGACGGCAATCACTTCCGAATCATCGTTGACGACGGGACTTCCGCTTGTCCCTTGTGTCAAGGCGAGGTCGTACTGGATGATGGAGACGCTTTCTGGCGTAGCGGGTTCACTTGGCGAGAAAGGTCGCAAAGCGCTCACGGAGCCGCGAAGACAGCTCGCTCGGGGCCGCAACTCGTCGAACGAGGAAAGGGTCACCGGGTCAATGGCGTCCGTCACGGCTCCCGGGAATCCACATAGTGAGATTGCGTCAAACACCTCGACCGCTTCGATCGTCGCATCATCCGCCAAGCGGAGCGTTGGAAACACGGGACGATCTAACACCAAGAGCCCTACATCAGGAGAGCGCTCAGGCGCCCAGTAGGCGGGATGGCTGGCGACCTCGATAATGGTCCGCCGTTCACCCGTTTCGTGTTGGACAGCAACCGCGTGGGGATTGGGTCCCCTGAAGATCTCTACAATGCCTTGAACAACGTGTGCGTTAGTGGCCAGCACTGTAGGGGCCACCGCGAAGCCGGTCGCCGTAGAGGCTGTCTGCTCGTTCCAGGCGATGATGAGCCAGGTTGCTTCCTGAAAGGGAGTGGATGTCGCAGCTCCGCAGCCAGCGCAAGAGACTGCGAGCACGGTGAGCGACACCGACTTGAACATTACCATGCCCCGTGCAGGAAGAGCGAGTGACGAACTTCGACTAGATGGAGTACGCAAAGCGAGTGCCTCCGCGCCGGGGAGCGGCGACCTACACGGCACGTGCGACTGCTGCAATCCGCCCTCGCCGGCGAAACACCAAGGCCGCTAGCCGAGTAGCCTGGTCAACACGAGCAAGGTCGAACGGAGGCGCCCGCAATGCCCAATCGAACTGAGACCAAGTAGCGCATTGCGGGTTATTCCACGTACCGAACGCGAAACCGAGGTCGGGCGGTTCGATTTGGCTCGACTTTCGAACGGGCTCTAATACCGGGCCGCCTGCCGGCCCTCCTCGATGATGCGCTCAAACTCGTGAATCGTCTCCTCATCAGTCCGAGGCAGTCCCCGGAGCACCTCCAGCAGCCGCTTCGCGTCCGACGACGCTGAGGGGACGGGAGACACTTGAACGCTGACCGTTTCACCGTCTGCAAACGGCAGCAGCTGATCGAGCTCGATGACTTTGCCTCGAATGACGCCATTTACAACCATGGCGGAGCCCTCGATTGCGTTCGTGATGGCGAAGCCTACTTCGTCTTGATCAGGTGATCCACCACGCCCGGATCGGCCAGGGTAGTGGTATCCCCTACCTCGTTCGGCCGCCCCTCGGCGATCTTGCGGAGGATGCGCCGCATGATCTTGCCGCTTCGGGTCTTGGGAAGGCCCGGGGCCCAGTGGATCACATCGGGCACGGCGATCGCGCCGATCTCCTTGCGGACCTGCGCCGCCAGCTCCTTCTTGAGCGGATCGGTGTAGTTGATGCCAGCCTTCAGCGTGACGTACGCGTAAATACCCTGACCCTTGATGTCGTGCGGATAGCCCACCACCGCCGCCTCGGCCACCGACGGATGGTCCACCAGCGCGCTCTCCACCTCCATGGTCCCGATGCGATGGCCGGCCACGT
>CAYRSS010000057.1:0-25621 GCA_964426945.1 uncultured Phycisphaeraceae bacterium
CGTGGGCCGGCAGCCGGTCCAGAGGCTGATCAGCATGCACGCGATGATTCCGCAGCACGTCTGAATCCGAATCCCGTCGGGCCGGGTGGCCCATCCTCGCTGTACTCAGCGAGATGTTCTCTCTCCTTGCAAGCCCTTCCGGCGGGTGCCCATGGTTTTCTCCTTTTCTTGATTTCAGACGGCCACGATGACCTGTGAGTTTTTCGAGCTGAGCGCCGTGCTGTCCGCTGCCGACACCAGCGCCAGGACCCGGCTTCCGTGTTTCAGTTGGTTGCGCTGATGCCTCTCCGCGTCGTAGCGTGTCCGCGTCTGCCACATCTTCCACAGGATCTTCAGCCAACATCCGCCCCGACGCCGCGGGAACACGACGTGAAGACCAGGAGGCGGCGCGGAGCGGCACCGTCGCGCTAGCCTTGCGGGATTTCCTTGCCCTGCGGATCGCGCGGCACGTGGTCCACGCTGTCCGCGAGCCGGTCGCGCATGGCCGGGGTGGTGACGTGTTCCAGCCGTTCGGCAGGGGCGTGGAGGTGGTCCGGCGGGAGGGCCAGGTGGCGGTCGAGGTAGGTCTCCCACAGCCGGTGAGAGCGGAGGATCTGTCGGGCGGCGATGCGGCCGACGTCGGTGAGGCGGTAGGCGCCGCCGGAGCGGGCCAGCAGCCGCCCGCCGGTCAGCCAGGCCAGCGCCAGCCGACCGAGCAGCGGCCCGGCGGTCGCGGTGGCCGCACGGACCTCGCGGCCGCTGAGGGCGGCGGTGCGGCCGGCCTCCTCCTCGCGGACGAGCCGGCCCAGCACGTCCTCGCGCACGATGCGCAGGGTCAGCCGGGCCTGGTGGACGAGCCTGGCGATGACGCCGTGGCGCGGGGCCAGCAGCATCGCCCCGGCGAACAGCAGCCCCGCCGCAACCGCCATCATCCCCGAGGTGCTGGTGCTGACGCCGTCGTAGCCCAGCCAGCCGGGGGCCAACAGCGCGCCGACGTGCCCCAGCCCGGCCGAGGCGAGCGCGAGCGCGGCGCTGACCGCGAGCATCGTGCCCAGCCGATCGGTGAGCAGGTGGGCCGCCGCCGCGGGGACGATCAGCATCGCGATCACGAGGATGCTGCCCACGCTTTCGAAGGCCGCGACGGTGGTGATCGCCACCATGGTCATGAGCAGGTAGTGCAGCAGGCGGGCGTTGATCCCCAGGCTGGTGGCCAGCGCGGGGTCGAACGTGCTGATCCGCAATTCCTTGAACAGCAGCAGCAGAAACAGCACGTCGGCCAGAAGGACCACGCCCAGCCGCGCGGTCGTGGCGGGCACCGCGAGCCCGGCAAGCATGACCGGCGCATCGAGGGCGACCGTTTCGAGCGCCCCGTAGAGCACGCACTCGGCGTCGATGTCGACGGCGCCGGCGGCCTGCTCCATCATGATGAGGCCGACGGCGAAGAGAATCGTGAACACGACGCCCATCGAGGCGCCCTCATCCACGCGGCCCGCGCCGCGGACCCACTCGGTGAAGAGCGCCGTCAGTACACCGACCACCGCCGCGCCGCAGAGCATTACGACGCTGTCGCGGCTGCCGCTGATCAGGAACGCCGCCGCGAGCCCCGGCAGCACGGCGTGGCTGATGGCATCGCCCATCATGCTCATCCGGCGGAGGACGAGGAACACGCCGAGAATCGCGCACGCCGCGGCGGCCAGCGCCGCGGTGAGGACGATCGAGGTGTCGATCGAGGTCCACGTCAGGGCGAGGATGTCGATCCGCGCGGTCACGAGGGCTCTCCGTGGGCGGCGATCCGGTGCGGGCTGGGCGGCGGAGCGCTAGAGGAATAGCCCGCCGCCAGCAGCAACTCCAGCTCGCGGATCATGGCGGGGCTGAGCACGTGCTCGACCTCGTCGGCGTCGCGGTCGACGTGGCTCGGGGCGATGTCGGCGTGGGTGATGAGGTAAAGCTCCCACAGCCGGTGGTTACGCACGACGCGGCGTGCAGCCTGTTCCCCCGCGCGCGTGAGTCCGTAGGCGTCGGGACCATGGCCCGGCTCGATAAGCCCATTGCGCCGCGCGGCGCTCAGCAGCCGCCGCAACCGCGCCGAAGACCACGACCGCTCTGCCAGCAGGGCCGCGAAGGTCACCCCGTGCCCCTGCGGCGCGGCCTCGCCCAGTTCGTACATCGCGCGCAGCAGGTGTTGCTCGGCGACGCGGCGCAGCAGCCGCCGGTGTCGCAGGGCGCGCACGAGCACGCCGCGCGACGGTCCTAGCAGCATGCTGAGCAGGAAAATCGCCCCGGCCGTCACCACGATCAGCGGCCCCGTGGGCAGGTCCGCCGCGAGCGCGCTGATCGCCGAGCCGACGAGCCCGCTCAACCCGCCTACGAAGGCCGAGATGAGCAGCATCGCGGTCAGCCGCTCAGTCCAGAAGCGGGCCGCGGCCGGGGGAATCACCAGCATGGCGACCATGAGAATCAGCCCCACCGCCTGGAGGCCGATGACCGTGACGGTGACGACAAGTGCCATGAGGACGGCATCCAGCGCCACCACCGGCCAGCCCTGCGCCCCGGCGTAGGCGTGATCGAAACACAGCAGCCGGAACTCCTTGAGCAGCAGCATCGACACGGCGCTGACCGCCGCCGCGACGACGAGGATCAGTTGTACATCGGCGACGACCATCGACGCCGTCTTGCCGTAGATGAATGAGCCCAGCCCGGCGGCCGAGGCGCCGCCGGTATTCTGAATGATGCCGAGAATCGCCACGCCCAGGCCGAAGGTGACGCTCAGGACGATGCCAAGGGCGGCGTCTTCCTTGATGCGGGTTAGGTGGACAATGGTGAGGATCGCGCCGACACCCAGCGCGCCCGCGACGGCCGCTCCGAGGAGCAGGCCCGGAAGCCACTTGCCGGTCCCGCCGAAGGCCGTCATGACGATGAACGCCACGCCGATGCCGGGCAGCGTCGCGTGGCTCAGGGCGTCGCCCAGCAGCGCCCGCTTGCGCAGCAGCATGAAGCCACCGACCAGTCCCGACGCGAAGCCGAGACCCGCCGTGCCCAGCAGCACCGTCCGGGTGTTGTGGTCGCGCAGGGTGATCAGCCGGATCAGCGCGGGAATGAGCGCCCGGTCCCCGGCCGTGTCGTGCGCGGCGGTCGCCGCCGCGGATTCGGCGCGGGCGGGCGGCGCGGCCGCCACGGCCCCCGCCAGCGCGACCAGCGTGAGCGGCCAGGCGATGCGCGATGTTCGGCCTGCGCTCACGGGCGGCCCCCGGTCGCCATGGCGTGTGCGGCCTCTTCCAGCAGCGTGAGGCGGCCGCCGTAGGTTCGCACGAGGTTCTCGCGCGTGAAGACCTGATCGGTGGGCCCCGCGGCCACGACGCGCATGTTCAGCAGGAGCACGTCGTCGAAGTACTGCGGCGCGGTCTGCAGGTCATGATGCACACAGAGTACCGTCTTGCCGCCGCGGCGCAGCTCGCGGAGCAGCTCGACAATCGCCTGCTCGGTCGCGGCGTCGACGCCGGCGAAGGGTTCGTCCATCAGGTAAAGCCGGGCGTCCTGGGCCAGGGCGCGAGCGAGGAACACGCGCTGCTGCTGGCCGCCGGAGAGCTGGCTGATCTGGCGATCCGCCAGGTCGGCCATGCCCACGCGGGCGAGGGCTTCGCGGGCGGTCTCGCGATGTCGCCGGCGGACCGGCCGGAGCCAGCCGATGCGTCCGTAGAGCCCCATGGTGACGACGTCGAGCGCGCTGACGGGAAAGTCCCAATCAACGCTTTCGCGCTGCGGCACATAGCCGACGAGGTGACGCTGACGGCGGTAGGACTTGCCGTAGACCATCACGCGGCCGGATGCCGTCGGAATAAGATCGAGAATGGCCTTGAGCAGCGTGCTCTTGCCGGCGCCGTTGGGGCCGATGACACCGATCAGACGGCCCTCCGGCGCGTCGTACTCGATGTCCCACAGGACGGGCCTGCGGTGATAGGCGACGGTCATGTCGTGGATGCACAGCGGCGCGGTCGCGGGGTGCTCGACCGGCGCCGGGGGCTGCTGCGCGGGGGCGAAGGCGGTGGAATGTCTGTCGTGGTCCATGGCGGTTGGCTGCTACGGTTTGGGCCCGGCGCTGAGGCGACCCTGCATGCCGCCCGCGGGGGCCTCGCCGCCCAGCGCGCGCGCGATGGTCGTCGCGTTGTGGTCGATCATGCCGATGTACGTGCCCTCGTAGGTGCCGGGCGCGCCCATCGCGTCAGAGAACAGCCCGCCACCGATCGTCACCGTCCGCCCCTTGGAACGGGCCCCTTCGAGCAGCGCCCGGACATTCTTCTCCGCGACGCTGGTCTCGACGAAAACAGCGCGGACGTCGCGCTCGACGAGGAAGTCGACCAGGCGGTTGATGTCCTCGAGGCCGGCCTCTGACTCGGTGGAAATGCCCTGGATCCCGCGGACTTCGATCCCGTACGCCCGGCCGAAGTAGCCGAACGCGTCGTGCGCGGTCACCAGCACGCGCCGTCCCTCGGGAATGGAGGCGATGACGCGCCGGGTGTACTCATGCAGCGTGTCCAGCTCCGCCCGGTAGCGCTTCGCGTTGTCGGTGTAGTACGCGGCGTTGGAGGAGTCGAACTCGCCCAGCGACCGCGACACCGCCTCGACCGCGCGGCTCCACGCCGACACGTCCATCCACACGTGCGGGTCGTAGTGTCCTTCCAGGGCGGGCGGTTCGAGCAGGTCCTTCTCGCTCAGCAGCTCGGTCACGGCGTACACGGCCTTGCCGCGCCGGGCGAGCTTCACGAGTACGTCGGTCATCTTCCCCTCAAGCAGCAGCCCGCTGTAGAAGACGATGTCCGCCTCCTGGAGCGCGACGACGTCGTTGCGCGTGGGCTTGTAGAGGTGGGGGTCGACACCCTCGCCGATGAGGTTGGCCACCTCGGCCTTGTCGCCGGCGACGTGGCGCACGATGTCCGCCACCATGCCAGTGGTGGCGACGGCGCGGTAGGGATACTCCGTCGGGCCGGCGGTCGCGGCGGCGCCGGGGGCGAAGGCCGCGACGGCGGCGGCGTACGCGATTGTGTGTCGTAGTACGTTTGGTATCATCAGCTACATTTGAGCCCGCGAAAAAACGCGGCGCTCATCGCTCCTTTGCTGCAGAGAATATCGGCTGTCGCCCGGCCCGAACTTCGACGACCGGCTTGTAGCGATAGCTACACCTTATGTATCATACTACAATAGCCCGGCGGCGACCAGCCGTCAAGAAAGGCCCGCCGGGGCCGCGCCGAGGCCGATTGTGGCGCGGCAGGCCACCGTTACAATCGCCCGGAACCCGCCGCGCCGGCCGGGATGGAGGATGCCGCCAGATGCCCACCAAGCGCACCACCCCCGCCGGCAGCCGAAAGGCCCGCCCCGCCGTACCCCGCGACCCCAGCCAGCAGGCCGACGACCACCGCCGCACGAGACTCGCCCGCCGCAAGGAATTGATGGAGGATTACGTCGAAGTCATCGCCGACCTGCTCGACGCCGGCGGCGAAGCCCGCGTGGTCGACATCGCCAGGCGGCTGGGCGTGTCTCATGTGACGGTCACGAGAACCGTGGAACGGCTGGCCCGTGAAGAGCTCGTCACGACGCGTCCCTACCGATCGATCTTCCTGACCGACAGGGGACGGGCCATCGCCCTCCGCGTCCGACACCGGCACGAAGTCGTGATGCGATTCCTGCTTGCACTGGGGGTGGACGAGGCGACGGCGCGCGTCGATGCCGAGGGCATAGAGCATCACGTCAGCGAGAAAACGCTCGCCGCGTTCGAGCGCTACTGCCGCGAGAGGCGCTAGCCTGCCGGAACACGGAGGCTAGGCGACGAGAAACAGGCCGAGCAGCTCTGCCAGCAGTTGCGAGAAGACGCCGTTCACCACGGCGTTGATGATCTCAAAAAACAGGGCGGCGAAAAAGTCCATGGTCGCTCTCCATTGCGGTCGCCCGGCCGATAGCGGCCGGGCCCGCGCGGTTATAGCAGGTTCATCGGCCGCGTCGAGCGGACGGTCCGGGAATACCTCGTCCGCTCGGCAGAATCTACGCGGACTCCGGGACCCCACTCAGGGCCCACCCCCGGTCACCCTCAGCCGGGCTGCGGTGGCGAGAAGACGTTCTGCGAACCCCTGCCAATCCTCGCCTGTGGGAAACGCATCGACCCCGACGAGAAGGCCGATGGGCCGCCACGTGCGGGAGTTGGTCGGCCCGAAGACCGCCACCGTGGGCGCGCCGGCCAGCGCGGCGACGTGCGTCATGCCGGCGTCGTGGCCAAGGTAGATTTCGGCAGAGGCCGCGAGATCCGCCGCGCGGACGATGTCCTCCTCGCACCGAATCGGGGCATGGTGCCGCAGCTCGGCCATCGCCTCGTCGCTGAATCGCTCCAGCTCGGCGGGCCCGAGCATCCAGGCCACATCGCGACCGTCATTCCGAAGGCGGCGGACCACCGCCACCCACGCAGCGAGCGGGCAGCACTTCGCCAAGCCGCCGCTACCGGGGTGGATGAGCGTCGGGCCGGTCGGTTCGACGAGGCGCGCCGCCGGCGGATCGCACGTCGCAAGCCCCACGCCCGCGCCCCGCAGCGAATCAATCCACTGGATAACAATGTGCCGACCGGTCGAAGTGGTAGTTTGATCCGGACGCGGATCAACATGGACAACGAGCCCCGTCGCAGCCGCACTCAGCCGCCTAGCCACCGGCTCCGCCTCCCCGCCGAGAAAGCTGATGACCAGATCGAACGGCGCGAGCTGATCGCGGCAGGTGGCCGACGGTCCGCCCCGCTCATCCAGCCCCCACGCGTCGACCTGATCAAGATCCAGCCCGCCGTGAATGAGTTGATGCTGCTGCGCCCAGCGCGCCAGCCCCGACCGCGCCGCGAGCGTGATTCGCGCCGCCGGCCGCGACGCCCGGATCGCCCGCACCACGTGAAGTGTCAGCGCGCAGTCACCGAGCGCACCCGCATGCAGCAGCAGGACTCGGCCGCCGGTGACGTCCGGCCGCGGCGTCTTCATCGTTCGATCGAGCGCAAAAACGCCTGCACCTCGGGGATTTCGCCCTGAAACACGAGGTAGCCGTTGTAAGGCTCCCGCTCGGTGATTTCGCGGCCGATGGGCGTGAGCATGAGGCGGCGGACCTCCGCCCGGTCGCTCGACTGCGCCATCGCCCAGCCGAGCTTCACCAGCGCGACCTCGGGGAGCATGTTGGCACAGGGCACGACGCCGAAGCGCATCAGTTCGCGGCCGGTCTCGTAGCCGTACATTCCGCAGTAGCCCCACAGCGTCTGCACGGTCATGTACAGGTGCACGCCGGCGCGGCCCGCACGTTCAATGGCCGGGAAGCAGCGGCGGCCCACATGCCCCAGCCCCGTGCCGGCGATCACCAGACCGCGATAGCCCTTCTCGACGAGGCCGTCGATCACGTCGTTGTCGAGCCCGGGATAGGCGTAGACCAGGCTCACGCGTTCGTCGTAGTCGGCGAGCAGGCGGACCTCGCGATCGGTGCGCCGACGGTTGTAGTCGGCCGTGAAGCTGGTCACACCGCGGCCGTCGAGCATACCGAGCGGGACATCGCCGATCGTGCGGAAGGTCGAGCGATAGCTCGAGTGCATCTTGCGGACGCGCGTGCCGCTGTGAAGCAGGCCGTACTGGTCCGATGTCGGTCCGAACATGCAGACGGTCACCTCAGCGATGTCGCCCGTCGCCGCGGCGCGGACGGCGTTGATCAGGTTGAGCGCCGCGTCGGAAGAGGGCCGGTCCGACGACCGCTGCGAGCCCACCATCACGATCGGCACCGGCGGATTCTGCACCATGAAGGTCAGCGCGCTCGCCGTGTGCTGCATGGTGTCCGTGCCGTGGGTGATGACGATGCCGTCGACACCTTCGCGAATCAGATCCGCCACGCGGGCGGCGATACTGACCCACTCGCGCGAGGTCATGTTCTCGCTGAGCACCGAGAAGAGCTGCTCGGCCCGGAGGCTGCAGATACCCGCGAGTTCCGGCACGAGGGCGTACAGATCCTCGGGCGTGAACGATGGCGAGACCGCCCCGGTTCGGTAGTCGTGCCGACCGGCGATCGTCCCGCCGGTGGCGAGAATCGCCACGCGGGCGCCCTTCGGATCGGCCGTGATCGCGCGGGACGCGGCGCGGGGCTGCGGCTCCCGGCGGCCGCGGACTTCGATCGCGACCACCGAATCCGCCGCAATGCCGACGTGATAGCCCCCGCGGAGCCTCAGCACGATGTGCTCGTCGTCCGCCGTCTCGCTGCGCGGCAGCACCACACCGGCGAAGCGACCGCGATCCGTGCGCAGCTCGACCTCGCTCCACACCGGGGCGGAGAACCGCTGCAGGACCGCCAGCGCCCGGCCGCGGTAGCCGGGCGGCGGCGATGTAGTTGCCGGTGTGCTGCTCACGCCGCTCGCTCCATGATCAACCCTCTTCGAACCACATCTGCCGCACCGCGGGCGCGCCGACCGTGAACATCTCGATGACGCACGCCGCGTCGGCCTCGTCGATCCGTTCACCGCGTGAACAACGCAGGATCGTAGCCAGGGCTCGGTGCACTTCGTTGGGCCGCAGCCGCCCATCCAGCATCGCCTTGAACGCGACCTCGATCGCCGCCGGCGTCAGGCGATCGGGACGCAGCCCCAGCCTGGCGAAGTTGCGGGTGCGTTCCGTCAGCACGACCGCGGCGAGCGCCATCGGGACACGGCCCAGCGCCGTCACCCTCTCGAACGCGGGCGCGAACGGACTCGTCGCCATCGCCTCCGCCAGCCGCGGCGAAAGGCCCAGCTCGAGGTAGCGCCGCTGCCGATCCCACGGGGCGTCGGGGAGGTTCGCGGCGATGCGCGCCGTGCGCGATCGCTCGATGCGCAGCGGCGGCAGGTCGGTATCGGGATAGAGCCGCTCGGGGCCCGGCAGCATGCGCTCAAACCCGGTCGTGCCGTCGCGGTGAGCCTGACGCGTCTCCGCCGGCACGCCGATCGCAGCCTCGCGGGCGCGGGTGATGATCTCTTCGCAGGCGATCGCCGTGTCGTCGTCGTTGCCCCACACCAGCACGATCGCGTCGCCCGGCCCGGCGCCCGTTCGGGCGAAGACGTCCTTCCACTCGCGGGCGGACAGCGACTCCGCCGCGGCGTCGGAGTGAATCAGGTTGGGCAGTGTGTGAAGGCAGGCGATCACGCGGACGCGATCGGACAGTTCCGTCGCAAAGGTCGTGTGCTCCTGCGTCGGGGAGTTGAGGATCCCCGCGAAGCCGCCAAGCACCACGCCGCGGACCCGCGTATCGCCCCGGCCCAGCACCGAGCGCAGCGGCTCATGCCGCGTCCGCGCGACCGCGCGCGAGACATCGTGCGTCGACGCACGCACCCGGCCGTCGCGGATGCCCCGCGCGGCGAGCTGATCACGGATCGCCAGCAGCGAGCATTGTCGCCGCGCCTCGTTGTACACCAACCGGGGAATGCGCCCGATCCGGGGCACCCCTTTGATCTCCACGCGCGTGCCGCCGCGGACGCTGACGTTCACATCCTGCCGCGCGGCCCCATAGCCCATGCGCACCCGCCCCACCGCGCGGCAGGCGCTGCGAATCATCGAGCACGCCGCCGCAGCCTCCCACGGCGTGACCAGTTGCGGCTCGGTCACCACCTCCACCAGCGGCGTCCCGAGGCGATCGGTCAGGAAGCAGCGGTCGTGGCCGACATCGAAGACCTCGCGGCAGGAATCCTCCTCGATGGCCACGTGGCGGATGTCGAGGCGACGGCCGGCGAAGGGAATCGACCCGTCAACGCCCAGCAGAGCCGTGCGCTGAAACCCCGCCGGAATCGAGCCGTCGAGATACTGCTTGCGCGCGACGTGCAGTTCGTCCACGAGATTCGCGCCCAGCAGCAGCGCGACCTCGATGGCAATATCGAGCGCCTCCTCGTTGATCGGGAACGGAGGGGTATCGTCGAACTCGTAGGTGCAGACCGTCTCGTGGTGGATGCGGTAGACGATGCGCTTGCGCGTCTTCGACTCCATGATCGCCGACGGGTCGACCTCGCCCAGCTCGACGGCGACGGGCCGCATATGGCGGACGATCTCGGCGTCGTACTCCCGGCTGTACCGCCCCGCGGGGCAGCGGCAGAAGAGCTTGGAGGCCGTGGCGAGCTGGCGGTGGACCTCCACACCGCAGCGTAGCCCCACCGCCTCGTAATCGGCGGCGGTGGTCTCGGCGAATGGCAGCGATGTGAGGCTCACGAGGCCGGCTCCACGGATCCCGGTTCCGCCCGCGGCACGCTCCGGTGGGCTGACCGGCCCGGTGGCGGCGGGGGCCACCATCATAACGCGCACGCTGTCGGCCTGCCGCTCCTCGGACGAGTCGCCGGTCCTGTGCCGCCCCGCCCGCGCAGGCCCCGGTTGAGGAACGGGCACTCGACGACTAGAATGCCGGTAGTTACGTCCTGAGTTCACGTTTCCGGGGGCGAAAGGAATCGACCGGGCGCGAAGAAGGGTGCGTGGCGTGCCGAGGATGCCAGTTGGCCTCGCTAATCACCTGGCGCAATCACAACTGCCAACACGCAGTTTGCCATGGCCGCCTAATTAAGGCGACCCGCCGACCGGGAGACGCCCGCTATCCCGTGACGCGAAAACCAGTGGGCTGGCCGACGATCGCCGCCTGACCGATCGCCGGTGAGAAAACGTGAGGCTGGGGCGCGGCGAAGCCTGTAGGCCGGCGTCGCCGGGCTCGACTACAAAAGACCCACTACGCACGTAGAAGCGCGCCTGGATCCGTCGCGGGACGGGGGTTCAATTCCCCCCGCCTCCAATCAGTGGCGATCTCGAACCCGCTCGAAGATCGCCGCAAGTCTTCGCAAACTCGCGAGTTACGGCCGCCGGGCGATCCGGCGGCCGTTTCTGTTTTCCGGCCGGTTCGAGCGGTTTCGTGCGCCTTCTGCTGCGCCTGGCGCTGCGCTTTTTCGGGCGAGGCCTTCGCGCCGCCCTCGCTCCGACCGCCGGCCGAGGCCCCGTTCGCCGACACGGGAGCCAGCCCGGCGGCCTTGCGGAACAGTTCATCCGGAACGTGGTTGGCGTAGTGTCGGCCACTGACCGTGATGCTGTGGCCGATCCACCGGCTCACCGCGTATTGCGGGAAGATCATGGCCCACTCCTTCTCGCAGGATTGCCGGAGCGTCTGCCAGAGCCGCTCCCACTGCGCAACCCCCGCTCGACGGCAGATTGCCTGCACCTGTCGCCGCGGACCGCCGCCTCCGCGGATTTGGACAAGATGCACTTCCCTATCCGCGCACTCGTCGAACCGGTCATTCAGGATCGCCATGAGCCGAGGCGAGATCGGCACGAACCGCTGCTCATGGCCGGCGTGGCGTTCCGTCTTTGGCGATTGTACGACCAGCCGCGCGTTCTTCCAATCGACAGATGCCCAGGTCAGCAGGTGCGTCTCGGAGGGCACCCGGAGCCCTGCATAGCGGGCCAGACCGAAGAGCAGCCTCCACTCGGAATTGGGGCACGACGCGATCACGCGTTCGATCTCCTCCGGCGTGACGTACCGTGCGTACGCGGAGGGCGTCGGGCCGGACTTGAGGTAACGGAACGGGCTCTCGTCGATCATCTTACGCCTGACGGCCTCCGCCATGATGGTCTTCGCGTTGCCGCAGTGCGTCTTGATGGCGGCCTCCGAGAGCTTCGCGGCCTTCAGATGCTGCCGCCAGTCGCTTGCGTCCTGGGCGGTCATCGACTGCAGCGGTCGTTCGCCATCGAAGAACGCCAGGAGTTTGGCTGTGGTCTGCTTCATCTTCCGAAGACTGCCCGGTTTCAGATCGCCGGTCCGCTCCTTCGTATACTGGTCAAGCCACGCCTTCAGATTCACGCGTTGACGCGGCTGTGCCAGTTGCACCTTCACAAGCTTGGCGTGGAGGCGATCGTCGATCTCCGCAAGCCACCGCGAGGTCTCGCCAGACGGCGCGTGACCGGCCATGCACGCGGAAACGAGATCTTCCACCTTCACGTTGATCGCCTCGGCGTACCGCACGGGCACGTTGCCGAGGTGGATGAACTGCGGCTTACCCGCCTTGCCCACGAAGCTGATGAATCGGCTCCCACCCTTTCGGGTCGTCACGCTCGCCACAACCTCCGCTCGCATTCTCGCCGCTCATTATACGGTGCGGCGGACCGTCACGACCAGTAAGCCGACTCGTTTCGAACTTGCAAGGCCAGATCCCCAAACCGTCGCCCAAGTCGCTAATGACACTGACAAAACTGACAAAACCCCCCACCACGCGGCCGTAAGGCCGTTCTGTCGGGAGAACCGGAGGGGTTCTGTCAGACAGGAGAACGCGCCGCGTCGATGACCTCGGCGCGGCTCGCCCGCATGCCTTCCTAGAAGGGGTCGGACAGAAGCGACCCCCCCGGGGGGTTGTAGAGCGGCTTCTTTCCCAGCCCGATGGTGGCGCCGGGAGTCGGGATCCGCGCAGAAGGTCAATGACCGCGTAGGGATCGCGGATCGTCACGGGTCTGTCTCCGTGGTGCCGTCCTCGTCATCACGGGAGGGATCCCCCTGGTCGTCCGGGGCGTCACCGCCGCCGCCTTCATCCGCCGGATCAGCTGCCCGGGCCGGCGGATTCAGAACCAGGCGCTTCGACGGCCGGCCGCCCCTCCCGCCTGGTTCGCTGGGCTCCCACCGAGCACTACCGTTCTCGACGATCAGTTCAAGCTCGGCCTCGGCGGCAGCGGCGGAACTGTGGTTTCGGACTCGTTGCCATTCCCGGACGCTGACGACACCTCCACGCCGCTGAATTAACTCGACGAGCTGCCTCTGCTGGGTATGCGACTCCGTCTCCTGGAGCACCGCGAATAGGCGTCGCGCCTCGTGGGCGAACCACTGCGCCAGCCGGATGGCTGCCTTCATGCTGTGCTGGTCGATTGCGTTCGGGTCGAGCAGCGGCGGGTTTCTCGGATCGTTCGCAATCTGTCGCACACAGTGAAGGACGAGTGCCAACCTGGCAGCACCGCCATAAAGCTTGCTCCAGCTCGCGGCGAGATCGCCCGTGAGATTCGTCTGCTCCGCGGCGTGGGCATCGTAGTACCGCACCCATACAGTCTTCGCTGCCGGCGTGAGGCCGAGAACCACGGGACATTCTTCGCCGTATTCGTCCCGGGCGGATTCAAGCTCGTAGAGTCCCTCGAAAATTCGCCCAATGATCGCTTCGGAAGCCGGGTCGATGTCGTCATCGGTCCATCGCTTGCCCCGCCTGGGTGGCATGCACATGAAGATGCGCGCGGCCAGACCGTTTTCGCGATGCTCCCGCCCCAAGGCTCTTCGCAGCGGTCCGGGCTGGATGCCCCCAACAACGGACACGCCTGCGCGTGGCACGCAGACGGTTCCACTCGCTCGACGGTCAACAATCAGCGCTCGTCCGCCATGCATCTCAAGCCACCTTGAGACCTCAGCGCCTCGCCCGTGCTTGGCATAGCGATCGAAGTGCAGCAATCCCGCGAGCTCGTCTTTGATCAGCAAGAGCCCACGTGGATTCTGCTGCAGAAGGACAGCCAAGGCCTCTATCGTCACGTCGTCCGCCCAACATCGTCTGCAGCGGGGTTGAGTTGGGGCCTCCGGTAGGGGTTCCGAACACTCTTTTGAGTTCTTCCGATCGGCTTTGTGACGCTCGTGGACTTCAAGCTCACGTTCATATTGGCGCATTTGCTCGGCGTGCTCGCGCATCAATCGTTCCTGCCGCTGGCGCACGGCCCGAAGCGCGAGCTCCAACGCGGGTGACTTCATCTCGCCGGATTCGGCGATCAGCGCCGCCCAAAGTACGCAGGGTTCAGTCCAGCCGCGCTTGAGGCGAATGCGACGGGCGTTCCCAACCGCCGAAGCGAAGCCGACGAGAAGTGGAATCGCGATGAACGCGGGATCGCAACCGATCGCGAGCGAGCACTCGCGCACAAACGACGCCACTGGCTCCGGCAGACAATCAACCGGAAACGGCTGGAAAGCCGGCACGATGGGAGGGTCCACGGCAGCCTTGTCGCCGCGCACGGTCAGCCGCTTGCCGCGCGGCCGAAGCGCCTCGCCGCGCTCCACCGTTCGCTCAGCGTCCCTCAGTCGCTTGACGATTTGCGCATCCGTCCAGCTCGTTGGAAATGGATCGAGCTGTTCGTAGGTGCGGATGACGCTGATAGCGTCCGCTTCGGCGAGGTCATGCTCGACGCACCGGCAGGCGCAAGTGAACAGCCGACGACTGCCGTCCATGTGGTCCGTGCCGGATAACCGGAGAAGTGTCTCGAGGCACTTGCGGCGAGCATCGGCGCTACGGCGATGAGGTGAGGCAGCTCCGTTTCCGCCACCGGGCACGGAAGGCGCCTCCGGTATGGTCGCGGCAATACGCCCCACCAGCCACGAAGGCGCAGGAGCAGGCTGGCAATCGTCGGGTGCTCGGTTCTCGGCCCACTGGTACGTCCGGCCGCTGTGGTGCACCGATGGCGGCGCGACAACGTACCCACCGTCGCCGCGGACATCCAGGCCCGTGACGAACCCGGATTTGTTCCGAATGACGACATCAGTCGGCGCGGAGAAGTACAGGTGTCGGCCATTCCCCGTTCTGACCTCGACGGTCGTCGGCATCGGACCATGGTGTGCGATGAGTGCTGCGAGAGAGGCTTCTCCGTCATGCCGATCGTCGACGTCGACGACGAAGATGCCGGCCCCATCGGGTCGAGAGCCGGTTCGTATACCGATGTTCGAATCCGGTGACAGCGTCCATCGGAGCGTGATCACTGCCGGATCGGTCGTGGCGTCCTTGAAGCCGTGGGATGTTCGGGGGTGTTTGCCCGGGTGGCGGCAATCCCCATTGCCGCAACTGCACCGGCCGTCCTTGGTCGAATGCAGGGGAAAGACGGGCCAGCCCCTCTCCGCGTAGGAGAGCGCCACGGCCAACATCGGCGGCGTGGGCAGGCCGGTATCTTCGGCGCGCGTAGGCTGGTGGGGGTCATGCGGCATGGTCGTCTCCTCCGCTCTTCGCTGAGTCGATGAAGGCCCGCAGGTCAGCCTCATCGATGCGAACGAGCCGACCGATGCGAACCGCCTGTAGCACGCCGTCGTTCACCAGTTGCCAGACCGTTCTGCTCGTCACACCGAGCACGCCGGCCGCCTCGCGATAGGTGAGGAGCCGCGGGAGGCTGTTACTCGCGGTCATCGGGTACCTCCTCTCCGGCGCGGTCCGCGCGGAGCAGCAGCGCTGCCTCCACGGCCGTGAGGTGGAAGAGGAGACGGCGACCCGCGCGGAGGCATGGGATTCGCCCGGCCAGGGCCTCCCCCCGCAGCCACGCGGCCGGGACGCCCAGGCGGGCGGCCGCACGGTGGAGCGTGAGGAACGATTCGGGATTAGGTGTGGTGCTCATGCCCTGATTAATGGCAGAGCACGTGGACGATTGGAAGCCGCGACCGGAGCGTGGGGATTAAATACCGATATACCGATTATTTGGGGATTATTTGCTGATCTTCGGAAGCTCACTCAAAGCCTTGCGGCACTTCGATCGAACCTCGTCCTGCGTCGAACCATCCAGAATTGCCTGCAGGATCGCACGGGCTTCCGCGAGGGAATAGCGGAAGTCCTTCTTGCCGCGGGGGGCTATTCTCACTCCCGCTTTCCTTGCGTAGCGGTTCAGCGTTGAGTTCTCCAAGTCGGTTAGCTCACGAAGCGCCGTGACGGTGTAACCAGCGACCGCTGGGTCTGCAGGGCCACTCCGGTCAGCTGCGTTCACCGCCTGGAGCACCTTGGCAATCTCATTCGCCCCGTCGGCCCAGTTACCGATGTTGATGGTGGGCGGGGGCAGCGAGTCGGCTGGTACCTTCCGAATGGAGTCGAGGCGACCGTGTCCGCCGACCGGTCTCCGCTGCGACAGGCGGGGATCAGCGGGGTCCGGGATCCAGCGCTGCTTCCCGTCGAAGAACCCACGCTTCAGGACGAAGTCGAGAACTGCCTGCCGCCCCCCACCGTCCAACTCCGCTCTGGCGCCTACTCCCTCATCGGTCAACCGCCATTCATGCGGAGGCACCTGTTCGCAGAGCACCGGCGACGCCCCCCGGGTCTCGCTAGCGGCCCACCGAGACCACGCATCCGCCCAATCCCCCCACATCGCTGCCTGCAACGCCTCGACGGCCTGCGCCAGCCCACCCTCCCCCGTGGCCGTGACCCTGGCCTCAACGGCGACGGAGTGATTGTGCATCCGCAAGCGAAACCGGCAGCGCCGCTCCACCATGGCTGAGGCCACTAGCAGGAAGAGCGCTTTCGATTCCGTGGCTGTCAACGAGTCGACCTTGAACTCCTCCCACCGCTCGGGCACCTGCCGGAGTAGTGCCAGGACGGCGACCTCAAGGGGTGCGTCATCCTGTTCGCCTGATCGCTTGCTCATTCAACCTCCCGGCCGGCTATGACTTCACTGAGGATAACCGCGCTGCCAATCACCCGATTGCATCTCACCGCTGAGACGAATGGAACTTGGCTCTTAGCTCATCGCCCTAAATCCCAGCCCGAATCTCGACGCATTCGGAACGGACTCGCTTGTTGCTTGTCAGCTTGATCGACGTGGCGGGCAGCGCCCAAACCCGGCGAAGCACGCTCGCTAGGACGGCGTATCCTGGGCGGCCGCCGTGGGCAGCGAGGATGCGGTCGGTCATCGCCGGCAGTTCCCGTTGGAACCAGTCCTCCGGCATGGCCGTGGTGCCCGCCTCTCGGACGCCGAGGGCGACGGCGTTCGCGAGATAGTCGGCCGCGAAGGCGAGTTCAGTCGGGCGGCCGGGCCGGTCGGTGCCGTCGGCCGTCACGGGGTAGAGCCAGACCTTGCTGTTGCCCCCCAGTGCGGCGAGTACGAGGCGTTCCACATCAGGCGGAGTCATCGGGGTAGCGATAGCCACGGGGCCGGCAGGTCGGCGGGTCGTTTCGGGCGATCTTTTCACTCGATGCTCCGCGCCGAACTCGCGGACGCGCACCGGCAGGACGAACGGTTGATCCGGCGCGCTCCAGAAGTAGCAGTTGCCCGGGATGGGCTCCGAGCGGATCACGCCGAGAATGTCGTCGGCGAAGTATGCGTTGTGGCGCTTTAGGGTGTTGAGGTCCGCGTCGTTGAGCAGGTGAAGGACGAAGAAGTTGTCGCCCTGGCTGATGATCTGATCGGCGATCGCGCCCGGCTGCTGCGTGACCATGATCACGCCCAGTTCGTACTTTCGACCCTCCTTGACCCAGCGGACAAAGATGTTGCGGTCGTCCATGTCTCGGCTTCCGAGGACGGCCTGCGCCTCCTCGATGACCGCAAGGCACCTGATCACGGACTTCGCCGGGTCGGTGAAGTGTCGCCGGTTGTGATCGAACAACCTCCGGAGCAACAGACCGCTGATGGCCAGGGCGTCCTCGCTGCCCAATAGGGAGGTGTCGACGATAACGATGCGCCCCTGCCGGAGCTCTTCGTTCACGTTTCGGCCGATCGGACTGTCGGTGCGATGCAGGCGGCGAATCGGCGGAGCGAGGTTGTTCTTGATCGCATTGAGAACGGCGTCGCCTTCCAACTTGCGTGCCGTGAGCTTGTACTTCAGGATTTCAGCCATCTGCCGTTCGTCGGCCTGGAACCCGGCCTCGAAGAGGTAGGCGATGAGCTCACGCCAAGCAGCGATCTCCATATTCCGCACAATGTTCGCAGACACCAGCTCTTGCTTAGCGTCGGGCCAGAGGCTAGCGAGAATGTCCTGGGGCAGGAAGTCTCCGAAGTCGAGGTGCACATCGCCCTTCTTCAGGTGCCCGAACTCCTCCGGGACCCGCCGATGCGTGTAGAGCGAGATGCGATCGGCAAGTCCCGGGATGTTGACCAGGCCTGGCCGACCGGAGGAATCCGGCAGCGCGTACTCGCCCTCCACGTCGAAGATCAGCAGGCCGACGTCGGGCGGTGCGCTGTAGAGCTGCGAAATCAGGTACTTGATGAGATTGCTCTTGCCGTAACCCGCGCGGGCGAACACGAAGCTCCGCCGGCTCTTCAGCCGGTCGACGCTGAACCTGACCGGCACGTTGCTGAGCACGCGTTGACCGTACACCAGCTCGCCGAGCACCGCCGCGCTCGGATCCTCATCGAGCTTCACATTGCAGAGATACGCCAGCGCGGCGTCCGAGGGCTCGCGCACGGGGCTTCCGAAGGTCGCCAGCTCGCGGTCGCCGACCGTGAAGCGAAATCGCTCGCCATCGTCGTGCAACTGGCCGAGGAGCTGGAGCTTCACCGTGTAGCGGAGCATCTGCTGCACAATCGGCGCGGGCGGACGTTCGTCCGATCGGGAGAGATCCGCCAGGTAGCTATCGCCCTGTTCGGACATCAGCCGGCCGGCCGCGCGATACTGGCAGACCCGGCCCACCATGGATCGCGCGGCGCCGGCCTCCACGAGCAGGAACTCGCCGAACCCGGGAAGTGCGCCCTCGCGATGCGGTACAACCACGTCGATGTCGAGGTTCATCCCGCCCTGCGCGAATCCGCGAAGCAGGCCTACGACCTCGCCGCGGTACATGCGCGAATCATCGGTCTTACCCATTCGCCACGTCCTCAGCCATGCGACGGCCAAACAGCAACATCACACCGGCCTGACGGGCCACGACCGGATCCCGATCGGCCAGCTCTCGCATCAACTCCGATTCGAGCATTTCGACCTCCAAGGCGCCGAAACTCGCGTGCTCGTGGGCCATCAGCAACTCATGCGGATACCCACGCGTGGGGAAGGCGCCGCGCGATGATCGGCAGAGACTCGCCATGGCCCGGTCGACCTTATCGACCTGCCAGTCGGCCACATCAACGGGCAGCGTCGGAACGTCGACCCCGACGTCAAGTTTCGCCAGGTGAAGCACGCCCATCGCCCGGCTGCCGATCCAGCGATACTGGGCGGGAGCGGCCTCCTGCTCCAGATCGGGCGTGATTCGAATGTAGGCCGGTGCGGTCCGCTGAAACGTCTCGTTCACGCCGAACGCGACCGCCAGGTAGTTGACCACGCTCGACCGCTTGGCCACGCCGGCCAGCAGGTGGCCGTTCTGAGTGGTCAGTTCCTCGAATCGTCGACGCAAGGCCTGAAACACACGATCCCGCAGCATGACGCTGCGCAGCAGACCATCGCGCAACAGAAGCGTCGGCCCCTTCCGCGCGGCGAGCTTCAGCAAGGCAGCCCATTCGAGCAGTTCGCGCAGCATTCCGAGCAGGTTGGTTTTCTGAAAGTCGTTCTCAGGCAGGAGGTCCTGCCACGTGACGCCGAGATACTGCAGGAATCGTGCGAACCGATCATCGGAGGCGAAGAAGTACCGCATGACCTCGTCCGGGCGAAGCGACTGCGGGACAAACTCCTCGAAGTGAACCGTGCCCCGGTTGTCCGCGACGCGCACGATCTGAATCGACATCGGGGCAAGGCTCAATCGCCCCTCGCCGCCGTCCGTGGCGACCGTGGCCAGGACCGGCAGGTCGTCACCCGGGTCGTGGCCGGAGATCCGCACGGCCGGCAGCTCGCCCACGCGGCGGGTGGTTCGGTCCAACTGCGGCCACTCCTGATTGAGGGCAAGAGCCAGACAGCGGCGGATGCGTTCGAGACGATCGGCGGTGGGTAGCATAGTGATCAAGCCTCATTTGCGCGCCCGCACGGCAAGTCCGCCCCGGCCGGCGGGCCGTCGCAGTATAGCCCTGAGGTCGTGGCCCGTCGTCACCTGAGCTGGCAGCATGACGACCAGTGACCAAGTTTGGATGTTCCTGCCTCCTGCGAGTACGGCGACCAGATGAAGGACGACCTGTGCCGCGTCGATCCTCTGATCTGATGTACCCCACGCTGCTTGCCCCCGACCCGGATGGGCTCGCGGTCGCCCCCGAGGTCGAGGTGGGCGGCTACGTTCAGCGTACCGGATCCGTCGGTGCGGCGATCACAGCTCGGATACATGCTATAAGGGTCGCCTCGGCTGCCGCTAACACGTCCGTCGCATATTTAACGACTGGCGTGGCGACGGGGGGAGAGCCCCATGCATAATCTGCGGGAATCTGCGGCTCACCCCCGCTGGCGAACCGGCCGGCGGGCCGAATCAAGACTCCTTCTACATCGGCGTGCTGGCACTCTCCACGTAAGTCGCGGACGCCTTTGAGCCACCCCATGAGCGTAGCATCGTGAAGCACAATCCCAAGCGGTGACCCAGCGCGAGAACGATCCCGAACCGCCAAAATGGAAGCCTGACGCTCGCGAATCCCCATCCCATACGCTTGATTGACGAGACGCGCAAGACTATCGATCGCATTGACTGAGGCCGCGGTCAACCCATCAAGCGCCATATAGACCTGGTCCACGACGGCCCCGGGATGTGTAAGATGCAGAGAGGATTCCTGAAGCTGGATGATCATTCGCTCAGTCTCGCCCGCGCCGCCAAGCCGTCCGATCGAACCCGCTCGCGACCAGTCAATGCCGTTCAGGATTCGCATGTGATGCGAGGCAAATAAGCACTTGCGGTTGATTGCGTTCACACACGCCAACACCCAACCAGGTTCCACGCCCCGACGGTTCGCAGCGGCGACGACTGGGAGCAAAACGCTCGACAGACTTGGCAATTCGACGATGACACGATTCACTCATCGTCCTCCTCTTCGAATTGCTCTGCCTCCCGCTTGATGCTGTCTTCTGCGTGCCGGACTAAATCCTCATAGAACTGTCGAACAGGGAGACTGTTTGCATAGAACGCCGCCAACCTTGCCGCCTCGGCCTTATCGTTTAGAAGGCGCGGCGAGGGTCCTTTGGTCCCTCCGCTGTACACGCCGCCGATCGCTAGCCTACAAAGGGCACCTGCAACGCTTTCATAGCAAGCTGACCCGTGCCGCTCGCCAGCCTCAAGCAGGGTTGCGACCAGTTCGTGTAGCGAAAAGACCGTTGCGTGGTCGAACTCCCCAAGGAGACTCGCGGCGCTGATAACTTCTGCTGGATCTAAAGATTCGGCCCACTCCTTCAGCACGGCAACTACGTCCTCATTCGATGACGCGGCGGCGTGGAAGAGGGTTGATAGCCAATAAGCGCCGAGAGCCGACATCCGTGGAAAAGCATCACGGATGCGTCGCAACAAGTCTCGCGATCGACCGCTCTGCCTGAAACCGGATAATGACAGATTGTGGGCACTGTGTGGGATCGGATTGCCCTTCGAAGTCCCAGTGGGACCCGAGGTTCGTTCAGCGGCCTCAACTCGACGCAGCAGCGTGCTCAACGTCTGTTCAGGCCTACGTCCAGACGCATACGCTACGAATGCAAGCACTCCATCCATATGAGCTTCAAGCGTCGGCAGCTGCTCCACCTGCGCAAGCAGGACGTCTATCTGTTCGTCGGTTAGCAAACTTGCGTCGAGCCCGTGATGCGTTCGCAGCACCTCACAAACGGCGTCAGCCAACCACTGATCTCCATCCCAGTTTACCTTGACGACTAGTTCCAGCGCCAGGAGGGGAGCCGACTTCGCAAAGGACGGCAGCGCAAAGACGGCGAGACGCCGAACATTTGGGACTTCATCGTTGAGGAAGGATGAGACCAGGTTCAGCACATCAGCTGACGCCCCTCCATCTCGAATCAAGGATCGCAGGCTGCCGGCAACCGAGGCCCGTAGCCGCGCATCGTCCGATGATCCTGTACGCCGCACGAACTCGTAAGCCTGCTCTTCTCTTCCGGCGCGGTGCAAGGCGAAGAGCGCGAGCGGAACCAGGCGCATAGCCGTGTCGTTACCCTTAGCGACAAGCGCCTCAAGGAACGATGCTCCCTGCTCGACATTTGCCCTGATCAGTGCGCTCACGAGCATACCTTCGTTTGCGAAGTCGGTGCGCACCGTTTCGCCAAGTCCCTCATATACGGACAGGAGCGCTCCGACTACGCTCGATGAAGCATCGTGGCCCACCCAGAACTCACTTGCCGCCCTCTCGCACTCATCCCGGAACCGCGCTTGCTCTGCGGGCCAGTCATCGTCGCGTTCCTGCCATGGAGCCCCCATTAGGATGTCGAAGAGTTGCTCGCTCGGCTCCGTCGGAGTTCGGATCAGGACGCTCTCGATGACGCGCGCGAGGTCGGGCCAGCGCACGGGCAGGAACTCACGAAGCTCACGTCGCGCAGCATAGCGCGCGAACGGCAGCGCCGCGGTGCTGGCTATGTCGCTGAGGATGTCGGCTCCTGCGGTAGCTTCTGGAACCCAGGCGTCCAGCTCGTCGTCATCGACCTCACGACCAAAGAGCGCTTCAGGTCGGTGAAGCAACGAGCCAAGGATCTTAATCGCAGCAAGCGCCTCGGCCAACCGGAGCGTGCGAGCTATCGTTTGCAGATAAGCAACGACTTCTCGACGAAATTCTGCATACGTTGACAGATAGGGACCTAGCGGGCCAGAGCCTAGCGTTACCACGCGCCGACGGTACGCCGTGCTGTTCACATGCCGTTCCAGCGGCTTCCGAAGGAGTGCGACAGCCCACGCCATCTGATCGGTTCGCCGACTATCCTTGAGCTTCTCGATCACCGTCGCGACCGCCACCCGCTGCACGGCAGCGCTACGACTGAAGTCGTACGACAGCAGATCCTCCAACACCCTGCGCGGGTGTGCCGGATGAGGGTTCGTCGGCCGAGCGTCCTCCTTCGCCATTTCCCAGAGAATCGCTACTGCTTGCCGCGTGTAGTCAGGGTGCGTGGCAACGACTCGCAGCAGGCCCGAGAGGCTGTCATTCAACCGCTCGCTGCTGTCCGCAATACCCCAGGCCTCCAGCATCTTGTCGCGCGGGGCATCCGGGTGATCGCGCAGCCACTCGATCACGCGAAGCACTTCCTCTGGGCTGTACCTGGCTGCTCGGGTCAGATCGTCGAGGAGCTCCTCACGCTGGACATTGGTTCGATTCGGCAGCTCATCGATAATCGCCCGCCATACCTGCTCAAGCACGCTTCCGTGTTTGCCAGTCGCTTCCCCTTTCCAACCGAGTTCGGCGGCGTTGGCAAGGATATTCCCGAGGAACCCATCGCCGAACTCCCGCTGTATCTCCTCAACATATCCAGTCGGCTCCCCTGCATCCGTCACCGCGGCGCGGTGCAGCAGGTGATCTGCCAGCACGTCCGGGACCACGCGAAGCGTGCTGGCGCGTCGTCGGATCAGCCCCTCGGCCTCGAGGCTAGCTAGCTCGGCAACCAGTTCAGAGCCCTGACAATTCAAATGGTGGGCAAGACGCTCGATTGTCTGTTGATGACGGTCGGGTACGGGACCAATTGTCGAGAGTAGCCGAAGGAGCTTGATTCGACGGGCCGCTTCGCCGGCATCCTGCCATGGAGGCTGCACCATCCTGTCCAAGGCAGCCGCCTTGAACTTCTCGGATGAACCAACCAACAGCTCGGGCGGAACGGCCTCCTCTACGATGCACCGGGCGCCAACCGAGATGAAGAGGGGATTCCCACCAGAAACGCTGATGAGTCGCTCGGCAAGGCCCTCATACTTCGTCGTGAGGCACCTGGCGGCGAGGTCCAGCGCCGCCTCCCGGCTAAGGGGCTTTAGCTCGATCGGAGTGAGGCTATCGCCAGTCGCAACGACGCTGGAGAGGTGCGGCAGGACGAAGGGGACCGCACCAGGGCGACACGAGATCAGGAAGCGAAGGTGTTGCCTTGCCCGCATGCACGTGTTGAGCAAGCCATCGAGATTCGCGCGACGATGGGCGTCGTCGAGCACGAGTACGGAGGCCACTGAAGGCAGCGCGTTGATGTCCTCGGCAGTCCACGACGCAATCGGATCCGCGAAGAGGATCTTGGGCAGTTGCTTGTTACCTTCCGAGAGACGAGCCAACTCAAGGAGCAGGCGGCTCTTGCCGCATCCCCCCGCGGCGGTCAGGATTCGAACGGTCTCGTCCGATTCCAGGAAGGCCGTCAGCTCCGCCAGCTCGGCGTCGCGCCCCACGAATGGTGCTTGGTGATTGAAGATTCGGGCGCGCTCGACATCCAGCTCAGCACGGAAGAACCGCCGCCAAGCCTGGAAAATACCGGACGGGGGAGCGAGTGCTCCCTGATCCCGGACCCAGGTCAGGCTGGAGAGGATATCCGCTCGCAGGTCTGGCAGCTCGGTTTCTTTGTACAGCAGGGCTCGTCCCACCTCGGCCCGAAATCCTTCGAGCAGTGCCTTCTCCTCCTCCGGCGCCCCGGGGTCGACCGGAAGCAGGAAGGCGAGGACGGGGATTTCGCTCTCCATCGCGTGACGGTATTCAGCTCGCGTGTAGGAGATGTCACTGTCCGGCAGTTTGGACCCGTACCGCGGCCCGACGATGATGACCACGACATCCGCACGGCGTACTTCTCGAAGACAAACCTCGATCGACTGCTCCGGCCGGGCGCCGAAGGCCTCCATGTTCAGCACTTCGTAGCCTGCGGTTCGCAGCGCTGAGAGCGCACGAGCCCGAGGCTCCTCCAACCCTCTCGAAACGGAACTGAGAAAGACCTTGATCATGCCAAACCTTCGGGCTGACGAATGCGCGCAAGTGGCGCGCACCCTACACCTGGAACACCTTCAGCACCTCGTCCCCGTAGTGGTTGATCACTTTGACTGCGATCTTGCCAGACTCGGGGCGAGGGAAGGGGCGGCTTTCGGTGCTGTAGAGGGTCGACCAGGCGGATTCGTCGACTTCCGCCCGCAGGGCGCGCTTCAGCTTGTCGTAGGGGCCGTCGCCGTCCTTTGCCGCCCCGGTGAAGTACGCGTGCCGGACGAAGAAGCTCTCGCCGTTGTACTCGGTGTCGATGAACCAGCAGGCGATGTCGTCGGTGGACGCACTGCGAATCTGGCCGGTGGTCGGGTCGTAGACGTCCACGCCCTTGATCTCGACCGTCAGACTCCCGCCCTTGTCGCTGACGATCTCCACGTCCGGCTCGCCGAAGACCATGAACAGGTTCCCGGCGCCCGTCTTCTTGAGCAGGTCGTCGCTCATCGCCAGGTCGGGGTTCATCTTGGTCGGAAGCACGGTCAGCTTGCCGTAGCGCTTGACCTCTTCCGACACGCTCGCATCGAACGCGAAGCCGCAGACCACGAGCAGGTCGTAGCCCACGCCCTGCACGGCCTCCTTCGCGGCCTCCTTGATCTGATGGGCGCCGACGGTCCCGTGCTCCGGCCCGAGCGAGACGGCCACGCGCCGCGTCACTCCCTCCCCCTTCGATGGGGAGGGCGGGGGCGCGCCCGGCCCGGCGGACGCCTCGCCTTCCCCATCGGCGGGGACGCCCGTCCAACGCTCGGTGTACTCGCCGGCCGCTTGAATCCACGTGCCCGCGAAGGGGTCGAGGCGGTCGAAGACCAGCCGCTCGCTCTTGCGCGTGTTCTGCACGCCGGCCTTGCGGAGGTTGTCGAGGATCATCGTCGCGAAGTCCTGCTGGCGCCTGGCCTCATGCTCGCTGACCGTGCCGGACAGGTCCTCGTCGGCCGGCGAGAGGACACGGTGCGGCGAGAGGCTTTCGACGGTGAATGGCCCTGAGACGCGGATGCGCTTGTTGTCCTCATAGGGCTGGTCGAAGAGCGTCTCGGTCTCGGCGCGGCGGGCGATGGCCGCGTCGATCTGCTCGCGGGTCATGCCTTCCTTGATGTCCGGGTTGTTGGCGATGGACTTGAGCGTCACGTGCGGCACGCGCTGGTAGACGAAGCCCT
>CAYRSS010000058.1:0-23867 GCA_964426945.1 uncultured Phycisphaeraceae bacterium
CGATCACAAGACCGCCACCGCCGAGGCCGGCCGGGCCTACGGCACGCCCTACTACCTCAGCCCCGAGCAGATCCGCGGAGCCATCGACATCGACGCCCGTGCCGATATCTATGCGCTCGGCGCCACCGCGTATCACATGGTGACCGGCCGCGTACCTTTCGAGGGGCCGAGCCCCTCGGCGGTTATGCACAAGCACCTGAAAGAGCCGCTGGTTCCGCCCGACCACGTGAACACGAAACTGTCGTCGGGGCTCGGCGAGATCATCGAAGTGATGATGGCCAAGAACATGGAGGATCGCTACCCGGCCACGACCGACCTCATCCGCGATCTGGAGGCCGTCGCCCGCGGCGAGGCGCCTCTCCAGGCACGCAAGCGATACAACGCGGCGCTGCTGGAACAACTGGCCAGCAGCGGTGAGGTGCTGTCACCAGTCCGCGCGGAGGGAGCCGCCGGGGGCGGCGCCGGCACGGTGTCGGTTCAGTGGGTGGTGGCGCTGGGCCTGCTGGTTGTGCTGCTGGGCCTGCTGAACGTCATCCAGCTGGTCACGTAGCAGCCCGCGGCGAGCAGCGGTCGCCGCGATCAGGGCCCCACAGCGGCGCGCGGCTTCTTGACCTTCCAGCCTTCCCACGACGGGTCCGGGTTCTTCTCGCGGCAGGGGCCGATCTGCAGGATGTCGGCGCGCCAGTTGCGTCCCTCGCCGAGGTTGTTGCCCGTCTTCTCCATCTCCGGATCCACGAGCTGCGTGAAGTAGGTCATCGTCTCGTTGGTCTTCGTGTACCAGTCGATGAACAACTCCATGACGCGGACCTCGTCGTTCTGCTCGAAGCCGCTGGCGCTGTACATCAGGTTGACGCGGACCCAGGGGACGAAGTAGCCGTGCGACTCGGAGACGTCGCAGTACACGCGGTTCTGCCCGTTGGAGTTGTCCGGACGGACCACGACGAGGACGTTCGGCTCGGTCGGCGGCGGATCGCCGGGGGGCGGCAGTTCGGAAACCGACCCCTTGAAGTCGATGGGGCCTTCGCTGACGACGCCGTCGTCTTCGGAGATCGGAGCGTTCGGGTCGTCCACGGGCTTCTCGCGCGTGAACTGATAGACGAGGACGGCGCCGAAAATCACCAGCAGGATGGCCAGGCGGGCTTTCATGACAGCATGATTCTCCGGGGCATCCTGCCCGCGCCCGTCGGGCCGACCATCTGGCGCCTGACGAGAAAGGGCGGCATCGGGATGCCCGAACCTAGGGAGCGACCGGCAGTAGTGTAGGCGCGCGGGCGGGGATTCACAATCCGCGGGCCCGCCTCGTGAAGGCCGCGTAAGCCCGTGCTGTGGCAGGGCTTGCGTCGCGAGCGGTTTGACGCCGGGCCGAGAGGCATCTATCGTACGCCTCAACCTCGGACGTTGATGACTGCCGAGGCAGCCGGAGCGTCCCGTGAAGCGAGCCTCCGTTCGAGCCCTGGTGGGTGGCCTGGCCCTCCTGACCGCGGCGTACACCGCCTTCTTGGCGGGGTGCGGCGCGTCGGCCCGGCCGACTGGCCCGGTGGTGCTGGAGCCGGCTCCCCGGCCCTACGAATCGGATATCCCGGTTCCCGCGGGGTTTGCCCTGGCCGATCAGTCGAGCGAGGACTGGCAGTCCGGCCCCCTGCGGTACATCCGGCACGAGTACCGCGGCCGGGCCGATAAGTATGCGGTCCGGCAGTTCTACCGGGATTACATGCCGCGCGTCCGCTGGGCCCTCGTTAGTGACAGCAGCGCGGCAGGTCGATACAGTATGACGTTTCTGCGCGGCACCGAGAGTTGTGCCGTGCTCATTGAGGGCACCGGGCGCGGGATGGTCCGCGTCGAGGTACGAATCGCGCCTGTCGACCGAAGAGACACGCTGAAGAGCGAGACATGAAAGCCGAACGACGACACGAGCTGAAAGAGAACGATTTGGTGCACGCGATCGAATCCGGCCGGGAGTACTTCCGGCAGAACGGCCAGCGAATCGGCCTGTACGCGGTCGGCATCATCGCGGTGGCTGCGATCGTCGTGCTGATTTCCAACGCCCGAACGCGCAGCGTGCTCGACGCGTACGCGCAGATGGGTGAACTGAAATTCGAGACGCCCGAGGCAGCCAAGGCGGATCTCAAGAAGCTGGACGCGATCCTCGCCGGTTCATCCGACCGCTCGTTCGTGCTCTCCGGCCTGATCCGCAAGGCGGAGATCGCCATGCTGATGGCCGCGGACGGCGGGACCACACCGGATCGTGACTTGCTCGAGGCGGCCAAGCAGGCCTATCACGAGTTGCTCGCCAAGTTTCCGAACGAACCGGTCGCCGTTGGCGTAGCGCATCTGGGCCTCGCCACGGTCGCCGAGAACGAGTTCGTACTGGATCCCAATCACTCGCCCTCGCATCGCGAGGAGGCCCGCTCGCATCTGCAGGCCATCAAGGACAACAGCGCGCTGTCCACGCTGCCGGTCTATCGCGTCGCCAATGATCGCCTCGCCGCGCTCGACAAGACCTTCACTCCGGTAACCTTCGCCCCGGCGCCGCCGCCGCCGCTCCTCTCAGCCCCGGAGGCTGCGACAGGTTCGCAGGAAGGCGCCGAGGCCGCCACGCCCGCGGAAGCGGCCGAGGCCGAGTCCGCGCCGCCGGCGGGCGAGGAACCCGCACAGGATGAGCCAGCCCCGACGCAGCCCGAACCGGGCCGCTGATGCCTCGATTCTCTGTCTGACCGCCCCTGCAGGCATGCGGCGCGTGCACCGCAGCGCCAGTGCCGCGCGCCGCATTCTCACTCGGCTGAGAGCCTGCTGCGCGGTCACGGCGCTGATCGCTGTGACCGGCTGCCTGGATCCAGTTCGCGGCCCCGCGCGCATGGAGGTTTCCGCGGCGGATCTGCCACCGCCGCTGCTTCGCACGCCTGACGCCTGGGGCATAGGCGATGCCCTCACGCCGCTCACGCTGACCGCGCTGCTCGATGAGACTGTCAGCTTTTCCGTCGCCCTCCGCACCGAGGATGAAAGCGTCCGCCGCGCCCGCGTCGACATCGTGGCGCCGAGCGGCGTTTCGGGGACGATCGGCGCCGACGCGATCGGGGTGTATCGCATCGCCCCGGTGACCATGCCTCCGCTGCCGGGTTGGTACATCCGCGCCGTGCCGCCGGCCGAGCGCGAGGAGCAGCGGCTGGACGCGCTGATCCCCTGGGATGCTCCCGTCGGCGGCCTGAGCGCGGCGCTCGGCCCGAACCGCCTATGCCGGCTGTGGGTCGACGTGCATATCCCCAAGGGCACAAGCCCGGGGCGATACGGCGGCGAGGTGCGCGTCGTCGACGACTCTGGTGTCCTCGCGCGCGTGCCCTTCTTGATCGACGTGCTGCCGTTCGTGCTCCCGCCGGATGAGCGGCCGCTGATCGTCGAAGTCGACCACCGTGCGCTGGTCGCTGCGCACCTCCGGATGGCCGGCGATCCGATTCGCATCGACGCCGACGACTGGTCAGCGCGTCCGGAGGCCCCGGCGATCGACGAGCTGCTGCTGGACACGATGCGGGAACTGCGGCGCCACCGTCTGTGCCCGGTCCTCCCGGCGTTGAGGCCGATAGCACGCATGCAGGGCGACGGCAGGCTGTCGCTGGATTGGTCGCTCTACGATCGGCTCGTTGGCCCCCTGCTGGACGGCACGGCGTTCGCCGACCGCGTGGCCTTGCCGCGGTGGCCGCTGCCCATCGCGGCGTATCTGCCACCAGGCCCGGGGCTCGGGGCCGTCGACCTCGCACCACTGACGGCTCGTGTCGCCGCACCGCTTGCAGCGGGATTCGCAGCGCGGGGGTGGCTGGATCGCGCGTACGCGACAGCGCCGGAGCTGCCGCAGGCGACGACGGCTGAGCGGTTCGAAGCCGTCCGCCAATTCGGTCGGTCGCTGGCTCGTGCGGATCACCCCGTAACAGTCGTGACCACCCTTCCGCCGCAGGATCTCCAGCCGTTCGGCTGGCCGGACTATCCGTGGACCGACCTGATGGGCCTTGTAGATGTGTTCGCACCGCCCGCCCAGTTTTACGACCCGGCGAGCCTCGGCAGTGCGCCCGGCCGTGCGACTCAGACATGGATGGGGATCGACCGGCCGCCGTACAGCGGCTGCTATGCGATCCATGCGCGACCGGCGGACGTGCTCGTCCTGCCGTGGCAGGCGGATCGGGTCGGAGCTTCCGCACTGCTGGGGGGCGTGGTGAACGACTGGCCATCTTCCCCGGCCCCGCAGCCGGATGAGTGCCTGCTTCGATCGGGCCACGTGCTGCTTTATCCCGGCGCGTGCTTCGGGCTGGATCGCCCCGTCGCCAGCGTCCGACTCAAGCTGCTCCGGCAGGCGATGCAGAACGCGGCGGTCGCCCGGCTGTGCGAAGAGCGCGGGCTGGAATACGTCACGCTGCCCATCCGGCAGGCGCTCTCCCCATACGCAGGCAGTGAGGCGTACCGAACGCACTTCGCCGACGGCCGTGCTGCGGGCTGGCCGGCATCGAGCGAGGTTTTCGCTCACGCGCGGCTGATGATGCTCGACGCGCTCCGAGGTCTCGGCGGCGGTGCCGAGACTGCCGACGCAGCACTGCGGCGCAACGTCGCCTGGCGACGGCTCGCCGCGGCGACCCGGCAGGTCACGATGAGCGTTGAAGGTGTCCGGCTTCGAGCCGAGCGAACCGGCGGACGGGACGACGATGGCGAGATCCTCCCATCGGGCGCCCGCCTCGAGTTTTCGATCGTGTGCCACAATGCAGATCGCACGCCGGTCGGCGGGACGCTGTCCCTCGCGGAAGTCCCAGCGGGGTGGGACGTCCCCCCCAAGACGATCGCCCCCATCCCGCCGGGTCAGGCACGGCGGGTCGTGCTGGAAGGGTGGGCGCCTTCCTTCGAAACGGACGCGTCAGGCGCCTTGGGCATTCCCCTCGCGTGGAGGCTTGAGGATGGGGAGATCTCGACAACGACAGCCCGGGTTTCGTCGGCCATCGCGGTGCGACTGGCACAGGATATCGCCATCGATGGCGACCTTTCCGACTGGCCGGTGGGTCGGGTGAACGTGCTGGCCGATTTTGTCCCGATCGCCGGCAGCGGACGGCCTCGCCGCGACTCCATGGCCCTCGTCCTGCGCGACGAGCAGTATCTCTACGTAGGCATTCTGTGCCAGGCGGGGCCCCCGCGGTCTTCGGACAGCAGCCGCAAGGGGGTGGAATACGACGACCTGGTGCCCAGGGGGGAAGAACTTATCGAACTGCTGATCGACCCGTATGGAATCGGAACGCGGTCACCGTCCGATTTGTACCATATAGTCGTGAAGCGCAGCGGGGCTGACCTCGCCGAGAAGGGTATCGCGTTCGACCCGCCGTGCGGCCGTCGCGAACCCTGGGCGGTCGACCTGGACGTCGCCGTCCGCAGCGAGGACGACCAGTGGATGGCCGAGCTGCGCATCCCGCTCGCCGCGTTCGGCGTCGATGCGGCCCGCAGGTCTGTCTGGGGCTTTAACGTGACGCGGTTCGACGCCGACAGCGAGGAGTTCAGCACGTGGTCCGCGGCGGCAGGCAATGCCTACGACCCGGTGTCCCTGGGGAATCTCTGGCTACCGTGAGTCGACGGCTTGGGAGGGGCAGCCGGCACGCCAGACGGCTGGCCGGCGACAGGCCGCAGCGGAGTTTGATCGCATGTGCCGACGGGCCTACAATCAGACCGACGCCCCGCGTCCTTCAGACCCGCCCCTGCCTGCGCGGAGAGGCATGATGCGCCAACGGCCTCCGGTGAAGCGACCTCAGCGTCCCGCATTTACGCTGATCGAGCTTCTCGTCGTCATCTCGATCATCGCCCTGCTGATATCGATCCTCATGCCCTCCATGAGCCGGGCCAGGGCACAGGCGAAGAGCGTCCATTGCCTCGCCCGGCTCAAGGACATGGGCAACGGTATCGCGACCTATGAGAACCTGTTCACCTACCTGCCCCCTGCGGCGTGGATTCCATCCGGGCCCGATCTGCCGGGCAACGAGACGGTGGTCTACGGCTGGACTGAGCTTCTCTTCAGCCACCTCTACGGCGAGACCGTGAACGTGGCCACGAACTTCCCGGTCCTGCGAAACGTGGAAGGCCACCGGTGGGAGAAGTACTTTCTCTGCCGCCAGGCGGGCGAGGATGGTGTTTCGAGCGGCCACTACCGGGTCTACCTGCCGGCGTGGAACAGCGGCGGCCAACTCGTTGACGCCACGGGTCGCTGGTCGGACGACTACGAGCCGAACCCGTGGCGATCCTCGAGCCGGGAATCAATCCGCGTCAAGATGCCGCTCATCGGCGATGCCAACGAAAACTCCGAGCGTGGTGACGGCGTCGGCCTCGACGATTGCAGCTATATCGACGCGGGCGAGGCCGACTACGCCGGCTCCAACGGACGAACCAACGGGAACCGCTTCTCTGATCGCCACTACGGCGGCACCAACTTCCTCTTCCAGGATCTCCACGGTGAGTGGAACACCCGGCTCCGCCGCGACCTGGCGCGGGACTACGACCTGAACTACGTCGTTGACATCGCCACGGCCCCGGGCCCGACCGGGCCCTGACAGCGGCCGGTTGCCATCGGTTGCCTCCTCCGGGACCAATCGCGTAGACTCGGGCTGAGCGACAGGCTCAGTCTGCCGATCGGCGTGCCGGCCTGTGGCTGTCGGGTCGCCACCGTGGCCTCCGTGTTTGCCGCTGGATCAGTGATTCCCCGCGATGGTGAAGGACATCCTAAACCCGGCCTGCGTGCGGCTGCCGCTACGGGCGGCGGACAAGTTCGCGGCGATCGAGGAGCTTGTCGCCCTCCTGGCTGCGGCCGGCGAGGTGCACGACCAGCAGGCCGTGGTGGATGCCGTCATAGACCGCGAGAAGACGCGTGCCACCGGCCTTGCGGAGGGGCTGGCGATCCCCCACGGCAAGAGCGCCGGCTGCTCGCGGCTCGTGCTGGCGGTCGGCCGTGCCGTGAAACCGATCGATTTCGGCAGCGCCGATGGTAAGCCCGCCGACTTGGTCTTTCTGCTCGCCAGCCCGGTGGACGAGATGGGACCGCACATCCAGGCGCTCGCCCGGATCAGCCGTCTCTGGCTGAACCCGGAAATCCGCACCAGCGCTCGAGCCGCTGAGACAGCGGAGGCGTTGTACCGCGTGATCGCCTCACCCACTTAGCGTCGTGGCTGGGGCGCGGATCTTTCCGCACCTCGAGCCGCCCAGGGCCTGATAATACGGCGGTCTCCCTCCGCCTGACCTGTGGCACGACCCTCCCGCCGCGATCCACCCCCTCAACCGACGCTCAGCCGGCGGCGCTGCGATGTCGATACTTACACATACGGTCGCGTGAACTGTGGCTGTTCGCAGCGTCGCCCTGCGGGACGGGCGGCCGGATTGCACAATGCTCCCAGCGGATACAACTGCCCAGCCGAACCAGTCACCGAATCGACCGGGACTGCGCGTCCTTGTCGTCGACGACGACCCCGCCGCCGTGAAACTTGTGTCGCATGTGCTTCGCGGAGCCGAGCACGAGGTGCTCACCGCATCCGACGGAGCGGAAGCGCTGCGCATCGTTCTTCACGAGGGACCGAACGTCGTCATCACCGACTGGAGCATGCCCGTCATGGACGGGCTCGAGTTCTGCCGGGCGGTCCGGTCGTGCGAGGCATGCGGATTCGTCTACATCGTGCTGATGACCGCGTCGTCCGAGCGCGCAGCACTGGAACGGGCGTTTGCGGCTGGCGCAGATGACTTCGTACAGAAACCAATCGCTCCGGGGGAACTGCGTGCGCGGCTGCATGCGGCGGAGCGCGTTTACAGGCTGCACCTGGATGTTGAGAAACGCAATCGCGACGTCCACCGCGCCAACGCCGAGATGCAGCTGGCAACTGACAAACTCGCCGCCGCCAACCGCAAGCTCGTCGAAATCGCCACCACCGACGAACTCACCGGCCTGTCGAACCGCCGCGCGGGCATGTCCCGGCTGGATGACGCCTGGTCGCTGTCGCTGAGGTATGGTTCTCCCCTGGCCTGCATGCTGATCGACATCGATCACTTCAAGCGCGTGAACGACACGCGCGGCCACGACACGGGCGACCTCGTCCTCGCGCGCATCGCGGCAACCCTCAAGCGTATGGCGCGCAAAGGCGAACTGGTCTGCCGACTCGGCGGCGAAGAGTTCCTGGTGGTATGCCCCCACGCCTCGGAAGCACAGGCGGCGCTGGGCGCTGATCGGCTGCGCGCCGAGATCGAATCCCTCGCCATTGAGACGCGCTTCGGCCCCTGCCCCATCACGGTCAGCATCGGCGTCGCCGGCCGATCGCCCCGTACCGAGTCGCCGGAAGCACTGCTGAAGGCGGCCGACGAGGCCCTGTATTGCGCCAAGCGAACTGGTCGCAATCGCGTAGTCCGCGCCGGAACTTGCCTCGAACACTCTTCCGCGGCCAGCGGGACATCCGCGCCGCCAGCGCCGGAGCCGGCCGGCGACACAGGGGCTGGTCGCGCCGGGTGCGATTTACGCGTGCTCTATGTGGATGACGGGGGCGAAGCCGCGAACCTCTCGAGCCGCGCCCTGGCGGCCCAGGGCTACCGAGTTACCCACGTGCGCAGCCCCGAAGAGGCGATGGCGACGCTGCGCGGTGCGGCCCAGGACGCGATCGTCGTCCATCAGTCTGCGCGGTCCCGCGGGGACGCCAATTGGGCCGGCGCGATCAGCGCAAGCCGGACGGGGGGCTCTATTCCCATCATCACGATCGATGAGCGGTTCGAGCAGGCCGTCCTTCGGGGCGAATCCACGGGCGATCAGACGTCCGCCGAGGCGGGCGCCGACATGCTGGCCGGGCTGGTCGGCTCCCTGTCTCGCGTGCAGGTCGGCCGCGAGTCATTCCTTCGCAAGCACGAGGCTCACGGGGAGCAGGCGCGATCGATGGCCCTGCTGCTTGACCTGTCGGCGCAGCTCATCGCATCCACGTCCCTGCACGCCGCGATGGAGGCGGTCAGCGCGGCCGCGGCAGAGTTGACGTGCTCGAGCGTGGTGGGGCTCTTCATGCCTGATGGGGATGGCCAAACGCTTCGCCTGGGGGCCGCCATCGGGATCGGCAGCGCCGAGCAGGACGAGCTCCGCATCCCGCGATTTGTTGGTGACAAGGACCTCCTCACGCGTCAGGAGGCTCTGGAGTTCACGACCATCGAGCACTTTGAAGCCCGCGGGCAGTTTCTCTGCGGTACGCCCTTCGCCGCCCCGCCGGCGGTCGCCATGCCCATCGCGTGTTCCGGCAGACCCCTGGGGCTGCTGTGCGTGGCCGACCGCTATGATCCGCGTCCGCTGGGTGCGTCGGAAGTCGAGTTTCTGGGGCTGCTTGGCAACATCACCGCCTCGGCGATCGAGGGACACCTGTCCCGCGAGGCGCGCGACGCGGCGCGCGACTCGATCGTCATTGCTTTGGCGACGCTGGCGGAAAACCGCGACAGCGATACGGGCAAACATCTTGAGCGCGTGACGCGCTACAGCAGGCTGCTCGCAGAGGATCTTCGCGGGTCAGACTGGGCGGCCGGCGTCGTCGACGACACGTTCATCGATGAACTGTCCCGCGCGGTTCCGCTGCACGACATCGGCAAGGTCGCCATCCCGGACAGCATCCTCCTCAAGCCCGGCAAGCTTACCGATGAGGAGAAGCTGGCCATGCAGCGACACACCGTGCTGGGCGCCTCGACCATTCAGTCGGTCATGGACCGATCGCCCGGGGCCAAGTTCCTTCAGCTCGCCGAGCAGATCGCCCACTATCACCACGAGTGGTTCGACGGAGGCGGTTATCCCGAGGGGCTGTCCGGTGAGACGATTCCGCTGGCCGCGCGCATCGTCGCCGTGGCCGATGTCTACGACGCCCTGACTTCCGTCCGTGTCTACAAGAAGGGAATGACCCACGCCCGCGCGGCAGAGATCATCAACGGGGTCTCCGGCGTGCAGTTTGATCCACGCATCGTCGAGTCGTTCAACCGCAACGCCGCCCAGTTTGAGCGGCTCGCCCACGAGCTGGCCGACCGCCCCGACATGCCCCCGCCTGAACCGACCGACGGCGCGCTGGACTATCGAGAGATCGTCTTCCAGGCCTGAGCACGCCCGGCGGCGTCCCGCGGCGCACGGCCGCGATGAGGCGCCTCCAACCCCCGCCGATTCGTTGCCCGCTGCCAGGCACGCCGGTAGACTTCCGGCCGGTCGCCCACGAAGGAAGCCGGCGACCCGATTCACCCGGCAGACTTAGACATGACGACCTGGCCTTCACGCCGACCGCCCCGCTCTCCGCAAGCCAACCCGCTGTCAAGGCGCTTCGCAGCACTGCTGCTCTGGGCGACAGCAGGACTCAGCGGCGGCTGTGACATGTGGCTGCGTGAAGGAGGCTTTCGCTGGGAGACCGATCACGACACGGCCCGGCGCCTGCAGGCGCAGGCTGAGCGTCCGCTCCTGATCTACTACGTGGCCGGCAAGCGCGAACTCAACGACGCCACAAGCGCGGCGCTGGACGATCCCGCCGTGCAGCCGATGCTGGACGCCTACGTCCGCTGTCGCCTTTTTCAGGAGTACGAGCCCGATCGCCGCGTAGTGGCCCAGTACGGCGTCGAGCGAGCGCCAGCGCTGATCGTCGTTCATGCCGACGGCACTTACCACGCCCACGTGGGGCCAGTTCGCGCGGCCGAGGCTGCCGAGTGGCTTCGCAGCGCCGTACCTCGCGGAGAGCAGCCGACATACAACCCGCTGGTCCCCCGCCGCATTGTCTACCACTGGCACGACGACATCGACGAGGCACTCAGCCGTGGCCGCGAAACGGGCCGGCCGGTCCTGGTGCTCGCCTACGACCTGCTGTCGAAGGACGTGCTGCGCGTCGATGAGTTGATGGGCGCGGAAATCGTGCATCGCCGGTTTGCTGACTTCGTGCACTGCCGCGTGCGTGCCGTGCTGAGGCTGGGCGCCGGCGCGGCGGACCGCTTCGGGCTCAAGCGGCTGCCGGCGCTGGTGATTGTCCGCCCGGACGGTGGATTCGACGTGCTCGAGGCCCCGCAGTCGGCGGAGGAGGTCGTCCTCTTCGCGCTGCGCAGCGATGCCGCCGCGGCGACCGCCGCTGCACATCCGCGGGACGAAGTCATGCCGTCCGGCCTCGACGGCGCGGATTAGGGCGAGCCGCTCCATGGCCTGGCTCAACTGGCCGACTCGGATCACCGTCGCCCGCATTTTCCTCGTCGGGCCGCTGGTGATTTGCCTGCTCAACCTCGGCGGCGAATCGAGCGCAACGCGCCATCTCGCCCTGGTACTCTTTGTTCTCAGCGCCGTCAGCGACGCTCTCGACGGCTTCCTCGCGAGGCGGCTGCGCGAAGAAACCCCGCTCGGACGATTTCTCGATCCGGTCGCGGACAAGCTGCTGGTCACCTGCGCGGTCATCCTGCTCGCCCTGCCGGGAATGGGCGTTCCGGGGTTCGTCCTGCCCAACTGGGTGCCGGTGATCGCGATCGGCAAGGACCTGCTGACGGTCATCGGCTTCGGGCTGGTGCGCATGGCGACCGGGCAGGTGCTGATCCGGCCGCGGGTTTTCGGGAAAGCGTGCACGCTGCTACAATTGGTGATGGTGGCAGGCGTGCTGATCGGGCCGGACCTGCCGGCCACCATCGCGCGTCTGGTGCCGCTGCTGTGGTGGCTGGCCAGCGCGGCCGCGATCGTTGCCGTGATCGACTACATCCGGCTCGGATTCCGATTCGTAGGCGAGTTCCGTCCGGACGGGCAAGCCTCGGCTGGATCTGGACCCGAGCGCCCCGCGGATCGCCATCCGGGAGAGTGATTCATCATGACGCGTGACCCCTCCGTTTTCGCCCCCATCGAACAGGCTTTCGAGGATCTACGCGCGGGTCGCATGCTGATTCTCGTGGACGACGAGGACCGCGAAAACGAGGGCGATCTGGTCATGGCCGCGCAGAAGGTCACGCCCGAGGCGGTGAACTTCATGCTCAAGCACGCCCGCGGCGTCCTCTGCCTGCCGATGACGCGGCAGCGCTGCGAAGAGCTCAACATCCCGCTCCAGACGTCGCAGAATACGACCAAGTTCGGCACGGCGTTCACCGTCACGATCGACGCCCACAGCCGCTTTGGCGTCAGCACCGGCGTGTCGGCCGCCGACCGGGCCAAGACCATAGAGGTCGCCTGCGCCGAGGACACCCGGCCGACCGACCTGACCCGCCCTGGCCACCTCAGCCCGTTGCAGGCGGTGGACGGCGGCGTGCTCGTCCGCGCGGGGCAGACCGAGGGCTCGGTCGACCTGTGCCGGCTGGCCGGGCTGAAGCCGGCCGCGGTGATCATCGAGATCATGGACGACGACGGCACGATGGCCCGCCTGCCGCGTCTCACCGAGTTCGCCCGCGAGCACGGCCTGCGGATCTACACCGTCGCCGACATCATCGAATACCGCATGCAGCGCGAGTCGTTCGTCCGCCGCGGTGTGACCACGCGCCTGCCGACGCGCTTCGGCGAGTTCAAGCTCATCGAGTACTACTCCCCCGTGGACCCCGAGCCGCACCTGGCCCTGTGCTACGGCGGCGTGGGCGACTGCGACGGCGCGGGCAACCCACTGGTGCACGACGAGCCCGTCGTGGTCCGCGTCGAGTCGGAGTGCATGACCGGCCACGTCTTCCACTCGCTTCGCTGCGACTGCGGCGACCAGCTCGACGCCGCCATGCAGCAGATCCAGCGCGAGGGCAAGGGCGCCGTGGTCTACCTGCGCCAGGAGGGCCGCGGCATCGGCCTGCACAACAAGCTGAAGGCGTACGAGCTGCAGGACCAGGGGCTCGACACGGTCGAGGCCAACGAGCGCCTCGGCCTGCCCGTCGACCGCCGCGACTACGGCGTGGGTGCCCACATCCTCCGCGACCTCGGCCTGCGCCGGCTGCGTATCCTCACGAATAACCCGAAGAAGGTGAACCGACTTGAGGTGTACGGCATCGAGATCGTCGAGCAGCTTCCGATCCAGACCGAGGTGAACGAGCACAACGCCCGCTATCTCGAGACGAAGAAGCGGAAGATGGGGCATCGGTTGTAGGCTGGCTGCGGACCTTGTTGCTTCGGTGCGCAACTCACATGGGATTGGTCTATGTTCGAGTCGTTCACGATCCATGATCTGCCGACGCGCACGCTCAGCGAAGATGAGGTGCTACGTGTTCTTATCGAGGTAGGGTGTTGTGGGCTCGACATCTCGCCGGAGGAGGCGGAGGACGAAGGGTTGGCGGACTGGTCGATTCGCGATTGGGGCATGGGTGTGAACGATCTTACGCTGCGACCGTATCGAGTGATCGTCGGGGCCCTCGAAAGCGCCTTTCAGATCTCGCTCAACGAGGAGCAGTGGCGCGCGATCCTGCAGCCCATTCGTCGGCGGACGGTCCGAGAGGTTGCCCGCTCGCTCGCCGAAGTTGCGGTTGTGCCAAGCATCCCGGAACCACGCGTCCTGGGTTTGCGCTGTCGAAAGGCAGGCGCGTTCCTGCTCATCCGCGCGCTGCTGAAGGCCGGCGGTGCGAGTGTCGGTTCACTGCGTCCCTCATCCCTCCTCAGTGACTTCTCCCGAGGCGGCTTGGTTCACCTCTTGCCGCTGCTCGGGCGGATTGCCCCACGCGTCATGGAGAAGTTCCGCATTGAGTCGCGCTACGGACTCGACGGCCTCTTGCTATTGGCAACCGCTCTCACGGCGATCGTGGGTAGCTTTGTGGCCGTCATCCTGGCTCGAGAGTCACCGATGGCGGGCGTGCTGAGTTTGGTAGTCGGCGTCGTCACGATGCGACTCCTCTGGCTTAAGTCGAGAGAAATCTGGCGGGCAGACAATTTGGTCGTCCATGCGGATGGTCTGAATACGTTTAGGGACTTGAGCATCGCGCTCGCAGCCGAAGCGCGCTGAGACTCGATCGCGGCGCGACTGCACAATACTCGGCTGAAACAGACGGGGGAACGCCGGTGCATTCGGATTGCAGCCGGGGCGGCGCATCGAACAGACTCAATTGCCGGCGCCCGGCACAAGCAGGGTCCATCACGCTTCGTCCAAGTCGATCAGCCGGTCCAAGTCTCTCGCGCCGTGCAAGATGCGAATGACCTCAATCCCTCCCGCCGTTGGTCGGTAGAAGATGAGCCAGTTCTCGAAGCCCTTCACCGGCCAAACCCGGAAGGCGTCGCTTCCCGCTGCGCGCTGGGCGTAGGTGTGTCCCATCCCGGGCATCTCCGCCAGCCGGACGAAGGTGTCCGCGGCTGCCCGTAGAAATCGGTCCGCAGCTGGCAAGCTGTCCTCGCCGATGTACGCGAACGCATGGGACAGGTCTGCTCTCGCCGCATCGCGAACGATCACACTCATCGTGGGCGGTCCTTGCGCGCGGAGAGGCGCTTCATGCCCTCCTCGCGAATCGCCTCCCAATCCTCATCCGTCAGTTCACGAGCCGGGCCGTTGAGTCCCTCGAGCAGGAGCGCTTCGAGCTTCGCTTCGGCTCGGCGCTTTTGCTCGTGGCGGATGAGGTCGCGGATGTATTCGCTGGCCGTTCCGTAGCCGCCGGAGGCGACTTGGGCCTCCACGAACTCGCGCATCGATTCCGGCAGGGAAATGTTCAGGCTGGTCATCGTGAGGCTCCGGCTGGTAGAGGCGCCTGCCGCAGTTTCCGCGCGACGCCCCTAATGGTCCCTTCACATTATGACATGTTCTGCCATTTTGTGCCAGTCCGCGGATAGCAAGAACCCCCGCCGACCGCTTGGACGGCGGGGGTCGATAACTTGGCGGGCTGGCCGAGCCTGTCGGCCGGCCGGGCTGGCGTCAGAACCCGCAATCCCCCCCGCTCGCCACGTTCACCCCGACCCGGTGGGCGTAGCAGTCGTTCGAGTAGGTCTCCCCGTCACAGCCGCACACCGGCGCCCAGATGTCGAGGCAGATCTGCGGCGCGGGGACGCAGGTGCCCGTGCCCGTGCAGTTCCCGTCGCCCTTGTCACAGTACTGGCCGAAGAGCGAGAACGGCGGCTGGAGGCAGTCCGCATTCGTGGTGCAGCCATCTCCGCCGCTCCCGTCGCAGGCGCCTTCGAAATCGACGCTGACTCCGGCCGCATCGGCGAAGCAGGCGTTGCCGTAGGTCTCGCCGTCACAACCGCACACCGGAGCCCAGAGCAGCGGGCAGCCGTCCGGCCGGGGCGTGCAGATGCCGAAGAAGTCGCAGCAGCACTCTCCCGTGCCTGTCTTGCAGAACTCGTCAGGATCGTCGCAGGCGAGGCCCTGGATGCCGCCGCAGATCTGGACCCCCGTCTGGCAGGTCGCCGAAGCGCAGTTATCCGAGGCATCAGGGATACCGCCCGCCTGTTCGCACGCGCAGGCGCTGAGCTGTTCGCAGGCGCCGCCCGGCAGGCAGCACGCGATGGGCAGAATCACCGGGATGGGACAGTCGATCGGCGTGCCGCCGCAGGTCGTGCCCGCACCGGCGAAATGGCCGCAAGCCGCGTGGCAGGCGGCTTCGTCGGTCTCGATACACTGCCCCGACTCGGTGCAGCACTTGCCCTCTTCGATGCACGGACCATCCGCCGCCACGTTGACCCCGGCAACCGCCGCTTCGCAGGCGTTGCCGTAGGTCTGGCCGTCGCAGCCACAAACCGGCGCGACCACCGCCGGGCAGATCCGACCGCGGTTGCGACACACGCCGCGACCGTCGCAGTTGCCCTCGGCCGTGGCGCAGTAACTGCGCCGGTTGCAGTCACCATTGTCGTCGCAAGGCCGGGCCAGGAAGAGGCTGAACAGCCTGCTGAACAGCGCATCGAGAGACTCGGCTCTCGCCGCGGGAACCGAAACGCTGATCGCACACCCCGCGATCATCGCGGTCAGAACGGTCTTTCTGCACATGGGGTCGCACTCCATTTCTACGTGGCCTGCTCCGCGACGTCTTCCTCGACGTCGCACGACGCCCCCGGTGTCAGCCGGGCGAGCGCAGCCTGCCTGAGCGGCTCCGGCGCCGCTGCCGGCAAGAAGTAGCCGCCGCCAACTGTCCCGTCATGATGGGGAAAGTCGAGTTGACCAGTTCAGACACGCCCGTGCGCGTCAGGCGCCGGCCGTTTCGCGGCGTCGCAACTGCCCGCAGGCGGCGTCGATATCGAGCCCGCGGCTGCGGCGCAGGTGGGTGTTGATGTGTCGCGAACGCAGGACATCGAGGAACGCCCCTGCCCGGCCGTCTGCCGGCCGCAGATAGGGCAGGCCTTCCACGGGGTTGTACTGGATGAGGTTCACGTTGCAGCGCATCCGCCGCGCGACCTGGGCAAGCTGTACGGCGTGATCGTCGCCGTCGTTGAGCCCACCGAGCAGGATGTACTCGAGGGTGACCTCGCGGCCGGTGACATCGAAGTAGTAACAGGCCGCGTCCACCAGCTCGGCGATGCTGACGCGCTCGGCCCAAGGGATGATCTGTCGGCGCAGTTCGTCGTTCGGGGCGTGCAGGGACAGCGCGAGCGTGATCTGCATGCGCTCGTCGGCGAGGCGGCGCATCTGGCTGGGCAGGCCAACCGTGCTGACGGTGATCTTCCGTGCACCGATGCCCATGCCCCACTCGGCATTGAGCGTGCGCACCGCGCCGACTGTCGCTTCGTAGTTGGCCAGCGGTTCGCCGAGCCCCATGAATACGACGTTCGAGAGCCGGTCCTCCTCGCCGCAGAGCTGCCGGACGCGCATCGCCTGCTCGACGATCTGGCCCGTGGTGAGCTGGCGCTGCAGCCCGGCCAGCCCGCTGGCGCAGAAGACGCAACCGACCGGGCACCCAACCTGCGTGGAAATGCACGCCGTCCGCCGATCGCCGTCCGGAATCAGCACGCACTCGCTCGTCGCGCCGTCGCCCCAGGCGAGCAGCAGCTTACGCGTGCCGTCTGATGAATCCTGGCGGCGGACGATACTGGAGGCGTAGAGCGGCAGGCTCTCGTTCAGCCGCCCGCGCAGCCCCTTGGAGAGGTTGCTCATGGCGTCGTAGGTCTCGGCGCCGCGCTGGTAGACCCATTCGACGAGCTGATCCGCGCGGTATCGCGGCTCTCCCCAGCCGGCCAGGGCGGCCGCCAGCGAGGCCAAAGTTCCATCGAAGAAGCCCGTCAGGGCGCCTCGCTGTTTCGATGTCGGCAGCGGGAGTTCCATGCTGGGTCAATTCTAGGGCCGCACCGCGCAGGCGTCAGGCTCCGGCCGGCGAATCAAGATCCGCCCACACCGCTTCCCCACGAAGCTCCGAGGGGTAGCTACGAACCCGCGCCCTCGCCGAATGGACGCAGATCCCCGTCCTCAGATCGAACTGCCAGTCGTGCAGAAGGCAGGTCACCACCTCGCCGGCGACGTCCCCCCCCGACAGGTTCCCTCCGGCGTGAGGGCAGGCGTTGTCAATCACGCGAACCCGGGGCGGATCGGCGAGCAGAAAGACTGCCAGTTCCCTCCCGGCGACCTCCACGAAGGTTCCCCCGCCTTGTCGGCAGCTGCTCAGTTCGATAATCCGCTGAAAAGGCATGGTGTGCGGCAGGGTAGCCAAGCCTGCGATCCGGCTCAAGGAGGCCGCTAAGTAAGGCCGGCCCAATTGCAGCATGGCTGATAAGCTGCGGATAATTCCGCCTTCTGCCGCGTCAAGCGATGGATGCTGCATTGTGGGGGGGATGCCAGGACGTTATAATCGAGAAGCTTGAAAGGCCACGGCCCAGGGGGACCGTGGTTGCCTGGGGGACTGGCGGCAGGACCGTCAGACGCGCTCGGGGTCTGTTTGCGAAGTATCCAACGGAGGGTGGAAGTCGTGTCACGACTTTTCTTCAGCTTTGCCATCGCCGCCTGCCTGCTGCTGACCTCGGCGGCAAGTGCGGGCGTCATCATCGAAATGGAGCAGACGCCCGTTGAGGTGTCTGCGCTGCAACTCGACAGCGACGGCCAGTGGATGCAGGGCCGCGACTGGGACCACGACAGCAACAGCGCGTGGATGCGCGAGCGCTGGGTCGGCGGGCTCGGTTCCTTCGTTGAGCATGCTACCAGCATTCAGGTGTCGCCCGATCGCGGCGGCGGCACGCCGATCAGCTTCATGAAGGAAGTCGATAACGAGACGAACTTCCTGTGGCGCGCGTTTGAGGTTCGGCTCATCCCGGGCATGGCTTCGACCATCTCGAACGTGCAGGCGACGCTGGCCGATCCGGCGCAGTTCAATGACGTGCAGATCGTGAACGTCGGCGACGGCAGCTTCCGCATCTTCTGGATCGACAACGACGGCGGCATCGACGACGGCGTGGCCCCGCTCGAAACCGGCCTGTTCAACTTCTCGTTCGACATTACTGGGAACATCCAGTTCCACATGAAGCAGATTCCGTACGAGGTTCCCATCCCCGAGCCGACTTCGGTCGCCCTGCTCGCGGCGGGCGCCCTCGTGCTCGTCCGTCGCCGGCGCTAGCCGGTCCGATCGCCAATCTCGAAGGACGACAAAGGGCGGGTCATCGCGACCCGCCCTTTTTTCATTGTCGCCGCGGATTGCAGCAGCTGATCTCAGGACATGAACTTCGCGAGGCGATCCAGCCCGCGGTCGATCTGTTCCATGCTCGTGGCGAAGGAAAGCCGCACGTGGCTGTCGAGCCCGAAGTCTTTGCCCGGCACAACCGCGACGTGCGCCTCTTCCAGTAGCTTGCGGGCGAATTCGCCCGAACCGCTGACGCCGCAACGCCCGAAGCCCGCCGAGATGTTCGGAAAGCAGAAGAACGCCCCCGTCGGCTTGGGGCAGCGCACCCCGGGGATGCCCGTCAACCGGCGGTACATGTGCGCCGCGCGGCGCTCGAACTCGGTCCGCATCTGCTCGACAGCGGATTGATCGCCGGTCAGTGCCTCGGCCAACGCGTGCTGGATGAACGTGACCGCCCCACTCGTGGTCTGCGACTGCAGCCGCGCCATGCCGCCGATGATCGCCGGGTCACCGGCGACGTACCCGACGCGCCAACCGGTCATCGCATACGGCTTCGACGCGGAATTCATCGTCAGCGTTCGCCGGTAGGCGTTCTCTCCCGCGGCGGCGAAGCTCAGGACCTGCTGGTTGCCGTAGACGAGCTTGTCGTAGGTTTCGTCAGAGAGGACCACCACGTCCCGGCCGGCAAGGGCGTCGGCCAGACGCCGGGTCTCCTCCGGCGTGTAGGTCACGCCGCTAGGGTTCGAGGGCGAGTTGAAGATCACTGCGCGCGTGCGGGAGGTCATCACCGAGAGAAGGCGATCCGGGGTCAGCTTGTAGTCGTCCGCCTCCGACCCGGCCACGAACACCGGGACCCCCCCCGCCAGCCGGACAATCTCCGGAAAGCTGACCCAGTAAGGCACGGGAATGACCACCTCGTCGCCGGGGTCGAGCAGCGTCTGCATCGCCATGTAGATGGCCATCTTGCCGCCGGGGGTGATCAGCACCTGCTCCGGCTTGTAGGCGAGGCCGTTGTCCTTTTCGAGCTTGGCGCAGACCGCCCGCTTGGCCTCGATCAGGCCGGAGGCGGGACTGGGGTAGCGGGTATGGCCGGCCCGGACGGCCTTGAAAGCCGCCTCGACGATGTTGGCCGGCGTGTCGAAGTCCGGCTCGCCGGCGCCGAAGCCGACCACGTCCACCCCATGGGCCTTGAGTTGGGCCGCCTTGGCCGATACGGCGAGAGTGGCGGACTCGGCGAGTTCGGCGATGCGCTGGGCAATCCTCATGACATCATCCCTGAAGCGGCAGCCGGCGACGGCGTCCCCGGATCGGCGGAACAGTATGCGCCAAAGCGGCATCGCCGGAAAGCCCGCTACGGGGAGGGGCGAAGTAGCAGGAGCCACCCCGCGGCGATAGCCAGCGTGATCAGGGTTACGGGGATGCCGAGCCGAGCGTGTTCACGCCAGCTGATCCGCAGACCGAGCCGGCCAGCCTGATCCAGCACGATGATGTTCGCGATGCTGCCGGCAATGAAGAGATTGCCCGCCAGCGTGCTCGACAGTGCCATAATGGCTCCCGCTTGCGGATGGCTGGCGGCGGGCAGCAGGAGCATCACCGCCGGCACGTTGGAAACGATGTTGGACAGCGCGGCCGTCGACACGAACAACGGCACGGGGCGGCTGATGTCCACACCGCCCTCTCGCAGGGCCGCCAGGGACGAATCCAGCATGCCCGAAGTTCCCAGCGCATGGTTAACCACGAACAAACTGATGAACAGCACGAGCAGTTGCCAGTCGACAAGGCCGAGCATCGCCCGTGAGTACATCTTGCGACTGAGCAGAATGACGCCGGCCGCCGCGAGGGCCAGCACTTCGCGGGGCAGGCTGGTCGCGATGAAGGCCACGACGAGCACGGCGAGGATGATCAGTCCCTTCATTGTCTGCCACGCATCGAACGGCGGAGCCTCAACGGGCGCGGAGATGAATTCGCCCGCCCAGCGACCCCGAACCTGTCGCGCAAGCACCATCCAAAGGACGAAGCAACCGGCGGCGGCGGGGACGACGCCGTCGAGGAGGTAAGCGGTGAAGGACAACGACAGCTTCTGGCCGATGAGCATGTTCTGCGGATTGCCGATCAAGGTGGCGGCGGAGCCGATGTTGGAAGCGCAGGCAAGGGCCAGAACGAACGGCCGGGGATCCAGCTTGCGCCGGGAGCAACCCTCTACCAGCAGCGGCGCCATGGCCAGGCAGACGATGTCGTTGGCGAGCAGGGCCGACAGGACGGCGGATGACGCAATCACCATCCCAAGCAGCGAACCGGGGCGACACGGCGCGTCAGCCAGGTGCCGTGTCACGGCCGTGTACGCCCCGCCGAGGCGAAACTGGGCCGAGAGCACCATCAGGCCGAACAGCAGGCCTATCGTCGGGACATCGATCGCGGCCCACGCCTCGTCAACACCCACCCGACCTGTGGCGAGCAGGACGATCGCCCCGAGCAGGGCGACGCCGGTGCGGTCGAGCGCCAGGCCGGGAATCCCGCCCACTACCATGCCGAGGTAGACCGTGGCGAACGTAATCAGGACGAAGCTGTCCACGCGGGAGAGAATTCCGCTCCGCGATCCATGAGACCGCCGGCACCTACGCGACGTCGGCGGCCCAGGCAAACGGCGGGATTCTCAGCGGTTGGTCGGCCTCCGTCAAAGGACAACCGGCGACGCCCGGCCGGGGGTCGAGAGCCAGGCGTGGATCGATGCCGCGGCGCGCTTGCCGTCGCCCATGGCAAGGATAACCGTCGCGCTGCCACGGGTAATGTCGCCGCCTGCGTAGACCCCGGGTTTGCTGGTGGCGCCGTGATCGTCGATTTCGATGTAACCCCGGCGGTTGAGCTTCAGATCCGGCGTGGTGGCCGTAAGCAGCGGATTGGCTTTGGTCCCGATGGCCTCGATGACCACGTCACACTCCATCACGAACTCCGAGCCGGCGATGGAAACCGGCTTGCGCCGGCCGCCGGCGTCCGGCTCGCCCAAGGCCATGCGAAGGCACTCCAGCCCGCGAACCCATCGGTCTTCGGTGCCGAGGATCCGGATCGGGGCCGTCCGCAATTGGAATCGGATTCCCTCTTCCTCGGCGTGGTGGACTTCCTCTTTGCGGGCGGGCATTTCGTCACGGCTGCGGCGGTAGACGAGGGTCGCCTCGCGAGCCCCGAGGCGCTTGGCGGTGCGCACCGCGTCCATCGCAACGTTGCCGCCGCCGATCACCGCGACACGGTCGCCCATGATGATCGGCGTGTCGGACGTCGGGAACTGGTAGGCCCTCATCAGGTTGGTGCGCGTGAGGTACTCGTTGGCGGAGTACACGCCCTTCAGGTTCTCGCCCGGGATGTTCATGAACACCGGCAGGCCTGCGCCGTTGGCGATGAACATGGCGTCGAATCCCTCGGTAGTCATCAGTTCGTCGACCGTCAGGGTACGGCCGATCACGACGTTGCAGATGATCTTGACGCCCATTTGCCGAAGCCGATCGACCTCGGCTTCGATGATCGCCTTGGGCAGGCGAAACTCGGGGATGCCATAGGTGAGCACGCCGCCCGTCGTGTGCAGCGCCTCGAAGATCGTGACGTCGTGGCCCAGTCTGGCAAGTTCGCCGGCGCAGGTCAGCCCGGCAGGTCCCGAGCCCACCACGGCGACCCTGCGTCCGCTGGCCGGTGCGCAGATCTGCCGGATGTCGAGGTTTTCGCGAGCCCAGTCAGCCACGAACCGCTCGAGGTGGCCGATGGCCACGGGCTGCCCGTTTCGAGCCTTGGCTCGTACGCAGACTTGCTCACACTGCTCCTCCTGGGGACAGACCCGGCCGGTGATGCCGGGCAGCGCGTTGGCGCCGAGCAGAATCTCGGCCGCGCCCTTCAGGTCGTCCGCCGCAATCCGATCGAGGAACTCGGGGATCGGCACGCCGACCGGACATCCGCACGTGCACTTGGGATCCTTGCATTGAAGACAGCGGCAGGCCTCGGTGGCGGCATGGTCCGGCGTGAACCCCGTGTTCACTTCCGCGAAGTCCGATCCGCGCAGGCCCGGTTGACGCTGTGGCATGGCCTGCCGCTCGATACGGATCCGATCTTTCGGGCTCATGGGCATGGCCGCACTTGGATTCCCGCTTATCGCCCGGCGGACTGTCGCGCGACGCCTGCACCCGCCGGGGCGGGTTCGCACTTGCGTGCGTGGTCACGCTCGTAGCGATCCATCGCGACGCGCTCCGCCCGCCGATAGGCTGATAGCCGATCCCCCAACTCGTCGAAATCGACTTCGTGCCCGTCAAACTCCGGCCCGTCGACGCAGGCGAAGACCTGCTTGCCGCCGACGGTCACGCGACACCCACCGCACATGCCCGTGCCGTCCACCATGATCGGGTTGAGGGAAACGACGGTCCTGATACGCATCGGCCGGGTGATTTCGCACACCGCGCGCATCATCGGTACGGGACCGGCCGAATAAACGACGCCGACGGGGCAGCCGGGCTCCGCCAGAACCTCGCGCAGTTTGTCTGCCACGGTGCCGTGAAAGCCGTACGAGCCGTCGTCGGTGGCGGCGTAGACTCGGTCGCACACGCCGCGCAGTTCGTCCTCGAGCACGACCAACCCGCGCGTGCGTCCGCCGGTGATGGCAGTTACGACGCAGCCCGCGGCCCGCAGCGCCGGCGCGAGCGGATAGATCACGGCCGTGCCCACCCCGCCGCCTACCAGCACGGCGTGCGCGCAGGCGTGAATCTCGGTCGGTCGGCCAAGAGGTCCCAGGACGTCGGCAATCACGTCCCCCGCGCCCCTCTCGCAAAGCCGACGCGTGGTGACGCCGATCGCCTTGACGATCAACTCGATGGTCCCAGCCTCGCGGTCGGCAGCGGCGATGGTCAGGGGGATGCGCTCGCCGTGCTCGTCCAGTCGGATTATCACGAACTGGCCAGGAAGCCGATGTCTCGCCGCGAGCGGGGCTTCAACCCTGAACCACTTCACGTCGGATGCCAGATCACGGGCTTCGAGGATGCGGAACATGGACGCAAGCCTCAGGCGCACCACGGTGTCGACGAGACGGCTGCCGGTCCACGCGGGCCGAGCCGCGCCAGGGCAGTTCTGGCAAGTCCCGTGCCAACGCTCGCAGGGCAGCCGGATTGGGGACGCCGCGGATGTGGTCAGCGAGCAGGACGATCTCGGCCCGAGACGGGCCAACTCACCTGTCGGCAGGCGAGGCTGGCGGGATCTGGCCCGGTCATGCGTAACCCCATCGCCGGCCGCCCACCGCCGGTTGACCACCGGCAACCTCGAGGCATAATGTCGCAATCGCACGGTGGCCCGGCGCAGCGGGCCGCCAGCCTTGGGTTGTGAAAAACCGCGTTTGCGGGCGTAATTCAGTGGTAGAATGCCAGCTTCCCAAGCTGGACGTCGAGGGTTCGAATCCCTTCGCCCGCTTT
>CAYRSS010000059.1:0-22835 GCA_964426945.1 uncultured Phycisphaeraceae bacterium
GTCCATCGCCTTGGCGATCTGGTCGCCGATTTCCTTGTCCTGGTTGGCGGCGCACATGCCGACCTGGGCGATCTGGCTGGTGCCCTTGACCTGGGTGCTCATCTTCTTGAGCTCGTCGACGACCGTGCGGACGGCAGCGTCGATGCCGCGCTTGAGCTCCATCGGGTCAGCCCCGGCGGCGACGTTCTTCAGGCCCTCTTCGTAGATGGCCTCGGCGTAGACGGTGGCGGTGGTGGTGCCGTCGCCGGCGACGCTCGACGTCTTGCTGGCGACTTCCTTCACCATCTGGGCGCCCATGTTCTCATAGGCGTCGTCCAGCTCGATCTCCTTGGCGACGGTGACGCCGTCCTTGGTGACGGTGGGCGAACCGAACGACTTCTCGATGACGACGTTGCGGCCGCAGGGGCCGAGGGTCGCCTTGACGGCGCGGGCAAGCTGCTTGACGCCGCGGCGGATCGCCTCGCGGGCGTCAGCATCGAACATGATCTGCTTGGCAGGCATAGGAAGCGGGCTCCTTCAAGTTGAAAACTTGTTTTGAATTCTCGAGTTCCGGGGCGGATCAATGGCCAATGCCCCATTGCCAACTGGCAATCGGGAATTGGCAACTGGACTAGTCGATCACGCCGAGCACGTCCGTCTCGTCCATGATGAGGTACTCTTCGCCGTCGACCTTGATCTCGGTGCCGGCGTAGCTGGTGAAGAGCACCTGGTCGTTCTTCTTGAGCTGCATCTGGCTGCGGCTGCCGTCGTCGAGGAGCCGGCCGTTGCCCACCGCCAGGATGACGCCGCGCTTGGGCTTCTCCTTCGCGCTGTCGGGCAGGACGATGCCACCGGCCGTCTTGGACTCGGCCTCCACCCGCTTGACGATCACCTTGTCACCCAGCGGCTTGATGTTCAGCTTACCCATGCGATTCGATCTCCTTTCGTCGACAAGCTCAACCGTTTGATCCGGCCTTGACGGCGCCGGCGCCGCCTCGGCCCACAGCCCGCCCTTGGCGGGCCCGAGCCAGGCGCAGCACGGCCCTGCCCGAGGTTCTGCACGCGCGGTGCCACCCGCCCGCCGCGGCGGGCGGGTGGCGAACAGGGCCGCAACTGCATGATTATCAACCAGTTACGGCAGGGTTGGCCCATCGGGCGGCCGCGGCCCGGCCGGGGCGGGTGCTGTCAATCCGGCCCCCCGAGCTCCGGGCCCTGCCAGATTGGCAGCGGGAGGCCGCGGACCCTCGCCGGCTGGCGCCGGCCTCGGGCGGGCGAGGCGACCCCGCCTTCAGCCGGGGGCGGTGGGCCAGAAGCTCTACCCCCGGCCGCGGGAGGCGACGCGGTTGAACAGCAGCAGGAGAGCGAAGCAGATCGCCGAGAGGACCAGCACCGTCGGCCACGCCCGGCTCATCCGCCCTTGTTCGTAGGCCGACCAGACGGCGATGGGCATCGTCGTCCGGCCCGGCTGCCAGCCGAAGACCATGACCGTCGCCCCGAACTCGCCCAGCGCCCGGGCGAAGCCGAGCACCTGGCCGCTGAGGATGCCGCGGCGGGCCATCGGCAGGCTGACGTGCCAGAAGGTCCGCCAGCGCGAAGCCCCCATGATCGCGGCGATTTCCTCGAACTCGTGCTCGACGCCGGCGAAGGCCGCCTTGGTCGGCAGGTAGACCAGTGGGAACGCGACGATCGCCGCGGCCAGCACCGCCCCTTCGAATCGGAAGAGGACCGAGTAGCCCAGCGTGTCGTGAAGCAGCGAGCCGATCCACCCGCGCGAGCCAAGCGTCACGATGATGAGATAGCCCACCACCGTGGGCGGCAGCACCAGCGGCAGCGTGAGCATGGTTTCCAGCGCGCTCTTGCCGCGGAACCGCGCGCGGGCCAGCGCGAAAGCCAGCGGCACCGCCACGACGGTGATGGCCAGCGTGGCGGAACCCGCGATCAGCAGCGAGAGCACGACGGGGCTCACGGGGGCGAGTCCGGCTTCGGAGTGGCGGGTGGCTGAGCCTCGCGCGAACGCGGATCCTCATCGGTCGGCCGACGCGGCAGGGCGAAGCCGTGCGATTCGAGGATCTTTCGCGCGGCGTCGCTCTCGAAGAAGGCCACGAACGCCGTCGCCGCCTCGGGCCGATCGCAGCGGCGCAGCACGATCGCGGGGTACTCAATCGGCTCGTGCCAGTCGGCCTCGGCGATCGCGTGGACACGCACCTTGTCGCCGACCAGCCGCGCGTCGGTCGCGTAGACCACCCCGGCGTCCACCTCGCCGCGCTCGACGTAGTCGAGCACCTGGCGCACGTTGGTGCCGTAGACGAGGCGGCTCTTCAGGCCGTCGAGCAGCTTGAGCTTCTCGAGCACCTGTCGCGCGTACAGCCCCGCGGGCACGGTGTCGGGTTCGCCGATCGCGACGCGGGCAAGCCTGTGCTCCGCCAGCGAATGGAACGTCAGCGTGGGGCCGCGATCCGCCGCGGGGGTGATGAGCACGAGCCGGTTGAGCGCCACCACGCGCCGCGCGGGCTCATCGGCGAGCTTCTCTTGGATGAGCACTTCGACCTGTTCGCTGGCGGCGGAGATGAAGACGTCCACCGCCGCGCCGCTGCGGATCTGGGCGAGCAACTGGCCGGAAGAGCCGAACACCAGTTCGACCCTGCCGCCGTGCTGCTTCTCGAACGCGGCGGCGATCTCGCCGGCGGCTTCGCGCAGACTGATGGCGACGGAGACGCGCAGCGGCCGCTCTGCCCGCAGCGACGTTGCCCCCGCCCCGCCGAGGGAAAGCCAGCTTACACCCAGGATGATCGCAGCCCATCGCATGGCAGGAGCGGCCCCACGACCGGGCTACTTCTTCGTCGGCTCGCCGAGCAGTTCGGCCAGCTTCGGCTCGATCGCCGTCGCCCATCGCTGGTAGCCGGCCTCGGAGAGGTGCAGGAAGTCCGGCATGATCTCGCGCGAGATCGTGCCGTCATCGTTCACAAACTGCTTGCCGATGTCGAGGTAGTGAACGCTGCTGCCGTCGTGCAGGCGCGAGATCGTTTCGTTGATCCGCGCAATCTTGTCGCGGTCGCCGCCGGGCTTCTCGCCCCGGGGGAAGATCGCCAGCAGCAGGATTTTCGCCTGCGGCTGCTTGTCGCGGATTCGCTTGACGATCGTCGTCACGCCCTCGGCGATGTCGGCCTCCGACGCGCCGGCCACGTTGTTGGTGCCGATCATGATGACGATCGCCTTCGGATGGATGTAGTCCAGGTTGCCGTTGGCGATGCGCCACAGGACGTGCTGGGTGCCGTCGCCGCCGATCCCCGCGTTCATCGCCACCCGGTCGGCGTAATGTTTCTCCCACACGGCCTTGCCCGCGCCTTCCCAGCCCTGGGTGATCGAGTCGCCGAGAAAGACCAGCTCGAAGTCGCCCTTGCGGGCGCGCTCGTTGATGGTCTCGTGTCGCTTAGTCCACCATTCCGCCTCGCGCGGCTCAGCCTTGAGCGTAACCGGCAGCGCTTTGTCCGCCGCTGCGGGCTTGGCCTCGGCCGGGGCGGGTGGCGTTTTCGGCCCTTCGGCCCGGGCCGCGGTTGGCGGCGCCGTCAGGAAGGCCGCGGCCAGGGCGAGCGATGCCAGCCCCGACGTGAAAAACCGACGCCACCACCGTGCATCCAACGACTGTGCGTAAGACATGGTGCCAACTCCCCGTGGTTCGACCCCCACGGGCAGACGGCGTCGAGTCGCCGGGCCGGCGGGGGTTACTGGATTCCTGCGGATTGCCGGAGGTGGGAATCGAACCCACACTCTGTTGCCAGAACGGGATTTTGAATCCCGCGCGTCTGCCAGTTCCGCCACTCCGGCGCGACTCGCCGCGATGGGCGAAGCCGAACAGATCATCGTACCCCTGCGCAGGGGGCACGCAAGCAACGCTGGACGGCGGCGCCCAAGCCCCCGACACTCTCCCACCGCCCGCCGCACGAGCAGGCCGGCACCGCGACCCCATGGCGTTATCCATCCATCCCGAACCGCCTTCGCCCGCCGGCGAGAAGACGCCCATGGGCGGCGCGTGGCGGTGCGGCCAGATCCTCTGCGCGGCCGTGGCCCTCGGCACCTTCGCGGTGGTAGCGCTGAACGGCTACTGCTACGACTCGATCGAGATCGTCCGCGACAGCCCGATCGTCCACGAGCCGGGCCGCTGGCTGGACGCCTGGACCACCGACTACTGGTACCAGGGCGCCGACAAGACCCCCAATCGCGACCTCCTCTATCGCCCGGTGGCGATCCTCTCCTACCGGATCGTTACCGCGATCGCCGGCCCGGGCGCGACGGCGCAGCACCTGCTCAACATCGCACTGCATGCGGCGGTGTGTGTGCTCGTGGTATGCGTCGGTCGGCGGCTGAACCTCGCTGTAGCGGCGGCCACCGCGGCGGGGCTGCTGTTCGCCGTGCTGCCGATCCACACGGAGGTCGTGGCCGACGTCGTGGGACGGGCGGAATTGCTGGCGACGGCCGGCGTGCTGACCGCCCTGCTGCTGCACCGGCTGGCGATGACGGCGCCGACGGGCGGCGGGCGCGTCGCGGGAATGGCGGGCGTTTTCATCGCGTTGTTCCTGGCCATGGGGGCCAAGGAGAGCGGCGTCGCGGGCGCGGGGATTCTCGTCGCCGCCGATGCCTGGTGGTCACGCGCGACGGGCGCGCCGTCGTGGTGGCGGCTGCGAACCGCGCTGCGTCTCGCGCCCGTGTTCGCCGCCGCGGGACTGTACCTGCTGCTGCGTTACTTCGCGCTGGACGGGCAGCTTCACGCCGCCCCCGCGGTGTCGAAGTCGGTCAACGTCCTCGTTGACGCGCCGGCATGGCAGCGGGCGCTCGGTGTCGTGCAGTTGTGGGGGCTCTACTGGATCAAGACGATCTACCCGCGCGTACTGTGCATCGATTACTCGGTGAACGCGCTGCGCCTGGCGACGGCCGTCACCGATCCGCAGGTGCTCATCGGGGCGGCGGCTCTGTTGCTCCTCGTTGGAGCGGCGGTGAAGAGTTGGCGTGCCGGTCGGCGAGACGTGGCTCTGCTCGCGGCGGCGATCGTGCTGGCCTACCTGCCGGCGTCGAACGCCATCGTGCTGGTCCAGGTCTTTTTCGCCGAGCGTATCTGGTACCTGCCGTCGGTCTTTGTCGCGCTGCTTGCCGGCGTGGTCTGGGGAACGCGGCCGAGAAGCGGGGCGTGGCGGACGCTGGGAATCGTGCTGCTCGTGGCGATGGCCGGGCGGTCGGCCCTGCGGGCCACCGAGTGGCGCGACAACGGCGTGCTCTTTCAGAGCGCGTTCCGCGATCATCCCGAGGCGGTCGGCGTGCAACTGGCCTACGGCCAGTGGTTGGCCGACGCGGGGCACTACGCGGAGGGCACGTCGCTGATTGAACAGGCCCTGAGTGTGGACCCCGGCCTGACCGACGCTCACCGTGCGCTCGGCGTGATTCATCTTCGGGCGGGACAGCCGGCGACCGCGCTGTACCACTTGCGCATCGCTCAGCAGCAGGCGCCGAATCCGCGCTTTGAGGCGATGCTGCGCGAGGCGGCGGAACAGACCGCGGCCGACGCGGACCGGGCGCTGGCCCCCCTGCGGGCTGCGGCCGACGCCCCGGAGGCGGATCGCGCGGCGAAGCTGGCATACATCGCGGCGCTACTCGAACACGCCCGGACGGAGGAAGCCCTCGACCGGCTGGCACGCGGCGAGCCCACGGTAGCCGGCGACCTCGACTGGCAGCGGCAGTATGCGGTGGCGCTGGTCATGGCCGGCCGGGCCGATGAGGCGATCGAGCGGTATCGACAGTGCCAGAACCTGGCACCGAACGACTCGGATGTGCTGGTCGAGCTGGCGGCGATGCTGCTGGAGCGCCGAGCGCCGGGCGACCTGGACGAGGCCGACGCCCTCTCGGGCCGCGCGGTCGCGCTCGCACCGCAGTCGGCGGGGCCGCTGGTGATCCGGGCGGAGGTGCTGGCCCTGCGGGGCGATGTGGCCGGCGCGCTGGCCATCTATGACCGGCTGATCGCCGCCGCTCCCCCTGACAGCGAGGCCCGGCGCCAATGGATCGGCCGGGCCCGGGCGCTGGGCTGGCGCGGAGCGAAGCCGTAGCCCGCGGCCTGGTTCTTAGGGACTCAGCCGCCGCACCGCCACGATCTGCTTCGGCGCACGCAGAACGCGGTAGCGCAGCAGCAGCCCCACCGTCCGCCGCATCGTGCTCCACACGCGCATCTTGCTGGCGCCGGCCTTCGCGTCGTAGCGCAGCACCATGCCTACCTCGCCAAAGCGTGCCCCGATCTTCGCGAGTTGGAGCAGGATCTCGGCCATGCAGGTGAAGCCGCGCTCCGCGCAGAACCGGGGGCCCCACGTCGCCAGCGCCCGCGTCAGCACTTCCGCACGATAGAGCCGGTAGCCACACGTGTAGTCGCGGACGCCGCGCACCGGATACACCGCCTGAAACAGCAGCCGCGCCCCCAGCGAGGTCAGGCGACGCAGAGCACTGAGCCCCACAACCTCCGCCCCGGCGCGATAGCGCGAGGCGATCACGACGTCGAGTGACGCCCGTTCCAGCAGGGCCAGCATCGGCTCGATCAGTTCAGGCGGCTGGGTGTTGTCGGCGTCCATGGTGACGATGACATCCCCCTCGCCCGCCCGGGCCACGGCGGCGATGAGCGCGTCGCGGATCGTGACCCCGAGGCCGCAGTTCTGCTCGTGGATGAGGATCTCGATCGGATGGGTGGCGGCCAGTTCCGCGAGCCGCTCGGCGGTGCCGTCGGTGCTGCCGTCGTCGACGATCACGAACCGCAGTCGCCCGCTGCGGCCCGGGGGGGTCTGCATCCAGCGCTCGACGAGCGGCGCCAGGTTCTCGCGCTCGTTGTACGCGGGCAGGGCGACGATCACGGCGGGTTCGGTCGGCAAGTCGCGGCTCCTGGCCGCAGGGCGGCCGCCGGGCGACAGTTTGGCCTGGCGCGGCGGCGGCGTCGAGCCACAGGGCGGGTTGATCCCGGCCCCGCAGAATCCGTAGAATCACAGGCAGCGGCGGCCGACCGGCTCCGCGGCGTCGCCAACGGGGGCGTGCCGGACCACGATCGCACCACGCAGAGAGCCCATGCCCATCTACGTCTACGAAACCACCGACGACACGCGACCCCGCGAGCAATTCGAGTTCCTGCAGGCGATGTCCGACCCGCCGCTGACGAAGCACCCGGAGACGGGAGTGGCGATCCGGCGGGTCGTCGCCGCCCCTTCGCTGCCCGGCCGGCCGGTCTCGATGTCCACCGAGCAGGCCCTCAAAGACAAGAATCTCGACCGCCTCGGCTTCACCAAGTACGTCAAGACCGGCGACGGCAGCTATGAGAAGCGCGCCGGCGCCGCGGGGCCCGACTACCTCCAGCGCGACGCCTGACCGAATCCCGCGCCGCCAGTCACGCCGATTGCGCCGCGTGCAACCCACGCGCGGGGCGGGTATCCTCACGCGCCGACCCGATCGAGCGGGGCCGGATACCGCGGAGGACCACCGACCATGATCAGCAAGTGCTTTCGAGGGCTGACCAGCCTGATGCTGCTGGCCGTCTGCCTGGGGCTTTCGGCCTGCGAGCCGGCGACGACATCCCGGACATCAAGCACGCCCGATGACACCGGCGCGGCCAAGCCCGCCCCGACCGGCGATGCCGAGCCCGCCGCCGCGCGGCGAACGATCGGCGTCTCGCTGATGAATGTTCAGCACTCGTTCTACCAGGACCTGCGCAAGGGGCTGGAGGCAGAAGCGGCGAAGCACGGCTATGAACTCATGGTCGTCAGCGCGGATTTCAACCAGACGCGCCAGGCAAACCAGGTGGACGACTTCCTCGTCCGCAGGGTGGATGCCATCGTGCTCTGTCCGTGCGACTCGATGGGCGTCGGCGCCTGCATCGTCGCGGCCAACGAGGCCGGCGTGCCGGTGTTCACCGCCGATGTAGCCAACCTCTCGGGCAAGGGAAAGGTCGTGTCGCACATCGCCTCCGACAACCGCGAAGGCGGACGCAAGGCGGCGGAGCTGCTGGCCGCGGCCGTCGAGGGCAAGGGCAAGGTCGCCGTGCTGACCCATCCGGAGGTCGCCAGCGTCATGGACCGCGTGGCCGGCTTCAAGGAGCGCATCGCCGACTACCCCGACATCACCATCGCCGCGGAGCTCTCCAGCGCGGGCCAGCGCGACAAGGCAGCGAAGGTGATGGAAGACCTGCTCCAGTCGCACCCGGACCTGGTTGGCGTGTTCGGCATCAACGACGACTCGGCCTTGGGCGCGCTCGCCGCCGTCGAAGCCGCGGGGCGCACCGGCAGCATCAGCATCGTCGGCTATGACGCCACCGAGGAGGCCCGGGCCCGCATCGCCGATGGCTCGGTCTACGGCGACGTCATCCAGAATCCGCAGCGCATCGGCGAACTGACCATCAACGCCGTCCACGACCACCTCTCCGGACGGACGCCGCCGGAGCTGATCCCGGTCGAGGTCGGCACGCACACCCGCTAAGCCCCGACCGCTGAAACCAGCGCCGCCATGCTTCGCTTCCGTCATGTGCGTAAGGCCTTCCCAGGCGTGCTCGCGCTCGACGATGTCAGCTTTGACGTCGCGGCGGGACGCGTGCACGCCATCGCCGGCGAGAACGGCGCGGGCAAGAGCACGCTGATGAAGATCCTCTCGGGCGCTCACCGCCCCGATGCCGGGGCCGTGGAGCTCGACGGCCGCCCCGTCCGCATCGACAACGCCCGCGTGGGGCAGCGCCTCGGCATCGCGATCGTCTACCAGGAGTTGAGCATCGCCCGCGACCTGTCCGTCGCGGAAAACGTATTCCTCGGACGCTGGCCGAAGTCATGGGGCATGGTCCGCTTCGACGCGCTGCGCGACCGCGCCCGGGAGCTGCTCGGCTCGCTCGGCGTCGCCCTGCCGCTCGACCGGCCGGCGGGTGAACTCACCGTCGCGCAGCAGCAGATCATCGAGATCGCCCGGGCGCTCTCGCTCGACGCCCGCGTGCTGGTGCTCGACGAACCCTCCGCGGTGCTCACCCCCCACGAACTCGCCGCGCTGTTTCGCCTTGTCCGGGCACTGCGCGCCCGCGGGGTATCCGTGCTGTACATCTCGCACCGCCTGGAAGAGATCTTCGACCTCGCCGACGACGTGACCGTACTGCGCGACGGCCGGCACATCTGGACGCGTCCGGTCGCGGAGGTAACCCGGCCGGACCTGATTCAGGCGATGGTCGGCCGCGACCTGTCGGAGGAATACCCTCCGCGGTCCTGCGCAGTTGGCGAACCCGTGCTGCGCGTCCGGGGGCTCTCCGCCGGGCGGCGATTCCGCGACGTGAGCTTCGAAGTCCGCGCGGGCGAGGTTTTCGCGTTGACCGGGCTGGTTGGCTCGGGTCGGACGAGCGTGCTCAAGACGATCTTCGGCGCAGTCGCCCCGGACGGCGGCGGGTATTCCGTCGGCGGCACGGCCGGGCCCTTTGCCTCTCCCCGCGAGGCGATCGCTGCCGGTGTGGGCATGCTGCCCGAGGACCGCAAGAGCGAAGGGCTGCTCCTGGGCCGCAGCGTGGGCGAGAACATCACCCTCGCGGACATGCGGCGTCACGCGCGCGGCGGCGTCCTGAGTCCGTCCGCGGAGCGCGCCGCCGCCCGATCGCTCATCGCGGATCTGCGCATCAAGACCCCCGGCCCCGAGACGGGGGTCAGCGCGCTCTCGGGGGGGCACCAACAAAAGACCCTGCTCGCCCGCTGGATGGGACGGCGCAACCTCGTGATTCTCTTTGACGAGCCGACGCGCGGCGTCGATGTTGGGGCCAAGACGGAGATCTACGCCCTCATCAACCGCCTCGCCGGTCAGGGGGTGGCCGTGGTGATGGCTTCCTCCGAGTTGCCCGAGGTGATCGGCATGGCCGACCGGATCGGGGTCATGCACCAGGGACGCCTCGCCGGTATCCTGACCAACCGGCCCCAGCCCGCGACGCAGGCGCACCTCATGAGCCTGGCCACCGGCGAGGAGATCCGCGCGTGACCGAACAGCCCCTCTCCCCCGCCGCTTCGCCCTCCGTTGTCGACTGGCTGGTCCGCCTGCGCATGCTGATTGTCCTCGTGCTGCTGCTGGTCGGGGCGACGCTGCTGACCGAGGACTACATGTTCGCCCGATCGGCGAACCTCGTGAACGTCATGCGGCAGATTTCGTTCGAGGCGCTGATCGCCTTCGGCATGACACTCATCATCATCACCGGCGGGATCGATCTGTCGGTCGGGTCGCTGGTCGCGCTCACCGGCGTTGCGGCCGGGCTGACCATGCGCACGCTCGCCGCCGACGGCGCGGTGTCCGGAGGGACGGCCGTCACCGCTGGCATGGGCGTGGGCATCGCCACCGGCGCGGCCTTCGGCACACTCTCGGGCTCGATCATCACCCGCTTCGCCCTGCCGCCGTTCATCGTCACGCTTGCGGGGATGCTCGTGGCGCGGGGCATGGCGTTCATCCTCTGCGACGGCAAGCCGATTCACTCTCTGCCCGATGCGCTGGACCTGCTGGGGCCGACCTTCGTCCTTGAGTCGTGGCTGGGACGGGTGCTGCCCGTGTCGGTGCTCGTGATGCTCGTCGGATTCGCGCTGTTCTGGCTGCTGCTCGTGCGCACAGTGTTCGGCCGGAGCATCATCGCCGTGGGCAGCAACGAAGAGGCCGCCCGCCTCGCGGGCATCCCGGTCCGGCGAACCAAGTTGCTGGCGTACGTTCTCACCGGCGCGCTGTGCGGCGTGGCGGGCGTCCTGCACGCGGCGAAGCTCGGCACGGCCGACCCCAAGGCTGGCGACATGTGGGAATTGTACGTCATCGCCGCGGTGGTGGTCGGCGGCACGAGCCTCTTCGGCGGCCGCGGCACGATTCCGGGCACGCTGGTCGGGGCCCTCATCATCGGCGTGCTCAACAACAGCCTGAACCTGCTGCAGGTCGAGAACTTCTGGCAGAAGGTGGTGCTGGGGCTGGTGATTCTCGGTGCGGGGCTGCTCGATGCCGCCCTGAGCCGCCTGGGCCGCCGCTGAGCCGTCCACCCGCCGCCGCTGCGCGGCTTCCCTTGACCGCCGCCGCCGAAACCGGGATAGAATCCCCTCGCGGACAGAACGGGCACGCAGCCCGTCGCCGCCGGAGCGACCAGCGCCGATGCACCCTGAATTGTCCCTGCCCTTCGGGCTCCAGATCCCCACGTACGGCTTCTTCATGATGGTGGGCTTCCTGTCCGCCGTGTGGATGGCCATGAAGCGGGCAATGAAGGTCAAGGCCGATCCCGACGTCGTGCTCAACCTCTCCTTCGCGGCGCTGCTGGCCGGCGTGGGCGGGGCCCGCGTGTTCTACGTCGCCCACTACTGGCAGAACCAGTTCGCCGACCTGCCGCACCCGATCCTCGCCGCCCTCGACATCCGCAAGGGCGGACTCGAGTTTCTCGGCGGGCTGCTCGGGGCCACGCTGGCGATCGTCATCTACCTGTGGATCAAGCGCGAGTCGCTGCGCGTGTACCTCGACATTCTGACGCCGGGCGCGATGCTCGGGCTCGCGCTGGGGCGGGTGGGCTGCTTCTTCAACGGCTGCTGCTTCGGCGGAATCTGCGAAGAGCCGGTCACCCACCAGCCGCAGTACGCCTGGGCGGTGCAGTTTCCCTACGGCAGCCCGCCGTTCATGAAGCAGTGGGAGGACCGCCAGGTAACCCTACCCGCCGAGCTCATCCTCGCCGCGCGGCCCAACCTCATGCCCATGCTGATCGAGCAGGCGCCCGATCGCGGCCTGGCACTCACGCACGAGGAGCGGGCCGCGCCGATGGAGCGCGTACGCCAGGCCGAGCAGGCCTACGCCGACGCCCGGCGGGAGCGCCCCGACGACCCGGCGACGCAGAAGCTGAAGGCAGAGTACGACCGGGCGAAAGCCGAGGCCCGCGAGTTTGTCGTTCAGCACGGCCTGCACACGATCATGAGCGGGATGGAGTACCCCTCCCGCAAGGTCCCGACGCGCGGCACCTCAGAATCTGAAATCGAGGAGCTCGCCGCGCGGTCGCGCTCGCGTCACGTACACCCGACGCAGCTATACGACACGATCAACGCGCTGCTGCTCAGCGCGATCCTGTCGGCGGTGTTTCATCTGCGCAAGCGGCATGGCATCGTCATCGGCGTACTGTTCATCCTCTATCCGCTGCCGCGCCTGCTGCTAGAGTCAATCCGCGTCGACAACCCCGTTCATGCGAGTCTGACTATCTCGCAATGGGTCAGCATCGGCATGTTTGCGGCGGGGGTGGTCTACCTGGTGATCATCTACCGCCTGCCGGCGATCTGCCCGCGCGCCCGCGAGTACGTGCCGCCGCCGGAGGAATCGGCCGCCGCGGCATAACCCGGGCGGCTTGCTTCCCGCCCTTCCGGGCCACCGGTATCCTGCGGGCATGAAGCCCCCGCACGCCCGAGCTACCGTCGTCTGCGCAACGCTCGCCCGTCGGGCACTGCTCGCGGTGTTGCTCCTGGGTTCGATGTCCGCCTGTCGTCGGGAGACGACTCGCGAGCCCGAGAACGCCGCCGGTGAGCCTGCGACCGTCGTGGTGTACACCAGCGTCGACGAGGAATTCGCCCGCGAGGTGCTCGACGTCTTCCACAGCAAGACCGGCATCGAGTTGTCGGTCGTCTACGACTCCGAGGCGGGCAAGACCACCGGCCTGGTGCGCCGCATCGAGGCGGAGGCCTCGCGGCCGCGGTGTGACGTGTTCTGGTCGGGCGAGCTGTTCAACACGATCCTGCTCGCCCGTGCCGGGCTGCTGTCGCCTTATGATTCGCCCGCGGCGGCGGACATTCCCGAAACCTACCGCGACCAGCAGCGTCGCTGGACCGCCGTGGGCCTGCGCGGCCGAGTGCTGGCGGTACAGCGCGAGCGCACGCCGCTCGACGCCATCCCCGCTCGATGGGAAGACCTGGCCGACCCCGCTCACGCCGCGGGGCTGGCCTTCGCGAATCCTCTCTTCGGTACGACGCGAGGGCACGTCGCGGCCATGTTCGCCCTGTGGGGACCGCAGCGCGGCCGGGCATGGCTTGTCGCGGTTCGCGATCACGGAGCGCGCATGCTCGACAGCAACAGCGCGGTCGTCCGCGCCGTGGCTGCAGGCGAGGCGAAGTGGTGCGCCACCGATACCGACGACGTGTGGGTCGCGCAGCGGGCCGGCGAGCCGATGGCGCTGGTCTACCCCGACATGGGCGACGGCGGCACGCTGCTGATTCCCTGCTCGGTCGCGCTCGTGAAGGACGGCCCGCATCCCGAGGCCGCCCGGCAACTGGTGGACTACCTCGTCTCCGCAGAGGTCGAACGCATGCTCGCGCAGAGCACGTCGCGCAACATCCCGGTTCGCGAGTCGCTGCGGCGCGAGCTTGGCCTCGAGTTTCCCCCCGCCAGCCGTGTGTCATACGACGCGATCGCCGACGCGATGGATGAGGCGGTCCGCGCCGCCCGCGAGATTCTCCTGCAGTGAAAGCAAGCCGCCTCGCGACCGTGGCGCTGGCAGCGGGCGGCCTGGTGTTCGCCGCGACGTGGGTGATCCCCGGCATGGGGCTGGCGGCGCGCCTCGTCGTGGAGGGCGCCGCGCCGGATGGCGGCTGGGCGATCTCCGCCAGGCAGCTCGGCCTGCTCGGTCGCTCGGCGCTGCTGGCCCTGAGCGCGACGATGCTGTGCCACATTCTGGCACTGATTCCGGCGCGGGTATTCAGCCGCGACGCCGTCGCCCGGCGGCCGGCGATCATCGCCGCGTCGCTTTGCCTGCTGCTGTGTCCGCCGATGGTCTACGCCTTCGGCTGGCAGCGGCTGGAGCGATTCGCGGGGGTGTCAGCCGGCGACATGGTGCGCTGCGTGGCGGTGTGGGCCATGTGGCTCTGGCCGGCGCCGGCGGCGCTGCTGGCGGCTGGATGGCGCAGCGGGGCCAGCGACGCCGCCGACGCCGCGTGCCTGGATGCCTCGCGCGGGGCGGCGCTGCTCCACGTCGGCCTGCCGGCGCTCGCCCGCCACCTCATCGTTTCAGTCGTCATCACGATGGTTCTGCTGCTGGGCGAATACAGCGTGCCGCACGCGTGCGCGCTGAACGTGTTCGGCACGGAACTGCTCGGGTGGACCTCCAACTCCCGCTTCGCGATCGACACCGTGTGGCGCGCGGCCTTCGTCACCGCCCCGGCCCTGGGGCTGACCGCGCTGGCGTTCCGCTTTGCACCAGGCCGCAATGACGAGGCCCCGACTGGCGCCGTGCCGGACCGAGCCTCGCCGCGCAGCGCGATCGCGCTGACCGCGGCGCTGCTTGTCGTGTCGTGGCTGATTCCGCTGGCGGCGCTCTTTGTCGACATCCGAGTTCCCGTCGGGCCCGCCGAGGTCCTGCGCACCTACGGCGAAGGGCTGCTTCAGACGCTAGCGCTCGCCGCCTTAGCCGGGGTGCTGTCGGTCGCGATGGGGGTGATGCTTGGTGCGGGAGGCCGATCGCGGCGGCTCTGGCTGGGGCTGGCCATCGCCATCGGGGCGATGCCCGCGGCGCTGGTCGGCGAGATGATGCTCAAGGCCTACCAGTGGCGGGCGACCGCGCTGATCGCCGATCACGCCCCGATCGTCGTGCTCTGCCACCTCGCGCGCTATGGCTGGATCGGGCTGCTGGCCGGCTGGCTGGCGATGCGCACCGTGCCGCGCGAGCTGCTCGACGCGGCGCGGGTTGACGGTGCGGGCGAGGGACGCCTGGTGACGGCGCTGCATCTGCGCCTCGGGGCGCCGGTGCTGACGTGCGGCGCGGCGGTCGTGGCGGCGCTCGCCGCGGGCGAACTGGCCGCGACCACCGTCGTGCAGCCGCCCACCGTCCGCCTCATCGCCCAGGTGATCATCGAGAAGTTTCACCGGTTCGAAGACGGCATGCTTGCCTGGCTGTGCCTCGCCTTGTGCACCACCGGCGCGCTCGCCGCCCTGGCCGCAGCGCTGCTGGCACGGTCGGTCGCGACGGGGGTTGCGCGACGGCGGGGGTAATCGGCGTGGGGTGCGGCCTCAACGGGCCTTGGCGGCGTGGGTCTTTTCGAGCGCCGGCGCCACGGTGAGCAGCGCCTGGCAGTCGCAGTACGCCCCGTGGCGGATGAACAGCAGCCGCGCGTCCTGCATCCGGTCGTGCCCGGCCAGCACGCCGGCCGTGAACGACAGATCGCCCTTGCAGCTCTTCTTCGCGTCGCGCCCCATGGCCTTGCGCAGCTTGTCGAAAAACGACGCAGCGCACAGATCGGCATAGATGTCGCGCTCGCGCGGGGCGACGTCCTCGCTGCGCGGCAGCTTGAGAAACGCGTCCACCGTCTCCTCGGGGGCAAGCTCGAGCCAGACGAACCCCGCCATGCGGCTGGTGCGGAACTCTTCGGGGATCACGCGGAGGAGGCGCTCGTAGCGCTCCTCCGGCAGGAGCCCGGAAAACGCGGCCGAGCGGAAGCTCGCCGACATCCGGCCCCATCGGCTGTTGTGCTCGACGGTCACCTCGATGTCCGGGAAGAATCCGCGGAGCAACTCGGTCAGATCCTTCGCGAGCGTCTTGTCGCGGGTAACGGCCATGTCGTGCACTGTCCGCACTTCGCAGGGGTTGTCAAGAACGAACGCCGCGGCTGGCTGAATCTGCGCTCATGAAGGCTGCGTCGCCCGCGCGGGGCTTTCCTCTCTTCCACCCCGACGAAGGAAGAAGTGAAAGCGGCCACTGCGACCCGCGTCCTCGTAGTTCGCCGCCAACCATGCCGCAAGGCCGGGAACGACGACCGGACCCAACCGGTCGGCCTGCAGCAGATCCAATCTTTGCGGCTCCACAAGAATCACCGCCGGTCGGCGTTCCTGCAGCGCTTGGGACAACTCCGTGGCCATAGCCTGAGAGCGGGCAGACCCCTGATCGATCTTGTCGAGCCCCGCGTAGCGCGATGCGCAGCGCCGGCCGCTGAACCGGTACACCCCCGCGCAATAGCCCACGACATAGATCGAGTCGTCGAGGGGGCACAGTTCGGCAACGCGGCGACCGACCGCTTCGAGCGATTCCCGCTCCGAGCCGGTCGAGGCGAGGTGATAGGCGCGCAGCGCGTCGTCCGCGATCTGGCTGGCCAGCGGCCGCAGGAAGACCATGCCGAGCACCAGCACGCCGATCGTGGCGGTGTAGCGCAGCCGCCGCTCGCCCGTGCGGCACGGCCACAGGCCGAAGGCCACCCCCTGCGCCGCCAGCCAGATGAGCGGTACGAACACGCCGTGCCAGTAGCGGTCCATGCGCGACTCGCCCAGGCTCACGCCGTAGATCGCCGTCAGCAGCCACAGCAACATAAGCAGCAGCGCCGGCCGCGGCAGCAGCGGCGGCCCCGCCGTCGGACGACCCGCCGCGGACGGCGGCGACGACCCCGACCGCTCGGCGGGGATCAGCGCCAGAAACACGCCCGCCCCCGCCAGCAGCAGCGGCGCGCCCAGCAGGTCGAACTGCCGCGACAGCATGCGTGTCTGAAGGAACGCCCAGATCGACGCCCCGCCGGGCAGGCCGGCATTGAATCCGACCGCGGCGTCCCATGCCTCCCCGAGCACGCCCTGCAGGGCGAGAGCCGCCGCCGTCGCCGCGAACACCGCGGCGACGCCCCCGGCCATAGCCAGCCCGCCGGTCAGCCAGTGGCGCCTTCGCGCGGGGTCGGCGACGAGGCCGATCAGGCAGGCCAACGCTACGGCGAGCGGACCCGCGGCGGCGGTCTGCTTGAAGAGCCCGCCAAAGCCCCACGCGACACCCGCGATGAAGGCGGCCCGTCGGCAACGGCGGGGTTCGGACGCGCCCACAGCCCGGATCGCGGCCATCACCCACGCGGCGGCGAACGCGTCGCAGACCATCGCGTAGAACTCGGTACCGTTGGTGAGAGCGTCGTAGCGCCGCTGGCTGACCAGCAGCGCGAACACCACCGCGGTCAGCGCCCCCGTCGTGGCCTCGAGCGCGCGGCCGACCGCCCGGCCGGTGACCAGCACCGCGGCGATGCCCGCCAGTGCCGCGGCGGCGGTGATGGCGTAGGTCGATCGTCCGCCGACGGCGAGTACCGCCGCGTTGAGCCAGGGCAGGCCGGGCGGCTTGTTGTCCCAGCAGTCGCGGTAGATCGTCCCGCCGTCGAGGATGGTCTGCCCCATCTGCTCGAAGAGGAACCGGTCTACCCGGTTGGGCGATTCCTCGCTCGTCCATGCCGCCAGGGGCAGCATCACGACGACCACGGCGTAGGCGAGCCCCCGCATCGCGGCGGTGCCCGGCGAGCGTCTGGGAGTGACGGAGGGCGGTGTGGCGGACATGAAACCACCTGAGCGGCCATGCGGAGACCGACGGCCCGCGCCGGGCAGGCCCGATTCCGGCTGCTAACCTACCAATCCGCAGGGCGGCCAACCAGCGGGCCGATCGCCAGCGTCGTTGCGGGCCCCGCGCGAGGCCGGTAGGCTGCGGTTCGACGCGGACCCCAGGAGTGCGATCGTGCTGGAAGTGCTTCCCTTTGCGGCCATTCGTTACGATTTCGCCCGCCTCGGCGGCGACCTGTCGGGGGTGATCGCCCCCCCCTACGACGTGCTCGACGAGGCGGACAAGGCCGAGCTCCTGGCCCGCAGCGACCGCAACATCGTGGCGGTGGACCTGCCCCACGTGCCGCCCAAGTCGCTGGGGCCGCAGGCCGCCTACGACCGCGCTGCGGCGACGCTCACCGCGTGGCTGGCCGACGGCACGCTGGTCCGCGAGGCCGCCCCGGCGATGTACGTCTACCACCAGGAATTCGAGCACGGCGGACGCCGCTTCACCCGCCGCAAGTTCTTCGCCCGGGTCCGCCTCCGCGCCTTCAGCGAGGGGGTCGTGCTGCCGCATGAACAGACCTTCGGCGGGCCGAAGGAGGATCGCCTCGCCCTGATGAAGGCGACGCGCTGCAACCTGTCGCCGATCTTCGGTCTCTACCGCGACCCCGAGGACCGCATCGGCCGGGCCTTCTCCGGAGCCACGGTGAAAACGCCCGACGCCATCGCCACGCTCGGCGGCGTCACCAACCGTCTCTGGATCGTCCGCGAGGCGGAGGCCCACCGGGCGGTGGGTGCATTTCTCAAGAACGAGAAGCTCTACATCGCCGACGGCCACCACCGCTACGGCACGGCCCTGCTCTATCGCGACAGCGTCAAGGCGGCCCCTGGTTCACCGGCGGACCACGTCCTGTTCGTGCTGGCGAGCATGGACGATCCGGGCTGTCTGATCCTGCCCTACCACCGCGCGGTCGCAGGGGTCGACGCGGCGACGATCATCGACGCCTGGGGGGAGGGGGTTGCGCCCGCCGGCGCGCGATCGCCGGACATCGTGCTCTACGACGGTGCGACGCGGACGCGCACGCCGCTGGCTTTCACCCGACGTGAGGTGCTCGCCGAGCTGGCGCCGGAGGAAGTCGCCCCCTGGCGGCAGCTCGACGTCGCCTACCTGCACCGCTACCTGCTCGACCGACTCCTGGCCGCCCGGCTGGGGCGGGAACCGAAGCTGCACTACCTGAAGTCCGAGGCGGACGCTCTGCGGGTCGCCGAGGGTGACGGGGGAACCGCCCTCCTGCTGAATGCCACGCCGATGGCCCACCTGCAGGCGGTCAGCGACGCCGGCGGCCTCATGCCGCAGAAGAGCACCTATTTCCACCCGAAGCTGGCGACAGGGCTCACCCTGAACCCGCTCGAATAGGCCCCGGGGCCGGTTCCGATAACCCCGCCGCTTGTCTTGCGGGCCCGGATGGGGGAAAATGATAGGGCCTTGATCCCACCGGGTTGGGTCGGCGCCTGTGCCGCCCGCGACGATGGTGACTGTATCAGCCTGAAACTGTCAGCAGCCGCCCGCCTTGAACGGCGCGAGATTCCTGGGCGACGGCCGCGCGAACTCTGTACGGCCGTCCTTGGAGGATAGATTTCGTGACCACTGCTCTGACCGGTAGGACGATTCTCATCGTCGACGACGATCCCGACATTCTCAGTTCCATCAAGACGCTGCTAGGCGACACCGGCGCGACCATCAAGACCGCGACCGACGGCAACGCCGCGGTCGAGGCGGTGGCTTCGCTGTCGCCCGACCTGGTGATCCTCGACGCGATGCTGCCCAAGCGCAGCGGCTTTCTGGTGCTCGAGAAAATCAAGGGGCACGGCAAGAAGGGGCAGAAGCCCTTCGTCGTGATGATCACCGGCAACGAGGGCAAGCGTCACCAGGCCTGGGCCGAGAGTCTCGGCGTCGAGGGATACCTGCAGAAGCCGTTCCGCATGGAGCGCCTCGTCGAGCTCGTCGAGAAGCTGCTCGCCTGATCGATCGCCGCGCGCCGCGCGCTCGCCTCAGAAGGGCAACTCGAGCTGCCTGGGCTTCGGCGCCTCCGGCGCCGCGCACGACGCGCACGACGCTTCCTGCCGGGCGGCGCGTAGCCCCGCCCGGATGGCCGCCACTTCAAACATCCGCATCGTCGCCTCCCACTGCGCTCCCTCGCCGCGCATGCGCTCGTGGAAGCGCGGGCTGGTCAGGGCGCCGCCGCGCGCGTCGCGCAAGCGGCCCAGCACCTTTTCGGCCCGCAGCGGCATGGCCTCTCTCAACCGGGCGATGAACACGTCGCTGACATGCTTGGGCAGCCGCAGGAGCAGCGGATTCGCCCAGCGCGCACCCGCCTCGCGCGCCTGCTCGAGAATCGAGGGGATGTCCGAGTCGTTGAGCCCGGGAATGATCGGCGCAACCATCACCCCCGCCGGAATGCCCGCCTCGCGTAGCCGGCGCAGCGCCTCGAACCGCCGCGAAGGGGGCGGCGCCTGCGGCTCGATCAGTCGGGCCGGCTCGTCGCTGGCGAAGGGAATGCTGAGAAATACCTTCACCCCCGCCACGCGGTGGAGCTTCGTGAGCAGGTCGATGTCGCGCACGACGAGGAACCCCTTCGTGACGATCCCTGCCGGATTGCGAAAGTCGATGCACGCCTCCAGACAGCCGCGCGTCAGCCGGTACGACGCCTCCAGCGGCTGGTAACAATCGGTGACGCCGGAGAAGTTCACGCTCTCGCGCCGCCACGACTTCTTCGCGAAGGCCTTGCGCAGCAGTTCGGGTGCGTTGGTCTTGACCACCAGCTTCGTGTCAAAGTCTGTCCCCGCGCCGAGTCCGAGGTAATCGTGATAGGGCCGCGCGTAGCAGTACGCGCAGGCGTGCTGACAACCGCGGTAGGGGTTGGCCGACCAGCGGAACGGCAGGTCGGGGCTCTCGTTTTCCGAGAGCAGCGAGCCGGAAGTCTCTTCGAACACTTCGATCCGCGCGGGGGGCGGCGGTTCCAGCCACTCGACATGCTGCGAGAGGTAGGGGTTGGGCGGATTGTCGATCACGCGGAGGCGCACGGCCGCTTTCCTCGATCCGGGCGGCCATGATATTCGGTTTTTGTTCGGATGTCAAACGCGGGGCGACCCGCGGACCGTGTGGATCCGCGGGTCGCCCGTTTGATCCGCGCCGCCTTCGCCGGGGCGAAGGCGCGGTGTCGTTTGGTCAGTTGCGCGGCGGGGTCTGGCCCGTGTGGCCGGTCTTCGTCGGCGCGCCGGCGCGATTCGAAGTCGCGTCCGGGTCAAGCCGGCGACCCTGCATCCACGGTGCGAGCTCCGTCGGCGACTTGGTCGTCGCGCGGGGACGCATCGGGATCGCCCATTCCTCGTCCGGCTGCTGCTCTTCGATTACGGTCGAGGCCAGTGAGTTCTGACCGCGCTGCTGCGCCTTCCACAGCTCGTCGCACGGCCGGCCGGTCTCGGGATCGAGTTGCGGCGTCGGCGTGCTGGCGAAAAGCGGCGCCTGCTGGGCGTTCGGCTGGTGCGGCTTGCGGCCCATCGTAGCGAACATCACCGCGTTGGGCTCCAGGTGGAGCGTCTCAAGCAGGCGGATCGCCGTCTTGGTCGACGGATTCAATGCGAAAGTCGTGCGACCCGACGCGACCTCATGCAGCACGGCGAACTGCTGACCTTCCGTCCGCGTGCTGGCGCGACGGCCGAGCGAGATCGTCCCGCTCGGTCCGTTCGTGCGAACGATCGGCTGGCGGGCAAACTGACCCTCAACCACCGTGCTGGCCAGCGAGTTCTCGTTCCCGAAGAACCGCTGCGCCTCTTCCGGCCCGGAATACGCTACGATCATGCGTGTGGACGGCAGCCACGGACGAAGCTGATCCGACGCGGGCAGCGGGGCCACCCACGCCAGCCGGGCGCACAGTTCATCAAGCTGCACACGGGCAGCGGTGAAGTCGCCCTGCAGACGGACCGCCTGGTCAAACGCATAAGCGGCATCCTCGTAGCGCCGCTGCGCGCGGAACATCAGGCCGAGGTTGAAGTACGCTTCCGCATCGCCCAGACAGGTCTGGAACGCTTCGAGGGATTCCTCGAAACGACCGAGGTGGGCGAGGGCCATGCCGTGGTTGACCGCGGCGCGGGCGAAGTCGGGCCGCAGCTCGCGAGCGCGGGCGAAGCAGGTCTCCGCTTTGTCCCACTGGCGCATCTGCGCGTAGGCAAAGCCGAGATTGTTCATGATCGCGGGATCGTCAGCATCAAGCTGCGACGCGCGGGCGAGAGCCTCGACGGCTTCCGGATGGCGGCCGAGCTGGCCGAACAACAGGCCCAGCTGGTGATACGCCGCCGTGTAATTGTGGTTGGTGGCGATGGCCTTCTGGTACTGAACCACGGCCTTGCTGAACTGCCCCTGGCTCTCGAAGAGCTGCGCGGCGCGGAAGTGCGTCTCCGGCAGGATCTTCGGCGGAGTCGTCTCCTTGGCGTCCAGGATCGCCGCGTCATCCATCGGCATGTGATTGTTCGGACCGGTGCGGGCGGTGCGCCAGTCCGACTTCGCACACCCCGACAGGGTCAGGGCGGCGAGGGCAAGGGTCATACAGATCACGTTCGGTCGCATGATGTACTCCGTCGCTTTCCTGCGTTGAGTGCTGAGCCTGTTCTTCGGGTTAATCACGGTTGCAGTCCGGTCATCAGCCGCCCGAGGCCATCGAGCCCGGGGTCATGCCGCCCGAGGAGCCTCCGGCGTCGGAGCCCTGGTGGTCGTTGACCGTTCCTTCGGACCAGATACGGATGGCGTCCGTCGCCGGGTTGAGCGGGCCGCCCGAGATCGCCGCCTCGATGCGCACGCGGCGCGTGTCGCAGCCGGCGAGCGCGAGATACTCGTGAGCGTGCTTCATGCGCAGATCAACCAGATCCTCATCGGTCGACTGCGTTTCATAGCGGAGTGTGCCGCCGTAGGCATTCAGAATGAAAGCCAGGCGTTCCAGCCGTGTCGTGCCCGCGCCGTTGAGTTCGGCCGTGTGCGGCACGAAGTGGACGTCGGAAATCGCCATGTTCGACCACATGGCGTTGTCGACCATGTAGGTGAAGGCGTCGCGCACTTCACTGTTGTCGAGGTTCCTGCGCTGCTCGCCGCCGGCGAGGTGACTCTTCTCGTGAGAATTGCAACCGGTCAGGCAGATCGCCGCGACGGCGGCGAGAGAAAGCCAACTGCTTCTGGTCATGTATCCAACTCCTTGACGCACCATCACGAAGATCGGCCACGAAACTCCGCAGCGACAGTTCGAGCCGAACGCGGACCCCGTGCGCGGAGATGCTCGGCGCCATTTCTATCGAGCGAATCCGCTGGGTACCTTGGCAAATTATCGGTCGGGTTTGCGGACGACTTTCTCTCGCGCAGCGACCCCGCCCGTCCGGTAAGACGGCGTTTTCAACGCTGCGCGGGCCACACCGGAGCCGGCCGGCGCGAAAGCCCGCCGCGGCGGCTCGCGCTCATCCCCCGCTCCCAGTGTTGTCGGCGTGCGACGCTACGGTGAAAAAGAAATCGACATGGCGGGTTCACCTTC
>CAYRSS010000060.1:0-21882 GCA_964426945.1 uncultured Phycisphaeraceae bacterium
GCGATATTGGAGTACTGCGATGCTCATGGAGTGTAGTGTGGCGCGTGCTATGCGGGCCGGGGACAGAAAAGGGGGGACAGAAAGGGGGTCGGGACAGAAACGGGTCGGAAGGCGTTGTTGAGACGGAAAGGGGGTCGGAGACGGAAAAGGGGACGGAAAACGGGTCAGGAGTCGTTGTTGAGGCGACCTCAAGGTCGGCTACGACAACAATGCCGACGACGACATCGACGACGGCGGTGACAACGTCGTGCTCGACATCAACTTCAGCTCCGGCTCCTTCGCCCCGACCTACGACCACCCCGGCAACCTGACCAAGGACTTCGACCACGAGTTCGTCTACGACGCGTGGAACAACCTCGTGGCGGTCCGCAGCGCCTTCGACGCCGACGTCACCGTCGCCACCTACGCCTTCTTCGCCGACGACCGCCGGGCCAGCCGGACGGTCACCAACCGCGGCGGGCTGAGCGGCGTCACGTACTACTTCTACGACGGCCACGAGGTCATTGAGGAGCGCGACGGCTCCGGGGCCGTCGTCCAGCAGTACCACTGCGCAGAAAACGAAACGTGCCCCCTTCGCTTCGCTCAGCGCGGTCCGGTCATCGCGTCGAGCAGTTGCGAGAAATCGGCGAGATCGACGTCGCCATCGTTGTCCAGGTCAACATCGAGGCCCGGGGGGCAGGAACCGGCCGGGGTTCCGCTGAGGCAGCGGACGCCGATGGTGGCGTCGGCAAGGTCCACGTCGCCGTCTTGATCGAGGTCCGCCGGCGGCAGAGCCACAACCACCGATGTCGTGGCCGGCGCGCCGTCCCCCCGCCCGTCTGAAGGGGTTACTTCGCACGAAATGGTGGCCCCGGGAAACGCCTGCGGGCCGGGGATCGCGTCGGACCGGCCTGCTGACACCAGTTCGCGGATTACCTGGCCATCCCGTCTCCAAACGTAGCGATAGCGAACGATGTCGTAGTCGAGATCATCGAGCAGCGTGTCGCCGAGTACGCGGCAGAAGATGACATCCCCGCTGCGGGGGGCCGGCGGGTCGAGCACGACGCCGATCGGGGCGGGCGGACGGTTGAACTCGGGCGTGCGCGTGGGGCGCACCTCGAGCGGAGCGTCGACCATCAGCGTCTCGTTGAAGTGGACGACGATTCGCCACGTCCCGGTCATCGTCAGCATGTCGGGCAGTTCGGTCGCGATGTCGTACTCCCACCAGAACCAGTAGGAGAGCCAGGTCTCCGCGTTGAAGAAGAACCACGAATAGTGGAGCGCCTCCGTGCCGTCGGGTCGATAGAAGCGGACGTTCCAGTCACTGTCGGGGGGCAGGTTGACCCCGCGCGTCCAGAACCGGATGTGGGAGTCATCCGTGCCGATCTGTCCGCCGCGAGGCATCTCGTGGGGGAAGCCCTGCACCGAAGCGGGTTCGACGTGTGTGGTTGCGAAATCGGTCAGGTAGCTGTCGTGGTTGCGCAGGGTGCCCTGCGGCGGCCCCCAGCCGCTCTCGCCCGGGCGGCACGGCCCTGCGAACGGCTCGAAGGGCACACCGTTTACCAGCGTCTCAAAGTGAAGGTGCGGACCGAAGCTGTTGCCACTGGAACCGATGTTCGCGATGTGCGCGCCGGCCGTCACGGATTCGCCGACAGAGACGGCCACGCTGCCCATCTGGAGGTGGTAATACCACGACTCCACGCCCTGCCCGTGCGTCAGGCCGATGATGTTGCCCTGCGTGCCTCCCGCGGTGTTCATATCGGGAAACCCGTCCTGCGCGAAGATCACGGTGCCATCCAACGCCGCGAACACCGGCACGCCGATCGCCTGCTCGCCGAAGCTGCGGATCTCGGCGTCGATGCCGGCGTGGCCATCGTAGGTGAATGGCAGGCACTCGAAGGTGCTGAACGCGGGGCTGGCGGGGTCCATGTCCACCGTCAGTCCGTTGAAGATGTCGGCATGGAAGTCGCCCGCGGCCGGGAAGAACGGATATCGCGGGCCGCTCCCGCGCAGTCCCAGCGGAGGGGCCGCGGCGGGAGTCGTTCCGGGCACTCGTGCGGGCGGAGCAACTGCCACCGTGGCCCGGATCGACTGGCGCATCGCAGGCGTGACGCACGGGCCGCCCGATGCGAGCGGTCCGCCCGCCACCAGTCCGGCGCGAAAGGGCTCGCCCGCCGGCATGGCCAGCAACGCGCACGACAGAATGATGGCGGCGGTCATGTGGCGTGCCCCCGTGTCCCGATGAGCGGTGGATAGACCTGGCCCCGCGAACCTCGATCCATCCTAGGGAAACGGGCTCCTGTCATTCAAGTCCGACGGGCAGCGGGCAGCGCCGCGGGCTCTGCGCCGAACCGCTCGCCGAGCGGCTGCAGCGACCGAGGGGTGCGTGGGTCCGGGAAGACGCGACCAGCGGCGCCTTCGTGGAAGGCGGCGAACGATTCCGTGGTCGGACATGTCGCCAAGGGGGAAATCCCGAGGTCACGCGTGCTTGGTGGCGGCGCCGACCCCAGCCGTCCCATAAGCCGCTCGGCGCCGGTGACCGGCTCGCGATGACGGTCTACCGGTTGATCGAGCGGTCTGCAGGGCCCGTCGCGGTCGAGTCAGAATCCCGAAGGGCCGGCATCTGTCGCCTCGCCGACCAGGTGGGCGTTGGCATGAGAGGTGAGCACTTCAGCGTGCGGAGGGTCGAGTCCAACATGCTCTCGGATCTATGACGGCGGCGGGTCGAGCGCTTTTCCCCAGCCGTCGTAGCCCGAGTTGTCGGCGCAGAAGAAGAAATCCACGCCGCTGATGGTAAGGACGTGCAGGCCGTCCGAATCGTCAGCGAGTCGGAGCTCCACCGGCGTAGGGATGTGCTCCTGCAGATCGGCGGCGAAGCGCATCAGGTCTTCGGTCGTCATGGCTGATCCCTCTGGCTACCGTCGCCGGCAAAGGAGTAGCTGCAGCGACCGGCGGCACACCCTCACGTTACTCGGTGCGGACACGCTTTCCAGGAGTCACGACTTGGGTTCGGTCCATCGTGCGGGTCAACATACCCGAGTGCGGCAGCCGGGTGGAAGCACTCGTCACCGGGTGTTGCGGGATTCCGATCTTGCACGAGCGTTCTTTGCCCGCCAGCGCAACACTTAACAGCTCCCGCGCCTGCCGCTCGGCGCGAAGATGACTGAGCGCCATAGCCACGCCTTCTGCATCTTTGCGAGCTTTGCGCCTTGGCGTGAGATCTCTCACGCGAATCCCCCTTGGGCGGCATCGGCAGCCGGGCCCGTCCTTCCCGGCTTTGCTTCCAGCACCCCGCTTGCCACTGGCAACTTGCCGCACGCCACTTCCCCGTTCCCCCCGCCATTGCCTTTTCCCGCGGAAACCGGGATAATCCCGGGTACATCCGATGCCCGGCCGAATGGGCCCGGCTGTCCGATAACGCCTTGCGGCCGCTTCTGCGGCGGCTGCAGGCGAACCGGCGGCCCGGCTTCGGCCGATCTGGCATTGATCGTCGTGCCGGCCGGTGGCGGCTCCCGCGGGGGCCGGCCAGCGGTACAGGAGCGGACGCTCGTCCGACGAAGGCCGACGACTGGCTACATCGTTCCAAAGGCTTATTCGAATGGTCTCCACTACTGCGCAGGCCGGTTCCGCGTCCGCGGCCGGGTTGTCTCTCGGTGCAGCGCCCCACCTGGCGACGGCGCTGCCCGGTCCCGTTGCCAAGTCGATGATCGAGCGCGACGAGGCGTACAGCTCGCCGACGTATACGCGCGACTATCCGCTCGTCGCCCGCCGGGGGCTGGGGTGTGTCGTCGAAGACGTCGACGGCAATCGGTTTCTCGATCTCGCGGCGGGCATCGCGGTGTGCTCGACGGGCCACTGCCACCCGCAGGTCGTCTCGGCGATCAAGCAGCAGGCCGACAACCTTCTGCACATCTGCGGCTGCGATTTCTATTTCCCGGCGATGGTGGAGCTGCTTGAGCGGCTCAACAAGATCACGCCGGGCCCGGGGCGCAAGAACATCTTCCTGACCAACAGCGGCACCGAGGCGACGGAGGGCGCGATCAAGCTCGCCCGCTTCCACACGAAGCGCAAGTGGCTGATCTCGTTCCACGGCTGCTTCCACGGGCGCAGCTGCGGCTCGCTCGGGCTGACCTGTTCCAAGACGGCGCAGCAGGCGCACTTCGGCCCGGTGCTGCCGATGACCGCGCAGGTGCCCTATGGCGACATCGCCGCCATCGAGGAGCAACTCTTCGTGCAGAAGATCGCGCCCGACGAGGTGGCGGCGATTTTCGTCGAAGCGCTGCAGGGCGAGGGCGGCTACCTGCCCGCGCCCGACGGCTTTCCGCAGAAGCTGCGGGCGCTGTGCGACAAGCATGGCATTCTGCTGGTCTGTGACGAGGTGCAGAGCGGCATCGGCCGCACCGGCAAGTGGTGGGCGTTCGAGCACTACGGCATCGTGCCCGACATCGTGCTCTCGGCGAAGGGCCTGGCCAGCGGCATGCCGCTCGGCGCGATCATCGCGCAGGAGAAGATCGCCACGTGGGGCCCCGGCGCGCATGGCAGCACGTTCGGCGGTAACCCGCTCGCCTGCGCCGCGGCGTGCGCAACGATCGACCTGATCGAGTCGGCCTACATGAAGAACGCCGAGCAGCAGGGGGCGCGGGTCCGCGCGGCGCTGTCGGCGATGGCCGCGAGACAGCCCGGCCTGGCGAACGTCCGCGGGCTGGGGCTGATGAACGCGGTCGACATCGTCGATCCGGCGACCGGCAAAGGCGACGCCAAGCGCCGGCTGGCCATCCTTCAGGAGGCGTTCCGCCGCGGGCTGATCCTGCTCGGCTGCGGGGCGAAGGGGATCCGCTTCTGCCCGCCGCTGTGCATCGAGGGCGACCAGGTGGACACCGGCATGAGGCTCTTCGAGGAGGCCGTCGCGGCGGCTCGCTAGGGGCGTCCGCGGCCCAGGAATCCTTCCGTGAGTCAGTAGCACTGGATTCGCCAATTGGCGGCGCGCGGTTTCGCTGCGCGCCCGGGTCGGGTCCGGAAAAGCGTTGCGGCGCGGGGGGCGGCGCGGTAGTCTCTTCTTTCAGGTCGGAGAGAGCCCCAAAACCCCGGCGTCCGCGCACACGTCTTTCGGCGGGCGATTCGGTCACCACGTGCTCTCCCCGTTCTTTGGTCTTCAGCTCCGGTAGGGCGCGGAGCCGTTCGAAACAGCTTTTCCACGCGCGAGTTCAATCGGGTGGTGTCTGCGCATCGCGGCGGCACTGCCGACGGAGGTTCCCCCATGCATGTTCGCGCACCATTCTGCACAGCGCTGGTCTTGGCGGCGGTGTCGTCGCTGTCGGCCGGTGCAGCGCTCGGGCACCAGGTGTGGATGGTCCACGGCGGTGAGACCCGCCTGATGCTCAACGAGGCCCGGCTCGCCGAGTTGGGGCTCACGGTCACGGTCGTCCGCGGCGACAGCACGCGGGTGCCGCAGGGCACGCACGAGCTGGCCGTGATTGATCGGTCCTCGTTCGTCGTGCACAGCGAGGGGTTCCACCTCGACGCCTTCGCCGGCGGACAGATCGAGCATGACAGCGGCCTGTGGATCGCCTATAGCGGCGAAGTCGTCGAGCTGCCGCGGTTCTCGCTGCGACATGTCACCGCCCCGGACTTCGAGGGCCTCGTGGCCACGAACGGCCGCGGCGACGGCGAGGCGGCGCTGCTGCGCTTCGTCGAGGGCAAGTCGGGTTTCGACGTCGTCGATCGCGGCTTCCTGGCCGAGGCAACCCGCGTCGAAATCACCGAGACGCTCGCGGCCCTGCTGGGCAACGAGAGCCTCGCGGGCGAGTCGATCGGCGAAGTGTTCGTCGCCGCGAGCAGCCACTGGGTCGCTGGCGATCCCGAGCATGATTTCTTTCCCGCTCCCGAGGACGACAGCGCGCTCCGCGTCTGCCCCAACCCGACGGTCGGACCGGACATGGTGCCGGGCAGCCTCAGCGGCGTGTGCAACCACGCGGCGCAGGAGATTCCCGCCGGCTCGGGCAACTGGTACGACGCGATTTCGGTCGGTGTGACGTCGTGCAACCTCGGTGACACCGTCGTCCTCTGGGCGGGCGGCACGCCGAATCACCCGCTCATCGGCCAGAGCATGTATCGCCTCAAGGACGGCCGGTTCGAGATGATCGGCCAGTCGTGGCTCAAGAACGCCGGCGTGGCGGTCAGCGGTACGTTCTGCTGTTCGTGCAACGGCGGCGGCGGCCTCGGACCGGGCTGTTCCGATCCCTACGGCTGCGGGCTCAACAGCGTACAGGGCGGCGCCAGCTCTAAGAGCGAGGTCAACGCGTTCACGGGTGATTTCACCTGGCCGATCGGCTTCAACCCGCCCTGGTCGGGCACGGTCGCGCGGCGCGTGGCGATTCCCGGTCGCTACCTCGACCCGGCACAGAATGTGGGCGCGACCTACTTCGTCGGCGGTCACGTCATCGCCCGCGATGACGGCGCCGCAGGCAACGGCCGCAACAACCAGTCGTGGGCGACGGTCACGGTCACGGCCGCCGGCAACGAATACACCGTCAGCCAGCCCGGCCCCACGCACATGGGCATCCCGCCGATCTACGCCTGGGCCGACAGCGATCCGTCGGTCGAGATTGTCTCGGTCGTCGTGCCGAACGAAGGCGAGTACATCATCGGCACCAAGGTGACCGACCTGGGCACCGGCATGTGGCGCTACGAATACGCCGTGGCGAACAACAACTCCGACCGCTCGGCCGGCTCGTTCTCCGTGCCTATCACCGGCGGCGCGACGGTCACCAACATCGGCTTCCACGACGTCGAGTACCACAGCGGCGACCCCTACGCCGGCAGCGACTGGCCGGGCGTGCGCGTGGCCGAGGCGATCCAGTGGGACGTGCCCGACGCCGCCAACCCGATGGCCAACGCCATCCGCTGGGGCACGATCTACAACTTCCGCTTTGACGCCAACGTCCCCCCGGACCCGGCGCCGGCGGATGTGTACATCGGGCTGTTCAAGTCAGGCGCGCCCGCCGGCGTCCATGCCTCGGTCACCGTGCCCCAGCAGGGACCGACCGACTGCGACATGGACGGCCTGCCCGACATCTGCGCCATCAGTTGCCAGGCGGTCGAACTCGACGTGATCTGCGCCGACTACCCCGACTGCGGCACCCGGTTGGACTGCAACAGCGACAGCGTGCCCGACGACTGCCAGGATGACTGCAACGGCAACGGCATTCCCGACGACTGCGACATCAGCGACACCACCAGCGCCGACGTCAACGGCGACGGGCTGCCCGACGAGTGCGAGACGATCCGCGTGATGGCCGGCGCAGCGCCGGGCGGCTCGGGCGTCAGCTGGGATGCGCCCATGGCCAGCCTCTCCGAGGCGCTCGAACTCGCCAAGCAGTTCCAGGGCCGCATCCGCGAAATCTGGGTTGGGCAGGGCGTGTACCGTCCCGACACCGCGGGGTTGGGCTCGCCGCGGACGGCCAGCTTCCGCCTGGTCGACGGCGTCGGCGTGTACGGCGGCTTCGCCGGCACGGAGACCGATCGTGATCAGCGCGATCCGAAGCTGAATCTGTCCATCCTCAGCGGCGACCTCGGCGACAACGACGGGCCCGACTTCGGCGGCCACGGCGAGAATTCGTACCACGTGGTGCTCGCGTCGAGCGTCGGCCCCGGCACGGTGCTTGACGGATTCACGATCACCGGCGGCAACACCGTCGGGGCGGCGCTGCCCGACTTCAACGGCGGCGGCGTGTTCGTCCTCAATGGCAGCGTGTCGCTGCGCAACCTGACCATCACGCGCAACAAGGCCGCGTGGGGCGGCGGCGTGTACATGACCGGCTCGCCCGAGTCGGAAATGGTCAACTGCCGCGTCTTCGGCAACCAGGCGACCAGCGTGGGCGGCGGCCTCGCCCTCGCCCAGAGCAATCCGATGCTGGTCAATACGACCATCGCGGGCAACGTGGCCGGCAACGGCGGGGCGGTGTTCAGCAACGCGGCGTCGCCGCGCTTCGTGAACTCGACCATCGTCGCCAACCACGCCTCGTCGCTCGGCGGCGGCATCCGTCTCGCCGGCGCCGGCTCGTCGCTCATGTTCGACAACTGCATCCTCTGGCTGAACACCTCGGGCGCAGCCCAGACGGCCGACCAGGCCGCGCAGGTGTCCATCGCCGGCGGAGGCATCACGCTTCAGTTCCGCCACAGCCTCGTGCAGGGATGGAACGGCACGCTCAGCGGCGACGCCACCAGCGGCGATGACCCGCTGCTCGTCAGCCTGCCCAACCACGGCGGCGACGGCTGGGGCACGGGCGGCAACGACCAGTTCGGCGATCTGCGGCTCACCGCGAATTCGCCGGCGGTTGACATGGGCGATTCGTCGCTTCTGCCCGCCGGGGTGACGTCGGATATCGACGGCCTCGACCGCATCGTCGGCGACGAGGTCGACGCCGGCGCTCACGAGCGCCAGGCCTCGACGGTCACCAGCGGCGCGTGCTGCACGTCGGGCTCGTGTGCCGAGGTCGCCGAGGCGGCCGCGTGTACCGTGTTCGTGTGTGACGTGTTCACCAACGAACTGCCCGAGTGCGGCGGGGCCTGTGGCACGACCTGCTACGGCGACGTCAACGGCGACGGCGTGGTGACGGCGGCCGACCGCGGGTTCATCTCCGCGGCGATCGGCCAGTCGGCCGCCGCCCAGCTCTGTCAGTACGACGCCGACGGCAACGGCTTCATCAACGCCGGCGACCGCGGCTTCGTCGCCGCGGCGATCGGCCTCTGCCTCGACCTGCCCGACTGGCAGAACGGCAGCGGCCTCGGCGCCGACGGCCAGCCTGACACCCGCTTCGGCACGGCGACGTTCATGGGCGCCGGCTCGACCTGCGGCGAGGTGGTCTGCCCGTAGCGGATCCGCGTGACCGCCCGCCGGCGACGGCGGGCCGGTGATGAGTACAACCAGACCCCTCCCCATCCGCCCTGCGGGTGGGGAGGGGTCTTCTTACTTCGTGTCTCCGGTGCGGGCGGGGTGATTCGCGGCGGGCCGTCCTCGCGCGGCGATTCTTGGGCGGATCCTACGCGGAGTACGCTCGTGCGAGGTTCGTTACGCTCGTGCGAGCTGGGAGTCTCGGGCGAGGCGGCTGGCACTGGCTTCCATCCGGAGGGCGCAAGTGGTTATCATAATGTAGACGCCCAGCCGTGGCAGGTATGATGCCAGATCGGGAGCATGCCCACGCTGAGTACAGCGAGGGCATGCCACCGGCCGCCTTCGACATGACGTCGGGACCTTCGCGGCGAATCGCAGGCGCTCGAAGCACGGCCACCCGCCGCGGCGAACTGCTGGATGGTGACGAGTTCTTCGAGTCCATGTGATCCAAGGCGGTGGCCTCTCCGACCCATCAGCCGGGGCTCAATGTATGCGAGACGTCATTCAAGATGGGATTCGCGGTGCCGTGGCCGCGTTGCAGGCTGATTTGAAACAGGATCGCAGGTCGGGGGCTGTGACAAGTACGCTCAGCCTGTGGACGGAGGCGGTCTTTCGCTACCATTTTTGCCGCCGCGTGAGCACCATAGCTCCTGATATTGAGCAGTTTCTCGAATGTGACAGAATTGACCTCGTTCTCGCCCGCTCCGGTGAGCGTGCCTTCATTGAGTTCAAGTTCTATGTGCGTCCAGTTCGGTTCGATCCCTATGATGGAACCAGACGCGGTTTCAAGAGTGGGCCGAGCGAACAGAATGCGCGAGAGTTCCATTCCTGCTTGGAGAAGCTCAGCAAGCGCAATCAAGTGTTAGGTCTATCGAAGTACATTATCCTGCTATACGCGGATCAGAAGCAGGCGGACCCGCGCCGCCGAACTTACGGCGCTCTCTATGACCGAATCCAGTCTGGAGCCTGGGACGTCACACTGCAGGAACTTGCGCCGAGCCAGTCGTTTGACGCCGGCGAGGAGACGGGGACCGTTCACTTGTTCGAGCTCAGATCGGCCAGGGCATCCTCCTGAGATTGTGGCTCTCTTCGCAGGAGGCCTTATCTGCGCGCACGAGCGCGGACGACATCCTCGCCCTTCCTCACACCTTCCGAAACGCCGTATCCGCCGCGCGCGTGCCGTCGGAGAGCGTCGTGAACTTGTAGTCGCCGAAGAGGTTCGGCGCGTCGCGCTGCAGGACGTCGAGGACGGCAGCGGCGACGATGCGGATCTCGGTCTCGGCGTGTTCGTTGCAGCGCAGCTCGATGAAGTGGCGCAGGGCCCGGGCGTTGGCGGTCACGAAAATCTTCGTCTCGGTCGCGTTGGGCAGCACGCTGCGCGCGGCCTGGCGGGCGATCTTGCGGCGCAGGGTCTTGTCTTCCACGTGCTCCAGTTTGGCCAGCAGGCCGTCGACCAGCTTGATGTAGGCCGACTGGGCCTGTTCGCACGCGGCGAGGAAGACGTCGTGCAGCTTCGGGTCGTCGGCGATGATGTCCGGCTCGACGAATTCGGCCACCGACTCATCGACGTAGCGCTGCGAAAGCTGCGAGTAGCCGAAGCCCGCGCGGTGGCGGACCAGCTCGTGCGTGAAGCTGCGCGACACGCCGGTGATCAGCAGGTTGAAGACGCTGTGCTCCAGTACGCTGCCGTGGCCCACTTCGAGGATGTGGCTCAGGTAGGCCGCGTTGCCGCCGGGGCGCGGCTTGGCGAAGCTCATGTAGCACACGCGCCCGGCGATCTCGCTGAGCTTCTCGCCGGCAACCTGGGTGTCGGTCGTCCAATGGGCGACCTTGTGGTCGGCGAGGAATCGCTCGATTTCGGCCTCGTCGGTCGTCTGCCGGCCGACGAGGTAGACGCTGGGCTGACGGATGATGCGCATGCAGATTCCTCTTGGGTCGGACAAACACCGGCTGGAAGCCGGTGCCACATAGGCGTACACCGTCTGGAAGCCAGTGTCACACAGGGGTACACCGGCTGGAAGCCGGTGCCACACGGTGGCCGGTGCCACACAAGTTGAGGCCCGCGAGAGGCTGGGGCCACACGGGTTCTTCGCTGCTTCTACTGGGCCACCCGGGGCTTTGCAACCGCCACGCAAGTCCGTTAGGATGCCGGAATTGCGCGGAAAAGCGGCCTAAGTTCCGCCGCGGCCGCGGCTTGTTCGTCCGGCTCACGATGAATTCACAGACCGACGAAACCAGCGCACGCACCCCGCTTCTGATCGTCGGCCTCGACGGCGTCACCTGGGACGTGCTGCGGCCGCTGATGGCGGAAGGGCGCATGCCGCACCTGGCCCGCCTCGTCGAGGGTGGGGGCCACGGCGTGCTCCACTCGACCGTGCCGCCGATCACCCCGGCCGCCTGGACCACCTTCCTCACCGGCAAATCGCCGGGCCGCCACGGCGTGATCGACTTCGAGCGCTACGACCCCGCGACCAACCGGCTGATGTTCAACAGCACCCTCCGGCTTGAAGGGGTGCAGAACATCTGGCAGATCCTCGGCGCCCGCGGCTACCGCGTCGGCAGCATCAACATTCCGATGACCTACCCGGCCCGGCCGATGAATGGTTTTCTCATCAGCGGCTTCGAAACGCCCGGCACCAGCAGCGACTTCGTCTATCCGCCGGAGCTGCGCGATGAGCTCGTCGCGCGGTGGAACGATCCGACGCTGCGGACGAAGTGGCGCCGCGCGCCGCTCGGCGGGCTGAAGCTCTTCCGCGAAAACGTCGACTATATGTCGCGCAGCTTCCACCAGGGCGCCGCGATGACGCGCTGGTGCGGCGAGCGGTTCGGCTGGGACGTGTTGATGGTCGTGTTCAAACTGACGGACAACCTTCAGCACAAGACCTGGAAGCACATCGACCCGCGCTGGCGCGAGGCGGACCCTGCCCGTCGCGATGTCGTCAAGGCGTGCTGGGGGGAGGCGGACGCCGCCCTGGGCGATCTCGTCGCCTACGCCGGCGAGCGCGGTGCCCGCGTGATGGTCGTCTCCGATCACGGCCACGGCAGCCTCGAGGGCAAAGTTCAGGTCAACCGCCTGCTGCTCGACTGGGGCTATCTCGAGCTGCGCGGCGACGCGGCGCAGGGAGGCACGCGCGTGCGTCACCTGCTCGATCGTCTGCGCGGGCGCACGAAGAAGTTCGCGCGCTCCGGCGACATCCTGCAGGACCTGGCGGTCGATTTCTCGCGCACGCGCGCCTGCGTGATGCACGCGGGGATGGCGGGCTTCTTGTACATCAACCTGAAGGGGCGCCAGCCGTGCGGTATCGTCGAACCCGCGGCGTACGAATCGCTGCGCGACGAGATCCGCGAGCGGCTGCTCGATCCTTCGTGCTCAGCGACGGATCCGCGCACGGGGCGCGAGGTGCGGCTGTTCAGCGCGGCGCACAAGCCCGAGGCGCTTTATGGATGCTCGCGCGAGGCGCAGCCCTGGATGCCCGACCTGATGCTCATTCCGCACGAGTCGCTCTCGGTCGTGCGCAAGATCCGCGGGCGTTCGGCGGTGTCGTGGCTGCCCGATGCCCGCATTGAGGGCACCCACCGCCCGACCGGGGTGTGGGCGGCGGCCGGCGCGGGGCTCCGCGCGGGGGCGACCTTCGACATGCAGATGGCCGACTGTGCCCCGACGATTCTGGCCATGGCCGGCTGCCCAATCCCCGGCGACCTCGACGGCCGGGTGGCGGAACAGCTTTTCACCTCTCCGCCGCCAATCACCTACGAACAGGTCGGCGCGGGGCGCGATGTACAGGCGCCGGCCTCCGCCGGCGAAGCCTACAGCGAGCGCGACCTGGAAGCGGTCACCGCCCGCCTGTCGGACCTGGGATACCTCGAATAACCGCGCTGTCGGCCTGACCGATTCGAACCGGCGTTACACCCGGCGCGGGTCGAGTGTCGGCAGGCTCGGCTGTGGCGAAGCAGTCGGTCGCCGTTGGAGCCGCCGCGTTGGGCTTCCGCCGCCGCGGGCAGGCGAAGGGCGGACGTGTTCAGGGATGATTGTGATCGGGCGCGGCGTCGGCCGGCTCCGCCCCGGGCTTGGCGTCCGTGGGCAGTAGCGTGTGTTCGGGGCGCGGCTGGCCGCGCAGTTGCCAATAGCGGCGGGCGATTTCGTCCCAGAACGCCATGCTGCCCCGTCCCGGCAGATCGACCTCCCGGCCCGCGATGAACAGCGTTGGCGTCGAGCGGATCTGCAGCTTCGTGGCGAGCTCGATGTCCTCAGCGATGCGCTGAGCAACGGCCTCGCTGTCCGCGTCGGCGCGAAGGCGTGCCGCGTCGAGCCCGAGCGCCTCGGCCAACGACTCGGCGGTGACGCCGGCCAGCTTCGCGCGATTTTCGAACAGATAATCATGCGCTCGCCAGAAGGCTTCGTTGCCGCCCTGTAGCCGGGCTGCCTCAGCCAGTGCCGCGGCGGAGCAGGCATGCGGATGGAGCGTGCCCCGGACCGCGCTGTTGCACGACGCATTCAGGGGGAAATGCTTGAAGACAATCCGCAGGTTGCCGTCAAAGAGCGGCGCGATTCGATCGTCGAGCATCGTGGCGAGGTTGCGACACGCCGGACACTCCAGGTCGCTGAACACGACGCCGGTAAGGCTCGGCTCGTTGGTCTTTCCCCCCCGGGAGGGATCGTCCGGGCGGATCGTGATCTCCTTGCGCGGCATCGTGTCGTAGTGCTGCACGAGCCGCCGCCCGTCGGATTTGAGGTTGTCGAGGACCGCCATGCACGCGTCGCGCTCGCCGGCGCGCTCGCCGAGACCGTAAGCGAAGTCGAAGATGTTCACACCGATCCACAGCACGAACATTCCCATCAGCGTGATGGCAACCTGTCGCCCTGTAGGAAGCGGGCGCGGCGCCACTGCGGGATCGGCCGGCGGGGCGGTGTCGGTCGGCGCGCTTGGCGCGGGCACCGCCCGGGGCCACAACAGCACGAGGCAGACGAACAGCAGCAGGTTCATCACGTGTGTCGCGGTGCACCACGGGCACCAGTAGTCCAGCCGGGCGAACATCAGGTAGATGAACCACACCGACCAGCCCAGCCCGATCGCGCCGATGGTCACCGGCAGCGCGTGCAGCCAGCGCCGCGTGCGATCCGGCCGCCCGACGCCGAGGATCCACAGGGCCATCTGGCCGTAGTAGATCATGCCCATCAGTGCGACGGGGGTGTGCTTCTTGTCCGGCGGGCTGTCGGGGTGCTTCGGCGGCCAGTAGCCGTAAGGGCTGGTGATGACCTCCTCACAGTCGGCGGACGAACCGGCGTCCGCCATGCCACAGCCCGCCCGGAACCACGTCGGCAGGTTGGCCTTGCGATGCGCCGTGTAGAGCAGGTGGCTGATGAAGAACGCACCCACGCAGAGCACAAACGCGATCGTCTGGATCACTGCGGTTCTGGTCATGATCGGGGGCACCCTCGCGGTATCGCCCGGCGCGTCAGACGGTCTTGAAGGCGTCAGCCGCCGCGGCAATGGTCCGATTCACGTGATCTTCGCCATGGGCGGCGGAGGTGTACAGGCAATCGAACGGCGAAGCCGGCAGGAGCACGCCGCGTTCCAGCAATGCCGACCGCCAGCGCGAGTAACGGTTCGCATCGGTTGCGTGCGCCGTCGTGTGATCGGTCACATGCTTGTCGGTGAAGAACACGGAGAGCAGACTTCCGACCCGGTGCACGCGCACGGTGACGCCCGCGGCCTCGGCCTCGTGACGCAAGCCGGCTTCCAGTGCAGCGGCGTTCGTGTCGAGCGATTCGTAAAAGCCCTCGTCCGCGGTGGCCTGCAAGGTGGCGATCCCCGCGGCGATGGCCAGCGGATTGCCGCCGAGCAAGCCGCGCTCGCCCGCGTTGTCGGGCTCGGCGATGGTCAACATCAGGTCTCGCCGGCCGCCGAGCGCGCCCAGCGCCATCCCGCCGCCGATGAGAGAGCCGTACACCGACAGGTCGGGGACCACGCCGAGCCTGTCGGAGGCGCCGCCCGGGCCTACGCGGAACGCCGTCGCCGTCTCGTCAAAGATGAGCACGGCTTCGCGCTTGTGGCAGAGCTCGCGCAGGCCGGCCAGGAAGCCCTCCGCCGCGGGAACGAGCCCCATGCGCGTCGCGGTCGGCTCAAGGACGATCGCCGCGACCTTGCCGCGGTGTCGCGTGAGGTAATTCCTCACGGCGGAAAGGTCGTTGTAGGGCAGGACCGCGGAGGCCGGGGTGAGCATCTCCGCCGTGCTGTCCTGGCAGCCCTCGAAGCGGACGATGTCGGTCCGGCCGGTGTGTCGTCGGGCGATGCGGATGGCCAGCAGGATCGCCTCGGAAGCGGAGGGGGTCAGCGAGACCATCTCAACCCCCCGGACGCGGGAGATGATGAGTTCGGCCAGTCGGACCTCTGACTCGATCGGCAGGCCGTCGGACAGACCCTTGGACGCGGCCTTGTCCATCGCCACGACGACGCGCTGGTCCCCGTGGCCCAGCAGGATCATCCCGCGGGCGCCGGTGTAGTCGAGGTATTCATGGCCGTCGATGTCGGTAACGCCACAGCCGGTGGCCTTGGCGATGTACAGCGGGGTGCGGCCTTCCGCGTCGCTGCACGACAAGGGCATGCTGGTGCCGCCGGGGATCAGCCCGAGGGCCGACTTGAACAGGGCCTGCGACCGGGCCGCGATGTGCTGGGCGGAATCCATCTCCACGGGGGGCGATGATAGGCTCATTCACCCGGCGTGCAAGGATGCGGCGATGCAGATGACAGGCTCGTGACTTCGGCGCCTCCTGCCCGCTTCACGCGGTCGTGGCGGCCACCGGATGACAGGCGAACACGGCGTCGATGAGCCGGGCACGATTGATCGGCTTCGTATGGTAGTCGCTGCATCCCGCGCGAAGGCATCTTTCGCGGTCACCGGCCATGGCGTGTGCCGTCAACGCGAGGATGGGAAGGGTAAACCCGCGTTCGCGAAGAAGGCGCGTCGCGGCGTAGCCATCCATCTCCGGCATCTGCATATCCATCAGCACCACGTCATAGGGCTGGCCGCGCTGGTGCGCGCTCTCGACCATCTCGACCGCAGCCCGTCCCGTGTCGGCGATTTCGACCACCGCACCTTCGCGGCGCAGCACCATCGAGATCAGGCGCTGATTGTCGGGTCCGTCCTCGGCGAGAAGCACCCGGATCCCTGCGAGTTGCGTTAGTCCCGCGGTGGCGGCGGGCGCGGGGCCCGGAGCAGGTGTCGCCGGCTTCCCGGCCGCGCAGGTCACGCGAACCGTGGCGCGGAACCGCGTGCCGGTCCCTTCGCGGGTCTCGACGAGTTCGACGCCGCCTCCGAGCAGCTCGGCCAGTCGACGGCTGATCAGCAGCCCCAGGCCCGTCCCGCCGAACCGGCGCGAGGTTGAGCTGTCGGCCTGGGTGAATGGTTCAAACAGCCGCCTGGCCTGCTGCGGCGTCATGCCGATGCCGGTGTCCACGACTTCGTATTCGAGGATGCCGGTCCCATCCGCCGTGTGCGAGGGCACGAACCGCGTCACCAGTTTCACGCTTCCGCGCTCGGTGAACTTAATGGCGTTGCCGGCCAGGTTGATGATGATCTGCCGCAAGCGCAGCGGATCCGTCTCCACCAGGTCGGGCATGTCACCGGGGTACTCCGTCGTCAGCATGACGCCCTTCGACTCGGCCTTGACCTGCAGCAGACCAACGATGTCCTGGTTGATCTGGCGCGGCGAAACCGCCCGACGTTCGAGGGTCAATCTTCCCGCTTCAACCCGGGAGACGTCGAGAATGTCGTTGATGATGCTCAGCAGGTGGTCCGCGTTGCGGCGGATCGTGCGGATCGCGTCGAGCCGCGTCACGGCCGAGCTGCCCGAATCGCCGTCTTCCTCGAGCAGGTCGGCGAAGCCGAGGATCGCCGTCATCGGCGTGCGGATTTCGTGGCTCATGTTGGCGAGAAAATCGCTCTTGGCCTGGTTGGCGGCGTCGGCGGCGGTCTTGGCTTCGCGCAGTTCCAGCAACGCGTCATCGAGCGACCGCTTGGCGGCAAGCAACGCTTCGTGGCTCTGCCGGAGCGCGGCTTCAGACCGGATACGGTCGATACCGAGGGCGATGCTCTCCGAGAGCGTGGCGAGGGTCTGTTGCGCTGCCTCCGAGAGCGGCGCGCGCGAGAACACGGCCAGCACGCCCAGCAGCCGATCACCCAGCATCAGCGGGTGTCCGGCGAAGCTGGTGATGCCCTCGCGCCAGGCCCACGCCGCGTCGCGCAGCAACTCATCCGAGAGCAAGTCGTCGCACACGTAGCCGCGCTTGCGCTTCGCGATCGATGCGACCTCAAACTTGCCCTGGGTGACGGGCTGCGGGCCCATGTCTTCGGGAACCTCGATGCCCGCGCCGGCCTGGAGTTCGAGCGTCTCTTCGTCGGGCCCCGGTGTCCAGATCCGCACCAGTGCCGCGCCGAGATGCTCAACGAGCGTCTGACAGCACGTGTCAAGCAGGGCCTCCTGGGCCGTCTCGCGAACCAAGGCGCTGTTCACTTTGGCGGTGAGTTCGAGCAGTGAGGCACGTTCAGCCAGGGCCAGCTCGACGCACTTGCGCTCGTGGATGTCCGACAGAAAGCCGGTCAGGCGAGTCGGCCGGCGGGCAGCGTCGCGCTCCACCACGGCCCGCGCCAGAAACCAACGGTAGCCTGCGTCGCGCGTCAACAGGCGATGCTCCGACCGGAACGGCTGGCCACTGCGGGTCGATCGGGCGACGGCCGCCAGAACGCGATCGCGCTCATCGGGGTGCAGGCGGTCGTTCATCTCCGCCGTGTCTGCCGTTCTCTCGTCTGCCCCAAGCCCCAGCAACGACCTGAACTGCGGCGAAAGGTAGACCTCGCTCGACCCGATCACCCACTCCCACACGCCGTCCCGCGAACTGACGACCGCGCGTTCGTAGCGCTCCGTGGTCGAGCGCAGCGCTTCCGCCTGCCGTCGCGAGACTTGCCAAAGGCGGATCAACGCGCCGGTCATCGCCGCGACGATCGAGCCGATCCCCAGGGTGACGCCCGGCAGCACGGACGAGTGTGCGGCAATCGTCGTTCGCTCCGGCCAGGCGACATAGTCCAGCGCCAATTGGTCGACCTCGAATCGGCCCCGCGTGGCGAATCGTTGCGAAGACCGATCGCGTGGCCTGCTGGAGCGACGATAGTGTTCTACGCCGTCGACGCTCAGCGCAAGACCTACTCCCGTGCCGTCTCCGGCTGGCGCCGCGTCGAACAGTTGGCCCAGGTCGTGGACGAGGACGAGGTATCCGTCCGGTGCGCCCTCTACGGCTACCGGAACGGCCGCCAGGAAGCCCCAATTCCCACTCAGCAGGCGCATGGCCGGCCCGATCACAGCCCGATCCTGCGAAGCGCAGGTGCGCAGCAACTGCCCCCGGGCCGGGTCAGTGTTCAGATCGAAGCCGGCAGCGGTCAGTTGGGCGCTGCGGGGCTCGACCCAGGATACAACACCGGAAGGATCCGCCCACGCGATCGCGCGGCAGCCCTTCCAGTTCTGGAGATGGGCCATGGCGTCGGCGCGCCACTCCTGCTCCGGCGTACGGCGGCGTGCGGCCCAGCGCGAGGCCATGCGCTGGAGAGAATGCCGATGGGCATCCACCTCTGCGGCGACGAGGCTGAGCCTGCCCTGGGCGGCTTGCGTGCAGGCGTCCCGGATCGCGGTTTGTTCCTGCTCCCGGAGCGCCTGCGACATGCAGATCGAACCCGTGAGAATCGCAGACGCGGCCAGCCAGGCCGTAGGGAACACGGGTGAAGGGAGCGCTGCGGCGCGCATCATCGCGAGGCACATCGCCGCCACACCGAGACCGACGAAGGCGGTGCCGGTCGAAACCGAAAGGAACAGCGCGACCTGCACGCCCTTCCAGGAGAACACGTCGAGGAGGCGGATCCCCAGGACGACCCCGCCCAGGCTGAACAAGGCGGCCCCGGCCGTGGCGACGCCGGCCGCAACGCCCGCCCTCGGCCGGCTGTGCGAAGCGAGAATCAGCGACACGCTGCCCACGAAGAGTCCGATGCCGAGGTAAATGTGCCCGCTCAGCCCGGGGGCCGCGGGATCGGACGCGGCGGCGCTCGCCAGGCAGATGTGGGCCAGCGCCAGGATCGGGGGCGCCAGCATCAGCAACCCGAGAATTCGGCCCGCTGAGCGGTACCCGCGAAGCGTGCAGAGCATTCCGGCTGCACCGAGGAGGATCGCCGCCGTGGCCGCGGCGTGTACCGGTTCGTCTGCCCACGCCATGTTCGCCCCGCCCGCATTCATCAGGCCGGGAACGAACAGCGGCGGCAAGGCGGCGGCAGCAGCCGTGGCGGCGCCCGCGCAGCCAAGGATTCTCAGCGTGTTGCGCCTCCGGGGAGGGACGGCCTGTTGCTCGCTCACGGTCATTCGTATCGTCGGTGTCACGCGCAGGGTGGAACCCATCGCGGTTCAGGCCCTGCCGCCGTGACCGCGCGCCGTATGGATTATCGTCGAAACAGAGGCGCAATCGCGGTTGGCGGGGCGAGTGCGGACTGACGCGCACCGGCGGCGGCGCGAGGCCGGCAACGCCCGGCGACCGAGTTGCCGGCCGATAACCCGGTGCCGCGGGCACGGTCGGCCACTACAACTGGTGGTGGCCGGTGGGTCGTGCGCTGCGGGCCTCGCCGGTCCGCGGTTTTTGCAAACCAGCGACCCGCCGGCATCCGATATGCCTGTAAACCGCGCAGGGCGTCCCAGAACTCGGGCCGCGCCCGTGCCCTGGCCGCAGCCGGCATGGCCGATGCCGCCTGCCTTTGCGTTGTTGCATTCGGCGAAACGAGAGTCCTATCATCCTGCGTAAGGGAAGCGGTCCGCGGAGTCGATGAATGTCGGTGCACGACCGCGTGCACTGCGCTGCGCCGATCGCCGCCGATGCAGGCCGCCCGATGGCCTGCGTCGCCAGAGCGACACGAACCGTACCGTACGGAGACCCCGTCATGTCCGACGCCCAGAGCCTCCTGTCCCTCGTCGACCAGCACCTGAGCGCAGAGAAGTTCCGCGAGCAGCACTGGGAGGGAAGCTTCGACGACTACATGGGGCTGGTGGCCCGCAATCCGAAAGTTGCGCGCAATGCCTTCCAGCGCGTCTATGACATGATCATGAGCTTCGGTGCTGAGCGCTTTACGCGCCAGCGCCAGGAGATGATCCGCTACCGCTTCTTCGCCGATCCGATCGACAACGGCGCGGATGCGATCTACGGCCTTGAACGGCCGCTGATGAACCTGGTGGACTTCTTCAAGTCCGCCGCGCACCAGTATGGCACCGAGCGGCGCATCCTGCTGCTGCACGGCCCGGTCGGCTCGTCCAAAAGCACGATCGCGCGGCTCCTGAAGAAGGGGCTGGAGCACTACTCGCGGCTCGACGAGGGTGCGCTGTACACCTTCTCGTGGCAGTTCCCTGACGAGGATGGCCGCGTTCACGTCCACCCGTGCCCCATGCACGAGGAGCCGCTCAAGCTCATCCCGATGGAGGCGCGCCGGGCGGTTGTGGCGCGGCTCAATGAGGGGCTCGATGAGGGTTCGCAGGTTCGCATCGAGGGCGCGCTGGATCCGTTCTGTCGCCGGATGTTTGACGACCTGCTGCTCAAGTACGACGGCGACTGGCGGAAGGTGCTCACGCACGTCCGCGTGCGGCGACTGATTCTGTCCGAGAAGGACCGCGTCGGCATCGGCACCTTCCAGCCCAAGGACGAAAAGAACCAGGATTCGACGGAGCTGACCGGCGACATCAACTACCGCAAAATCGCCGAGTATGGTACGGACAGCGATCCGCGGGCCTTCAACTTCGACGGCGAGCTGAACATCGCCAACCGCGGCATGATTGAGTTCATCGAGGTGCTCAAGCTCGATGTAGCGTTCCTCTATGATCTGCTCGGCGCCTCGCAGGAGCACGTCATCAAGCCCAAGAAGTTCGCCCAGACGCACATCGACGAGGTGATCATCGGGCACACCAACGAGCCCGAGTACAAGAAGCTCCAGAGCAACGAGCTGATGGAGGCGTTCCGCGACCGGACGATCAAGATCGACATTCCGTACAACATCCGGTTGGACGACGAGATCAAGATCTACCAGAAGGACTTCGGCCCCGAGCGCGTGCGCAACATGCACATCGCGCCGCACACGCTGGAGGTCGCGGCGATGTGGGCGGTGCTCTCGCGTCTCGAGCCGCCGAAGAAGGCGGGCCTGACGCTCCTGCAGAAGATGAAGCTCTACAACGGCAAGGCGATCCCCGGGTTCACCGAGGACTCGATCAAGGAGCTGATGGAGGAGGCGCCGCGCGAGGGCATGTCGGGCATCAGCCCGCGCTACGTGCAGGACAAGATCAGCAACGCGCTGGTCGGTCCGCAGGCGCTGGAAGACCGCGGCATCAACCCCTTCATGGTGATGAACGAGCTGGAGACGGGCCTCTCGCACCACTCGCTCATCAACGACGAGGAGACGCGCAAGCAGTTCAAGGAGATCCTCGCGATCGTGAAGGAAGAGTACGAGGACATCATCAAGGGCGAGGTGCAGCGCGCGATCAGCGCCGACGAGGACGCCATCAAGCGGCTGTGCGCCAACTACATCGAGAACGTCCGGGCCTACACGCAGCGCGAGCGCGTGAAGAACAAGTACACCGGCAAGGACGAGGAGCCGGACGAGCGGCTGATGCGCTCGATCGAGGAGAAGATCGACATCCCCGAGAGCCGCAAGGACGATTTCCGCCAGGAGATCATGAACTACATCGGCGCCCTGGCGCTCGACGGGAAGAAGTTCGAGTACAACACCAACGCGCGCCTGTACCGGGCGCTCGAGCTGAAGCTCTTCGAGGACCAGCGCGACACGATCAAGCTCAAGAACCTGGTGTCGAGCGTCGTGGACGACGAGACCCAGGCGAAGATCGACGTCGTGAAGCAGCGGATGATCAAGAACTTCGGCTACAACGAGACCAGCGCGACGGACGTGCTGAACTACGTGGCGAGCATCTTCGCGCGGGG
>CAYRSS010000061.1:0-7087 GCA_964426945.1 uncultured Phycisphaeraceae bacterium
GGTGCGGTCAAGGTGCCTGAAACGCTGCGCGCTCGCGGCGGCGCTCGCGCTTGCTGCCGGCTGCCCCCGCGGCGAGTCGCTGCCCGTGCCGGGCGACAACCAATCCAACAGCCACGCCGCTCCCGGCCCGGCGTCGCCGGATTCACCGGACCCCGCAGCTGCGTCCCCCCCGACCGCGGCGGAGGCGCCCCGGCTCGATCCGCCCGTCGCCGAGGCGAGGCCGACGCCGGGCCAGTGGTTCTTCGTCGAGGCGGCGAGGCCCGGAGCCCGCGGCGGCTGGGGCACGGCCGACTTCGACCGGCAGCGCAACCGCCTGAACATTGACCTCCACGACGTGACGCGCTTCCGCATCGACACGTCGCGGATCGCCATCGACTGGGACCGCCTGGTCCTCCTGAACATCGACGGAAGCACCAGCGAACTCAGGCAGCGCGACGTGACGCAGTACCGCTTCGTCCGAGACGAGTCGGGCGGGTGGACGGTGGTGGAGCCGTAGGGGGGCGCGGCAAGAACGAGGGCGTAGTCTCGCAGGGTGGATCCTCCTCGACTCATCTTGCTTACCGACCCGGTCAAGAAGTTGGTCGAGGACGGCCCGCCTTGCACGACTGCTTCATCGCGAGCGATGGATCAGTCGTCCCTCGTTCGTCCAGTCGCCTGCAGCATCGGCACTGAAATCGGAAAGTTCGTAGAAACGCCCAGCGGCAGCCAGACTTTGCCGTCAATCACTCGACGGTGCTTCTCGATGAACTCGACGGCTTCTCTGGCCTGACCCAGATCAGAGGCGTGGAGCGTGGAGCCACCAGGATGGATGACGATGACGTAGCCAGGCTGCCCGGGAATAGCCGTCCAGTGGTTGATCTCGACCCAGAAGCAACATACGGGGTTACGCGTCGCTTTCCACGCGGTCCTGGGATGGCCAATGAGTGTCGACAGATGTTCGGCGATGCTGACCAGCTCAGGACCGCCTTCCGTCGAAACTGCCACGGGAAACCCCGCCTGCAGATACCCCAGCGGCGCACTGCGACGATCCTGAGCAACGCCGCCGCGGGAGCTGCAGCCGAGCAGGGTGGCCGACAAGAGGATTGCGATTGCATATCGCATTCGTGAGACATCGTACATCATGATGTTCTCCCAAGTCATCCTATACAACTGTCAGGGAGTGCGCGACGCTCCTCGCGGCCAGTCGCGAATGAACTTCGACAGTGGCCTCAGGATCGTAGATCGTGGGGTGGGTCATATTCGACCGAGCATCCCTACCGGCCCGCTCGAGCCGTGCGTCGAGTACAACCCACCCTGCAGAACTACACAACCTGCCGTCCGCATTCCGGACAAACGCCCGACAAGTTGCCGCGCAGCGAGTAGCCGCACTGCGCGCAAGAGCCAAAGAAGTCAGCACCATATCGACGGAACGCCCGGCTGAATCGGCGAACGCCCGCGGCGCTGTACGTGGCGGCCCCAAGTCCCGCAAGCCCGAGGCAGGACGCCGAATCGAATTGCATCGGGATTCCGAAATAGTTGTTCGCCGCAAAGGCAAGCACCGGAACGAGGCAAAAGCAGCCGAGGACGAGCAGGAGCAGCGCAAGTGCCACCACGCTGCATTTCTGAAACAGCCGGATAGCGCTGGCGTCTGATGTCGGATCGTCCAAGGGAGTAAACGAGCCGACTCCCGTGGCGCCGGAGGCAGGTTCACTACCGCGGCGAAATACCCGAATCGATCGCGCAAGGAGCGCGGCCCAGAACGCTGGCAGCCCGATCAGAGCAGCCGGGATCCATAGCGGGACGATGAGAGTATTATGGTAGCTGTTCGGTGACCAGTAGCTATCCCAATTCGGACCCCAGGAAATGCCCACTCCTGGCGTGCCTGGCGGGTGACGACAGGTGCTGCCTCCGTCTATATATACAGCCCCTCCGCCCGCTCCGAGTTCCGTCGCGCCGAAGGTGACGGAACAGCCGTGTTGAAGCGATACCAGCCACGGGATCAGCAATCCCAGGCCCAGCGCGGTGCTCCCCCTGAATCGGAGCCTGGCAGGTCGTGCGGTCAAGCTGGATCCCCCGACAGGTGGAGAACTCCTGTGAACGCGCGGCTTTGGTTGGCCTACCGGACAGGCGAACTCCGTCCCGGCGGTGTTACGACAGCCCGGAGCGAGACCGTGTCGCGGCAGATTCCGCGATCATGATTCTATCCCGGCCGGACTCGGCAAGCGACATGCATTGCGGGTGGCGGCGTCCGCCGGACTTCCTGGCGAAAAGCTACCGCCGCGAGGGAGCATCGGCACGTTCCCGGGGTCTACCGCGTATTCGCCGATGATCGTGCAGCGCCCACTAGAGGCGTTCACCCTACGAAATCCCGTGCTGCGCCTCTCGAATCCTCGCCTCGATCTCCGCTCGTTGGCGCTCCGTGTGGCGGCGGATGAACTCCCACGGCGGGCGGGCGTCGTCCAGGCGGATGGCTTCGCGGAGGTCCGAAACGGCCTGCTGCAACAGGTCGGCGCGATCGAGCGCGATTCCGGCCTCCAGGCGCAGCGTGCCGAGCAACTCGTGGACCTGCGGGTCCTCCGGGTAAAGCTTTCGGGCTTCCTCGGCCGCGGCGATGGCGGGCTCGTAGTGGGACGGGTCGCCCGCCGCCGCGGCGGTCCGGTGGACCTGGGCTTCGAATCGCGGCAGCGCGCCCTGCTGCGGGTCTCGTCGGCGGGCCGCCTGGATCGAAGTGACGGCCAGCTCGACCATGCGGCGGCGTCCGTCGGCGTCCACGCCCGGCGCGCCGGCCGCCGCGGCCGCCCATCGGGCGAGCTTCACCAGCGGCGTCGGGTCGAGTGGGTCAGCGGTGGCGGCCAACGCGTAGAGATCGGGCGCCCGTGGATCGGGGCCGAGGGCGTCGGCCTCTTGCATCAGGCTTCCAGCGCGCCCGATGGGCACCGCCGCCGACCAGACGACTGCCGCCATCGCCGCGGCGACGGCCAGCAACGCCGCGGAGGTCGCGCCACGTCGGCCGACGGCAGCTTGTGGGGCCGCGGTGGGCACGGCGGCCGGGCGGTCCGGCAAGGCCGCAGCGTCTCGGCGCACCCAGGCCGACAGGATCCCGACCGCGGCGAAGAAGGTCGTCGCCGCGCCGGGCACGAAGAGGGCGAAGTTGATCAGGTCATGAACGAGAAACGCGAGCAGCGCGCACGCCAGGCCGGCGCCGATCGCCCGTTCCATCGGCTCGCCCCGCCCGCGGCGCGGCCAGGCGACGGCCAAACCGACGGCCCAGCCGAAGCCGGTGACGATGGTTGTGTAGTAGAGGTACGCCGGGTCGTGGGAGCCGGCGAGAAGGCGTCGCCCTAGGGGCACGGCCACCAGCAGCGCCGCGGCCCAGACCCACGCCGGCGCGACCTCCCGCGTCGGATCGATGCGCGGCGGGTCGGTGGCCGCAGGCGTTGTGCCCAGCATCCGCCACGACGCTCCGAGCAGCATGAGCACGCCGCCCGCGAGTCCAACCAGCCCCCAATTCGCGGTGAGGTGTACGAGTAAGTTGTGCGGGTTCGCGACTTCTTCGGAGCTGCCGATGGATTTGTACTGGGTGTAGTGCCTCCCGAAGTTCTCGGCGCCGAGTCCGAACAGCGGGTGATCGCCGATCATCGCGGCGGACGTTTCCCAGTATTGCCACCGGAAGTTGAGCGACGAGCCGGGCAGCGAGCCGTGATAGAGGCCGTGTCCGATGACGGCGAGGATCCCCACCGCGGCGAGGGTCCACCCGCCGATGAAGACCCGCCGCCGGTGGTGGTCGATCCACGGCCGGCAGCGGACGGCGATCGCCCAGACCGCGCCGGCCAGGATCAGCGACGCGATCGCACCTCGGCTGTTCGTCAGCAGGACGGCGGCGGCGAGCGCCGCGGCCAATGCCCATGCCGCCGCCGATGGCGCCGGATTGGTTTTCGCCGCGTCACCACGTGCCCCGCGCAGCCCGACGGCGAGTGCGGCGCAGGCGAGCGAGCAAAGCGCGAGCACGGATCCGGCGACGTTGCTGTGGCTGAGGAAGCCCGTGGCCTCCTGCGACTTGAGCCGCTGCTCGAAGAGCACGACCTTGGACGAATCGAGCTCGACCCCCTGGCTCGCCCAGAACTCGGCCTTCTTCTCCTCATAGTCGGCGCGGGTGTCGGGGAAGCTCAAGAACACCTGTTCCGCGCACTCGATGGCCTGCGCCGCCCCCGCGGCGATGACGACCGCCAGTGCCACCCGCCGACGCCAGGATGAGTCGAGCAGTTGTGCCAGCAGCATGGCGAGCAGGGGGTAGCACAGCCAGTCGATTGCCCCATTGATGGCCAGGCGTTGCTGTCCGGCGACGAAGCAGGAACCCAACGCCCCGACCGCCAGCACCAGCCAGCCCACTTCGAGCCCGGTCCATTTCATCCGCCCCGGCGAGCCCGCCAGCTGCGCCGCCAGCCACAGCATCGCCGCCACGAGGATGGCGAGGTCGAAGCCGATCGTCCGCAGGGGCGAGGGGTCGTCTATGGTGGTGATAGCCTGCGATATCGAGTTGACGGCGGAATCGTAGGACTCGGCCACGAGCGGCCGCAGCCCCACGACGACGAGCAGGATCAACAGGCTGAGGGTCTGAAGCAGGCGGGCCATGCGGTTCGGGGGTTTGCCTCGCGATTCGACGGCGCGCCGGCCTCCGCGGGCGGCGCGGCCCAATTGGACACCCCTGCGGGCGCAAGTACAATCCCTGCCGCGGTCGTTTATGGCCGTTGGCGTGGAGAAACCGTTGTCGAAGACGCCCCCGGCATGGCTCAAGGCCCTCGGCGACAGGCCGCTGCCCGAGAGGATCGAAGCGGAGGGGCGGGCGTACGCGCTGGGGCGGGTCTTCAAGAACGACTTCTTCGCCGTAACCGCCCGGTATGACCTGGTGGATCCGTCGCAGGGTGGCCCCGCGAGCGTGCTGCTGAAGATCGGGCGACAGGCCCGGATGTTCGGCCTGCCGCTGGCGTGGGTCGGGCGGATGCTGACGCGGCGCGAGGTGGCGTTCCTCCACCTGCTGGAGGGGATCGACGGCGTGCCGCGGTACATCGGCCCGTGGGAGCGGACGGGGCTGATCCGCGAGTTCGTCCCCGGCCACGCGCTGCGCAAGGGCGAGGCCGTGGCGGACGACTTTCATCCGCGCCTCGCCGAACTCGTCGAGGCGATGCACGCCCGAGGCGTGGCGTATGTCGACCTGGAGAAGTGTGAAAACGTGCTGGTCGGTGAGGACGGCCGCCCGCACCTGTTCGACTTTCAGATTTCCTGGCACGTTCCCAGGCGCTGGGGCGGGGCCCTGCCGCCGGCGAGGTGGCTGCTGCGGCGGTTTCAGCGGGCCGATCTGTACCACCTGCTGAAGCTCAAGCGGCGAACGCGGCCCGACCAGTTGACGGCCGAAGAGCTCGCCGCGTCCTATCGCCGGCCGTGGTACATCCGGCTGCACCGACTGGTGGCCGACCCGCTGCGGGCGGTGCGGCGGCGTATCCTCGGGCGCATCGCGCCGGAGTCGCGCCACGGTGAGCGCGGCCGCGTCGACGAGCCGGGGCCGGTGTCCTCCATGCGGAAGGTATCATGAGCGACGGCGTCATCCGCCACATCGGGGCCTTGATCGAGTCGGTCGAAAGCAGCTGCCGCAGCGACGACCGCTATCCGCAGCCGAGCGTCCAGACCGTGGATGACCGCGGGCTGTGCGGGACGATCCGCTACCCGATGGGTCCCGGGCTTGCGCTGGGGGTGACGGTCACGGGCGATCCGCTGCTGGTTCGCGTGGGGCTCCATGCACGCAGCGAGGAGCACCGCGACGAAGTGATCCGGCTGTTCGAGGAGGCGGGGGAGACGATCGAACAGGTGATCCCGATGGGCTTCGCCGAGGCGGGTCTCGACTGGCCTTCGCCGCCGGTCGAGCACGACGAGCGGAGCTATACCACGCCGCTCGACGTGGAGTATCCGGAGGATCTCTCGGGTGATGAGGTCACGGGGCGCGTGCTGCGGATGCTGGAGGGCTACTTCATCGCCTTCGGGCCCGCATTCACCGGGGCCGCTGACCACGAGGTGTAGCCGGCCGCGCCCGCCGGGCGCGTCGGTGTTGGTTTCTGGCAAGGTTCACGAATGACATCCAGCGATATTCGGCGCCAGTTTCTCGAGTTCTTCCGCTCCAAGGAGCACGCGATTGTGGACTCTTCGCCGGTCGTCCCGCTGGACGATCCGACGCTGATGTTCACCAACGCCGGGATGAACCAGTTCAAGGACGTCTTCCTCGGGACGGGTTCGCGTCCCTACCGGCGGGCGGCCGACACGCAGAAGTGCATCCGCGCCGGCGGCAAGCACAACGACCTCGACGATGTCGGGCAGGACACTTACCACCACACGTTCTTCGAGATGCTCGGTAACTGGTCCTTCGGCGACTACTTCAAGAAGGAAGCCATTGCCTGGGCGTGGGAGCTGCTGACGAAGGTCTGGGGCGTCGACAAGACCCGCCTGCATGCCACGTACTTCGAAGGCGACGCGAGCGAAGGCCTCGAGCCCGACAACGAAGCCAGGCAGCTGTGGCGCACCGTCACCGACATCAACCCGGACCATATTCACCCCGGTAACAAGAAGGACAACTTCTGGGAGATGGGCGACACGGGCCCCTGTGGTCCGTGCAGCGAGATCCACATCGACCTCACCCCGGACAAGAGCGGCTCGGGGCTGGTGAACCGGGGCGATGCCCGGGTGATGGAGATCTGGAACCTCGTCTTCATTCAGTACAACCGTGGCGCCGACGGCCGTCTTGTGACGCTGCCGGCCAAGCACGTCGACACGGGCATGGGGTTTGAGCGCATCTGCGCCGTGCTCCAGCGCAAGGGCAGCAACTACGACACCGACGTGTTCACGCCGCTCTTCGAGGCGATCCGCAAGCGCACCGGCGCGCCGGCGTATACGGGGTTGCTGCCGGGGAAACACGGAAAAGCCGAAACGCGGAAACACGGAAGTGAAGGCACAGAGGCTGTCGACCAGCTCATGGTCGACGTGTCTTACCGCGTGATCGCCGATCACCTGCGATGCCTCACGTTTGCGCTGACCGATGGCGCCGTGCCCAGCAACGAGGGGC
>CAYRSS010000061.1:7097-21715 GCA_964426945.1 uncultured Phycisphaeraceae bacterium
TACGTGCTCCGCCGGATTCTTCGCCGGGCGGTCCGCTACGGGCGGCAGTATCTCGGGATGAACGAGCCCTTCCTGTGCGACCTGGTCGAGCCGCTGGTGGCGCACATGGGCGGCGTGTTCCCGGAGCTGGCCAAGTCGCACAGCGGGCGAAATGTTGCGCATGTCGTGGAGATCCTGCGCGAGGAGGAGGAGTCCTTCGGGCGCACGCTCGATCGCGGCATCAAGCTGTTCAACGAGGCGGCCGAGTACGCCGTGACGCACCATCACGGGCGCATCGGCGGCGAGGACGCGTTCAAGCTGCATGACACCTACGGCTTCCCGATCGACCTGACCGAGCTGATGGCGCTGGAGCGCGGGCTGACCGTGGACATCGGCGAGTACGAGCGGCTCATGGAGGTGGCCCGCGAGCGGGCCCGCGCAACGTCGAAGGTCGTACACCCCGAACTCGCCGCGGCGGTGGGGCGCTACGGCGCGACGCAGTTCGTCGGCTATGACCGCCCCGCGCTCGACGACACGCGCGTCCGCGGCGTGCTCTGCGGGAAACAGCTCGACCCGGGCGTACTGCACGAGGGGCAGGAGGGCGCGCTGGTGCTCACCGCGACGCCCTTCTACGCGGAGCAGGGCGGCCAAGTGGGCGATCAGGGGATGATCGCCGACGCGCGCGGCCGGTGGGAGTTCCGCGTGACCGACACGCAGCGCGTCGACCGGACGATCATCCACTTCGGCGTGTGCGACCGCGGCAGCATTCACGACGACGAGGCCGGCGCCGACGGGATTCCGGCGACGGCCCGGCTCGACCTTGACCACCGCCGGCCGACGATGCAGAACCACACCGCCACTCACCTGCTCAACCACGCGCTGCGCGAGGTGCTGGGCGACCACGTGAACCAGAAGGGCTCGCTCGTCGAGCCCGCCCGGACGCGCTTCGATTTCTCGCACCCCAAGGCGCTGGAAGACGCCGAGCTTGTCCGAATCGAGGGGCTGGTCAACGCACAGATCCGCACCAATCACCCGGTGTTCACCAAGGAAGTCGATCAGAACAAGGCCCGCCAGGTGAATACGCTGCGCGCCGTCTTCGGCGAGAAGTATCCGGAGCGCGTGCGCGTCGTCTCGATCGGCATGCCCATCGACGCGCTGATCGACAACCCGCACAATTCCGACTGGATGCATTACTCGGTCGAATTCTGCGGCGGCACACACGTCGCGCACACCGCCGAGATCGGGCACTTCGTGCTTACGGGCGAGGAGGCGGTGGCCAAAGGCATCCGCCGTGTCGTCGGGGTCAGCGGCGAGCGGGCCGCTGCGGTGGATGCAGCGGGCGACGCGCTGCTGGCCGAGGCGAAGGCCCTCTCGGGCGAGGCGGACGACCTGCCCCGCCGCCTGGCCGATCTCCAGAGCCGGGCGAGCGACAGCGAAGTGCCCATCCGCGTCCGTCACGAGCTGCGGCACCGCATCGCTGAGCTGCAGAAGGCCGCGAAGGCCCAGGACAAGGCCAGTGCCGCGGCGGGCGCTGAGGCGGTGATGGCCAAGGCAGCGGCCCTGCTCGAATCCGCCCGCCGCGTCGGCGAGGTGGCCGTGGTCGTCGGCGAAACGCCTTCGGCCACGACGGACGCGCTACGCTCCGCCGTCGACTGGATCCGGCAGAAGACCGGCGCTTCCGCCGTGTTGCTGGCCAGCGTCGACGAAGGCAAGGTGACGCTGCTCGCGGGCATGAGTAAGACGGTCGTCGATCGCGGCGTGAAGGCGGGCGACCTGATCAAGGAGATCTCGCCGTTGGTGGGTGGCAAGGGCGGCGGGCGTCCCGACATGGCCCAGGGCGGCGGCCCGGACGCCGCCGGGCTCGCCCGCGCGCTGGAGGCGGCCGGCCAGTGGATTGCGTCGCGGCTGGGCTGATCCGCTCCGACGCGACGCCTGCGTGAGCGCCCGCCGACGGACCATCGCTGATGCTGCGCCAGCCGCGAGCCTGCCTCTACGCCTTCCTCGTGCTGCTCATCCCCGCGGCCGCGGTGCAACTCGGCCAGGTCTATGCTGATTTTCCCGCTCCCGGCGAACTGACTTACCCCGACAGCATGATCGTCTATCATGCGCGCGACGTGCAGCGCGGCGGCGCGATCTACAAAGACTTCAACCAGCCTCCGCACGTGCTCGCGCTGTACGGCCCGCTGACCTACCTGCTCCCCGGGCTCATCGGGCGCGCGGTCGAGGCCGATGTGGATGGCCTCTTCAGGATCGGGCGCAGCATCTCCCTGCTCGCGACGGCGGGGGGGCTGCTCGTCATGGTTCTGCTGCTGCGCCGCGAGCGCGTGTCGTGGCTTCCGATCGTGATCGTGCTGCTCGCCTACCTCTCGTCGCCGATCCTGTGGCCTGCATCGGTCACGCCGCGGGCGGACGCGGTCATCACCATGCTGGAGCTGACAGGGTTGTTGGTGTTCGCCTCCGCCCGCGGGCCGGTCGCGCGCTGGCTGCCGCTGCCCCTGTTCCTGACGGCTTTCCTCTTCAAGCAGTCCGCGTTCGTTCCGGTGGTCGTGGCGGCGGTGTCCGTCCTCGTGACGGGGCATCGGCGTTTCGCGATCGGCTGGTCCGTCGCCGCCGCCGCGGCCTACGGGGGGACGTTCTTTCTCGTCAACGCCCTGACGGGCGGAATGTATGCGCTCAACACCCTCGGCGGCATGAGCGCCCACGTCACGCCCGCGAATCTCTGGACGGTCATGGTCGAGTCGGCGCTGATTCCGGGTATCGCGCCGATGGTCATCGCGTTTGCCGCGGTGGCTCGCCGCGTGCGGCTGCGAACGCCGCCTTCCCCGATCGAGCTCTATGCCGTGCTTTCGTTTCTCGTGGCGTGCGCGGCTGTGCTTCGCGACGGCTCCGCGGAGAACTACTTCATCGCCCCGCTCGCGGCCTCCTGCGTCGTGCTCGGAGGGCAGTTGCAACGCTGGCTTGCTGCCGCGCCGACGGCGGACGCGGCCGACGTGCAGGCCGAGCGTCCCGCCGAAACTTCCTGGGCCGTGGCGCTGATGCTCCTTTTCTGCCTGGGACACGCCGGGCGCGCGGCCGTGAACTACGGCACCGTCGCCGACCTGGTAAAGACGCGGACCGAGGCCGTCGCCTTCGAGCGCGAACTGATCACTCGCGCGGCCGAGTTCTTCAACCGCCGCCCGGGGCCGGCGCTCTCTCAGGACGACAGCGTCAGTCTCCACCTTGACCGCCCCCTCTGCACCGACCTGATGACGATGGCCGCGCTCGCCGACAACGGGGTTTTCGATGATCACGGGGTGATCGAGCGCCTGCGGCGGGGCGAAGTCGCCGGCGTGCTGCTCAAGACGCCGCTGCGGCCGGGGCTCGTGCCGCGCTACCAGTCGACGGACTGGGTACGCCGCGAGTGGCTCGAAGCGATGCTCGATGCCGGCTACGTCGAAGGGGAGTTCGGCCCGTGGTTCTTCTACATACCCCCGCCCCCCGTACCCACCGCAGAATAACGCGCGCAAAAAAAACGGCCGGCGTTTTCGCCGGCCGTTCCACGGGAGGAGGAGGACTACTCGTCGGGGCGGCGGTGGTCAGCCGTCGCACACATCTTCTACGTCGGATCAGGATCGGCGGTTCGCGCTTCTTCGTGGCCGTTCGGGAATCCGGGGATCAGAAAGATCTCGTCGGGGTGCTCGATAATCTCGCTGCCGGTGTAGCGGCGGCGGTCGGACTCGAGCCAGAGGTTGTCCTTATCGGGACCGTGCACCGGGGTGGTCAGCCACTCGGAGCTGCCGTCAAGGCGGAGGACGTTCTGGCCCTTGCCGCCATGATTGGGCGAATTGGTCGTAGCCGGATCGATCTCGGCGTTGAACCGGCCGTTGACGAACAGCGGGCTGCGGTCGCCGAGGTACACCAACGGCTTGCTCGGCCGGGTCGGCGGATCGTCGCCGGCCATGTTGAGTGAGTCGAAGCTCGTGTTGAACGCCCCGTCAAAGTCGCTGCGGCTGGGGATGACCGAGGGGCTCATCGGCCGGGCGTTGGGATTCGACGGGCAGACGAAGGCTTGCGGCGAATCCACCAGGCCGAGCCGGAGCACGAGGTAGGAATGTCGGCTGTTGGACTGGAACGCCCCGGCGCGGTCGGGCTGGGCCGAAGGCAGCCACGGCGCCCGCGAAAGCGAGCCCGCGAAGGGCAGCGAAGCCATGGAGACGTCCTGGTACATCGATACGCCCTGGCCGATGGCATGCATCCGGCTGCGGCAGACCGCCTGCTCGGAACGGGAGCGCACGCCCGGCACCAGCACGCTGAACAGCAGGGCGATGCACGCCGCGGCGGCGAGCACCTCGCGCATGGAGAAGAAAAACCCGCGGACGCCCGCGTCGCGGTCGGGCTGGGCGGGCTGGTCCATGCCCACGACGCCGAAGATCGGCGGGCGGGTGCGCCCGGCATCGCCGGCGCTCAGGCTGTTCGACTCGGTGCGGGACTGTTCGATGCGGCGGATGATGCGGTCGGCGAGGTTGGGAGCGGTCGGCGGGACGGTCCATTGGTCGAGCGGCTGGAGTACGCGACAGAGCCGGTCGTTTGCGCTCCGCAGCTGGGCGTCGCGCCGCAGCTCGGCGTTGAGCCAGGCGCGCTCGTCGCCGTCAAGCCGATCCAGGTGAAGGTCGAGAAGCAGTTCTTCCCGACGCTGGTGTCGATCTTCCATGAGCCGTGTTCCTCTACTGCTTGCCTCGCGCGGCCCGTGAAGGACCGCGTTCCCCTGTAATCTTCAGGCTCCCCTGTGCTCGGACCCGGCGACTGAAGCGTCGAGCCGGAGTTTGAATTCCGCAACGGCCGCGTGAAGGCGGCTCTTCACCGTGCCCAGCGGCACGTCGATGATCTCGGCGATTTCCTTGTACGGAAACCGGTGGTAGTAGGCGAGGATCAGGACCTCGCTCAGTCGCGAGGGCATGTCCTCGACGACGTTTTTCACCAGCCGCCGGCGCTCCTCAAAGCTGAGGTGCTCGTGCGGCGCCTCGGTGTCGTCCTGCATCAGGTCGACGAATCGCTGGCTGCCGTCCTCGCCGGCGTCCACCGTCGCGTCGATCGGCACCTCGCGCTTGCGGTTCTTCGCCCGGAGGTAGTCTCGGGCCTTGTTGGCCGCGATGGTGAACAGCCAGGGCTTGAACCGCTTGGACGTGTCGAAGCTGCCAGCGGATGTGTGCACCTGGAGGAAGGCCTCCTGCACCACATCCTCCGCCGCCTGGCTGCTGCGCGTAAACCTCAGGACGAACTGGTGAAGCTCCTGAGCGTGGCGACGCACCAGCAGTTCAAAGCTGGCTGCCTTACCGGCCAGGTATTCGGCGAGCAGGCTCTCATCCGATGGCGTCAACACGTCCCTCCTTGTATCCTTACGCCGCCACGGACCGGCGGTTCATCCTGACCTCCGTCCGTGCCCACGGACCGCCGGCAATGGACTTTATCGGCCAGCCGACATGCCGCAGGGCCCGCGGCCTCTCTCAAGGGGGGGCGGCCGCCGGGCACGAGGGTGTCCTCGTAGCGCCCGCCCGCCGACGGGGGAGCCTGGGTTCCCCCCGGCGACCGGGTGTCGCTCTGCTCGCGGCGGCCGTCCTGCTCCTGGGGATTGTAGGCGCGGGCGGCGCGTTGAGGCTCTCGGAACCTCCTTCCTCGCAGGTGATTACGCTCAGGTCACCCCGCGTTGTGGTGGTCAAGAGCCAGCGCCGCGTACACCTGTTCGACGGCGAACGCCTGGTGCGGAGCTACCCGGCGGACCTCGGCTTCGCTCCCGCGGGCCCCAAACGCCTGGCCGACGACGGAAGGACGCCGGAGGGTCGCTTCCGCGTCGTCAGCAAGAACGCGGCGAGCCCCAACCACCGCTTCCTCGGCCTTGATTACCCGGACTTGAATACCGCGAAGTGGGGCTGTGACAGGGGGCTGATATCGATGGGGGAGCTAAGCGGCATCGAGCAAGCCCACGCCCGGGGCGGCTGCCCGGAGTGGGGCACTGCGCTCGGTGGAGGGGTGGGCATTCACGGCGGGGGCAGAGGCGAGGACTGGACCGCGGGTTGCATCGCGCTGACCGATCGCGATGTCGAGGAACTCTTCGCGGTGCTGCGGATCGGCGACGAGGTCGAAATACTGCCGTAACAGCCAAGAAGTCAACAGGTCAAAACGCCAACACAGGAACGCGGACGGCGGCCTGAGGAGCAATCGGCGGGCGGACGGCGTGTTGACGACCTGGTGTCCCCGGCGCGTAGTCCTGGCGTTTTGGCGTTTCTAATGGTCTTTCCCGTTCACGGCCTATCTTCGCGTGCGTTGTCGGCGCTGGCCCAGGCGTCGGCGGCGATCAACTCGACGCTCGAACTGCAGGCCGTGCTGGGGCACATCGCTCAATCGGCGGCGGACGTGATGGAGGCCGAGGCGACAAGCGTCCTCACCTACGAAGCCCCGACGCACAAGCTGGTCTTCGTCGCGGCGGTCGGGCCGCAGGCGACGGTTCTCGCCGGGCGCGAGTTCTCGGCGGATCTGGGCATTGCCGGGCGCGTGTTGAGGTCAGGCCGGGCGGAGAACGTCGCCGACGTGTCGCGCAATCCGGACTTCTTCAGCGGCATCGACGAACTCAGCCACTTTCAGACGCGCGGCCTCCTGGCCGCGCCCATGATCTTCGAAAACGAGGTGATCGGCGTTGTCGAGGTGCTCAACCGCAAGGATGGCGGCGCGTTCGACGAGGATGACCTTCGCCTGCTGGAGGTGTTTGCCAACCTGGCCGCCTGCGGCGTCCGCAACGCCCGCGCGCATGAGCACCTCCGCCGGGCGAACCAGGCGCTGCGCCGCGAGGTGCTGGCCGAGACGGGCATCATCGGTTCCTCCGCACCGGTGCGGCAGATGCTCGCGCTGGCCGACCGTGTAGCGGGTACGCAGGCTACGGTGCTGCTGCTGGGCGAAACCGGCACGGGCAAGGAGCTGCTGGCCAAGTACATCCACAGCGCCTCGGACCGTCGTGAGCAGGCGTTCGTCGCGGTGAACTGTGCCGCGCTGCCGGAGACGTTGCTCGAAAGCGAGCTGTTCGGCCATGAGAAGGGGGCGTTTACCGGGGCCATCGCTCAGCATGTCGGCCGGTTTGAGCTGGCCGATCGGGGCACGCTCTTTCTCGACGAGATCGGCGACATCAGCGCTTCGACGCAGGTGAAGCTGCTGCGGATGCTGCAGGAGCGATCCTTCACGCGTGTCGGCGGGACGAAGACCATCTCGTGCGATGTGCGCGTGATTGCTGCGACCAACCGAGACCTGAAGCGCGCCATCGCTGACGGCCGATTCCGCGACGATCTGTACTACCGCCTCAACGTGTTTCCGATTCACCTGCCGCCGCTGCGGGCCCGGCCGGAGGATATCCCGCTGCTCGTGCGACACTACGCCCGCCTGGCGTCGATCAACCTCGGCGCCGGCGCGTGCGAAGTGTCTGCTCCCGCGATGTCGCGGCTGGTGGCGTACGACTGGCCGGGCAACATCCGCGAGCTGGCGAACGTCGTCGAGCGGGCGGTGCTGATGGCGGACGGCCCGGCGGTCACGCCGGATCACCTGCCCCCGGAACTCACCCGCGCCGACGGTCGCGGCGGCGCACCAGCGACGCGTGCGACTGAGCCGCGCGGCGCGGCAGTCAGCGGGCCCGGTCGGCCGAGTACCCTGCACGACGCGGAGCGCGCGATGATCGTCGACGCCCTTCGCCAGAACGGCTGGAACCAGACCCGCGCGGCCGAAGCGCTGGGCATCAGCCGAGATCATCTTCGCTATCGGGTGAAGAAGTACGGGATTGCGAAGGGGGAGTAGCAGCCCGGCGGGTTGCTACTCGAAGTACCGGCCCGTATCGAGGCGGTACTCGGTTTCGCGCACGTCCATCATCGTCCAGTGCAACACCGTGCCCAGAAGCTGCACGACCAGTAGTGCCACCGCCAGGTTCGCGGATGCCCGCGGCGCCCGCCAGGCGCTTCGCCGGGCCGCCAGCGGCAGGAGCAGCAGCGGGATGAAGGGGATCCACAGCCGGGGTGTTTCGTTGTTGTTGGCGAAGAAGTAGCTGTAGGTCATGACCGCCAGCGTGCAGATCAGCAGCCGCCCGGCCAGCGCGGCCGCGGCGTCGCGCACGAGCCGGCGCTGCGTGATCAGGATGAACAGCGCCGGACCGGCAAAGAGCAGGAACAACGGAAGTCCGTACGCCGTCATCCACAGTGGATCGGCTATGACGCCCTCCTGGATCTGGCCGTAGCGGCGGCCGACGGCGAGGATCGTTCGCGGGATGTTCCAGTCCGCTGCTATGTAGTACACCACCGACGCCAGGCCGCCACCCACCGCGGCGGGCATCGCACAACGCACCAGCCATCGCACCGCGTTTGCCCGCGCCTCGCCGACACGGCAGGCATCCCACAAAGTTGTGCACGCAACGATCAGCAGAATCCAGGCGTGAATCAGGCCGAAGCTCGCGCCGACGACGAACGACGCGCCGGCCGCCGCGCACCACCCCGGCTTCCCGGATCGGTAGCCCGCGAGCCACATCCACAGCATCGCCAGCACGGTGAGCAATTGCGCCGGATCTTTCCCGGGCGTGAAGTTCACCGTGGCCGGGTTGAACACGCAGCAGAAGGCGATGGCGATCGCGGCCGGCGCGCGCAGCCACAGCCGCGCGAGCAGGTACGCAAAGAGCAGCGACCACCCCCAGACCACGGTCATTCCGATTGCGAGCACGAGGTAGGCCGCGAACCAGCGGGCCTGCTCCGCATCGGTCGCCGAGGCGGTGAGTTCGTAGCGGGCGTCCAGCGCGGTGAAGATCGGGGGCACCGCGCGGACAAGTTCGGCCGCGATCAGCGCGGCCACGGTCATCCCCTGCGGATTACTGAGCAGCCGACGCCCGCCGACATCTTCAGGATCAAGCTGCAGCCGCCGGAAGAACAGGTCGGACACGTACGCCCGCACCGAGGGCACATGCCTGGCTTCAATCGTGAAAGCGCCCTCGTGGGACGGTGATTCGAGGTTGAAGATGTGATAGCCGGCGTGGCTCGGCGGGGCGAGGTAGGTCCATCCCACCAGGGCCACGTAGGCCGCCAGCGCCGCCACACCCCAGCCGCGCGGATGTCGTCCGCGCCACGCGGCGTGTAAGGCATAAACGCCACCGCAGCCGATGGCGATCGCCGGCAGGGCGTGGATCAGCCGCAACGGGCCATAGAGTGAGTAGCGATAGAACAGGTGGGGCTGTCCGAGCCGGACGTCCAGCAGCCAGAGGATCAGCAGCAGGGCAATCGGCCAGCCGCCGAGCACCAGCCAACGGCGGAGCAGGCCACCAACGGCGGCGTCCTCGGGGGCTTCATCCGCTGCGGCGGGGGGCAGGTGGGGCGGCGCGTCCATGGCGGGGCGTATCCCGGCAGCGCAGTCGCGCAGGCGACCGTCACCTGCGGCCCGCCTTCGGCGGTGGCCGCATGATAGGCACAATCGAGGTCAGGGCGAAACCCCACGGACGATCGGCTATGGCGCCGCGGCGGCGATCAGCGCCGCCCAGTCGGCGAGGTCGACGTCGGTGTCGAGGTCGATGTTGAACACGCCGCAGCCGGGGGGCACACCGCGGCCGGCCGGACCGTTCATGCACTGGGCGAACGTGACGGCATCCGCCGCGTTGAACAGGCCGTTGCCGTCGGCGTCGCCGTCGACCGCCGGACAGTCGTGGGCCTCGATGAGGATGTCATCTACGGCCGCTTCGACGATCGAACCGGATCCCAGATCGCGGGCCGCCACGCGCAGCCGCACCGTGGCGGTGGGCGTGATGTAGTCCATCAGGCGGAACTCAAGGCGCTGCCAGGTGAGCGTGTTGGAGGAAATCGCCGCGATGGTGGTCCAGCCGCCGCCGTTGTTGGGGGAGACCTGTACGGGCATGTCGTCGGCGTTGGGCGCGGCCCCCTGGTCATTCGAGTACCAGTACCAGAGGGATATCACCGGGTCGGTGCCGGCGAGATCGAGCAACGGCGAAAGCAGCGTCGTCGTGCCCGAGTCAACGTCGTAGGCACCTACGCCCCCGCTCCACGACGCCCGTCCGTCGGTGACGAAGCACATCGAGCCCGCGCCGGGCGTGTGGTCGTCGCCGGGCTGGGCGTGCGTCCCGATCGGATTGGCTCGCTCCCAGCGGCCCTGAGCGGCGTTGTCGCCGCTGACGCCGGTGCTCCATCCTGCGTCGGATTCGGCGTCGTCAAAGTAGATCACCTCGCTGCCCATGCGGACCATCGCGAGGGCCGTCGGCGCGTCGAGCGGGTACACCGTCTCACGGCCGAGCTCGCTCACCGCGCGGACATACCACTCCACGTCGGTGCGGCACCCGAGCGGGGGAATCACGCCGCTCCAGGATCCGTCCGGCTCGTGGACCATGGCCGCTTCGCTGAACTCCGTCGTTCCGGCGGGGCGATAGCGCAGCGTCACGCCGTTGTCGGCGACCGTACCGGCGTGATCGGTTACGTTCACACGGACGTTGAAGGTCTCGCCGGTCGCCACGTGAAGGGCCGGATCCACCGCGGGCTCGATGCGCAGATCCGCCGCCAGCCACTCGCCGATCAGCAGGATCGACGGCAGGTTTTCCTCGCAGGTCGCGAGGATCTGGTCGGCCGGCAACAGGAATCCGAACTGACCCTTGTCGCGAAGCTCGTAGGTGATCGCGAAGATGTTGCGGCCGGGCAGGTTCGCGCCGTAGACCCAATCCACCGAGCCGCCCGAAGTCTGGTAAATCGCCTGGTAGACCGAACCGGTCACGTGGCGGGAACCGTGCACCGCGCGGAGCCTGTCTGCGAGGGTGTTGACGACATTCGAAAACGTGGCGTCATCCGCCGAGGGATCGGCTGTCGCCCCGAACGGCCACATGACGAGTTGGCCGTAGCTGTGGTAATCGATGTACGCCACGATGTTCGGTCGCGCGAGGATGAAGTCGCGCATGGCCTGCGTCTCCGGCTCGGAAAACGCCGAGGGGCCGCGGTAGGTTTCGCTGGAGGGTGTGCTGCTGGCGCCGGGCCCGCCCCACGCGTATCCCCAGTTGCGATTCAGGTCCACGCCGATCGAACCGTCCAGGTTCGGGCGACGGTTCTTGCGCCACAGCCGCTGCGTCGCGGTGTAGACATAGCCGTCCGGGTTCATGACGGGAACGATGAGCCACTCCACCTCGTTCACGAGGCGGGCAGCCAGCACGTCGCTTGCGTAGTTTGCGAGCAACCACTCGGCGACGTAGATCGGCACCGGCACGTTGATCCACTCGCGCGAGTGCTGTCCGCCGTGAAAGAAGAATCCGGGGCGGTTGGAGGTATCTCCAGGACCGGTGATGCGCAGGCAACGGATCGGCCGATTCTCAAGAGACTGGCCGACGGTGATGACCTGTGCCAGGTCGGGGTACTGAAGGGCCAGGGAATCGAGTTTCGCCTCGATGACATCAAGCGGATGGTAGCTTACGTAGTCAAACGCCCCGCGCAGCACGCCGATCGGCGGCTGCTGGGCCGCGACCATCGCGCCGACGTCGGCGATGAGCACGTCGAAGTCGAGATCCGAAGCGGCCAGGTCGGCCAGGCGGTGGGCCTCGATCCGCGCGTCGATCTCGCCGGGCCCGACGCTCACACCCCATTCGGCGTCGGTCGACAGGTTATCCGGCGACCAGATGTCGCTGGTCAGTCCGCGAAGGGTCTCCCACTGCGCCGGGGTTTCGACGCGCACGCGGATGACCTGCTGGCCGTTGTAGATCTCCGGCCCGGCCGCGGCGGGAGCGGCTCCCGCGGCGAGGATCACCAGCACCGCGAACACGGTCGGCGCAAGGTCACGGCGCGTCATGAACATCAGGCAATCCCCCTGGAGGTCTGGTGGTGCAACCCGGGCCCCTGACCGGGCGACCCCGGATTATAGCACATCGCGCGAGCAGACTCTACGCACCACAGACCGCACGTTCGGGCCCGTGGCGCCGTGAATGAGCGGACGCACCGCACGGTATGGACATGGCGCACCCCTCGGCCCACAATCCGGGCGCAGGGCGGGGACGGGCGGCCCGGGCCGTCGCCCCGTCTTTTCGGCAGGTATCCCGCTTCGGGAAAGGCAGACGATGACGGACATCCAGCAGCGGATCAACCAGTTCCGGCAGATGGCGGAGGCCGATCCGGAGAACGAACTCGGCCACTTCAGCCTCGGCAAGACCTGCCTTGAGGCAGGGCGCTTCGATGACGCGATCGTGTCATTGCTCCGTACGCTTGAGCTCAACCCGCGCATGTCCCGCGCTCACCAGTTCCTCGGCGAAGCCTATGAAAAGGCGGGCAAGAAGAGCGACGCCATCGACGCGTACACCCGCGGCGTAAAGGTCGCCGATGCGCAGGGCGACCGCGTTCCGCGCGACGCGATGGTCACCGCGCTGCGCGAACTCGGCGCGGCGGTGCCCGAACTGACCATGCCCGCCGCCGGCGCAGCGACCGCAGGCGCAGCGATTGAGGGATTCTCCTGCGCTCGCTGCGGACGCCCCGATCAGAAACTGCCCAAGCCGCCGTTCCGTGGAGAACTCGGGCAGAAGGTGTTCGACCACGTCTGTCAGTCCTGCTGGCGCGAGTGGATCGGCATGGGCACGAAGGTCATCAACGAGCTCGGCCTGGTCATGGCCAACCCGCACAGCCAGGACGTCTACGATCAGCACATGATCGAGTTCCTCCAACTCGACACGCGGTGAGTTCCGGTTATCGCGCCGCCCGCGCCGCGCTCGCTTCCGGTCGCGAGGCGGTGACGAATTCGCCGGAATATCCCTGCCGTCGCCGGTAATCCCGCCCTTCACAAGCGGCGGGCCGCCGCTGCCGATAAAAGAGAGTTCTCACCGGTAGAACCCCCCGGATCGCAAAGCTATACTTTCCTACCGGTCAGGTGGTTCACTCTCTGTGCGGTTCCACGGGCGAGGCACCATGCAATTCGGTGCGGGAAACCGGCCAGGCAAGGGATGCGGACGTTGGCTGCAGAGCACGCTCCAAGCCATGAATACCCGGCCATCGGCGCGAAGTCGCCACGGCTGACGCTGGCGGTTTCCGCCGCCGAGGGCCCGCGTCGCATCCCCTGTCGACGCGTGGTGACGCTGGTCGGTTCCCGGGAAGGCTGCAAGCTCCGCCTCAGCCACCCGGCGATCAGCACCGTTCATTTCGCCATCGTTTACGCCGGGTCCGGCGTGTATGCCGTCGACATGGTGACACCGCATGGCACGCTGCTCAACCGGCTGAAGCTCCGCCTCGAAGAACTGCACGACGGCGACGCGCTGACCGTGGGGCCGTGGACCATGGCGGTGGAGGTCGTTCCGCCCGCCGGCGCGGGGGCGAACGGCGACGTGCTGGGGATTGACGCGGCGCCCGTTGGCGTGGCCTTCGAAGTTAACGGAACGCGCGAGCGCTTCGAGCCGCGACGGGCGGTCTGTCTCATCGGTCGGGACAGCGGGTGCGACCTGGTGCTGGCCGACCAATCAGCCTCGCGCGTGCACGCGATGTGCTTCGTGCACGAGGGGCGTCCGGTGATCGTTGACCTGCTGAGCACCAACGGCGTGCTCGTGGCCGGCGCGCCCGTTTCGTTTCATCCGCTGGCCGACAGCGACGTGATCACGATCGGTTCGACCGACCTGGTGGTGCGCCTCTCCTCGGCTGCGGCGGCCGGCGAGGCCCCGCCGAACGGCCGCACGGCCCGGCCATCGGCCGACATCGCCCCGCCCGCCCCCGGTCAGGATCTGATCGACATCCGCGCGACGGAGGGATCACAGCGCTGGCAGATCGTCGATCACCTGGAGCGCGCCAAGCGCAAGAAGTAGCCGCGCCGGTCTCCCGTCAGCCTTCCACCAGCACCTTGAACCCGCCGTACGCCATCCGCTTGCAATCGAAGGGCATGTTTTTGGGGTCGATCGACTTCAGCAGGCGCGGGTCCTTCATCACCTTCGCGTTTACGCGGTCGCGGTGAGCGCGTGTCTTGTAGACGATCCACGAAAACACGACCGTCTCGCCGGCGCGCGTCTTGGCGGCGCGCGGGAAGGGGATCATGCCCTTCGCGTCCATGTCGTCGCCGATGCACTCGCGGTATTCCAGCGCGCCGTGGTCGAGCCAGACCTTCGACGCGAGCTTGGCCATCCGCTTGTAGGCGGGCAGATTCTTGGTGGGCACGGAGAGAAGGAAACCGTCGACATAGGCCATGGTGCGACTCCCGGACTGGTCGGCCGGACCCGGTGCGGCGCCCGATGCGCTGCGGCCGCCATCCGGCGAAACAGACCGCGGTTATAGCGACGGGCCCGCGCGCCGCCTAGCGCCCTGCGCGCCTACGCCGGGTCTGCCGGCTGAGGGTCGTTCGCGTTGGCGGGAGGCGCGGCGGTCTTTATAATGAGGACTGTCTCGGTTTCGCCACGAACAGCCTGTCGGAGTCCTGCCATGTCCATCGCCCCATCCCCGCCGTCGGCCGGTGCACGCGTGGTCCGCGCCCCGCGCGGCACGACGCTTTCCTGCAAGGGCTGGGTCCAGGAGGCCGCCCTGCGCATGCTCATGAACAACCTCGACCCCGAGGTGGCCGAGCAACCCGCCGATCTGGTCGTCTACGGCGGCAGCGGGCGCGCCGCGCGAAGCTGGGCGGATTTTGATCGCATCGTCGCCGCG
>CAYRSS010000062.1:0-21700 GCA_964426945.1 uncultured Phycisphaeraceae bacterium
TGGTGTCGACGCCAACGCCCTGCAGAAGCCCAAGCGGTTCTTCGGCGCCGCCCGAAACATCGAGGAGGGCGGCTCGCTCACGATCATCGCCACCGCGCTGGTCGACACCGGCTCGAAGATGGACGAAGTCATCTTCGAGGAATTCAAGGGTACGGGTAACGCCGAGCTCCACCTCGACCGCCGCCTGGTCGACCGCCGCACCTGGCCGGCCATCGACGTGGCCTCGTCGGGCACGCGCAAGGAAGAGCTGCTGCTGGATCCCAAGGAACTCGAACTGGTCTACAAGCTCCGCCGTGTTCTGTCCGACATGAACGCGGTCGAGGCGATCGACCTGCTCCGCTCGCGGCTCGGCAAGGTCCGCAGCAACGCCGAGTTCCTGATGACGATGAACCTGGCGTAGAAACGCGGAAACGAATGAGCGGACAGGAGAATTGGCGGCATGAAGATTACGATCAAGTACTGCGTACAGTGAAACTATACGCCCCAGGCCACCAGTTTGGCGGCCGCGATCAAGGCGAAGTTCGGCGTCGACTCGGAGCTGATCCAGGGCTCCGGCGGCGTGTTCGACGTGCACGTCGACGGCGTGCAGGTCTGGTGCAAGCGTGACGTCGGCCGCTTCCCTGACAACCAGGAAGTGCTGAAGAAAATCGAGGCGCTGCCGCGGGGCAAATAGCCCGCCCGCGCATCGCCCGCCATGCAATCCCGCGACCCGGCATGCGCTGCTTGCGCCCGCCGGGTCGCGGCCTTTCGCGGGAGGGGCTTCACTCGGCCGAATCGGGCCGGGCAATGCGGTACAGCACGTGCGGCAGGTCGGCGTAGGTGAAGTCTCGCTCGCGGGTGAAGCCCACCTTCTGCATCACCCGCTGCGAGGGGAGGTTGGTGATCAGGGTAAAGGCGACGAGGCTCCGCAGGCCGAGGCGCCCGAAGCCAGTTTCCACGGAGAACCGGGCCAGCTCCGTGGCCAGCCCGCGGCCCCACCACGCCGCTCGGAAAGCGTAGGCCACCTCGACCTCATCCCGCCCGAGGATCGTGACGCGGCGAAGCCCGCCGCGGCCGACGAACTCACCGCTCGCGCGATCAAAGAGCGCCCACAGGCCGAACCCCTCGCGTGCCCAGTGCTCCTCCTGTTGCCGCAGGCGCCGCATGGCCTCGGCCTCGCCGATCACCCCGCCGAGGGTGGCCATCACGACCGGGTCGGCGTGCATCAGGTGCAGCGCGCGGGCGTGCTCGGCGCAAAGCCGCAGCCCCTCAAGGCGGGCGGTGTGGACCACGTCGATCGGATCAGGCCCTGGCGCCGCCGCAAATTGAGGACCGGTCGTCACGGCCGATCGCCCGCATCGCGTCGGTGCAGCACGAGCTCCTCGCGGGCGACGCCGCGGATCTCTCGATAGGTATGATCAAGCTGGCGATACCAGCGGGTCACGCGCTGCGGGGTGACTTCCATCTCCAGCACGCCGAAGCCCTGGCTCGCCGCGTTGCAGTTCTTGCCCTCGGTGCTGCCGTCGTAGAGTTCGTCGGTTGTCCGCCAGAACGCCACGTCACAACCCTGCGACTCGATCAGCAGCGGCATCGACAATTCCGTCACGTTCACGACAGGCGGCGCGTCCGTGCCGTCGCCCGGCGTCGAGTGCCTGGGTGTGTAACTGCGGGCCACCACGGCGCCATCGCCGCGTCGCGTAATACGCATCACCTGCTGCTCCAGCGCGGAACTCTGACCCGCCGGACGGATCGTCTCGACGAGGATCCAGAAGCCGTCCTTCCGCTCAGACCAGATGCGCTGGGCCTGCCGGCTGACCGTGGTGTCTGACTCCGCGGTGCCGGGGGCGGCGCTGCTGAAGCTGCCGGTGAGCCAGCGGCCCAGCCGTTCGACTTCACCATCCACGGCGGCAGCGAATGACCCGGCGTCGGCGGGCGCGCTCGGCGGCGCCGGCGGGGGTGGAGGGGGTGGCGCCGGATCGACCGGCGGCTCGGGGGCCTTCGGGGGCGGCGCGGCCTCAGCGGGTTCCGTTGCGGCGGGGGGCGTCTCGTCTGCGGCTTCCGCTGCGGGCGCCGTATCGTGAGCCTGCTGCGACTCTGTCCGAGGTTCGGCGACGGGTGTGCATGCAGCGACGACGCTCAGCACGGCCGCCAGAATGACAAGGGATGCGATGCGCATGGCGATCTCCTGGTCGGCGCCGGATTCGGCGCCGGGGGAGCGGGCAGTGTAGCCCGTCGCCCGGCGAGGGAACAGGCGTGAGCGGGTGGCAGCCTGAGCCGGAGGCGGCAGCGCCCGCCGGGCCGCGGTTTCGCCTCCCGCGCCGCACCGCTACACTCCGAGTGGGGCCGCTTCCTACGCCCCGCGCGCACCCCGCCAGGAGGAAAAGATCATGCAAGCAACCATCACATGGCTCGGACACTCCACGGTCCGGCTGACGCTCCCGGACGAACGGGTCGTCCTGATCGATCCATGGCTTGCCGACAACCCGGCCTGCCCCCCGGCGCTCAAGCAGCCCGAGCGCTGCGACCTGATCGTCTGCACGCACGCGCACGGCGACCACGTGGGCGATGTCGCTGCGCTGCTCAAACGGTTCAAGCCCATCGTCGTGGCGAACTACGACCTGTGCCTCACCCTTCAGCGCCATGCCGGCGCCGCCCGATACGAGGGGATGAATACGGGGGGCACGATCACCATCGACGGCGTGCGCATCTCGCTGACGCGCGCGTATCACTCGTCGGCGATGGAGACGCCGGATGGCCTCGCCTACGGCGGCATGCCCAACGGCGTGGTGATCGGCACGGAGGGGCTGGCGGGTGTGTACCACGCCGGCGATACCGACGTGTTCAGCGACATGTCCCTGATTGCTCGGCTGTTTTCGCCCAAGGTGAGCATTCTGCCCATCGGCGATCGGTTCACGATGGGGGCGAAGGGGGCGGCGATCGCCGCGGAACTGCTGCAGCCCGCGACGATCATTCCGGTGCACTACGGTACGTTCCCGATCCTGGCCCAGTCGGCGGACGAGTTCCGCGCGGCGCTGCCGGCGGCACTGAAGGAGCGCCTGATCGTTCCGGTGGTGGGCAAGCCGATGGCGTGGACTCGGGATGGCGCCGCACCGGCGGGCTGAGAACCGTGATCGGCAGGCGGCCGGCGTCCTGCTGGAGGAGGAACTGGTCGACGCCCGGTCGCAGTCCGGACGCCGGCGCCCGCAGATGGGCCCCTTCCGAGGCGGGAAAGGGCGAAGACATTCGTTGTCGAGCGAAGCTCAGCGCGCGGCCGGCCTTCGGCGCGTCGACACCAAGCCCGCGACGATCAGCAGCACTGCGCTCGCGGGCTCCGGCGTGACGACGAAATCAAGCTGATACGCCGCGGACGCCGCGCCGGTCTGCTGGATCCAGAAAGCGTAGTCGCCCGCGGGCAGCGGAGGGGTGAACCCCATCGCCCCCGCTCCGGCGGCGAGCGCGTCGATATAGTCCACCCCGACGCCCAGCGCCCCGGGGCCGAAGTGGGTCCAGCCGAGCAGATTGGCGACGTCCGTGCCGGTCGGGGGCTCGGTAAACGTCGTTCCCTGCTGAACCCCGATGAAGCCGATTTCATCCTCCGATTCCCAGGCTTCCAGGACTATGGCGGAAAGCACGAGGCCGGCGGGGATCTCGAAGTGAACATACTCGCGGTCGCCGCTGACAGAGATGGCCGCCAACTGATTGGAGCCGCTCGACAACACAAAAGAATTCGGAGCCAGGCGATCGCCTGACAGGTCGCCATCGACCGATTCGTCGTGTATGAGCGCGCCGCTGACCGGCTGGCCGCAGCATAGGATGGGCGCAGCGGCCAACCAGGCGCGCGCCGTGCGTACAGTCGTACGGGAACGGTGCATCAGTCACCTCCGATTGTGGACTTCACCTCCGGCTGCGGTCTCCCGTGAGCTATACGTTGTGAGGGACGGCGACGATTGCAAAGAAGTTCGCCGTTTTCGGTGAGGCGACGAGTCAGTCAGGATTCCGCGGCGGCTCAGAGTCACAGAACGCCTCGGCGGTGAACAGCTGCACTTGTGTCCGCGGATCGCGCCAGGCGTCCGCGGGGAGGCCCGCCTTCATCCGGCAGCACATCGCGAGACACTCCGCCGCATCCCAGTTGGATTCAGCCGCAACATGAGGCAGGAAACAGCCCGATCGCGAGCCCCGGCGGATGAGCACACCATGCACGCCGGGTACAAGCGAGAGCGGATCGGCAGCGCGCTGCGGCGGTGAGAGGATAGAAATCTCGATCTCGATTTGTCCCAGTTCTCGGGCCGTAACGGGCTCATGCGCGAAGCGCGGATCACAGGCGGCGAGTCCGGCCGCGCAGGAGACGGCGGCGTCGAGATCGTCGATCGCGCGGATCATGCCCCGACATCCGCGAAGCGACCCGCCAGCGCGAAGCGTGACGAAGCAGCCGCCGTATCGACCCGCCGCCGGCTCCAGCGTCGGCGGTTCGATCGTCGCGTGCCCGTCGAGGAATTGCTGCGCTGCGCTTCGAGCCAGCGTCAGCAATCGCCGTCGCTCGGCGTTGGTCAGGGTTGTGGGTACACCGGTGGACATGTCCGGGACTTCATCGGCATCGGGGCAGGGAACGATCAGTCACATTCCTCAAGTTGAGCGGTGAAGTGACGCAGCTCCGCCGGGGCGTCGACGATCTGAAGTGGTCGCAGCGACGCGCGACGTGCGTGGACCTCCAGCACGGCCTCGATCACATAATCCATGTGGCTTTGCGTGTACACGCGCCGCGGCATGGCCAGCCGTACGAGCTCCATATCGGGCTTGTGCCCGCCATACCCGAACATCAGCGATCCGATCTCCACGGCGCGGATGCCGGCGTGGCGGTACAGCGCGCAGACCAGCGCCTGGCCGGGGAAGCGATCGGGCGGAATGTGCGGGCAGAACGCGGCCGCGTCGATGTAGATGGCGTGTCCGCCGGGCGGCTCGACGATCTGCACCCCGCCCGCCAGCAGCCGCTCGCCGACGTACTCGACGCTGCGCAGACGATAGGCGAGGTAGTCTTCGTGCAGCACTTCTTCGAACCCCTGCGCGAGGGCCTCCAGGTCGCGCCCGGCCAGCCCGCCATAAGTGGGGAACCCCTCGGTCAGAATCAGCAGGTTCCTCGCCCGCCGGGCGAGTTCCCCGTCGCGGAAAAGCAACACGCCGCCGATGTTGGCCAGGCCATCCTTCTTGGCGGAGATGGTCGCGCCGTCGGCGAGGTCGAACATCTCCTGGACGATCTTGGTGACGGGGCGATCGCTTTGCCCTGGTTCGCGCTTCTTGATGAAGTACGCGTTCTCCGCGAAGCGGCAGGCGTCGAGAAAGAGCGGGCGGTGGTGCGCGTCGCAGATTCTCCGGATCGCGCGGATGTTCTCGAGGCTGACCGGCTGGCCGCCGCCGCTGTTGTTGGTGACCGTGAGCATGACCAGCGGAATGCGCTCGGCGCCGAGTTCGCGGAACAGGTTCTCGAGGCGCGTCGGGTCGAGGTTGCCCTTGAATGGATGGCGCGACGTTGCGACGCGGCCCTCGCGGATGACCAGGTCGACGGCCTCTGCACCCGAGTGCTCGATGTTGGCGCGCGTCGTGTCGAAGTGGTTGTTGCTGGGCACGGTCATGCCCCGGCCGACCATGACCTCGAACAGGATTCGCTCGCTCGCCCGCCCCTGGTGCGTGGGCAGGACGTGCTGCATGCCGGTGATCGCCCGCAGGCGGTCCTGAAAGCGGTAGAAACTGGTCGCGCCGGCGTAGGACTCGTCGCCGCGCATGATGCCCGCCCACTGTTCGCTGCTCATGGCCCCCGTACCGCTGTCGGTAAGCAGGTCGATGAGCACGTCCTCGGCGTGGAGCAGGAACACGTTGTACCCCGCGGTCTTCAGTGCAGCCTCGCGGTGGGCCGGGGTGGTCATCCGGATCGGCTCGACGACCTTGATGCGGAAGGGCTCGATGATGGTTTTCATGGGCTGTCCGTCCCGGGATTCCCCTGCCCCGCGGCGGCCCCGTGGCGCGCAGGCCGGGTATGGGTGCACCGGGCAGCCTACATGCGGCGTACCGGTCAGCCAACGTCGCAGTCGTGCGGCGGGACGCGCCGCGGGCCGCGGCCGGCCTCACGTTGCCAGTTTCCGCCGGATCGCCTATATCGCCTGCGCGGTCGGTGACGCGGTGTCGATCCGCCGGCCGGATCAGATACGGAGGGCGTGCCCATGCGACGCGGACATCAGATGCGGGCCCGGGCGACGGCGACTCGCGCAGGGCGGGCGCTTGCCCTGGCGCTGTCGACGGCGGCCGCCGCGGGCTGTTGCAGCGCGGATTCGCGCACCGATCTGGCGTACTTTCCCGCTCCGCCGGGGGCGTCGGTGGCCGTGCGACTACGCGTGTTGGATTTGGCCGCCGGCGGGAAGGCGTCAGGACGCGCCAGATCGCATCCGCCGGCCGCGGCGGGGCTCGCCTATCGCGGCGGCACCCTTTACGTCTGCGAGCCCGACGCCGGGAGAGTCCTCGCCTGGGATCTGGCCAGCGGCCGGGCACGGACGATCGGCGCGTCGCCCTCGGCGCCGCTGCGCAGGCCCGTGAGCGTTTGCCTCGACGAAACCGGGCGCATCTTCATCGCCGACGCCGGGCGCGCAGAAGTCGTCGTGTGTGCTTCTGACGGCTCGCAGATCTGGCGGCTCGGCGCGCCGGGCGGCAGCGAGTGGCAGCCGTGTGCTGTGGCGGCGGGCGCGGGCCGGATCTACGTCGCTGACGCGGCGGGTGGCCGGGTGTGCGTATTCGACAGCGACAGCGAAGACCTGATGGCGGAGCTCCGGAGCCCGGCGCACCAGTATTCGACCACGTTTCGTCCGACCGGCCTCGGGCTCGATGCGCGGCGCCGACTCTATGTGCTCGACGGGGACCGCGTGTGGGTATTCGACGAGTGGCACGCTCCGGTCGCTACGTTTGCGGCGTGGGGCCCTCGGCGAGAGGCCACGGCGCCCGGCGGGCAGCTCGCGGTCGGTCCGAACGGTTCGCTGGCGATCACCGATCCGGGCTCCGCACGGCTGGCGCTGCTCAATCCGGAGGGGTGGGAGTTGGTCAGAATCGACACTCCCGCGCCGCCGTTCGGCGTCGTCTGGGCGGGAGACTGGCCGGAAGCATTCGTCGGATCGGGTCTGCCTGACGGGTTCCACGCCGACGCCCTGCTATTCGTGGGCCACGCGGCAGCCGACGGTGGCATCAGCCTCTACGCGGTCGCCACGCAACCCGCGCGTTGACGCGTTACAGCGGCCGGATGGTGATGGCCTTGGGCGTGGTCGGGCAGTAGAGCTGGCACACGCCGCACCCCGTGCAACCAGGCTCGAGCACCATCGGCGGGCCGGCGTCGACCAGCCGGATCGCCCGCGGCCCCAGCGGACACTTGTCGACGCAAATCGTGCACGCCTCGCCGGAGGATCGCACGCACAGCGAGTCGTAAACTTCTGCGAGGCCCATGCGTATCGCGGCGGCGTCGAAAATCGGCGTCAGTGCGCCGCTGGGGCAGACGTGCGTACAGAGCACTCCCTCGCAGGCGACACACGCAGCGCGGTCGGGGTCGATGGTCGGCGTCCCCTCGCCGCCCGGGTGATCGGGCGGCAGCATGACGATGCACGACACCGGGCAAGCCTCGGCGCAGCGCCCGCAGCGGTGGCAGAGCTGGGCGAATCGCGACTCCGGCTCCGCTCCGGGCGGGCGCAGCCAGGTTGTCGCGGGCTGCGGAGGCGGAGGCGTGTCCCCGGCCGGCCCAAGAATCGGCAGGCGCTTCTCGACGAAATCCGCCAGCGGCCCGACCAGCCGGCCCGCGGCGCGAGCGAAGAAGCCTCTGCGTCCTACCGGATTGTCGGGCGAATCGGGCATGGCTCCCTGTGCCGCCCCGGTGGGCGCGCATGCGATCCTGGCGCGTCGGCCGCGCGGCGGTTGCCGCGCCGCGTGCGCCGCCGGATAATCCGGGGCCCATGCCCCGTCGAGCGACCGCCGAACAGATTCAGCAGGCCCGCGAGGGATTCTACCGCTTTCTCCTGGATCGCGGCATCAAGAATACCGCGCCGCGGCGGCTGATTCTGGAAGTCGTGCTAGGCTTCAGCGAGCACTTTGAGGCCGAGCAGGTGCTCTACGCCCTGCACGAGCGCGGCCACAAGGTGGGCAAGGCGACCGTGTATCGGACGCTGCCGCTGCTGGTGGAGTGTGGGGTGCTGAAGCAGGTGCGCTTCGACGTGAAGCAGGCGCACTACGAGCACGCCTTCGTCGACGAGCCGCACGAGCACATGGTCTGCCGGCGGTGCGGGCGGATCATCGAGTTTTCCGCTCCCGAGCTGGTCGAGCTGCGCCGGCGGATCGGCCAGCGGTATCACTTCCACGTGACCGGCCACCGGCTTCAGCTCGCCGGGCTGTGCTGGGATTGCTCCGTGGTCTGCCCGGTGGCGATGGCGCCGCGGCGCTAGGCCGGTACGCCGCCCGACACCTGATCGTTGTGCAGGGCGCACACCGCCATCCCGTCGACCCAGTCCACGTCAAATCGCTGACCGAAGAACGCGAAATGGCGGCGGTAGTCGTCCAGCGCGTTGTGCCAGATCTTGTCCGGCTCTTTGCGCCCGGAGAGATCGGTGACGATGATCATGACGAACAGCCCGCCCGGCCGGACGAACCGCATCAGCGAGGCCGTGGTGTGCAGCGCCTTGCGGCCCATCAGGTCGTAGTGGTAGTGGCTGCAGCCGCGGGCGAAGACCATGTCGAAGCTTTGCGGGGGGAAATCCAGCTCGCGCAGGTCGCGGCAGTGGTATTCCGTCATGGGGTAGTGGGCCCGCGCCCAGCGGATGCCCTCCTCCGAACGGTCAACGCCGACGGCCTGAAAGCCCAGACGCGTGAACATGTTGGTGTGGAATCCTGAACCGCAGGCGACCTCCAGCACGCTCGCCCCGCGCTTCAGGCCGAACCGTCGGATGACGTGCTTGCGGTGCCAGCGTGACTCCTTCCAGTAGGAGTACTTCCAGCCGCCGGTGCGATAGAACTCGTCGTAGCGGGCGATGCCGCGGACCTCGTGGGCCTCGACGGTCGGGACGGCGGGCGGCGGGCACAGGTCGGCTGTCGGGTTCATCGGGTTTCCCATCGGCGTCGCGGCGGCCGGGGCCCTGCGCCCGCCCCGGGTGGGGGCGCACCGGACCGGGCGGTGCGCAGCGCGCAGCCGCCGGTGCCGCCGGTTCGTGATGGGTTATCGGCCCGTGACGGGGGCGACTTGAGCGGCGGCGAGGCGGGCAATTTCGGGCAGGCGATCGAGGCACATGGCCGACCAGGACTCGAGCGTGTCGCGGGCCGCCCGCAGCTCGTCGAGGCTCATCATCGCCAGCTGGGCAATGGCCTTTTCATTCTTGCGCACTTCCGGCGTGTCGAGCTGCCAGTAGTGCACCACGCCGAGGTGAACGCGGCCCACCTCGGTCGAATCGTCGTTGATCAACGCGACGATGCGGTCCGTGTGACGCGACTCGACCGTCAGCTCCTCGGCCACCTCGCGCTCGACCGCCGCGCGATACGCCTCGCGGAAGTCATCGTGAAACAGGGGCATGTCGTCGTCGGGGTTGATGTGCCCGCCGATGCCGATGGAGCGCTTGCCCACGAGACGGGTCTCGCCGCTCTGCTTGCCGCGGACGTAGCTGACGACCCGGTCGCCGTGGGTCAGGATGACGTAGGGAATGATCTGTTTGAAGCCGGGGTCGATCTCCGCCTTCGGGCGCGGCATGAACCGCGGCACGCCAGGCGCCAGCAATCCGGCCACATAGCGATCGGCGTCGAGGCAGACCCCCTCGAACGCGCCGAGGCGGTCGAAGACCTGGCGTTCGACGACCAGAACCTGCTCTTCCGGCGGCATGGCGTATTCCCCCTGCGCGGTGCGCGTTATCTGGATTGGTGGCAGCCGTGCCCGGCCCGCCGAACGTCGGGCATCGATCGTATCGGCCGGGGAGCGATCCGCAACTTCCGCCCGGCTCGCCGCAGGCGCGCCCAGCTCTCCGTTGAAAAAAGGGTCTGGCTCCGGCGTCAACCCGCCTTCCTCGTCCGTGAACGGCGACTCAGCCGGTGCCTGACCCTTCATTGAACGGACTCCTAGGGCTCGAAGGAGTACATGTTTCGCTTTCTCGGGTCGAGCAGCCTCACCGTGTTGTATGGCGCGATCGCCTCTGCGACCTCCCGGGTGAAGGCGGCGGCTCCGTCGGCCGTCACGCCGCCAGCCGCGGCGGTGACTTTCGCGACGATCTCGCAGAACCGGTCATCGCCGGCGAGCAGGAACGAGCCGCCCGCCGCGGCGTCGCCCGCGCGGATGCGCTCTTCACCGATGGTCGCGGCCGCGAAGTAGAGCATCGTCAAAGCGGTCACGACAGGGAAGCAGTCCAGCTTCGAAAAGCACGCGGCGGCGATGCGGTCGACCAGTTCAAGCTCCGCGAATGTCGCCCGTTCGTACGCAACGAGCTGTTCCGCGCGGGCCGGGCTGCGCCACGATTCGCCGAGGATACGCGACAGGCGTTCGACGCCGTAGAGGGTCATGGCGATGCCGGGGCTCAGCCACGGATCCACGAAGCACGCGGTGTGAGGCAGCATTGCCCAGCCATCGCCCGCCGCCCTGCTCGCGCGGCGCTGGAGTCGGCCGGTCTGCACGAAGGGCGTCACGGCGCGGGCGTCGCGAAACTGTCGCGCAATCGAGGGATAGGCGGCGAGCAGGGCGAACCACTCCGCCTTGGGCCCGGCCGAGTCGCGTGGATGCCGCCGCGGGTCGAGCGAGAATCCCGCACTGGTGATGCCGTTGTCGAAGCGCAGCACCCACATCCAGCCGCCGTCGACGAGGTGATGCAGCGCAGCCGCGTCGCAGGGGAACGGATGCTCGCGTCGATCTACGCCGAGCTCGTCGAGCACACCGGCCCAGGGAGCGACGCCGCGGAAGTGGGCATAGACGGCGCGCGACGACGTATGAACCCGGTGAGTATCATCGGTCGCCTGCGTGATCTCGGGCGGCAACGCCCCCGAGCCCGTCGCGTCGATCACGAAGGAAGCACGGATGCGAATGTCGCCATCCTCACACTGACCGTCGAGCAACCAGTCGTCCGGACGCTCGAAATGCGCCACGCGGCAGCGGTCGACGTAGCGCACGCCCTCGGCGACGGCCCTGTCGGCCAGGAAGGCGTCGAAGTCAGCGCGATACCAGTGCGTGTCGCCGCGCGCTTCGTCGGGGTTGGCGGCGACGAGCAGCTCACGGGCGTGATCATCGCCCGATCGATACGCTTCGCCTCGATGGTGAGCAAAGAAGCTGAAGCCGCGCTTGAGTCCGCAGGCGACTTCCGGATGCGTACGCTTCCACGAGCCGTAGCGCGTGAAGGGGGTCAGCCAGTCGAGGCCGTACGCGCTCGCCAGCCTACGCAACTTGAGATCGGCAAGCGGGGTGGACGATTCCCCGATAGCGAAGCGGGGATGGCGGTCGCGCTCGACGAGCAGCACGTCGCGCCCCGCCCGGCGCAGCAGCGTCGCAAGCAAGCTGCCCGCGAAGCCGGAGCCGAGCACGACGACCTCACAGGATTCACGACGCATGCCCTGCATCCTTGGAAGCCGCGGAGGTCGTCACGCGATTCGCGGCGAGATCCGCTGCGTCAGGTTCATGTCGGCCAACCGCGCGATGCGGGCAGCTCGGGCGTGCGCCGCCGGCGAGACGCGGTCGATGTCCCACAGGTCCACGAACACACGCCCGCCACCGAGCGACAGGCCGTAATCGAGCACATCCTCCATCGCACCGAGCGACGGCGGGGCGTAACGCCCGTCGGCGGCGAGAAGCTCCATTACGCCGTTGCCGCCGCGCGTCGGGATGATCGCGCAGCACTCGACGCCGACATTGAAAGCGAAGTCGATCGACCGGCGCGCCCACTCTACCCCTTCCTCGTCGCTGAGAAAGGGCGGGCGCAGCAGGATAAACGCGCGGACATGCATGCCGTTCGATCGCAGGAACGCGGTCGCCCGTGCGTAGTCTTCCACCGTCATCCGCTTGTTGAGCTTCGCCAGCACCTCCGGATGCACGGTCTCCAGACCCATCGCGACATCGAGTTCGCCGCCGAGCCGATCGCGGAAGGCGAGGCAGGAAGGGCTGACGAGGCGAGGATGGCACTCGACGATGACCGTCGGGAACGGTGCGACGAGGCGGGCGATCTCCGCGTGGTCGGCAGGCGGGATCGCCCGCGCGTCGAAGAAGTTGCCGCTGTTGTAGAGTTTGATGGTGGTCGCGGGCGCAAGGCGTGCGAGGGCTTCGCGGATCTGGCCGGGAATCGCCCCGACCGGCACCCGGTTCGTGGTCGTGTTCTTCCACAGGTCGCACATGAGGCAGCGGAACGGACATTCGCGGTTGGTGAGGAAGATCGTCGCGACATCCTCGACGCGGCCGGATCGCGCGTGCTCCGGCTCGACGAGCGCGGCGTACGCTACGGCCGGATCCACCGCGTGGCGCGGCGGGCGGTGGCGCAGGATCCAGTTATCGACCCGTTCGCCCGGCGGCGCGGTGACCCATCCGGGCGACGCGTCATTCGTAGAGTGCATGGAACATCCGCCGGTACTGGGCGGCCCGCGCCGGGAAGCGCGCGGCGAAGGTGTCGGGGGTCATGGCGCCGTGCTGAAACCGCCGCTTGGGGAAAATCGGCATGTCGAGCCCGGTGTGGCGCTTCACCCCGCGCCCGACGATTTCCCCCTTCAGCGCGTAGAGCCGCTCATGGTCGCCGACCGCCAATTCGCGGAAGGGAATCGCGGCCGCGCAGGCCACGACCGACGGCGCGGCAAAGGGGCTCACGGCGCGGAAGCCGAGGCGCGCGGCGGGCGCGTAGGTCCGCGCGTAGCCGCGGCTCTGTCCGCCCGAGTAGGTGAGTGAGTGCTTGATCGACTCAACCCCCCAGCCTTCCTGATAGAGCATCGGGTTGTTTACGACGCTGCGGATCGTCAGTTCGGGGTTCTCCTCGATCGGGTAGTCCTTCAGGTTTTCGTCGCCGCCGTCGCCGTCGAAGAGCCAGCGCCAGTCCGCGTATCGCGCGCGGATCGCGCGAAGCAGTGCCAGGTTCATCGCGGCCGCTTCGACGTCGAGCGGTTTGTAGTCCTCGATCATGCCGACCGCGTCCGCGGGGTTTATGTCATGGCCGGGGACGGACAGGGGCTCATGGAACAGATCCAGGCCGAGTGTGCGCAGGAGCTTTCGAGCCTGAGCGACGTCCTCGCCCGCGCCGTCGACCGCGAGGGTGAATGCCTTGAGCCGCGACGGGCTCTGGCCCGCCTCGAGCAGGGTGTGGTACGTCAGCAGGAAGACCGCGCCGCTGTCGATGCCGCCGGAGCAACTGACGCCGATGGGCTCCGTCGAGTCGATCCGCGCGAGCGTGCGGCGGATCTCATCCAGGGCGGCGCCGATGTAGCGCTCGCCGATGATCTCGAGATCGGGCGGAAGCGAATCGGCCTCGACCGGGACAAACCGGCGATAGACCGGGTTGGGGTCGGGGCAGCCGACGAGCCGGATGTCCACGACGTAGTGGGCCGGGACCATGCGCGTGTAGGAGGGGTGGAATTGGTCGTCCATCCCGCGGGCGGCCAGCCAGTCGCGGATGGCGTCGATGCGGTCGCTGAGGATCAGCATCGGGCCGTCGGCCTGCTTGGCGATGAAGTAGCGCATCAGCCGCCCGATGGTGCGCGCGAGGCGGATGGTCTGTCCGTCCTGAGCCCACAGGGCGAAGTGGCCGCGTAAGCTGCGGACCTCTTCGGGATTGCCTCGCGCCAGAATCGCGCGGGCGTCGTCATCGCTGAGGTCGTGCAGGACGTTGTGCGAAGGATCAATGAGATCGATCACGCGTGATATCGTCTGCGAATGTTGCACCGGTCACCTCCCCCCCAAGTGGGCAGTGCCCACTTGTCGCTCGGTTGCGCGGCCATCGGTCACCCGCATGCGGCAGCCAACGTTACGCCCGAACACCTCGCAGGGCCCTTGGTGGGCAGTGCCCACCCTACGAATTCCGCAGGCGTTCTTCGATCAGTTGCCCGACGAGCTTCGGGTCGGCCTTGCCGCCGGACAGCTTCATGACCTGTCCGCGGAGAAACCCCGCGGCGGCTGCGGCTTTCTTTGGATTCGCGAGTGCGTCGCGCACCGCCTGCTCGTTCCGGGCGAAGACCTCCGCCACCCAAGCTTCGGTTGCGCCTGTATCCCGCACCTGCACCAGCCCCAGCGATTCGGCGAGCGCCCGCGGCGAAGGCCCGCCCCCGCCCGTTTCCACGTTCCCTTGTTTCCGCGTTTCCGCCACCATCGCTTCGGCAATCTGGCCAACGGCACTGCGATTGATGACCCCTTCGTCGGTGATGACCGCGAGCTCAGCCATCGCCGCCGGGGAAACGCCGAGAGCGTCGACGCTGACGCCCGCGCTATTGGCCAGCGTGAGCCAGACGTTGACGAACTGCTTGCCGGCGATCTCGACCCGCGCGCCCGCCGCGAGGACCGCTTCGAACAGGTCGGCGGTGGGGCGGTGATCGGCGATGGTGTCGGCGTCCTTCGGTGAGAGCCCCAGCGTCTCGACGAATCGCTGCCGCCGTGCGACCGGCGCCTCGGGCAGCGTGGCCCGGAGCTGATCGAGCCAGGCCGGTTCGATCGTGACTGGCACGAGGTCCGGATCAGGAAAGTAGCGGTAGTCGTGCGCGGCTTCCTTGACGCGCTGATATTCGGTGACGCCGCGATCGTCGAGCCAGCCGCGGTTCTCGTTGGGGCGGCTGCCCATGACGTAGTTGCGGTCCTCAAGCCAGGCCTCGAGCTGGCGGGCCTCCTCGAAGGCGATCGCCCCGCGGACCGAACGGAAGCTGTTGAGGTTCTTCACCTCCGAGATCGGCGTGCGGTACTCGCGGCCGTCGTGCTCGATGAGGAGGTTGACGTTCGGCTCAAACCGCATGTGGCCGCGCTGCATGATCCCTTCCGACACGCCGAGGTGCACCATCAGCCGCTGCAGTTCAGTGGCAAAGGTGTAGGCCTCCTCGGCCGAGGCAATGTCCGGCTCCGTGACGATTTCGAGCAGGGGCGTGCCTGCGCGGTTGAGATCCACCAGCGTGCAGCCGGGTACGTCGTGCAGGTTCTTGCCGGCGTCCTCTTCCAGGTGGGCCCGGCGTATGCGTACGCGTTTCGGCCCGTCCGACGTCGGAATGTCGAAGTGGCCCTTCGCGCAGATCGGCAGGTCGTACTGGCTGATCTGGTAGTTCTTCGGCATGTCCGGGTAGTAGTAGCTCTTGCGATCCCACTTGGTGAAGGTGGCGATGGTGCAGTTCAGCGCCAGCCCGGCCCGCACCGCGAATTCGACCGCCCGGCGGTTGATCACCGGCAGCGAACCGGGATGCCCCAGGCAGACGGGGCAGACGCACGAGTTCGGCGGCGCGTCGGTCCGGACGGCGCAGCCGCAGAACATCTTCGTCCGCGTGGCGAGCTGGACGTGGATCTCCAGGCCGACAATCGTTCGCGCCCGGGGGGTGCTGGTGACCATGCGGCGAGTACAACGCAGAACCTCGGCGGCGTCAAAGGCCGGGGCCGGCCCGGCGGGAAGAGGGACGCAGAGAGCGCGGAGGAGACGCAGAGAGCACGGAGGCAGGGAGGATGTCGGGACGGCCCGGCTTTCGGTGGCCATTCTCTCATTAACATGCCAGCCGCAGGCTAGGCCGTGCGTATGCCAGCGCGTCTCCGCGTTCTCTGTGCCTCCTCCGCGCCCTCTGCGTCCCATCCCCCAGTTACCCCGGCAAGCACCCCCGAGACAGCCGCCCGCCGTGCGGTATAATCCCGCCATGCAAAGCAAAGCCACCACCGTCAAGCAGTATCTCGCCGAACTGCCCGCCGACCGCCGGGCGGCGATCTCCGCCGTACGCGAGGTCATCCTCAAGAACCTCGGCAAGGGCTACGAGGAGGGCATGCAGTACGGCATGATCGGCTATTACGTCCCGCACAGCATCTTTCCCGACGGGTATCACTGCGATCCGCGCCAACCGCTGCCGTTCGCCGGCCTGGCTTCGCAGAAGAACCACATGTCGGTCTACATCATGTCGACCTACGCCGGCGGCGAAGAGTGCAAGTGGTTCGTGGACGCGTGGAAGAAGACCGGGCGCAAGCTCGACATGGGCAAGTGCTGCGTCCGGTTCAAGACGCTGGAGGGGGTCGCGCTCGATGTGCTGGGCGAGGCGATTCGCCGCTGGCCGGTGCAGCGGCACATCGATCACTACCTCGCGAACATCCGCACGATGAACAAGAAGGCTTCGTCGAAGGCCGGCAAGCCGACGGCGAAGAAAGCCGCGACCACGAAGGCCAAGGCCGTGAAGTCGTCAAAGGCGGTCAAGGCGAAGGGGGCGAAGAAGCCCGCGGCCCGGAAGAAGACCGTCCGCGCAAAGTAGCTTGCAGCCCGCACGGTCATCGCCCTAGCGCGCCGCCTTGACGGCGCGGCGAGGCCGCGTCAGATCCTTCAGCGCATCCTTCCCTACCCATCGCCGGCTCGGCTCGTCAGACTCGGCCAGCCGCTCGGCCATTGCCACACACGCCTTCCGCAGCGCGGGGCTCCGCATGCCCGTCCGCCGCAGCGCCCAGCTCACGGCCTTCTTCACAAAGTTGCGGTCGTCGCCGGCCGCCCGCTCGATCAGGGGCAGCAGCGGGAAGAACTGCTCATCCCCGGCCGACTTGTCGTGGCCGGCCAGCGAGGCCATCAGCGCGAATCCCGCCCGCTTCACGAACTCCTCCTTCCGCCCGGCCCACTGCACGACCTTGCGGTAGGCGTGCGGCGTGCGGTCGAAGAGGTGAAAGCACAGCGTGTCGCAGATCGCCCAACTGTCGAAGTCGCAGCACCAGCGGTCCATCTGCGCGGGGGTGACCAGCTGCGGATCATCGACGAACGACGTCAGCATCCGGGCTTCGTAGAAGTTGGTCTCCCACAGCCGCTGGGCGAGCGCGTGCCGCGCCGCCGCGTCGAACCGTTTGCACAGGTCCTTGCCGACCAGCCGGATCCTGCCCACCGGCACGCCGAGGGCGTTGTCCGAGGGGATGGCGTAGCGGGCCATGCCGTCGCGCGTGGCCTTGGTGGCCAGCCTCCGCAGCGAGGCGAGGACGGCGTCCACCTCCGGCGGCGACGCGGCGGGGGCGGCCTTCTTCGCCGCTGACGCGGCCGTGGCCGCTCGGGCGGGCCGGGCTGCGGCTTTGCGCTTCGTGGGCAAGGGGAATCCTCCGGCGGGCGGCGTCGCCGCTACATCTGCGATATCCAAGACTTGATGATCGCCTTGAGCGGCCTGGACTTCGCCTTGAGGTCGGCCGCGCCCTCGATGGTGATCAGGCAGCGATCCTTCGCCAGCCACTTGAGCACGCCGGCGGGGTCGTCCACCTTCGGGGGCTTGCCGCCGCGGACCTTCGCCCCCGTGTGCAGGATCAGCCGCAGCGCGTCCTTGCCGTGTACGTTGATGGTCGCGAAGTACTCGCTGGTGCGGAAGCTCGGCGAGTTCCATTTGACTCCCTCGGTGATGCTGCGATCGGCCGAGCGGATGAGTTTGCGCAGCGCGACCAGCTCCGGTTTGCGCGGGTGCCTGATGTCCGCGATCAGGGCCTCGACGGCGGGGTCGGTGCGTCCGGCGGCGGCGCGCTTCGGGGGCTTCGCCCGCCCGGCGTCCATCGCCGTGTACTCCGCGATGCGGGCCTTGACCAGCTTGCGCACGAGCGCGGCGGGCAGGGGCTTGTCCGGCGAGAACCGCACGGCTCCCTTGCTGACCTCGTACTTCGCCAGATCCGCGGCGTGGGCGGAGGCGTTCATCACGTAGAACGCGCAGTGTCTGCCCGTCGCGGCGTAACCGGCGAGCATCTGCGTACCCAGCCGGAAGGTCGGAAACGAGCTGCCCATGACCTCTTCGGCCTGCGGGGCGGCGGCGCGGATGGCCCGGCGGAGCTTGTCCATCGCCGCCCGCTGCGATGGCGGAAGGGCGTCGAGGTAGTCCTCGATGGTCGCAGGTTTGGACTTTGCCTTCACGGCCATGTTTGATGCTCCCGAGTACACGCGGTGGTTTCGAAGCGCCCGGCGCGGTCAACGACCCATCGGTCGGCCGCGCTCGTCACAAGGTTGCGCATCGACGACTTCGACGCGCTCACACCCGAACGCCGCGCTCAGGCCAAACGACGACTGGAAATCCACGTCAATCACAGGTGGCCCTCCCCCTTCTCTTTCGCGCGTCGTCATTTGCAGATCGAACAGCACGTTTTGATGATTGAATCCGGAGAGTTCCGAATCCTCTTCCAACTCGTGAAAGCGGAGCGTCGCCAGCGTGTGCTTGCGGCGTACGTAAGACCCTTGCGCGTCGATCTCCTTCGTTCCCTGCCAGAGGTGCACCTTCACTGTTAGCGTGGGTGATCCTGATAGCGCGCCCTCCATCACCGGCTCGCCGCGTGAAAGATGAGCCTCGGTCACCTCCGCATCGTGAAACGATGGCCAGCGCCCAAAGATCCTCGTCAGGCGCTCGCTGTGCACGACAAAGTGAGGTGGCGACGACATGGCAGCACTCCGAGGGGAGGGAGCGATCGCTCCGCAACCCTCCCCGCCAGGGCGCGCCGATCAGCGGCCATCCGCCCCCAGCAGCCCATCCAGTTGATCGTACCCCGCGGCCACGCCGTGCTCCATGCCGGATGCGAGCGCGCCGTCGCGGCCTTCCCGATTCGGGAACAGCAGCGTCATTTTGAGGTGCGTCCTGCCGTCCCGTCCGTCGAGTTCGATGGTCGCGAGCAACTCCCACGGCTCGGCAGATTCCCCGTCCGGGCCGCACTCGCCGGCCCCCGGCCCCATCTCCATAAGCTCGGTGTGGACAAGCTTCAGCGGCGGGGTCACCTCGCGGTGCTCGCCCCGGATCGACAGGGCCAGGCGCCCGTCCGGCCCGTTCCACGTCCATCGGAACTTCCCGCCGACCCGCACGTCCATTTCACATTCCCCCCACGCCCAGCCCGGCGGCGTGAACATCCACCGCTGGAGCAGCTCCGGCCGGGTCATCGCCTCCCAGACCAGCGGGCGCGGGGCGTCGAACCGGCGGTTCATGATCAGCTCGCGGTCTGACGGCAGGGCGATGGTCAGCACGGCTCGTTGCCCACCCAGATGATCGCCGAGCCGGTCGACCGTCTGGACGCCGCCGTCCACCGCGCCGTACTCGCGGATCACGCGGTCGCGTGCTTCGGTCGACGGGAAGACCATCCGCAGCGTCAGCTTCGTCCCGTCCGCGTGAGGTTCGATGCTCACCGTCGTGGTGAAGGACACCGGCTCTGCGCCCGGCTCCTCCCCGCGGTGCTCGTACACCAGCCGGTTCTGCGCGACGACCTCGCGCGGACGGTTGAACTCGTCGAGGATCGTCGTCTCGCCGTAGGGCGTGTAGACGTAGCCCTCGGCAATCTCGCCGGCCAGGTTCGCCAGCGCCCCGGTCGAGCCGAGGGCGTCCTTGAGATACCAGAGGTACTCGGGCGTCGTGTCGGCGTGGTCGCCCAGCGGCGAGACGTCGACCATCAGCAGCGGGTCGGGGAAGCTCTCGCCGTGGACGAACCAGCGCAGCAGCGCCTCGTCGTCGTTCGGCGCGACGCTGTACTCCTCCAGCACCTGCGCCCCACCGGCGTAGACGTGGGGGGCAGGCCGTAAACCAGCAGGATGAGGCAGGCTCAATCGCGGCGCGTCATCTAGGACTCAGGATCAGCGTTCGCCCGCCTCGTGCTGTCGGGGTCCTTCGCATCAGAACCCGGCTCATTGCCTCTCGCCGGGAGTTCTCCAGGAACATAAGTGACCCAATTAAGTGATGGCGGACGCAACTCATGACCCAACGCAACCAGCTCCATCCTTGCAGATTCTCGGACTTGCGTCCAATCTCGATGGTTCGCAAGTGACTCATTCGTCCAAAACGCAGGGTCAGCCTTTCCCGAATGCCGCTCCATAACTGCATCGATTTGAGTTAGCACGGCAACTGTACGTGGCGAGACTGCCCCGACTTTAGCCAGCGTCTCACATAACATGAGGGCGTATTCCACGTTCTCCGCAATATCATCTGTAGGTCGCACATACTCAGGCACCAGTGCGATTTGCGTACTGACATCCATTGCCGTTTGCCGCAATATGTCGACAATCGTGTCATGCCACTTACTGTAATCAGGTTGCATCATCGTAGATCATCCGTGCATAAGTCTCCCGGACCCTCAAGGATACTGAAGTGAGTCATCACTAAGTATCTGCACAATTGCGGTCTTGCGTGTCGAGGGCAGATCTCCTCCGAGCAGGGTTGGACGCCTACACATGCGGAGTGGACACGGCGAACACGCGCAACTCGGGCCTCGCGACTAATCGGCTGCACCAGCGATCCGCCTTACATGCGTAGAAATTATTCGGCCGCACCAACTGGCAATTTTTCGTTATGGATCAAAGACGCGAGTCGTCCCTCCTTCCGGTGTACTGACTTTCCAATATGTTCCGTGGTGCCCCCCATCGGGATTAAACATAATCATCTTTCCGCCGTCTCCGGCGACACCTTGCGCGTGTATCCTAAACCCGCTGCCCTGATTACTCCCTTTCCCGAGGCTCGTAACTGTCCAGCCTCTCGCTTCCGCCTGGGCCACGATAGCCTGAATCCGCGGGTCACCGGGGCGCAGCCCGCTAAGCAACTGGGGATTCGCGAGCGCTTGGTCCAATGTAAATGCCGAAGAAGCGCTCACACCCTCGGCGACGCCCATCACGCTTACGCCTCTGGCGGTGGTTCGAGTGACCAGCGCTGGATTCGAAAGAAACGCACGGATCCCCATCCCCCCTCTGAGAATCAACTGGATGTCAGCAGCAATCAGCCTCGTGAAATCGGGTTGTGCAACGACTGCGTCGCGGAACTGTTGGTCAACGGCGAAGACGTATAGGTTTATCGCTGCAAGGACCCCGCCGACGATGTTCACAGTTCTGACGCCGGCCGTCGTGAAGCTGGCCCATATCCAAGCCCGGGCATAGGCATTATTCAGCGCACCTACCACGCCACCAAAGAAGCTGCCGAGCGGATCCGTACCAGCGGTTGGTCGGCCATTGACATAGCCGAACAGATCTAGAGAATCGCTATACTCCAATCCTGGGATTGTGTCGGGAGGGCCGATGCCGGGGGCGGCTGAAATCGGCATTGGGGGTACAGAGGCCACATCCGTTATCCCCACGACACCCAGCGGATCCCTCTGCAGCCATCTCCCCAGCGTGGGCGAGTACGACCGATACACAAAGTGATAAAGCCCCGTCTCCGCCTCGTGCCGCTGTCCGGTCCAGAGGAAGGGGTTGCCGTATTTCGACCCTCGGGCGAAGCCGTGCGGCTCGTCGGGGCCGGCCCAGGTGTGGGCGTAGAGCTCGTAGTCGGTAATGTCGACGACGGCGTCTTTGTTGATGTCAAAGAGCGTCACGCACCCGGCCGCGCTCCGGCCGAGGCACGTCTGGAACGTCAGGAAGTCGATGACATCGTACGCACCGTCCGCCAGAACGTCCACCACCGGGCCGCGGGGACGGCGCCACTGCGGCGGGACGGCCACGGCCGGGTCTTCCGGCTCCCAAACGGCCAGGAAATTCGCCTCGTCGGCCGCGTCGAGCCGGCCGTCGGCGTTGTGATCGTGGATGCGCAGGGCGACCGGGTTGAACACCCCGGCCTCCGCGGCCGCGAGGTGGGTCTGCAG
>CAYRSS010000063.1:0-21498 GCA_964426945.1 uncultured Phycisphaeraceae bacterium
GGACGGTGCCGTCAACGGCAGCGTCTTCGAAGCCTTCGTGAAGCACGTCCTGGTGTCCGAGCTGCGCGACGGCGACATCGTGATCATGGAAAACCTGTCCAGCCACAAGAGTCAGCACAGCCGCGCACTGATCGAGTCCCTCGACGCACGGCTGCAGTTCCTGCAGCGGTACAGCCCGGACCTGAACCCGATTGAGATGAACTTCTCGAAGGTCAAGCGGGCCTGCGATCAATGGCCTGCCGAACGCGTTACGCACTCTGGCAGGCCATGCAGGGCGTCCTCGACCGAGTCACGCCCAGTGACGCCATCAACTGCGTCAGACACTGCGGATACTCGCTACGAATGGATTGAAGATGCTCTAGTCCGCCTCGCGCCCGAAGCGAACCGCGGAGCTCGCGGAGGGTGGAGTGCACAGCGCGCGGGGCCGTGCGCGGCGGTTTCTCGTCTCGTCCCGACGTCAGGCCGCCAGCCGGAAGGCGGCGGCGCAGCGGCTTCGGAAAGACCGGCCGCGCCCGCGCGTCTCCGTTGTCGCTCTCTGCACATCGCTGTGCTTTCTGCGGTCATGCCAACGGCTGCGCTGAATGGCTGAAAAGCCGCACTGAACAGGACAGACCTGCCGGTGGGCCACATCCCTTCTGATTCCCACACCACCCCGTGCAACGGCAACATGAGGTTTGTACAATGTGCCATCGCCGCACGGCCGCGTGCAAGCGTCGTCGTCGGCGACTCGGGTTCAGGAGCGAGGTGCGCTTCAGGGCTTCGCACGGCTATCCCACTTCGTGAAGTGCGTCCGCTCACCGGTTCGGTCCGTTCGTGTTCGATGTCGGCCTGCGGTACTCGATGACAATCGCCCGTGCGCAGTGGTGAGCGACGGGTGGCACAATTGGATGCGCTGAGGGGAGACTCTTCATGAACACTCGTGGGCGTCTGGCGGTTGCGGGCGTGTTCGTCTCGATCTCGGTGACGGCCCACGCTCTACCGTTGTACACGGTCCATCCGCTGGAGAACATGAACCTGTTCGGTGTGTTCGGGATGAACAACTACGGTCAGGTTGTGGGCTTCGGCGCGTTTGGCGCCGCGGTCTGGACACCGAGTACAGCCAATGGGGCGAGTGGGACGACGGCAACGCTGCCCGCGAGCGACTTCACCGGCATCGCCGCCGGCATCAATGACCTCGGCCAGGTTGTCGGGCGCCGCGAGGTGACCACAGCAGTGATCTGGAACCCAACGGCGACCAGGGGCGACTACGAACAGCCTGTAGACCTGCCGGTGAACGGCGCAGGGCCCACGATCGCGTACGGCATTAACAGCAGCGGCCAGGTCGTGGGCTACACCGGTTCGGGGCATCAGAGCTTCCTTTGGAGTCCAAGCGCGCCCAACGGTGCGACAGGAACGGTGGTCACGCTCCCCAGGCTGCCCGGCGCGGCGATCGGCGAAGCGCACCGGATCAACGACCGCGGACAGGTCGCAGGTTGGTCGGGCGGGGCCTACCTGTGGCAGCCCTCCGCGCCGAACTCCTCGACCGGACTGCTTCATAACGTGATGGCAGTCCAGGACACCAATGGCTTTACGAACCTGATCAATGAAGCTGGATGGATCACCGGCCAGCATCAGTTGGGTATGGACCTCGCGACCTACATCTGGCGCCCCGACACGCCCAATGGCACCACGGGAACGCTCACGCCGATGCCTGCGCTGAACGGACTGACCAATCTCCTCCCGACTGGTATCAACGATTCAGGCACGATCGTCGGCTACGTCCCCGGGGGGACAGACTCGTTCATCTGGAGCCCGGATGACGGTACGCTCGCGCTGGATGCGCTGCTCGACGCTGCGTCGGCCGGCTGGCAAGTCTCCAGCGCTCACGCGATCAACGATCTGGGTCACGTGCTGGCCTACGGGACCTACACGCCGCCGGAAGGCGGGCCTCAAACAGGCGGGTTCGTGCTGCTCGTTCCCATTCCGGAACCGGGCTCCCTGGCGATCATGTGCCTCGCCCTGGCTCCTGCGGCGTTGCGGCGATCTGGACGCTACCGCATGCGCTGAGAGACTCGCGCCTGTCGCCACGGGGGGGGCGGGCGCTCCGAGCGGCTTCGCTTCAGCCCTTCTTCAGAAGTATCCAGCCGGTGTCCGCCGATCGGCGAGGGAATTCTCGACGCAGCCGGGGTCGATGGCTGCACCGGCGCGCGCGGCGGGCCATTGATGCAGCGCGTCTCCCTGCCTCGCGTCGTGCTCTCTCCGATTGTCCGAACGGCTACGGCGAGTCACCGAGGATCGCGTGGATGATCGCCCGCTCCTTGGCGCGGTCGCGCCGGACCATCGTCCAGACAGAGTTCTGCTCCTCCGTCGTGGCGCCCTCGCGGTCAATCGGGGTCTGGCTGGGCAGGTCGGATGCACCGCGATCCTGGAGGAACGCGGCGTGTGAGGCGGTGGTGAGTTCCTCGACGCGCACCCGGCAGAAAAGCGTCGAGCCGGTGTCTGCCCGCTGCACGCGGACTTCGGCGATCGTGCGAACGGTGACGCGCCCGAGGCCGAAGCCCGACGCCGAACGGGCGGACTCGGTGCCCGAGACCGGCCGGGTCGTCAGCACGCCGGCGGCGGGGTCAGCCCGATCGATTTCATAGCCGAGTTCCAGCAGCGCGACCTCCGCACGGCCGAAGAGGGCCCCATGCGGCACATCCGCCGCGTGACGCAGCAGGTAGTTCTGGGCGGTCGGTCCGGGCGCAGCGCAGCCGGTGAGGGCGAAGACCGAAACAGCGAGGAGCCAGTTTATGCAGCGCATGGCGCCATTGTTCGCCGAGGCGGGCTCGATTGCAAGCGAGGCGGGCCGGGGCGACGGCAGAGCACTCAGGCCGGGACGCGCCCGCTATTCGAACACGGTGAGTTGAAGGTCGTCCACCGCGACCGTCACACCCGTAGGCATTTCGACGACCAGCCGGGCGATCGACTGCCCGCCGCCGTCGATGACCATCCGCCCGCGGGGATCGCCGAACACACCCGTGGTGACCGTGCTGATCGTCGCGATCGTTGAGCCGGAGGCCGTCCGAGCGCTCAGGGTTGCGCCGGGCGAGCCGAAATCGGCGAAGTAGAGTTCGACGCGGCGCACGTCGAGGTCGGTGAAGGCGATGACCGCGGTGCCGGGCTTGGGCAGCCACGACAGCAGGCCGCTGCTGGTCAGCGAGGGGAATCCGACCGCCGCGTTGACGCCGTTGGAGAAGTCCACGCGGCCGCCGCCGACCTCGGTGGAGGTCGGGTCCAGCCCGGCGGGGACATCGCCGTCGAAGGTGATCGTGTCGAGCTCGACCAGTTCGCCCGCCGTGTTGTCGTTGGTGTTGGCCGGGGTGTTGTCGTTCGCGTTCGCGGGGGCGTTGTCGTTGACGTTGACGTTCGCCGGCTGATTGTCGTTGGCGTTCGCGTTGGTATTGGCGTTTGTGTTCCGGTTGAAGTTGAAGTTCGTGTTCGCCGGTGGGTTGCCGTTCTGGTTGTCGACCGGCGGGGGCAGCGCACAGCCCGTGGCAAGGGCGATCAGGGCCAGCGGCATCGTCAGGGGGTATCGCCGGATCATCTGGGGCATCGTGAACACGCTCCGTTCGGGGCCGGGTCTGGTTGCGGCGAGCGCCGCGCCGCGGGATTATAGCGCCCATTCCTCGCCGATCCAATCCTGGCGCGGGCGGAACATGACGGAGTTCATCAGCGAGAACATTCAGCCGCTGCCGGGCACGTTCGACACCGAGCGCATGGCAACCGGCGTGCCGGGCCTGCCCGCGGGCTTCACCTGGCGCGGCGAGACGTTCACCATTGTCGAGGAGCTGGCGGTGTGGAAGCAGACCTCCAACGAGGGCGGCTTCGCCGTGGGCGATCGATACCTCCGGCGCCATTATCACCGGTTGCATATGTCCGACGGACGGGTCTGGACGGTGTACTTCGTCCGGTCAGGGCCCCGATCGGGCGACGCGAAGGCCCGCTGGTTTCTTTACACGATCACCTGAGCGGGCGGGGCGCTGCCCTCCGCGGCGCGGGCCGCTATGATGCGACCCGGACGCCGCAGCGCGCGGCGCCGCCGAATCGCCTGGTCCGCCGTGCGTGGTCGCGTGGCGCGGGAATGAGCCGACGCGTGAAGATCGCCGCGATCGATATCGGCAGCAACTCGGTCCACATGATCATCGCCCGCGATGACGGCGGGATGGTCTACGAGATCGTCGATCGCGAGAAGGACATGATCAAGCTCGGCGCGACGGCCTTCAAGGCCCGCCACCTTTCGGCCGAGGCGATCGACACCGGCGTGCGCTCGCTGAAGCGGTTCCGCCGGCTGACCGATCAGCACGGCGTGGAGCACGTGCTCGCCGTGGCCACCAGCGCCGTGCGCGAGGCCGACAACGGGGAGGCTTTTCTGGCCGCGGTGCAGGCCGCGACGGGTTTTTCGCCGCGGATGATCACCGGCCAGGAAGAGGCACGCCTCATTCACCTCGCCGTAACCGACGTGATCGACCTTTCCGAGCGGCGGGCGCTGATCGTGGATATCGGCGGCGGCAGCGTCGAGACGATTCTCGGCAGCCAGCGCGAGGTGCTCATCGGCGAGAGCCTGCCCCTCGGCGTGCTGCGCCTGCGCGAACTCATCGGGGCGGACGACCCGCTTCCGCGCGAGGCCCGCCGGCGACTGGAAGCAATCATCCGCGAGCGGGCTTTTTCGCTGCTGGAGCGGGCAAGGGCCACGGGGTTTGAACTGCTGGTCGGGACATCGGGCACCATTCTCGATTTGTGCGAGGCGGTGCTGCGCCGCCGCACGCGCGCCGCGCGGTTCGGTCCTGACGGCCGCGTGGTCGAGCGCGAGGAGCTGCGCGAACTCGCCGAGCGACTCGCCGACATGAATGCCCGCGAACGAGCCCGCGTGCCCGGCATCGACGGCAACCGGGCGGACACCATCCACTTCGGCGGACTACTGCTCGTCGGGATGATGGACCTTGCCAAGTGCGACGAGCTGGTCGTGTCGGACGTGTCCATCCGCGAGGGGCTGATCCTTGATCACCTGCAATCGGCGGCCGGGGCGGACGCGCTGGCTGCCGTCGAGCCTGACATCCGGCGCCGCAGCGCGATCGCGCTGCTGCGGCGCTGCGGACAGGACGGGCTGCATGCTCGCCACGTCGCGAAGCTGGCGCTGCAGATATTCGACCAGTCCGCCCCGGTTCATCGCCTGGGTCTGACCGAGCGGCGCATCCTCGAGTGCGCCGGCCTGCTTCACGACGTGGGCCGCCACATCGACTTCCCGCGCCACGAACAGCACTCGTACTACCTGATCCGCCAGGGCCAGCTCCGCGGCTTCGCCGAGCAGGAGGTGGAGATGGTCGCGCTGACCGCCCGGTACCACCGCAAGGGCGGCCCCAAGCCCCGCCACGCAGAGTACGGCGGGCTCTCCCCCCGTCGGCGGAGGACCGTCCGGGTGCTCGCCGGAATATTAAGGATTGCTGAAGGCCTTGATCGCGGTCACGCCCAGGCGGTATCTTCTCTCGCCTGCGATGCGACGCCGTCGCGCCTGCGACTTGTGGTCCGGGCTGCGCAAGACGTCGAGCTGGAGGCCTGGGCCGCCGGGAGGAAGGCTTCCCTGCTGTCCAGCTCGCTCGACATCCCCGTCACGATCGAAGTCGAACCGCCGCGTGTCCAAGCTTCTTGAACCTCATCCCTACCCCGGTCTGCTCATCGTGGTCGAAGGTATCGATGGCTCTGGCAAGACGACGCAGGCCCAGCTCCTGCGCCGCTGGTTTGAGAATCGCCGCCATCCGGTTTTCTTCACCGAGTGGAACTCATCCACGCTCGTGAAGCGCGCGACGCGGGCGGGCAAGAAGAAGGCCACGCTGACGCCGATCACGTTCTCGCTACTGCACGCGACGGATTTCGCCGACCGTCACCTGTACGACATCGTCCCGCCGCTGAAGGCGGGCATGGCCGTGGTTGCCGATCGCTACGCGTTCACCGCCTTCGCCCGCGACGGCGCCCGCGGCGTCCACCCCGACTGGGCGCGCAACAACTACGCGTTTGCCACCCGGCCTGACATCGCGCTGTACTTCCGCGTGCCCCCGCAGCTTGCCCTCAAGCGGCTTCAGGCGTCGCGCGCCAAGCTCAAGTACTACGAAGCCGGCATGGACATGGGCCTCACGCCGGACATCAACGAGTCGTTCCTGAGGTTTCAGTCGAGGGTCATCGAGGAGTATGACCGCATGGTCGAGGAATTCGGCCTGACGGTGATCGACGCGACGCTGCCCATCCCCGATCAGCAGCGGCAGGTGCGCGCGATCGTCGGGCAGAAGCTGGGGCTGCCCGCGACAGGAGAGGGCGCGTGAAGAAGCTGACGTTCTACGGCGCGGCGCCGCCTTACCTCGAAAACATCGAGATCGAGGGCAAGCTGATCGTGGTCGAGGGGACCGACGGCGTCGGCCGCACCACGCAGCTGTCGATGCTGCGTGAATGGCTCGAGGTCCAGGGTCACGCCGTGGTCGAAACGGGTTGGACGCGGTCTAAGCTTGTCGGCCGCACCATCGACGAGGCCAAGAGCGGGCACGAGCTCTCGCCCCTGACGTACACGCTGCTCTATGCCTGCGACTTCGCCGACCGGCTGGAAAAGGAGATTATCCCGGCGCTGCGTGCGGGCTATGTGGTGCTCGCCGACCGGTACATCTACACCGTACTGGCGCGCAGCATCGTCCGCGGGCTGGGCACCCGATACGTGCGGAACCTGTTCTCGTTTGCGCCGCTGCCCGATCTGGTGGTGCATCTGCGCGTGGACATCAAGACGCTGCCGCGCCGGGTGCTGCTGTCCGGGGGGATCAACTACTGGGAGGCGGGCAAGGATCGCTATCCCGATCTGGACATCTACGACTCGTTCATGGCCTATCAGAACCAGGTGCTTCAGGAGTTCGACCGGCTTGCCGAAGAATTCTCGTTCGTCACCATCGACGCCCGGGGGCAGATCGATCGTGTCCAGGATCAACTGCGCCGCGCGGTCAGCGCCGCAGTGCTGAGCCCCTCGGCCGCGTAACGCCGGCGCGGGGTGACTCGGCGCGGACCCTGCGTGGTCCGGAGGAACAGCCTGCATGCTGCTCTACCTGATGCGTCATGGCATCGCCGCACTGCGTGACGATCCGGTGTTCACCAACGACCACGAGCGACCGCTGACCGGCGAAGGGCTGCGCAAGACGCGCGACGTCGCCCGGGGGATGCGGCGGATGGGGCTCGAGTTCGACCTCGTCTTCACCAGCAATCTGAAGCGCGCCCGCCAGACGGCCGATATCGTCGCGGCCGAGCTGGGGCTGCAGCCGTCGGCTCTGCGCGTCTCGCGCCTGCTCGAGCCGGGGGTCTCGCCGCTGAGCTTCTTCCGCGAGCTTGAGGGAGTGAAGGACACCCCCGCGGTGCTGGTCGTCGGGCACGAGCCGAATCTCTCCGAGATGCTGTCGCTGCTGACGACCGGCGACGTGAACGGACTATCGGTCGAGGTGAAGAAGGCGTCGCTCGCGCTGGTCGAGGTGGACGGTTTCCCGCCCGACGGATCGGCCGCGCTGCAATTCCTCCTGCAGCCCAGGCATCTGCGCCAAATCGGTGGCAAGCAGAAGAAACGCGGCCTACCGCCCGGGCTGCTCTGATCCGCCTTCTTCCGCTGCCGCCGCCTCGGGGAGCCCAAGTGCAGTACGAATCCGCCGCCCCACGGCGGCAGCCGAGAGTCCACCGGTCTTCCTGACAAAGGCTGTGTATTCGGCGTGTCGCTTGGCCACCAAGGTGTCCACCGGGCCGATCAGTCCTTCCACCAGCGTCCGCCGCCCGCGCTCCGAGAGGCGCGACAGTCGCCGGGAGACGAGCTCCTCGAGCAGCATGTGGTCGCGGTAGCTGCCCAGCGTCTCCTGCAGCGCGGCCAGGTCGTTCACGAGTGTCCGGTGATCGGAGACGAACGCCGCTTTGAGCAACTCCACCGCATAGCGCAGCCGCTTGACGCTGATGCGCATGGCGTGCAGGTCTTCGGGGCGCTCCCCCGCGCGGAGGGTCGCCAGGTTTGCGAACGCGCTGTCGACCAACGGAGCCAGCGCGGCCCAGGCCGCTTGGGGCGGCGCGTCGCCCGCCTCGTGACGTGGGTGCAGCTTCGCGACCAGTCGCCCGATCTTTCGGCCCAGCCCGGCACAGTCCCAGCCGTCGAGCCGCTTGAGCATGCGTTCCCGCTCGCGGGTGCGGCGGTCTTCGACGAATTCCCACACATGTTCGATCGCGGCGCGATCGGCGGGCCGGTCTGTCGCCGCGTGGATCGACGCGAGCAGTTGGGCATGCACGTCCCATTCGCGTGGGGCGCCCAGCGCGCGCGTCAACCGCCTCAGACGCTTGCCCACGCGCCGCGCCGACCGCGCAGGCAGATAGGCCTCGAATACGCGCAGCGCTTCACGGAGCCGGCGCGAGGCCACGCGCATGGCGTGAAGCGCCTCGATGTCGTCGCCGCTTCTCGCGCCCTGCTCGTTGGCGACGATCGCCGACCAGCGCTTGTGAATCCCGCGGCGGGCGATCTCCGCCTGGCTCTGCGCCGCGGCTGCGCGGCCCTCATCGACGGCGGGTGCGTCGAGTTTTCCCTGTGAAACGATCACCGCTCAACTGTACGAACGTGGCGCCCGCAATGGAATTCGCCGCGGCACCCGCTCGGAAGATTTAACAATTCCCGGACCTGCTCACGCCCGATAGAATCGCCGCCGGGAGCGTCGGCGCGTCTCGCGACCAGTATCCCAGCCTTGACGAGGCTCAATCGCGCGTAGAAGTGCTGCTTGTCGATCGTCAGTACGTGCTGTAGTGCTGTTCCAGCTTGACCACGGCGCAGCCGATTCGTTCCACGTTGCAGTCTTCGGAGACGCTGACGTGACCATGCCGAGTTTCAACCTGTTGGCCGACGCGGACTTCGTGGTCGTGGTGATGGTCGCCGGCATTGTCGGCAGCGTCGTGCTGGCTTTCGTCATTGGCAGCAGGATGGAGAAGAAGCGGCGTGAGGCGATGCGGGCGCTGGCCGAGGCGTGGGGCTTTCACTTCAACGAGAAGATGGAGGGGCTGGCCGAGGCTGAGTTCGCGGGGCTGCGCCTCTTCACGCTCGGCCGATCGAAGGTGGGCAGCAACCTGATCTATCGGCACGAGGACCACGGCTCCGAACTGCTCTTCGACTACCGGTATACCACCGGCGGTGGGAAGAACTCGCAGACGCATCGACAGACGGTGGTGGCCATGACTTTCACCGGCGCGCTGCCCGCGTTTGAGCTTCGTCCCGAACACGTCTTCCACAAGATCGGCGGCATGCTGGGCATGCAGGACATCAAGATCCCCGACCGTCCGGCGTTCTCCGGGAAGTTCCTGCTCCGCGAGGCTGATGAGGAGGCGATCCGCGGCGTGTTCACCGGGCCGGTCTGCGACCTGCTGGAGCGCAACCCGAAGCTCTCCGTCGAAGCGCGCGACCACTACCTGATCGTCTATCGAGCCGCGCGTCGGCCCAAGCCCGATGAACTCGCCGGCTATCTGGAGCTGGCGCGTCAGATCCGGGACACTCTCCTCGCCGGGCGCTCGGCCGGCCCCGCCGGCGCGCGAATCGCCGCTCACTATCGATGAGCGGCGGCGCGCCGCCCGGCGGTCAGGTTCAGCCGTACTCCAGGAGCCTCCGCCGTTATTCCGCCAATCCGTTGCAATCCACGCCGCCGATTGGTACATCTTGAGACACGGAGCACTCTGCGCGGCGGCCGGGCTGCCGCGTCGGGCCGGGCTCTCAATCAGTGCACATCCCATTCTGATCGGAGGAGGCAGAAACATGAGCAAGGCGCGATGGATTCTCGGTGCAGGCCTGCTGACGCTGTGGGCGGTCGCCCCGGTGGCGCAGGCGGCAACGTACAACTTCAACTTCCCGCTCGACGGGCTGCAGGAGGTACCGCCCGTCGCCACGCCGGCCTCGGGCACCGGGGTCGTGCTGTACGACGACGTGACGAACACGCTGCAGTGGAACATCTCGTACAGCGGCCTGATCGGCAGCGTGACGAATGCCCACTTCCACGGCGCCGCGCCGGTCGGCGTCAACGCCGGGGTCCGGATCGGTCTCGACTTCTCGGTCAATCCGATCGTCGGCTCGACGGTCATCTCGGAAGCGTTCGAGGCGGAGCTTCTTGGCGGCCTCTGGTATGTGAACATCCACAGCACGTTCCGTCCGGGCGGCGAGATCCGCGGCCAGGTCGTTCCCGAGCCGGCGTCGCTCGCGCTGCTCGGCCTCCTCGGCGCGGCGGTGATGCGTCGCCGTCGGGCGTAGCGTCGGCCGTCGTGTTGAACCGGCTGTGACCGGTCCGACATGGTGCAGGACTGATGCCCAAGAGAAACGCGGCGGGCCGTCTCGCATGAGACGGCCCGCCGTTTTTGATTGCCGGCAGCATGGTCTTGTCGGTCACCCCGCGGGCGTCCGTGCGACGGCCGAAGCCGAGACCGTTCGGGACGGCGCCTCGCGGATGTCGTCACCCCGGCCGGCAAGCAGTTCCTGCACCGCCGCGGCGATGCCGCCGGCGTCGATCCGGCAGTCGGCCAATTGACCCGTGCGGCTGCCGTGGGGGATGAACCGGTCGGTCGGGATGCCCAGTCGCACCATCCGGCCGATGGGGAGGCCCATTTCCTGCGCCGTCTCCAGCACGGCCGAGCCGAACCCGCCGGTCACCGAGTGATCCTCCACCGTCACCACCGGGCGATCGCCGCGGAAGGCCTCGCGGACCATGTCGCGGTCGATCGGCTTGGCGAAGCGGGCGTTCCACACGGCCGCTTCAATGCCGCTCTCGGCCAGCACTTCGGCGGCGGTCAACGCTTCCAGCGTCGACACGCCGTACGCCAGAATCGTCGCGGCGTCGCCGCTGCGCATTTTGCGGCCCTTGCCCATCTCGAACGGCGGGCACGGCAGCATCGGCGCGGGTACGTTGTCGCGCGGATAGCGGATCGCGCTGGGCTGATTGAGCGTCAGGCCGAAGCTCAGCGAGGCCTTCAGTTCGTCCTCATCGCACGGCGCCATCAGCACCATGCCCGGCATCGGCCGCAGGAACGCAATATCGGCGAAGCCGTGGTGCACCGCGCCGTCGCCGCCGACCAGCCCGCCGCGATCGAGGCAGAACATGACCGGCAGTCCCTGCAGCACGACCTCCTGAAACACCTGGTCAAACGCCCGCTGGAGGAACGTCGAGTAGATCGCGCACACCGGCCGCAGCCCGGCTTTGGCCATGCCGCCCGCGATGTCCACGGTGGCGCTCTCCGCGATGCCGACGTCGCGCGACCGTTCGGGGAAGCGCTCCATGAAGGTGGACAGGCCGGTGCCGTCGGGCATGCCCGCGGTCATGGCATAGATGCGTTCGTCGCGCTCGGCCAGCTCGACGAGGGCGTCGACAAACGCGGTGGTCCAGCTCTTGCCGCTGCCGCGCTTGATGGTCGCTTTGCCGCCGACGACCTCAAAAGGCCGAGGGCTGTGGAACTTGCCCGGCGCGGCGGTGGCCCAGTCGCAACCCTTGCCCTTGACCGTGTGCACGTGCAGCAGCACCGGGTGGTGTGCGTGCTTGAGCGTTTCGAGCATCTCGATGAGGTGCGGGATGTCATGCCCGTCGATGGGGCCGACGTACTGCAGGTTCATCGATTCGAAGACCTGCCCCGGCGAGACGGTCGCCTTGATGCCCTCCTTGAGGTGAGCGATCATGTCGAACACCGGCTTGCCCAGCAGCGGCAGCTTCGGCAGGTTGCGCTTGGTCAGCGATTTTACGTCTTCGTAGAAGTTGCTCGCCCGGAACTTGCCCAGGTACTCCGCTACGGCGCCCTGCGTTGGCGAGATGCCCCACTCGTTGTCGTTGAGGACCACGAGGAACTGGCGCTTCAGCGTGCCGGCCTGGTTGAGCCCCTCAAATGCGACGCCGTTGACGATGCTTGCGTCGCCGACCACCGAGACGACGTTTGTCTGGCGCCCGAGGAGCTGATCGGCTCGGGCCATACCCACGGCGGTGGCGACGGCCGTGCCGGCGTGGCCGACGCGGAACAGGTCGTACTCGCTCTCGGAAATCTCGGGGAAGCCGCTGACGCCGCCCGGCTTGCGCAGCGTGTCGAAGCGCTCGTGGCGGCCGGTGAGCAGCTTGTGCGGGTAGCACTGGTGCCCCACGTCCCACAGCAGCCGGTCGGTCTTGAAATCGAAGACGCGGTGCAGGGCGATGGTCAGCTCGACCACGCCGAGGTTACTGGTGAGGTGGCCGCCGCTGCGGCCGACCACCTCGACGATGCGATCGCGCACCGCACGGGCCAGTTCGGGCAGCCGCTCGATCGGCAGGGCCCTCAGGTCTGCGGGGGAGTGGATTTCGCTGAGTATGCTCATGCTTGTGTGGCGGGGCGGCGGCAGGCCGGTGCCCGCTTTGGGGTCTTCCCGCTTCCGGGCCGCGACCCACCGAGATCAGGACTAGCGGCCGCCCGCGGCGCGACTCTTCGCCGGGTGGATCCGCAGGGATTGTACCGTGCTCTGCCCCGGCGCGTAGTTCCAGAACTTTCAATAATCACGTCGCACGACGTACGCGGCGAGCGCTCGCAGGTCGCTCGCTGCCGGGCCGAACCGGTTGAGGGCCGCGACGGCCTCGCCGGCCGCCTCGTCCGCCGCCCGTCGGCTGCCCTCGATACCTACGCATCTCGGGTAGGTTTGTTTGCCGGCGGCCTCGTCTTTTCCGACGTTCTTGCCGGCGCGATCGGAGGAGGAGGTGACGTCCAATAAGTCGTCCGCGATCTGGAACGCCCGGCCCAGGTGCTCGCCATGGCGGGCGAGGGCCTCGACCGCGTCGTCGTCGCCTCCGCCGGCGATAGCCCCCAGGCGGCAGGCCGCGGCGAAGAGGGCGGCGGTCTTGCGCTCGTGGATGTATTGGGCCAGCTCAACGCGCGGGGCTTCGCCCTCGCCCAGCACGTCGGCGGTCTGGCCGCCGATCATCCCCGTCCAGCCCGCCCCGACCGCCAGCGCACGCACCATGCGGATCGCCTGCGCCGCGTCGCGGTGGCGGCTGAGCAGTTCGAACGCCAGCACCACGAGGGCATCGCCGGCGAGGATGGCGACGTCCTCGCCGTAGACCTTGTGGTTGGTCGGTCGCCCGCGGCGGAGGTCGTCATTGTCCATGGCGGGCAGGTCGTCGTGGATCAGGCTGAAGGCGTGGACGCACTCGACCGCGGCGCAGACGTGCCAGGCGTCTTCGCGCCGTCCGCCCGCCAGTTCGCAGCACCGCGCAACCAGAAACGGCCGGATCCGCTTGCCGGGCAGCAGGGCAGTGTAGCGCATCGCATCGATGAGCCGCGGCGGGGCATCGCCGGCGGGAGTGAGGAGCCTCAGAAACGCCTCGTCGAACGCCTGACAGAACGCGGCGATGGCTTCGAGCAGCGCGGCGCGGGCGGCGGCGTTGTGGGCGGTGGGGTCGGTCATGCGGCGCTTCCTGCGGCCGGCGGGACTGCGATCGACGGGGCGGGGCGCATGCAGAACTCCTACAGCGGCCAGCCGATTTCATGAATGAACTGCTGGCTGGCCAGCTCGCCGATGATGGCGAAGAGCGATGCGAAGTACAGGATGCCGGTCGCGGATTGCGTAGACCGAATCTTCACGCATTCGGCCACCATCCACGCGAAGATGCCGACCGCCACCAGCCCCAGCCCGATCCGCAGTGATAGCATCAGCCATGCGCCGGCGAGGGCGGCGGACAAGCCCACGGGTTCGGCGCGATCGGCCTGCGCCAGCGCCGCGTCTGCCGCGACTACGGACGGACCGGCGTCGGCGCGCGTCGGTCGGAGCGTGCCGATCGCCCCGGAGAACCCGAGCGCCAGGCTCGCGAGCAGGAAGACTGTACGGATCCCCACAGCCCACAGCAGCACGCGCGAGAAGTGGCGCAGCGGGGCGATTGTCATGCGGGTCTGCGTCAGGTAGGCATGGCCGAGCAGCCAGGCGACGGTGATGCTGCCCAGCAGCAGGGCGGCGGCCACGAAGCCGGCGACCGCCATAATCCGCAACGCGGTCGTCGGGTCCGCCTGCCGGGTGAACAGCGTGAGCCCGTGCAGGCACGCGGCGGCGATCCCCGCGGCGCCGCCCAGCGCCGTCAGCCCGCGATACAGCCCGACCGCCCGTTCCATCAGCGGGGCGGCGAAAACGAGGACCGCCGCGGCGACCGCCAGGGCCGCGCCGAGAGCGGTGTCGAGCGGGGCGGCGATCTGCCAGCCGGCTTGACTCAGCACCCAGAGGGTCGCGCCCGAGCCCAGCGCGAGCACAATCGCCCCGATGGTCCGCAGGTAGTTCCAGGCCATCGCCCGCGGATTACCGCTGGCCATCACCAGCAGCATGCCGCCGCCCAGGGTGTAGAGAAAAGTCACGACCATAAGGCCATCCGGTGCCTGCGCCGGCGGGATGCCGCCGTGCTGCGGGATTTGATCATACCGCGAACGCACAGCCTGTGCAGGGCCGCCGCAAGGGGGCGCAGACGTGTTTGTGATCGTGTCGGATCGCTGCGCCGGGGGCCTTGGGCAACTGGTCCCCACGCGGGCGGCCCGGTATCGTGCGGCGGTCCATCGCGCGGTCGCGCCCCGGCCCAGTGGGCCCTGGCGGCGTCGACCGAGGCGCGATGGCGGAGGATGCCGCCGATGTCGAAGCCGTACGAACAGCTGGTGGAACTCGTGAAGGATGTCGCCCGTCTCGAGAGCGTGGGGCAGCTTCTCGACTGGGACCAGGAAACGAAGATGCCCGAAGCGGGCGTGGCCGCGCGAGCGGAGCAGAGCGCCCTGGTTGCCGGGCTGGCCCACGAGCGGTTCATCGCACCAGAGGTCGGCCGCCTGCTGGAAGCCGCAGAGGGAGAGGGCGCCGCCCGGACCGGAGCCGTCGCGGCGACCAACCTGCGCGAGATCCGGCGGCGCTGGGAGCGCAAGACGAAGCTGCCCACTGAGCTGGTCAAGGAGATCGCCCACACGGCCATCGTGGCGAAGGACGCGTGGGCCAAGGCCCGACGAAACTCGAACTTCGCGGAGTTCGCCCCCTACCTCGAGAAGACCGTCGCCCAGCGTCAGCGTGTGGCCGAACTGATCGGCTACACGACCGAGCCCTACGACGCCCTGATGGATGAGTTCGAGCCCGGGGCGATCGCCTCGCAGATCGAGAAGCTGCTGGGCGAGCTCGTCGCGGCGACGGTGCCGCTGCTGCAGCGCATTCAGGCATCGCCGAACAAGCCGGACGCCTCGATCCTCACGCGGCATTATGACCGTGCTCCGCAGGAGCGGCTGTCGCGCATGTTCGCGGAGAGGCTGGGGTTCGACTTCAGCGCCGGCCGGGCGGACGTGTCCACCCACCCCTTCTGCACGACGATCGGCGGGCCGGGCGACGTGCGGATCACGACGCGCTACCTGGAGGATTTCCTTCCGGCGGCGATGTTCGGCACGATGCACGAGGTCGGCCACGCCCTCTACGAGCAGGGCTTGCCCGGCGAGCATCGCTTCACGCCGATGGCCGACGCCGTCTCGCTGGGCATCCACGAGTCGCAGTCGCGGATGTGGGAGAACTTCGTCGGCCGCAGCCGGGCGTTCTGGGAGTGCCACTACGTGACACTTCAAAAGGAGTTCCCCGCGGCGCTGGGCAAGGTCTCGCTCGACGAGTTTTACCGCGCCATCAACACCGTGCAGCCCTCGCTGATCCGCGTCGAAGCGGACGAGTTGACTTACAACCTGCACATTGCCCTGCGGTTCGAAATCGAGCGCGGCCTGATCAGCGGGACCGTGAAGGTCAAAGACGTGCCCGCGTTCTGGAACGAGACGTTCAGGAAGTACCTTGGCATCGTCCCCCCTGCCGATCGCGAGGGCTGCCTGCAGGACATCCACTGGTCGCTTGGGGCGATCGGTTACTTCGCGACCTATTCGCTGGGGAACCTCTATGCGGCGCAGTTCTATGAGCAGGCAGGCCGCGACATCAGCGATCTTGAAGGCAAGATCCGGGCGGGGGACTGTCGCCCGCTGCTGGAGTGGCTGCGCGACCGCATCCACCGCCACGGCCGTCAGTACCTCGCGCATGAACTCGTGCAGCGCGTGACGGGCAAGCCGCTGTCGATCGAACCCTTCGTGCGCTACGCGACGGCGAAGTTCTCGGCGGTCTACGGGCTGTCCTGACGAGCGGTGCGGGTCAGCTCTTCGCAGCTTCGCCCTCGCGCACGAGGCTCACGAAATGCTGGCCCGGCTTGGGCTTGGGCGCCTCGTCGGCGACGTGCACGATGAGCCGCTTCGGCTCCTCCTCAAGGGTCAGCAGCGGAATCGCTTCCTCGCCGTAGCGCTCACGGAAGTCCTCCAGCGTGAATTCCTCGGTGATGCGCGTCACCTTCACCACCCAGCCGCTCTCGCAGAGGTCCTCGAGGCGATCGGCGGTCGCGTCGACGTGAAAGAGCCGGCGGCCGGGCAGCTTCGTCTCGGCTGGGAGTTGCTTTTCACGGTCGCGCCGCGGGGAGATCTGGTAGGTTCCCGCCTGGCCGAAGGTGCGGCGGAAATGCTCCACGGCGAGCACGTTCACCTCGTCGTTGCCGGTCATGGCCAGCATGCGCCCGAGTCCTGCGAGGTTCAGCTCGCCTGCGTGGTCATCAGAGACGATGCTGCCCCGGACGGCGGGTAGGCCGGCGAGGCGGGCCGTGCGGATCTTGTCTGCGTTGGTGTCGATCAGCAGCACGGCGAAGTCGCGCTTGAGCACGGCCTCGGCGAGCATCCTCGCGAAGCGCCCGGCGCCGGCGATCAGCAGCCCCTGCGGATTGCGCTCGGCCAGTCCGAGTCGCCGAGCCACTGGACCGGCCATCAGCCCGCTGAAGAGCACCGTGCCCACGATCGTCGTGAACGTCACAGTCACGAGGGGGTGGAATCCGACGATGCCGTGCCGCTCAAGCTCGATGAAGAACACCGAAGCCACGGCCGCGGCCACGATGCCCCGCGGCCCGACGACCATGAGGAACCATCGCTCGCGCCACGGGAGCGATGAGCCAAGCGTCGACGCGAGGATGCAGAGCGGGCGGACGACCAGGATCAGCGCCGCCACAAACACTGCGGTCTGCCAGCCGAAATCTGCGAAATCCTCCAGCTTCAAGCGGGCGCTGAGGAGGATGAAGAGCGCCCCGATGAGGAAGACCTCGAGATTCTCCTTGAATTCGGCGATCGATCGGATGTCGACGATCCGCTGGTTGGCGAGGATGACGCCCATCAGCGTCACGGCGAGCAGGCCGGATTCCTGCTGCAGCAAGTGAGAGACGGCGTACGCCGCCATCACCGTCGCCATCGAGAGGCTGCTGCGCAGGTAGTCGGGGATCCAGAAGCGACGCAGCGCGAGCATGAGCAGCAGGGCCGCCGCGGCCCCGACACCGCCGCCGTAGCAGAGCGTCTTGCCGAGGACGACCAGGGCGTGGTGCGAGGCGTTCGCTGTCGCGGCCGCGCCGCCGGCGACCACCTCAAACACCAGCACGGCGATGGTCGCGCCGACCGGATCAATGACGATCCCCTCCCACCGCAGTACCGAGGCGACGCGGGCCGTAGGTCGGACGTGGCGCAGCAGCGGGATGATTGTCGTGGGCCCGGTCACGATCAGGATGGCGCCCAACAGGATCGCGGGCTGCGCGGGGAGATCGAGCAGGTAATACGCCCCTGCGGACGCGGCCGCCCAGGTGACCAGCGCACCGACGGTCACGAGCCGCCAGACCACCGAAGCTGTCGTCGCGATTTCCGAAAAACGCAGCGTCAGCCCGCCCGCGAAGAGAATGATCGCCACGGCGAGGGACACGAGCGGCGAGAGAGCCCGGCCGAACAAGTTTTCGGGCTGGACTACGCCGGTGACCGGCCCCAGCAGGAAGCCGGCTGCCAGCAGCAGAAGAATCGACGGAAGCTGGATGCGCCACGCGAGCCACTGCGCCGCGCCGGCGACGACGACAATCAGCACCAGCAGCACAAGCGGCGACTCGAACATGGACGTCGGCTCCGACCTCGTCAGGCATCCTTCCGGGCGGCCACGCGCAGTCTACGGCTTTGCCGCCCCCGACGCGATGATCAAGCCTTTCGCGCGCGGCGGCCTGCGACGAGGGAACGCAGGCGTTCCAGGTTCAGTTCGTTGAAGTCGCGCCCCTGCTCGTTTTCGCCGTGCTCGGTCTCGAGAATGAACGGCACCGCTGCGAAACGCTCGTCGTGCAGGAAGTGACTGAAGCCTTCGAGTCCGATGCGGCCCTCCCCGATGTGCTCATGGCGATCGACCCGGCTGTCGAGCGCTCCCACGGAATCGTTGGTGTGCACGCAGGCGACGCGGGCGAGACCCACTTCGCGGTCGAAGCTTTCCACCATCGCGCAATAGCCCTCCGCCGTGCGGAAATCGTGGCCGGCGGCGAAGAGGTGGCACGTGTCAAGACAGACGCCCGCGCGCGGTGCGTGGCGGCATGCGGCGAGGATGGCGGCGAGATGATCGAAGCGGTGACCGATGGTCGTGCCCTGTCCGGCGGTGCACTCGACGAGCACGCGCGTCGGACCCCCTCCGACTGCTTCGAAGACCGCGTCGAGCCCCGACGCGGTACGCTCGATCGCCGCCGACTCGCTGTCGCCCATTGCTGCGCCCGGATGGAACACCAACGCGTCGATGCCAAGCAGGTGGCATCGCGTGAGTTCGTCGGCGAGCCCTTGAATGCTGCGATCGCGAAGAGCCGCGTCGGGCGACGCGAGATTGACCAGGTAGCTTGCGTGAGCCGCGACAAACCTGATGCCCGTCTCGCGGCGCGCGGCGTGAAACGCGGATACCTGCTCGTCGGTGAGCGGGGGAGCGTTCCAGCGGCGCTGGTTCTTGACGAAGACCTGGACGGCGTCAGCCTGCAGCCGCCGGGCCTCGACGAGGGCCAGATGGAGGCCACCGGCGACAGAGAGGTGAGCGCCGAAAATGCGCGAGGAATCGGCCATGGTGCGGCATTGGGCCACGAGCCGTAACTCTTGTCAAGCTAACGGGTTAACGCGGGCTCTGCGCGGGGTCCCGGCAGTGCTGAAAAAAGGGTCTTTGAGGGACTTGACGGCCGCAAAGGATGTGTTAACTTGCCCGACCCGGCTGAGAGAGGCCCTCAGGGCGTCAGCGGCCGGGACGACAGGCTCTTTGACAAGTGAAGATGCGGACGTAGCGATCTGTCGGGCGGTTCGCGTCGGGCCTCGTGGCGACACGGGGCCGGCGGCGGCCGGACAGGTCGGGATTCTAGCGAATCCACACGAGAGTCATGTTGCCGGACGGCGGTCGGCCTTCGGGTCGGTCGGCGGTCGGCGGCGGGCTCTCTTGAGCGCAGGCGAAGCGGCTTGATCGTATGGCGGCGGAACCGGGCGTGGCGTTCGGCGCGAAAGCGTCGGGTGCTGCGGCGGGTTCAGCTTCTCATATAAGTGATCAAGCTACTAAGGGTGCATGGTGGATGCCTAGGCGTCGAGAGGCGATGAAGGACGTGGCAGGCTGCGATAAGCCTCGGGGAGCTGTCAAACAAGCGTTGATCCGGGGATTTCCGAATCGGGAAACCGGGCGTCACTGCGCAAGCAGATGGCGTCATCCGTGGGTGAATTCATAGCCCGCGGAGGCAAACCCAGGGAACTGAAACATCTAAGTACCTGGAGGAAAAGAAATCAACCGAGACTCCGTCAGTAGCGGCGAGCGAAGGCGGATCTAGCCCAAACCGTGGTGCTTGCACCGCGGGGTTGCGGACCCTCGAGGAGTTACAAAGGCGTCGTTAGCAGAACGGTCTGGAAAGGCCGGGCATAGCGGGTGACACCCCCGTATGCGAAAGCGACAGCCCTCCGTTGAGAGGAGTTCCAGAGTAGCACGGAGCTCGTGAAACTCCGTGTGAATCCGGGGGGACCACCCTCCAAGGCTAAGTACTACTCGACGACCGATAGCGCACAAGTAGGGCGACTGAATGGTGAAAAGAACCGCTTCAAGCGGAGTTAAAAGAACCTGAAACCATGTACTTACAAGCAGTGGAAGCACGATTTAGCGTGTGACCGCGTGCCTTTTGCATAATGAGCCGGCGAGTTACGGTCTGTAGCAAGGTTAATCCGTTACGCGGAGGAGCCGAAGCGAAAGCGAGTCTGAATAGGGCGTCAAGTTGCAGGCCGTAGACCCGAAACCACGTGATCTACTCATGGCCAGACTGAAGTGACCGTAAAAGGTCGCGGAGGGTCGAACGGGTTAACGTTGAAAAGTTATCCGATGAGCTGTGAGGAGGAGTAAAAGTCTAATCAAACGTGGAGATAGCTGGTTCTCCCCGAAATAGCTTTAGGGCTAGCCTCGGGACACTACGCTGCGGGGGTAGAGCTACTGAATGAGACGAGGGGGCTACCCGCCTACCTCCCTCAACCAAACTCCGAATACCGCAGCGATTACCCCGGGAGACAGTCTGCGAGGGATAACCTTCGTGGTCAAAAGGGAAACAACCCAGACCATCGGCTAAGGTCCCAAAACCATGCTAAGTGCGTAAGGAAGTCCTTGTTCTGAGACAGCGAGGATGTTGGCTTAGAAGCAGCCACCATTTAAAAAGTGCGTAATAGCTTACTCATCGAGAACTTGGGCGCCGATAATGAACGGGACTCAAGCATGGTACCGAAGCCATGGGTTCGCGCAAGCGAGCGGTAGGGGAGCGTTGATTGGTAGATACAGGCCATACCGTGAGGAGTGGTAGCGGACCAATCAAGTGATAATGCCGGTATGAGTAACGATAAAGAGGGTGAAAATCCCTCTCGCCGTAAACCCAAGGTTTCCTGGGGAAGGTAAATCCCCCCAGGGTTAGGCGGAACCTAAGATGAGGCTGAAAGGCGTAGTCGATGGACAGCCGGTTAATATTCCGGCCCTCCGTTGTGAGATCTATCTGCGGTGCGTCCTTCTGAAGCACAGCCCACGATAAGACGTGAGGGTGGCCGAAAGGCCGAGGCCGATTTGTTGCCGAAGTGTGCAGACGAGGGGCCGAGAAAAGCCGTAGTGGCAATCAGCGGATCCGTACCAAAACTGACACAGGTGGGTGAGGCGCGTAGCCTCAGGCGCTCGAGAGAACCGTCCTTAAGGAACTAGGCAATTTTACCCCGTAACTTCGGGATAAGGGGTCCCTACCTCTTCGGAGGAGGGCGCAGAGAATCGGCACTGGCGACTGTTTATCAAAAACACAGGTCTCTGCCAACACGTACAGTGGACGTATAGAGACTGACGCCTGCTCGATGCGGGAATGTTAAGGAAGGCGGTCAGGGGGTAACCCCGAAGCTGGCAACCGAAGCACCCGTAAACGGCGGCCCTAACTATGAGGGTCCTAAGGTAGCGAAATTCCTTGTCGGGTAAGTTCCGACGCGCATGAATGGCGTAACGACTGGTGCACTGTCTCAAGGACGGACTCGGTGAAATTGGATTCGTGGTGAAGATACCACGTACCCGCGGCAAGACGGAAAGACCCCGTGAACCTTTACTGTATCCTGATATTGGTC